>NZ_JBITMD010000033.1:0-120533 GCF_044465905.1 Nonomuraea sp. NPDC049480
ATCCCCCGGGCACTACTCCCTGACGCCAAATACGCCACCAACTGACCGAACGCCCGAATTGACAGCCGACCCCGCCACTTAACTACGTGGCCTTGTCGCACGGTCCGGTGGTGTTGAAGTACTTGGTCTTGGGCACCGTCACAGTGTGCCATCGAGTGGTGACAGATTCGATTGGTTCGACTCGGACCGCCAGGGTTTCACGCCGCCGGACAAGACCATCCGCATGGTGGTGCCCGCCGCCGCCGCGCCGCGCCCGAGGAGGCCGCCGACCTGCTGCGCGACTCCATGCGCTGCTTCGCCGACCGGGTGTGGAACTCACTCCGGACACCGATCGTTGAGGTCGGCGGCACACAACCGATCTTCGACAGTTCGACAGGAGAACAGACCTGTGGTCTTCAAACGGATGCTGGGTGCTTTCGGTGTCGGCGCACCCTCGGTGGACACCGTCCTGTCCACGCCGCGCACCCGGCCGGGCGGCACGCTGGAGGGCGAGGTACGGCTCAAGGGCGGCGACTTCGACGCCGAGATCGAGCACATCACCCTCGGCCTGGTGGCCCGGGTGGAGATCGAGCACGGCGACATGGAGAGCGCCGGGATGAGCGAGTTCTCCCGCGCCCAGGTCTCCGGGCCGTTCACGCTGCGCAAGGGCGAGGACCGCGTCGTCACGTTCACGATCCCGGTGCCGTGGGAGGCGCCGATCAGCGAGATCGGCGGGCAGCCGCTGACCGGCATGAAGGTGGGCGTGCGCACCGAGCTGGCCATCGCCAAGGCCGTCGACAAGGGCGACCTCGACATGATCGCCGTCGAGCCGCTGCCGTCGCAGTTGCGGATCCTGGAGGCGTTCCTGGACCTCGGCTTCGGGTTCAAGTCCGCCGACCTCGAGGTCGGGCGGTTGTACGGGGTGGACCAGGAGCTGCCGTTCTACCAGGAGATCGAGTTCCACCCGCCGGCTCAGCAGCGCGGGGTCGTGGGCGAGGTCGAGGTCACGTTCGTCGCCACCCCGTCCGGGCTGACGGTGGTCCTGGAGGCCGACAAGCGCGCCGGCCGCTACTCCGGGGACGCGATCGGTCATTTCGCGGTCAGCCACGACGACGCCCTGCGGACCGACTGGGCCGGCGAGATCGGCCGCTGGCTGTCCGGCCTGTCCCAGTACGACCTGTCCCGCTACGGCCACGGCGGCCACCACGACTACCAGGGCCACGGCGGGGGGCTGGGCGCGGTGGCCGCAGCCGGCGCCGCTGGCGTGGTGGGCGGTCTCGTGGCGGGTGAGATCGTCGAGGAGGTCGTGGAGGAGGCCTTCGAGGGCGACGAAGGCGGCGGCTGGTAACCCGGTCGGCGCGCGGCCACGGGTCCGTCCCGTGGCCGCCTTTTCACGGTTCAGCCGCGGAGTTCGACGTACATGCCCGCCGTCAGCGACACATCGGAGGCCGCCGGCTCGACCTGGACGGCGAGCTCGATCCAGTCGATGCTGCGGTGTCGGCCACGCGGAGTCGCCGCAGGCAGCACGGCCAAGGTGGCTGGTTCTTCGGGTCCGCCGGTGAGCAGCAGGTCGTGGATGGTTTGCGCCACGTGGCGCCGTCACCGTGGGCGGGCACCAGCAGTTCGGCCAACGCCCAGGTACGACCGGGCCATCCCGTGCTCATGGCCCAGGCCCACAAGCTGTCTCCCGCGGCGGGCTTCCACCAGGGCGAGACCCTGCTGCCGGCATTGGACGGCAAAACGCGCCACGAACAAATCGGCGTGTTCCGTTCCCCACTCATACGGCGGTTCGCCATACACTGCACGGTCAACTGGCCCGGGCATGCGGGGCCGCCTGCTCACGGACAATGCTGTTCCTGTTACGAAGCGCTCACGCCACCTCCACGTCCGACATCAGCAAGCTCGGGTGGTCCGCTCGATCTGCGCGAGTAGCAACTGTGCACGGCGTTCAGCCATTTCGCGTCGATCTCGCGCCCGGTGATCCGGCCTGCCAGCCGTAGCGCGGATGTGACGCTTACCTCGATGGTCACGGGATTCTCGATACCGTCGTCATCTGGGTTGTCCAACTGGAAGAACAGTCCTTCCATGAGTGGGTCGAGGGCGTGCGGGTCTGTGCCTCCTCGCTCGGCAGGCCAGTCGATGAGGAAGCAGGTGACGACGACCCCGTCGATCGCCCAGTCGAGGCGGTAGTTGTCGTAGCCGCATTTGACGCTGAGCGCTCGCGTGCCGCGCGACACTTCCTGGAGGAAGGACAGCGGTGAAGGGTAAAGGCCGAACAGTAAGGCCTGTGCCCAGCCGTTGGCCGTGCCGGCCCACATGCCGGGACCCGGCTCGGCCTCGGGTCGCGCCAGGTTGTCGATGTCGCACCGGAACGCGCTGGCCGGGTCACCGCCCAGACGGCGGCACAACTCGTTGGCACCCATTCCCTCCGCCCACACCAAGTGGAAGCCCGAGTATTCCTCGCTGTCGAGATCGAAGGAGACCAGCAGGTCGTACAGATCGGTCGGATGGGGCACGGGATCCTTTCCACAAGACGGCGGAACAGGTGCCCGACCATGCGGTCCGGCACCTGTTCCGTGGGTGGCTACTTGACGCTGACCCAGAACTTGCTGCTATTCACCACTCGATAACGAGCATAGAAGAGCCAGAGATCCCGTCCGGCCACCTGGTTATGTGCCGTCTTGACGGCACGCGCCGAGGCGTTCTCGAAGCGTAGCCGCTTGCCATTGACCAGCAGCCCGTCGCCGGCGCCCTCCTTCGTGGAAGCGAACGGGAACTCATCGCACTCCTGATCTCGCCGAGGCCAACCCGGATAGTGGGCCAGGCAGGCTTTCATGGCCCACTACCGATTTCGCCTCGCATCTTCTTCCCGTCCGCGTGCTGTCGCAACAGACGGTGGGTACGAGAGGATCGCGTCTGCTCGGAACCCGCTCAATTTCTGGCTTGACCCACAGAGGCACCTTGGCATTGCTTTCGAATATCCAGGCATGATAATCGGCAAAGCACGCCACGAACACATCGGCATGCTCCCCTCCCCACTCATACGGCGGTTCGCCATACACTGCACGGTCAACTGGCCTGGGCATGCAGGGCCGCCTGCTCACGGAACATACTGTTCCTGTTACGAAACGCTCACGCCACCTCCACGTCCGGCATCAGCACGCTTTCGCGGTCAGCTCTGCTTGAGTGAGTAATTGCTGTGCACGGCGTTCAGCCATTTCGCATCGATCTCACGCCCGGTGATCCGGCCTGCCAACCGTAGGGCGGAAGTGACGCTGACCTCGATAGTCACGGGGTTCTCGATACCGTCGTCATCTGGGTTGTCCAACTGGAAGGCAAGTCCCTCCATGAGCGCGTCGAGTGCGTGCGGATCGACTCCTCCTCGCTCGCTCGGCCAGGCGATGGCGAGGATCGTGACGATGGTGCCGTCCACCGCCCAGTGGAGAAGGTGATTCTCGTAACCGCATTTGATGCTGAGTGCTCGTGTGCCGCGCGACACTTCCTGGAGGAAGGACTTCGGCGAGGTGTACAGGTTGAACACTAGGGCCTGTGCCCAGCCGTTGGCCGTGCCAGCCCACATGCCGGGACCCGGCTCGGCCTCGGGTCGCGCCAGGTTGTCGATGTCGCACCGGAACGCGCTGGCCGGGTCGCCGCCCAAACGGCGGCACAACTCGTTGGCACCCATTCCCTCCGCCCACACCAAGTGGAAGCCCGAGTATTCCTCGCTGTCGAGATCGAAGGAGACCAGCAGGTCGTACAGATCGGTCGGATGAGGCACGGGATCCTTTCCACAAGACGGCGGAACAGGTGCCCGACCATGCGGTCCGGCACCTGTTCCGTGGGTGGCTACTTGCACGGTGCCTCATTTCTGCCACATCCGCGCGCCGAAGCTGCTCTGGAACTGACAACGCCACCTTGCTTGGCTTCTCTTGCGGGGCTGTCAGCCAGAGAGGAGGCATGCCATATGAGTAACGGTGGCGGAGCACCGAAGCCGACAATCTTCCGCCATGAGGGGCACGAAGCTGTGCCCGCGTACCGGTCGCGCAGCCAGGCGGCGGGGCGCAGCGGGCAGCGAGACGCGATGCTCCAGAAGACCTTGGCTGCGAGAGACTCCTTCGCGAGTTGTATCCCACTCCCCGCCATGGTTTCATCCGTTGCCACGGCGCGGCTGCATACAAGACTGCTTCTGCAAAAATGGCGGCTTATGGCTGTGATGAACGATGCCGAACTAGTGGTGAGCGAGCTGGTCACCAACGCGATAAAGGCGACCAATATTATTCCGCAGCAGGCTCGCTATCCCGAAATTCATGACCGCATGGAGGTGGTCTGCCTCTGCCTGTATTCGCTGGCGAGTGAGCTGCTCATTGAAGTATGGGACACGAGGAACGCCCGGCCGACACGATATGAGAGCACGCTCGACGATGAAGGTGGACGCGGATTGTTCCTGGTCGAGCACCTCAGCATTCAGTGGGGGACGCGGTATCCGCTGACCGGCGGAAAGACCGTATGGTCGAGACTGGCGGTTGGGGGCTCGGATGAGGCCTTCTGATCTGACGGACCAATGGCCATGCCCCGGGCTCGCTCCACACCCGCCACGCCGGGCTGACGCCCAAACGTCTCCCCTCAAGTGGACCGCGGACAACCCGTCTCATAGCCGAACTCTCGAATACACCTGCTCATGCCGCACAATCTTTTACGAGTTGCTGGCGTCGGGCGGCAACTATCGGATCCGCCGCACGGACCAAGCCATGTTTCCACAGAAGGCATACGCCGGTCCGTGGCGCCGCCAGGTGGCAGAACACATGTGGAAGAAGATCCTCACCGGCGAGGCCCATTTATGTTACGCATGCCGACGAACGGTGGCGCCGGCGCGACCCCGCTGACGGGTCAGCGGCCCAGCCTGGCGGCCTCGGGCAGGGCGCCGTTCCAGGCGGGGCCGTGGACGTACGCCAGGTCTGCCTCCATGCGTGCCGCCGCCTCCCGGAGCGCGGGCAGAACGTCGCGGACCAGGTCGGCGGGGGTGGCGCGGCTGACGTGTGTGGCGACGTTGACGGCGGCGACCACCCGGCCGGCGCGGTCCCGGATGGGGACCGCGAGCGATCGCACCCCCTCCTCCAGTTCCTGGTCGACTAGGGCGTAGCCGTCCGCGGCGGCCTGCCGGACCGCGGCCTTCAGGTCGGCGGTGCTGGTGATGGTGTGGCGGGACAGCGGCCTCGGGGTGATGCCGTCCAGCCGCTCCTCCGGCAGGGAGGCGAGCAGCACCCGGCCCATCGAGGTCGCGTACGCGGGGAAGCGGGTGCCGACGGTGATGTCCACGCTCATGATGCGCTCGGTCGGGACGCGGGCAAGGTAGACGATGTCGTCGCCGGACAGCACGGCGACCGAGGCCGACTCGTGGACGCGGGCCACCAGGTCCGCCAGGTGCGGCTGCACGACGGCGCGGAAGGCACGTCCGGACAGGTGGGCGTACCCGAGCTCCAGGACCTTGGGCAGCAGGACGAAGCGGAGTGTGCCGTCGGCGGCCACGTAGCCGAGCCGTTCCAGGGTCTGAATGGCGCGGCGCACGGTCGCCCGTGGCTGCCCGGTGGCCCTGGCGGCGTCGGCCATGGTGGCGCCGCCAGGGGTGCCGAGCGCGACCATCACGGCCAGGCCGCGGGCCAGGGACTGCAGGTAGCCCGCGCCCAGCTCCTTCTTGGCGGCCCGTGAGAGGTCCTCGGCGGCGGCGGCCTGGCGCGACTCGGGAGCGGCGTCGCGGCGGGCCACGGCGGCGTCGTGGCCGGGCCCGGAGGCACGGCGGGCCAGCGCCGACTCCATTTCCGCGACGGTCTCGAGCAGCCGGGGCAGGGCGTGCTCGCGCAGGCCGGCGGCGGTGTGCCTGCTGGTGTGGCTGACCACGCTGACCGCGCACACGGGCTCGCCGTCCCGGTCCCGTACGGGCACCGCGACCGCCACCAGCCCAGGCTCGATGAGCTGGTCATCCTCGGCCCACGTCGCCGGCGGGCCGAGCAGGGCGAGACCGGCCGCGCACCGGTCGGCGGGCAGCAGGTCGCCGACCCGGAAGGCCACGGACATGGTGCGCCGCCGGGTGAACTGGCCGATGAAGCGCACCGCGTCGCCGTCCCGCACCGCCAGCGACACCGACTCGTCCAGGTCCTCGGCCAGCCGCCCGGCCTGCGGGGACAGCACATCACGCAGGCCGCCGCAGGCGAGGTACGCCTCCCCCAGCTCCATCAGCCGCGGCGCGAGCCGTACGTTCCGGTCGTCCAGCCCGACGTAGCCGAGGTGCGCGAACGTGGCCAGCACGCGGTCCACCGTGGACCTGGCCAGGCCGGTCGCGCGGACCAGGTCGCCGGCGGCCATGCGCCGGCGCGGGTCGGCGGCCAGGACGCGCAGCACGCTCAGGCCGCGCTCCAGGGTTCCGGCCGATTCCATCGCCCCACCTCGAGATCCTTTGACAGGAACGCCCTCATTACAGATACTCGACCACACAATAGTGGACAAAAGTTCACTATGCGAACACTACCTCCGGTGAATGGAGCGTCGTGCGGAGAGACAAGGTGGTCGCGACCGCCGAGGAAGCGCTGGCGGGCGTGCGGGACGGCGCGTCGTTCGCGGTCGGCGGCTTCGGCCTCAGCGGCATCCCCAACGTGCTGATCCAGACCCTCTACAACACCGGGGTGACCGGTATCTCGGTCGTGTCGAACAACTGCGGCGTCGACGGCGGCGGACTCGGCGTGCTGCTCGCGGCCGGGCGCATCGCCCACGTGACGGCGTCGTACATCGGCGAGAACAAGGAGTTCGCCCGTCAATATCTCGGCGGCGAGCTGGAGGTGGAGCTGACCCCGCAGGGCAGCCTGGCCGAGCGGCTGCGCGCGGGCGGCAGCGGCATCCCCGCCTTCTACACCCCGGCCGGGGTCGGCACCCCGGTGGCCGACGGCGGCCTGCCGCTGCGCCACAACCCCGACGGCTCGGTCGCGGTCATCTCGCCGCCGAAGGAGGTGCGCGAGTTCGACGGCCGGCAGTACGTCCTGGAGTACGGCATCACGACGGACTTCGCGCTGGTACGGGCGGCGAAGGGCGACCGGCACGGCAACCTGGTCTTCAACAAGGCCTCCCGGAACTTCAACCCCCTCGCCGCGATGGCCGGCCGGATCACGATCGCCGAGGTCGAGGAGCTGACGGAGCTGGACCCCGACGAGGTCCACCTGCCCGGCGTCTTCGTCCAGCGGATCCTGCCGCTGACCCCCGAGCAGGCCTCGGACAAGGGCATAGAGAAGAGGACGGTCCGCCCATGAGCTGGACGCGTGACGAGATGGTGGCCCGGGCTGCGGCCGAGCTGCGCGACGGCGACTACGTCAACCTGGGCATCGGACTGCCCACCCGCATCCCGTCCTTCCTGGCGGACGACGTGGACGTGATCCTGCACTCGGAGAACGGCATCCTCGGCGTCGGCCCCTACCCTGCCGAGGACGAGGTCGACCCCGACCTGATCAACGCGGGCAAGGAGACGGTGACCGTGCGGGACGGGGCGGCGTTCTTCGACTCGTCGCTGTCGTTCGGCATGATCCGCGGCGGGCACATCGACGTGGCGGTGCTGGGCGCGATGCAGGTGTCGGCCGGCGGCGACCTGGCTAACTGGATGGTTCCGGGGAAGCTGGTCAAGGGCATGGGCGGGGCGATGGACCTCGTCCACGGCGCCCGGAAGGTCATCGTGATCATGGACCACACCGCCAAGGACGGGTCACCGAAGATCGTCAAGGAGTGCGCGCTGCCGCTCACCGGGAAGGCGTGCGTGCACCGGATCATCACCGACCTGGGCGTGCTCGACGTCACCGAGGACGGGCTGCGCCTGGTGGAGACCGCGCCGGGAGTGAGCGTGGCGGAGCTGCGCGAGCGTACGGAAGCCGAGGTGCTGGCATGAACACCGTGTACGTCGTGGACGCCGTCCGCACGCCTTTCGGCAGGCACGGCGGGGCCCTGGCCCGCGTCCGCCCCGACGACCTGGCCGCGCACGTCGTCGCGGCGATCGCCGAGCGCAACGACGTCGAGGCCCCCGACGAGGTCGTCTTCGGCAACGCCAACGGCGCCGGCGAGGAGAACCGCAACGTCGCCCGCATGGCCGCGCTGCTGGCCGGCCTGCCGGTGACCACGCCGGGCGCGACCGTGAACCGGCTGTGCGGCTCCGGCATGGAGGCCGTCATCCAGGCGTACCGGATGATCGCGCTGGGCGACGCGTCCACCGTGATCGCCGGCGGCGTGGAGTCGATGACCCGCGCCCCGTGGGTGCTGCCCAAGCCGGACCGGGCCTTCCCCGCGGGCGGGCAGGAGCTGGTCTCCACGACGCTCGGCTGGCGGCTGGTCAACCCGAAGATGCCGGCCGAGCACACCGTGCCGCTCGGCGAGGGCGCCGAGCTGATCGCCGACAAGCACGGCATCACGCGGGAGGAGCAGGACGCGTACGCGCTGGCCAGCCACCAGAAGGCGGCCAAGGCGTCCTTCGGCCGCGAGATCGTCCCCGTCGGGGATCTGACCAGGGACGAGGGCATCCGCGAGGACACCTCGCCGGAGGCGCTGGCCCGGCTCAAGCCCGTCTTCCGCAAGGGCGGCACGGTCACCGCGGGCAACTCCTCGCCGCTCAACGACGGCGCGGCGGCGCTGCTGCTCACCGACGAGGCCGGGCTGCGCGGCCGTGAGCCCCTGGCCCGGATCGTCGCCGGGGCCGCCAGTGCCCTCGAGCCCCGCTACTTCGGCCTCGGCCCGGTCGAGGCCGCCAACCGGGCTCTCGCCAAGGCCGGGAAGACGTTCGGCGACCTGGCCACCGTCGAGCTGAACGAGGCCTTCGCCGCCCAGGTCCTCGGCTGCCTGGCCGAGTTGCCCGATCTCGACCCCGCCCTCGTCAACCCGAACGGCGGCGCGATCGCGCTCGGCCACCCCCTCGGCGCCTCCGGCGCCCGCATCACCGGGACCGTGGCCCACCGCCTGGCGGCGGCCGGCTCCGGCACCGGCCTGGCTTGTCTCTGCATCGGCGTCGGCCAGGGCCTGGCCGTCGTACTGGAAAGGTAGCCGCTATGACCCCACCCCTCACCCAATCCGACATCGACCGCGAGATCGCCGAGCTGCACAAGGCCCACGACGGAGAGGAGGCGAACCACCCGCCGCGCGACTTCGCCCCCTACCGCAGCAGCGTGCTGCGCCACCCCAAGCAGCCGCTGATCGCGGTGAAGGACCCGGAGGCGGCCGAACTGGCCGGTCCCGTCTTCGGCGTCACCGACGTCACCGCGCACGACGCGGACCTGACCAAGCAGCACCTCGGCGATCCGCTGGGCGAGCGGATCACCGTGCAGGGGCGGGTGCTCGACCGCGCCGGGAAGCCGGTGCGCGGCCAGCTGGTGGAGGTCTGGCAGGCCAACGCCTCCGGCCGCTACCTGCACCAGCGCGACGACCATCCGGCGCCGCTCGACCCCAATTTCACCGGCGTGGGCCGCTGCCTGACCGACGACGAGGGCCGCTACGCGTTCACCACGATCAAGCCGGGCGCGTACCCGTGGCGCAACCACGTCAACGCCTGGCGGCCGGCGCACATCCACTTCTCGGTGTTCGGCACGGCGTTCACGCAGCGGCTGGTCACGCAGATGTACTTCCCGAACGACCCGCTGTTCGCGTACGACCCTGTGCTGCGGTCGGTGACCGACGAGCAGGCCAGGCAGCGGCTGGTGGCCGCGTACGAGCACGACCTGTCCGTGCCCGAGTGGTCTCTGGGCTACCGGTGGGACATCGTGCTCGACGGTCCGGCGGCGACCTGGATGGAGGAGGGCCGATGAAGCCGACGCCTTCGCAGACCGTGGGCCCGTTCTACGGCTACGCGCTGCCGTTCCCCGGCGGCGGCGACCTCGCTCCCGGCGGGATCACCGTCCAGGGGTACGTGTACGACGGGGCGGGCGACCCGGTGCCGGACGCGCTGCTGGAGTTCTGGCAGGCCGGCCCGTCCGGGGACCTGTCGGGCGCGCCGGGGACGCTGCGGCGGGACCCGGTGACCGGGGCCGTCATCGGGCGGCACGGGCTCGACTTCACCGGGTTCGGGCGGGTGCCGACCGACGCGGACGGCCGGTACGCGTTGCGCACGCTCATGCCGGGGAACGGGTACATCAGCGTGTGCGTGTTCGCCCGCGGCCTGCTCCACCACCTGTACACCCGCGTCTACTTCGGCCAGGACCCCTTCCTCGACGGGCTGCCGCCGCATCGCAGGGACACGCTGGTGGCGGTGCGGGAGCGCGAGGACTTCTACCGGTTCGACATCCATCTGCAGGGCGAGAAGGAGACGGTCTTTCTTGACTTCGGGTGATCCGTCCGGCGCGGACCTCGGGCTGCTGTCCCCCATGCGGGGCGCGGCGGAGGAGACCGGGGACGTCGCCGTCCTGCGGGCCATGCTGGACGCCGAGGTGGCGCTGACGCGGGCGCAGGCGGCGCTCGGGCTGGCGCCGCGGGAGGCGGCCGGTGCCGTGGCCGCCGCCGCGCGGGTGGAGGCGTTCGATCCGGCGGGGCTGGCCCGGCGGGCGCGTTCCGGGGGGAACCCGGTGATTCCGCTGGTGCAGGACCTCCGCAAGGCCGCGGAGCCGTATGGCGCATACGTCCATCGGGGGGCGACCAGCCAGGACATCATGGACACGGCGCTCATGCTGGTCTCGTACCGTGCTCTGGGACCGGTCCTGGAGGACGTCGAGCGGGTCGTGGCCGACCTCGCCCGGCTGGCGGCCGAGCACCGGGACACCCCGATGGCCGCGCGGACGCTCACCCAGCAGGCGGTGCCGACGACTTTCGGGCTCAAGGCGGCCGGGTGGCGCAAGCTGGCCGCCGACGCCCTGGCCCGGCTGCGCGATGCGCGGGTGGCGCTCCCGGCGCAGCTCGGCGGCGCCGCCGGCACGCTGGCGGCCTTCCGTCCCGAGCCCCTGGGCACCGGCCCAGGGCAGGCCGTGGATGCCGCTCCATCGGCGGGCGGCGGCGTCAACGCGCACGAAGGCGACCGTGCCCAGGGCCGGGGCGGGGGCGCCGGGTGGCCGGATGAGGAGCTGGGGTTGCGGCTCCTCGGGCGGTTCGCGGCCGAGGCCGGGCTGGCCGAGCCGGTCCTGCCGTGGCATGTCCTGCGGACGCCCGTCGCCGACCTGGGCGGGGCGCTGGCGTTCGCGGCCGGCGCGCTGGGCAAGATGGCCGCCGACGTGCTGGTGCTGTCGCGTACCGAGATCGGCGAGCTGTCCGAGGGCGTGGGCGGCGGCTCGTCGTCCATGCCGCACAAGCACAACCCGGTCAGGTCCGCGATGATCGCCGCCGCGGCCCGCCAGGTCCCCGCGCTGGCCGCCATCCTGTACGGCTCCCTCGCCGCCGAGGACGAGCGCCCCTCCGGCGCCTGGCACGCCGAGTGGCAGCCGCTGCGCGAGGCGCTCCGACTGGTGGCCGGGGCCGCCCGCGACGCCGCCGAGCTGGTCGCGGACCTGCGGGTGCATCCGGAGCGCATGCGCGCCAACCTGACCCTGTCCGGATCGACCGGCTCCGCCGGCGCCCTCGTCGACCGGGCTCTGGAAGAGGAGTGACGATGTTGCAGCACCGGCTGGACGGCCCGGAGAGCGGGGAACCGCTGATCCTCGGGCCGTCGCTCGGCACCTCCCTGCGGTTGTGGGAGTCGCAGCTGGCCGCGCTCGCGCGGACCTTCCGGGTGCTCAGATTCGACCTGCCCGGCCACGGCGGGTCGCCCCCGCCCGGCCACGGCGCGGCACTCACCGTCGACGACCTGGCGCGGATGGTGCTGGAGGTGGCGGACGCGCAGGGCTTCGACACCTTCCACTACGCGGGCGTCTCCATCGGCGGCGCGATCGGCGCGACGCTGGCGGTCCGCCACCCCGGGCGGCTGCGGTCGCTGGCGATGATCTGCTCCTCGGCCAGGTTCGGCGAGCCGCAGGCGTGGCGGGACCGGGCCCGGCTGGTCCGCGACGAGGGCACGGGACCGCTGCTGGAAGCCACGGCCAAACGCTGGTTCGCCGGCCCGGCCGACCAGGCGTTGCTGGACGACCTGGCCGCAGCCGACCCCGAGGCGTACGCGGCCTGCTGCGACGCCCTGTCGGCCTACGACCTGCGCGCCGCGCTGGCCGAAGTCAAAGCCCCCACCCTGGTCGTGGCCGGGCGGGACGACCCGGCGACGCCGCCCGTGCACGCCAGGCAGCTGGCCGACGGCATCCCCGGCGCCACACTCGTGGAGCTGGCCGGCGCCGCCCATCTGGCCAACGCCGACCAGCCCGAACGCGTCACTGCCGCGCTCCTCGCCCACCTGCCCGCCACACCCGGCATGCGGGTGCGGCGCGAGGTGCTCGGTGACGCGCACGTGGACCGGGCGATCGCCCGCACCACCCCGTTCACCAGGGACTTCCAGGACTTCATCACCCGCTACGCGTGGGGCGAGATCTGGACCCGGCCGGGCCTGGACCGGCGTGCCCGCAGCTGCGTCACCCTGACCGCGCTCGTGGCGCACGGCCACCTGGACGAGCTGGCCATGCACGTACGCGCCGCGCTCCGCAACGGCCTGACCCCGGACGAGATCGGCGAGGTGCTCCTGCAGACGGCCGTCTACTGCGGCGTGCCCGCGGCCAACGCCGCCTTCGCCGTCGCCCAGCGCGTCCTGGAGGAGTGACCCTTCAAGGAATCATGACCGGCGGATCCGCCGCAGCGCGAGCCCGCCCGCGGACAGGAGCGCGAGCGCGAGGACGAGCCAGCCGGGGCTCACGGCGGAAAGCCGATCGGTGATCCAGCCCTGCACGACGGTCGCGGTGTCCACGACCGGGTCGCCGGCGGGCTGTCCGGACAGGACGCGTAGCTCGTACCAGCCGTAGTACGTGACGTACAGGCCCGCCAGGACCAGCAGCGCCCCGCCGGTCCTGGACACGTACGGCAGCAGCCGCCGCAGCCTGGCCACCGCGGCGGCGTGGGCGAGCGCCACGGCCAGCGACAGCGCGGCCACGACCAGGCCCATGCCGGCCGCGTACGCCACGAACGCGGCCAGCCCGCCGAGCAGCCCGCCGCCCGACAGCGAGGCCGAGGTGACCGCGAGGAACGGCCCGGCGGTGCAGGAAAGGGAGGCCACCGCGTACGACAGCCCGTAGCCGTACAGGGACAGGGGCGAGCTCGTGGGGCGGCCGGTGGCGAGCCCGGGCAGGCGCAGCAGCAGCTCGCGGCCGGACAGCAGCCAGACGCCGAGCCCGGTCAGCGCCACCCCGATGACGATCGTCACCCAGGGCAGATAACGGCCCGCCGACACCGCCAGCGCGGTGACGGCCAGCCCGAACAGGCCGAAGACCGTGACGAACCCGGCCGTCATGGCGCCCGACAGGACCAGCGCCCGCGCGAGAGGCCCGCGGCGGCCCGCGTCGTCGGTGATCAGCAGCGTGAGGTAGGCGGGCAGCATGGCGAAGCCGCACGGGTTGAACGCGGCCACCGTCCCGGCGGTGAGCGCCAGGGCGAGGGGCAGGTCGGAAGGGCTCACGCGGGCGCTCGCCCGCCGCCGGGCGCGGGCACCGCCGCGCTACCCATCGCGCAGCGCGCGGACGAGGTCGTCCAGCTGCTTCTCGCCGAGCGGTCCCGACGCCTTCGCGGTGGTGCCGTCGGGCTTCATGAACACGAACGTGGACTGGGCGCTGACGCCCAGTTTCGTCCACACGGCGCCCTTCTCGTCCGACAGCTGGGTGAAGCCGTCCGTGCCCGTGCGCTGGACGAACTCCTTCATCGCCGCCTCGGTGTCCAGCCCGGCCACGCCGACGAAGGCGACGTCGCCGTACTCGGCGGCCGCGGCCTTGACGTGCGGCGCCTCGGACATGCACTTGGGGCACCACGGCGCCCAGAACCAGAAGACCACGGGCCGCCCGGCCAGGCTCTCGCCCTGGAACGTCTTGCCTTCGAGTGTCTTGGCGGAGAACTTCAACGCCTCGGGGACCGCCGCCTTCTCGGGGGCGGGCTCGCCGGATGCCGGAGGCGCGGTGGTGGCCGGCGCGGTCGTCGCGGGCGGGGCCGCCGAGGTCGCCTGGGCCTCGGTCGTCGCGCCGCCGGCCGGGGCGGTCCCCTGCCCGCCGCAGGCGGTGGCCAGCAGGGCCGCCGTCACCAGCGCGGCCGCCATTCGTACTGTCAGCATGCGTCCAAGCGTAGGAGGGCCCGGCGGGACGAATCCTTACGAGCCGGTGACGCAGGTGCGTCCTTTTGCGTGGTGGGCACGGCGCCGCCGCTGCTTCCATCGTGCGGTACGCGGTCGTCAAAGACACGGGGGTACTCCCATGGCCGACATCCTGCCGCTCGACGAGACCTGGTTACGGGGCGCCCCCGGCGACTGGCCGGAGCTCAGGGACCGGGTCACATTTCCCTCCCGCGCCCAGGTGCTGGAGCTGTCCGTCCAGCTGTCCCGGTCCGTGCCGGGCCACATCGTGGAGTTCGGCGTCTGGAAGGGCCACTCCACCAGAGTGATCAGGGACGAGTTGTGGAGGTCCCGGCTGTGGGACCGCCGGCAGCGAGGGAAGCGGATCTACGCCTGCGACTCGTTCCGCGGGCTGCCCGAGGGCTACGAGAACCTGGCGGCGGGCACGTTCGCGACGCCGGTGCCGCGGCTGAAGGGGGTGCGGATCGTCGAGGGGTTCTTCGAGGACTCGCTGACGCCGGAGCTCGCCTCCGAGGTGGGGCGGGTGAGCCTGGTCCACTTCGACGCCGACCTGGAGTCGGCCACGGAGTGCGCGCTGGAGTGGGTGACGCCGCTGCTCTCCGACGGGTGCCTGCTGCTGTTCGACGAGTTCTGCGGCGAGGATCCCGCCGAGTACCGCGCGTTCACGAAGTGGAGCGAGTGGTCCGGGACCCGGGCGGCGCTGGTCGCACTCTTCGGCCGGGAGCCGAGCGGCAAGGGAGGCATGACGGACCGGCGGGCGCTGTTCCAGGTGATCGGCGAGCGGCCGGTCAGGAAGGCTCCGCCGTTGCCGCCGGTCCGGCTGCGGAGGAGGCTGGCGTCGCGCTGGTGAGCCAGTCCGCGTACCGGGTGGCGAGCAGCCCGGGCAGGCCACCGGTGTGCACGAAGACGACCCGGGTGCCCTGCGGCAGCTCGCGGACCGCGGCGAACAGGCCGGCCATCGCCTTGGCCGTGTAGACGGGGTCGAGCAGCAGCGCGTCCGCCCGGGCCGCGGCCCGCAGCGCGGCCAGCGCCGCGTCCGTCGGAACGCCGTACCCCTCACCGGCCTGCGCCGGGTCCAGCCGGCACCGTCCGGTGGGCGCGGGCAGTCCGGCGTGGTCCGCGGCCCCGGCGGCGAGCTCCTCGATCGCCGCGGCCAGTCCGGGGCGGGCGCCGACGTCGATCCCGAGGACCTTGCCGTGGTCGCCGAAGCCGGCGGCGAGCCCGGCTTGCGTGCCGCCCGAGCCGGCGGCCACCACGACGAGCCCCGGGTCCAGCCGCTCGGCCAGCTCGCGGGCCACCGGCGCGTAGGCTGCGGCCCCGAGCGCGGTGGACCCGCCGATCGGGATCGCGTACGGCCTGCGCCCCTGCCCGGCCAGTTCCCGGGCGCGTGCCTCGATGGCGGCCTCGAGCTCGGCGTACGGCAGCGGCCCGCCGTCCAGCACGCGGATGCGGGCCCCCAGCACCCGGTCGAGCAGCAGGTTGCCGCTCTCGTCCCCGGGCGTGAGCACGAGGTCGCAGCCGAGGCCGGCGATGTTGGCGGCGGCCGCCGTCATCCTGGCGTGGTTGCTCTGCGCTCCCCCGCCGGTCACGAGGTGATCGCACCCCCGGGCGACCGCGTCGGCGACGATCGCGGCGAGTTTGCGGGCCTTGTTGCCGCCCCCGGCCAGTCCCGTCAGGTCCTCCCGCTTGACCCACAGCTCGCCGGGGTCCATGCCGAGGCGCCTGGCCAGGTTCGGCAGCGGGTGCAGCGGGGTGTCGGGGACGGGAAGGATCACCGGCCCATCGTGTCCGCCGCGCGCGAGGGCGGGCAAGACCCTGGAACGTCCGAGAAATAGGTCCTTGCCGAAAAGAAGAGCGCGTTTACGCTTTCGTCATCGTTCGTTCATGCTGATCCTGTCCTGAGGGCAAACGCCATGACCGACCTTGACCGACCTTGACCGACCTTGACCGACCTTGACCGACGATCGTTCCTCGGCCGCGGCCTCACCACCGCCGGCGTGCTGGCGAGCGGCCTGGCCATCGAGACCCTGGCCACCCATGAGCGACGGCGTCGCGACCCCGATCGCCCACGACGGCATGGCCGCCTTCCCCGGCACCCGCCGCCACACCGTCCGCCTGATCCGCAACCACGAGGTCCGCACCACCCCCGGCTCGCCGGTCGGCCGGGTGCACGTCGAGGGCTCGGAGCGCTACGACGAGCTCGGCGTGGCAGGCACCACGACGCTGGAGGTGGACCTGCGCGACGGCAGGGTGGTGCGGCACTTCGTCAGTCTCAACGGCACGATCGTCAACTGCGCGGGCGGCCGGATGTTGCATCAGCGCGGCTGGCTGACGTGCGAGGCGACGACCGCGGGCCCGGGCCAGGGCTGGACGCGCAAGCACGGCTACGTCTTCGAGGTGCCGCTGAACGGCCCAGAGCCGGGACGGCCCGCCCCCTCTCAGCCCCTGACGGCGATGGGCCGCTTCTCCCACGAGGCGGTCGCGGTCGACCCGCGCACCGGGTACGTCTACGAGACCGAGGACGAGTCCGGCCGGCCCGACGGCTTCTACCGCTTCCGCCCCCGCGACCCGCGCGACCTGGCCGCGGGCGGCGTCCTGGAGATGCTCAAGATCAGGGGGATCGACGGCTACGACTGCCGCGAGGGTCAGACCATGGGCGCCCGGCTGCCGGTCGAGTGGGTCACCATCGACGACCCCGACCCCGATCTGGAGGGCGGCGACCCGGCCAACGCCGACGGCTACCTGGAGGGCTACGGCCAGGTCTGGCAGTACGTCCCCGGCCGCCGCGACGGAGGAACGCTGGTGCTGGTGTACGAGTCGCCTGGACGCAGGGAGCTCGACTCGCCGGACAACCTGACCTTCACGCCGCGCGGCGGCATCGTGCTGTGCGAGGACGACGCGGGCTCCGCCGACGCCGACCCGCATCCGCCGGCTCCCGGACTGGTCAACGTGAACCGGCTGATCGGGCTGGACCCGCCGGGCCGCACGTACGCCATCCGCGGCCCTTGGCACCGCGGCCCTCTGCAGGCCGGTCACGGTATGGTCATTGCTTGCACAATGTGATCGAACTGCCATAAGCCTGCGTGTATTCTGCCCATATGGGGGGTTTCGAGCGGCTTTGTTGTTCACGCTACGTGATCGGCGAAATGGGCTGAGGCGGTGCGGGAGGAGACCGCCTCGAGCCCGGGCGCGGCGGCGACCGGATCGTCGCCCCTGGACGAACTGCTGGCCGAGGCCGTCGCCAGCGCGGGGGCGCACATAGGCGTCGTCTACCTTCTGTCCGAGGACGGCGAGATGCTGCTGATGGACGCCGAGCTCGGCCTGCCGGCGCCGATCGCGAAGGCGTGGGCCAGGGTGAGGAAGAACGATCCCGTGCCGGTCGCGGCTGCGGTGCGTGAGCGGCGCATGATCTGGCTGTCCGGCCGGGAGCACATGGCCCGCAAGTTCCCCGCGGCGGCTCTCTCATTGCCGTACCACTTCGCGGTGGCGATCTGCCCCATCCGCACCGGCGACACGATCTGGGGCGGCTTCCTGCTGATGTGGCCGTCCGGCCGCAGGCCCATGCTCTCCCCGGCCCACCGCAAGATCATGGACGCGACCTGCGCGGAGCTGGGGGAGCTGCTCCGTCATGCGGCCGAGGAGGGCCGCCCGATCGTTCCCGGGCCGCGGCCGCGCGTCCTGGATCCCCGGCCCTCGCGCGGCGCCGACGCGGACCCGCAGCGGGTCGCGCTGGAGTCCCTCAACCGGCTGCCCGACGGGTTCTGCTCGCTGGACGTCGAGGGCCGCGTCATCCTGCTCACCGCGCCGGCCGCGGACCTGCTCACCAGTTGCTCCTCCGAGCTGCTGGGCAAGCGCCTGTGGGAGGCGGTGCCGTGGCTGGACGACCCGGCGTACGAAGACCGCTACCGGGCCGCGGTCGTCGGCCGGCAGGTCACCTCGTTCACCGCCCGCGACCCGGCGGGACGGCCGCTGACCTTCCGGTTCTACCCCGGCATGACCGGCATCACCGTCCGCATCACGCCTGCCTCGGCGGCCACCGACCGCACCCCCGGAGTCCCGGAGACCGGGGCCGACCGGCCCACCAGGGTGATCGCGCTGCACGAGATGCTGCACCTGGCGACCACCCTGGCCCGGGCGGTGACCGCGCAGGAGGTGATCGACCTCGTCGCGGACCACGTCATGCCCGTCTACGACGTCCAGGCCCTGGCCATCCTCACCTCCGAGGGCGGCAGGCTGCGGGTGGCCGCCTCGCGCGGGTACAGCCGGCAGGCGGTCGGCGAGTTCGACGGGCGTCCGGCGATCCCCCCGGCGCCCGAGCGGCACCCGTTCGACGCCGGCAAGCCGGCCTTCTTCTCCACCTGGGACGAGCTCCGCCAGACCTACCCGGACGCCGTCGCCTCCGACGACATGCGGGCCTGGGCCTTCCTGCCGCTGGTCACCTCGGGGCGGCCCATCGGCACGTGCGTCCTGGCCTACGACCGTCCGCACCACTTCAGCACCGACGAGCGCGCCACGCTCACCGCGCTCGCCGGGCTGATCGCGCAGGCGTTCGAGCGGGCCCGGCTCTACGACGTCAAGCACCAGCTCGCCCAGTACCTGCAGTCGAGCCTGCTGCCGCACACGCTGCCCGAGATGCCGGGCCTGGACCGGGCCGCTCGATACGTGCCCGCCACCCCCGGCATGGACATCGGCGGCGACTTCTACGACCTGATCCGCCTGAGCGACACGATGGCCGCCGCGGTCATCGGCGACGTGCAGGGCCACGACGTCACCGCCGCGGCCCTCATGGGGCAGGTGCGCACCGCCGTCCACGCCCACGCCACGGCCGGCGCCAGCCCGGGCGAGGTGCTCACGCACACCAACCGGCTGCTCATGGAGCTGTCGCCGGACCGGTTCACCAGTTGCCTGTACGTCAGCCTCGACCTGGAGAAGCACAGCGCCTGCCTGGCCAGCGCCGGCCACCTGCCGCCGCTGCTGGGCCGGCCGGGCGTGCCGACCCGGGTCATCGACACCTCGCCGGGCCTGCTGCTCGGCATCGACCCGGAGGCCGAGTACGCCACCCTGGACCTGCCCCTGCCGCCCGGATCCGTGCTGACCCTCTACACCGACGGCCTGATCGAGCAGCACGGGCTCGACCTGGGCGACGCCATCGCGGACCTGGCCGGCCGCTTCGTCCTGTCCCCCGGCCTGCCCCTGCACGACCTGGCGGACTCCCTCATCGAGCCGGCGGCGCTCGACCAGCGCGCGGACGACATCGCGGTGCTGCTCCTGCGCGACGCGACCCGGTAGGTCACCCCGAGTACGTGAGGCGGAGCACCGCCTTGCGCTTCGACAGGGAGTCGACGCTGAAGACGATGCCGTTGAGCGCGGTGGACCCGCCCTCGCTGAAGCCCCCTCCCAGGACCAAGCCCGGCCCCTTGGCCTTCACGGTCACTTCGTTCGCGTTGAAACGCACCCACACCTTGGTCACGCCGAAACCGGGGTCGATCCGGAACGACACACGCTTGGTGATGGTGACCTTGCAATTACCGTCGTAGCAGGCACGCAGGTTGGGCTTGGCCGAGGTGGCGGCGGCCGCCGCGGTCGCCGTGGCGACCGGTGCCGCCCCGCCGACGACGAGGGACGCGGCGAGGGCGAGGGCGGTGGTGATCCTGGGGGGCATGATCCTCCTCATGCGGTAACGGAGCCGTCATCTGAGGAGTATGCAGGCGTTCGCCGGGACCGGTCCCGAGCCCGTTCGCCACGCTGGGCGCGCCTCAGCTCACCGCCTGCTTCACGAGCGCACTGATCCGCTCCTCCACCTCGGCCGTCACCTCGGTCAGAGCGAAAGCGGCCGCCCACATCGTGCCCTCGTCCAGCTTCGCCTGGTCGCTGAACCCGAGCGTCGCGTAGCGCGTCTTGAACTTCGCCGCGCTCTGGAAGTGACACACGATTTTGCCGTCCAGCGCGTACGCGGGCATCCCGTACCAGAGCTTCGGCGCGAGGGCCGGGGCGCTGGCCGTGATGACGGCATGGACACGCTCGGCCAGGATCCGGTCCGAGTCCTGCATCTCGGCGATCTTCGCGAGCACGTCCCGCTCAGCCTCCGCCGCCTTGTCCGCCGGACTGCGGCGCGCCGCCGTCCTCAGCTCTTTGGCGTGGTCCTTCATCGCGGCCCGCTCCTCGGCCGTGAATCCCTCATACGTGCTGGTTGCGGCGCTGCCCATCGTGTTCTCCTTCGTCGTCTTGGTGTGAGACAAGACTGTCCGACCGGGTCAATACATTCGCTATGCGACGACGATGCGAGTGGCCGCCGGGGCTTGTCAGTGCCGGGTGCGGAGGCGGCCGGCGAGGATCGCGGCGGGGGCGATCATCAGGAGCAGGGCGAGCGCGGCGAAGCCGTGGGCGAGGGTGGCGGCCGAGGCGACGGCGGCGACCAGGAGCGGGCCGCCCGCGTCGCCCAGCTCGCGCCCGAGCTCGGCCGTCCCCATGGTCTGCCCGAGCCGCTCCTGCGGCGTCGAGGCGGCCAGGGCGGCGAAGCCCAGGGGCGTGATCAGCCCGGTGCCCACGCCGATCAGCACGGCCGACGCCAGCACACCCGGCAGCCCCGGCACCATGGCGAAAGCCACCCCCACGGCGGTGATCGCGAGACCGGCGGCGAGGCCCGCACGAGTGGTGATGCGGCCGGCGTCCAGGGCCCGGCCGGCGGCCGGCTGGACGACGGCGGCGCAGGCGGCCAGGACCGACACCGCGGCGCCCGTGGCGACCGTGCCCAGTCCCGCCGCGGCGCCCGAGACCGGCAGGAAGCCGACGCCGACGGACAGCGCGGCGGTGGCGGCGGCCAGCGCGGCCGTGGGCTGCCAGAACGCACGGTCGGCCAGGCGGCGGGCGAGGTCCAGCACGGTCTGCCGGGCCTTGGGCAGCGGCGGCACGTGCGGGACCGCCAGGGCGGCCCACACCGCCACGGCCGCCGCCAGCACCGCCATCACCCCGAACAGCAGCCGCAGCCCGCCCGCCCACATCAGCACGCCGCCGAGAAGCGGGCCCAGCGTGTAGCCGATGCTCTTGTAGAAGCCGTAGCCGCCGAACGCGCGGCCGTGCTTGGCGGCCGGGTTGAGCCTGGCGACCAGGGCGGAGGCCGACGGGGAGAAGGCCGAGGCGGCCGCTCCCTGGCCGAGGCGGGCGGCCCACAGCCAGCCGGGGCTGTCGGCGAGCGCGTACAGGGCCGAGGCGCAGGCGAAGGCGACCAGCCCGCCCAGCAGCACGGGGCGGGCGCCGATCCGGTCGGCCAGGGTGCCGAAGAGCGGCTTGAGCAGGACCTCGGCGCCGTCGTACAGCGCCAGGAGCCCGCCCAGGACCAGCAGCGACGTCACCGCGTCCGGCGAGAGACCGCCGAGGCTGGCCGCGACGCCGTGGGCGCCGAACGCCGTGGTGAAGCCGGCCGCGTACAGCGGCCACATCCGCCCCCGAGGCGCCGCCTGCGCGGCCGGTGTCCGGGAGGTCGTCATCAGGGACCGCCCTGCGACTGGTGGAGGGCGGCGAAGACGCGTTCGGCGTAGTCCTCGCAGGCCGCGGTGCACGCCGCCAGGCGCTCGGCCGCCTGGGCGGCCTCCGGGGTGCCGAAGACGTCGCGGGCCGTCAGCGCGCGATGCCAGCGCCGCAGCCGTTCCAGCGACTGCTCTTCCTCTTCGAGCTCCGCCAGCGTGAACTTGGCCTGCCGGATCTCCTTGGCCAGCTCCTCCTCATACTTGCCGCAGTCGGCGAGGAACTCGGCCCAGTCCTCGCGGCGGGCGGCCGCGAACATGGCTTGGAGGCGTTCGGAGTCGGCGGGGGTGCGACCGGCCGCGTCCAGCACCACCACCTCTCCCCCGGCCACGCCTGCCAGCTCCACGGCACGCGCCAGCCCGTCGGCGAAGACCGGCACGTCGGGAACCGTCCAGGCGCCCTGCCCCAGGGACACGGCCCCGAGCCGGCGCAGCTCCCGCCACACCGCGACGCGGTGCCGGGAGGGACCGGCGGGCAGCCGCACGAGCAGGACCACCCATCGCACGAGTTCGACCGTCACACCGACAAATGTAGCAAGTGTTACATCTGCCTCGATAGGTGCGGGCCACCGTCATGTCGTGAAGTCCGGCCCAGCGTCGTGCGGCCCGTTCGGTCACCTGTCAGGTCATGCGGCGCCTCATGCGCCGGCGATGTCGTTGGCGGCGACGTAGCCGAACGTCATGGCGGGACCGAGGGTCGAGCCGGCGCCGGCGTAGCTGTGGCCCATGACGGCGGCGCTGGCGTTGCCGGCGGCGTACAGGCCGGGGATGGCCGAGCCGTCCTCGCGCAGCACACGCGCCCGCGCGTCCGTGAGCATCCCGCCCTTCGTCCCGAGATCCCCCGGTACGATCTTGAACGCGTAGAACGGCGGCAGCCACAAGGGCGCCAGGCAGGGGTTCGGCTTGACGAACGGGTCGGCGTAGTAGCGGTCGTACGCGCTGTCGCCCCGGTGGAAGTCGAGGTCCTTCCCGGTCACCGCGAACTGGTTGAACCGCGTGACCGTGCCGCGCAGCGCCGCCGCCGGCACGCCGATGCGCTGCGCCAGCTGCTCGACGGTCCACGCCTGGTGCACGGCGCCGCTGTCGTACCAGGAGGCGGGCAGCGGCAGGAGGGGGGCGACGTCCTTGAACAGATACCGGTTGCGGTAGTTCTGGTCGACGATCAGCCAGGCGGGGATGTGCGGCGCGGCCGGGGTGTTGCGGTCGTACATGACGTGGACGACGTCGCTGTACGGCGCGCCCTCGTTGACGAAGCGGACGCCGTTGCCGTTGACCATGATGCAGCCGGGCAGCGTGCGTTCGGCCAGGCAGAAGTACGCCTCGCCGGGCAGCGGGATCGCGGGCCCCCACCAGGCGTCGTCCATCAGCTCCAGCGCCGCCCCGGCGCGCTCGCCGGCCTCGATGCCGTCGCCGGTGTTCTCCTTGGCGCCGACGGTCCAGCTCGTCCCGACGGGCTGGCGCTGGAACTCGGCCCGCATGGCCGCGCTGTGCTCGAACCCGCCCGAGCCGACGATGACGCCGCGGGTCGCCTTGACCAGCGTCTCCTTGCCGTTCTTGGACACCACCACGCCGGTCGCGCGGCCGCCCTCCAGGTGCAGGTCGACGAGCGGGGTGTTCAGCCACACCGGCACGCCGGCCGTGAGCAGCCCGGCCCGCAGTCCCCCGGCCAGGGCCTGGCCCATGGTCAGCGGCTTCTCGCCGCGTAACGCGGCCTCGGTGCCCCGCAGCAGGCAGGCGGCGGTCACCTCGATCCCCTTCGGGTGGACCGCGCTGAGCGTCAGCCACTTGTAGTCGGCGCTGAAGACGACCATGCCGGCCGGGGCGGGGATGTACGCCGGGTTGAGCCGGCCCAGCTCCGCGCCGAGGACGCGGCCGTCGAGCTGGTCCGGCTCGATGGAGCGGCCGTTCGGCAGCCCGCCGGGGAACTCCGGATAGTAGTCGGAGTAGCCCTCCATGAACCGGAACCGCAGCGGGCTGTTGCGCATCACGAACGAGAGCATGGCCGGACCGGCGGCCAGGAACGCCTGCTGACGTTCGACGGGCACGGTGCCGCCGACGACGCGGGCGAGGTACGCGGCGGCCTTGGCGGGCGTGTCCGGGACGCCGGCGGCCAGGATGACCTCGTTGTTCGGGATCCAGATCCCGGCGCCGGAGCGGGCGGCCGACCCGCCGAACGTCGGCGCCTTCTCCACCACGACCGTACGCAGTCCGCGCTTGGCCGCCGTCAGCGCCGCCGTCATGCCGGCGGCGCCGGCGCCGACCACGACGACGTCGTACTCGACCTGGGCGCGGGCCGGGGCGCCCAGCGCCGCGCCGGTCACCCCGGTCACCAGGGCCCCGCCGGCGATGGCGGCCCCGCGCAGCAGCGCCCGCCGGCTGGGCCCTTCGGGGGTCGGGTTTGCACGGTTCTGCGTCGCATCGGCCATGGCGAGCCAATCCCTTCGGTCGTGGGGCGTTCACGTGGCGTACGGGCGCGCCGGAGCGGCCTCTGGGGCGCTGGGGCGCCGGCCGTGATCGCCAATCGAAGGATCACACCGCATCATGATCGAAGCAAGCGCTTGGGCATGACGTGTTTCGCTGAAACCGGGCGGCTACCAGCCCAGCTCGTCGCAGCCCCGATGATCGGCCGGCTCGACCTGCAGCGTGGCGTGCGCGATGTCGTGGCGCTGCCGCAGCACGTCCCTGGCCCGGTCCAGGACGGCGTGGGTGTCGCCCTGGTCGCCGGCGACCAGGTGGGCGGTGGCGACGTTCATGCCGGAGGTGAGCGTCCACAGGTGCAGGTCGTGCACGTCGCGTACGCCTTCGATGGCCGCCAGGTCGGCCGCCACGGCGGCCGGGTCCATCTCGGCGGGCACGTGCTGGCCCAGGACGGCGAAGACCTGCCGCCCGAGCGATACCGCGCGCACGGCCACGAAGGCGCCGATGGCCAGGGCGACGAGCGTGTCCCAGAACGTCTGACCGGTCGCGGCCACCAGCCAGCCGGCCACGATGACGCCGACCGATCCCGCGGTGTCGGCGACGACCTCCAGATAGGCGCCCTTGACGTTCAGGCTGTCGGCCGCCCCTTTGCGCAGCAGCAGCAGGGCGACGACGTTGACGACCAGGCCGAGCGCGCCGACCACCATCATCGGCCCCGAGGAGACCTCGGCGGGGCCGCCGAGGCGGCCGATCGCCTCGGCCACCACGTAAACGGCGACGCCCAGCATGAGCACCACGGCCAGCAGCGACGCGAACACCTCGGCCCGGTAGGAGCCGTAGCTGCGGCGGCCGGTGGCGTCGGGGCGGGTGGCGATCCGGGTGGCGATCAGCGCCGCGCCCAGGGTGACGACGTCGGCGGCCATGTGCCCGGCGTCCGACAGCAGCGACAGCGAGCCCGACAGCAGGCCGAAGACCAGCTCGACCACGAAGAACGAGCCGATCAGCGCGAAGGCGATCGCCAGGGGCCGGCGGTGGCGTCCGGCGGCGTGGCCGTGCCCGTGTCCCGCGCCCATCAGCGCTCCACTCCGCGCTCGGGGCGGATGAGCCCGGGGTAGATGGGCTCGGTGTGCTCGGTGTGCGCGAGGGCCAGGTCCAGCAGCATCCGCACGTGCGGATCCGCCAGCCGGTAGAACGCCATGCGGCCGGACCGGCGGGCCGCCACCACCCGGTGCGCGCGCAGCAGCCGCAACGCGTGCGAGGCGGCCGACTCGCTCTGGCCGGTCACCGCCGCCAGGTCGCACACGCACAGCTCGCCGTCCAGCAGCGCGACCAGCAGGCGCAGCCGGTTGGGGTCGGACAGCAGGCCGAAGATCTCCGCCGTGCCGGTCAGGTCCCGGGCGGCGGGCATCCGCTCGCGGACCGCCTCGACCCGGTCGGCGTCCACCATTTTGACCGCACAGCCGTCCACGCTTGCCACACGCATATCTGAAGAACTGTTCACATGAGCAGCTTAACAGCGGCACCGGGCGCGCCGTCAACGGCGGCGCGCCCGATGCGGGCGGCCCGGCGGGTCAGGCGGGCGGGCGGACCGACAGGGCGTGGCGGAAGACGTTGCGCGGGTCCCAGCGGGCCTTCACCCGCTGCAGGCGGGCGTAGTTGACCCCGTAGTAGAGCGTGGACCATGGCACGCCGGAGGTGTTCCACGCGGGGTCGGCGTGATCGGTGTCCGGGTAGTTGATGTAGGCGCCGCCGCAGTCGCCCCCGGGCACGGGCACGCCCCCCGTGGCCTCGAACGTCCGCTGATGGAGCCGGCGCACCCACTCCAGGTGCGCGTTCTCGTCCTGTCCCTCGTCCCAGCCGACCAGGTGGATCACCTTGAGGATGGACTGGCGCTCCACAGTGGCGGTCGCCGCCGGCGGCACCGTGTTGACCCGGCCGCCGTACGACAGGAGCCAGAGGATGCCGTTCGACGACATCTCTCCGAGGGCCTCGAAGGCCACGTCCGCCTGCGCGTCGGTGAACGGTTTGCGCAGGTAGGCGGACTTGCCCTTGTAGCGGCCCGACTCCGACTCCGCGCCGAGCGACAGTGTGCGCACCGCCTGGAACCACGGATCCCGCTGGATCGGCGACACCCCCACCTCGGGAGTGACGCCCTCGCCCACCGCGGCGAAAAGGCCGCGCAGGATCTTCTCGGCGCCGGGGACGCCGGCGTCGATCTGCGCGGGCAGGATGATGCCTCCGGGCTGGGGGCCCTCCTTCCTGCCGGTGATCAGCAGGGAGCCCCACAGCGAGACCTGCGGGCTCCCTGGGACGCTGTTGCGCACGTGCCACTCGGCGTAGTTGCGCAGCAGGCGGCGGAACGACTCCTTCGTCATGCCGTCCCACGAGCAGTAGGCCGCGCCCGACAGCACGTGGGCGGGCGGCCTGGGCAGCAGCGTGGCCGGGTCGCCGCCCCTGGCGTCCGGGTCGCGCATCCAGTAGCGGGTCACGATGCCGAAGTTGCCGCCGCCCCCACCCGTGTGCGCCCACCACAGGTCGTGGTTCGGGTCGGCCGGGTTCCTGGTCGCCACCACCGCGCGGGCCCGGCCGGCACGGTCGACCACCACGACCTCGACGGCGTGCAGGTAGTCCACCGTGAGACCGTCGCGGCGCGACAGCGGACCGTACCCGCCGCCCGCGATGTGCCCGCCCGCGGCCACGCCCCCGCATTGACCGCCGGGAATGGTGACGCCCCACCCCAGGTAGAGCTTGCGGTACGCCTGCATCAGCGTGGCGCCGGCCTCGATGGCGAACGCGCCGCGCTCGGCGTCGAAGTACACCTCGGACATCTCACACATGTCGATCACGACCTGCGCGCCGTCGCCGACGAAGTTCTCGTAGCAGTGGCCGCCGCTGCGGACGGTGACGCGGCGGCCGGCGCGGACCGCCTCGTTGACCGCCGCGACGACCTGCTCGGTGGAGCCGACCACGTGGAAGTAGCCGGGCCGCGGGCGGAAGCGGTGGTTCGTCCTGCGGACCGTGAGGTCGTCGTAGCGGGGGTCGCCGGGGCGTACCACGACGGGGCCGAAGGGCGGGTCGCCGGAGGTCTCCGCCAGTGCCGCCGACGGTGTGAGCCCTGCCGTCACGGCCGCGCCACCGAGCGCCGCCGTGCTGCCGAGAAACCCACGGCGCGTGACCTTGCTCATCATTCGCTCCCCCTGCCGCTTGTCCGCAATCTGCGTCTTCGACGCTAGGAGCGCGGGCGTGGCCGGAGAATGCATCCAGATGTACGCGGGGGTGGAGGTAACTACACTCCCGCCGATCGTGCGGCCGCGGGATCCGTGGCATCCGCACGCAGGCCTACGTCCACCGCGCCGGCGCCGGCGCGCGCAGGTGATCCGGCTACTTGGGCCCGTAGGTGTGGACCACGATGCCGGACTTGAACCGGGTCGTGCCGAGCAGGTCCAGGTGGGTGGTGTCGAGGCCGTCGAGGAGCCGGTCGCCGCCCCCGGCGACGGCGGGGAAGATCCAGAAGTGGAACTCGTCGACCAGCCGGTTGCCGATCAGCGTGTGGTCGAGCCGGCCGGTCCCGAACTTCAAGATGTTCTTCCCGGGCTGCCGCTTCAGCTCGGCCACCGCGGTGGCGACGTCGCCCTCGATCAGGGTGCCGTTCCATGCGCCGGCCTCCTTGAGCGTGGTGGACGCGACGTGCTTGGGCATGGCGTTGATCCGGTCGGCGTAGTCGCCCGGCTGCGAGGGCCAGACCTCGGCGAACCCCTCGTACGTCTCGCGGCCCAGCAGCAGCGCGTCGGCGGCGAACAACAGCCCGGCCGCGTACGCGTTGTGCTCCTCGTCCCAGTACGGCGGGCCCCAGACGTGCGGGTCGCTGATGACGCCGTCGAGGGTGACGAACGTGGACTCTATGAGCTTCCTCATGGCGGCTCTCCTCTGATTCGCGTGGCTTTCTTGGACACAAGCCTGCCGTGAGGCCCTTACCGATTCCTTCTCACACACTTAAGGCCGCGCCGTCACCACGCTCCAGGAGCTCGCGGGCCAGCGCCTCGCCCCACCACCGCTCGACCCGGTCGGGCGGCCAGCCGCGTTCCGCGGTGAGCGTGGCGTAGACGTCGATGTTGCAGATGGCCGCGTAGACGTCGACGGCGGCCCGCACGTCGAGCCCGCTCCGCAGGACGCCGGGCGGCCAGCGGGAGAACACCCACACCCGGGTCTCGTCGCCGCGGCGGCGGCCGTCGCGGTAGGCCTCCGCCAGCTCGGGCTCGGTGCGGCCGGCCTCGCGGATCAGCGCGATCACGTCGCCCGCGCGCTCGAACAACCTCCGGTCATAGCCGGCCATCGCGGCGAGTTGCCGCTCCGGGCCCGTCTCCGGGGCCTCCAGTTCCGCCAGCATCTGCGGCGCGTCGGCCGACAGGTCCGCGGCGTCGGCAAGGGCCCGGGTCAGACCGGTTTTGTTGCCGTACGCGGCGTACACGGTCGGCACGGAGACCCCTGCCTCGCGCGCGACATCCCGCACGGTCGTCGCCGCCCACCCCTGAGAGACGAACAGCCGCCGGGCGGCGCGGGCGATCTCCGCCCGGGTCTCCTGCGCCTGCGTCGCCCGGCGCAACGAGTCGTACCGGCGCGAGCCGGGCTCAGCGCTCATGCTGCCTCCAATGACTTTATGAGGGTTATAATGAATATATGTCACGTCAAATCATTAGCTTTTCGCGGATCGCCGGCATCGGCGCCGCCGGCTTCGCCGCGGCGATCGTCCTCGGCAACGTGATCCTGGCGCCCGCCGGCCTGCCGGTCACGGGGTCCGAGATCGGCGAGGTCCAGGCGTTCTTCAGCGCCAAGGGCGACCTCGTCGGCGTCGCCTCCCTGCTCGGCCCCGCCACCTGGGTGCTTGCCACGTTGTTCGGAGCGGGCGCGGTAGCCGCGCTGTGGCGGTCCGAGCGCGAGCGGGGCGAGGCCTGGTCGCTGGCCGGATTCGCCGGCCTGCTGCTGCAGAACACCACGTTCACGGGCGTCATGGCGACCCGCCTCGCGCTCACGTCCACCGCCGGGCACGACGGCAGCGCGACCACGGGATTGTGGGCGCTGCACGACGCGCTGTTCGGCCTCAACGGCACCTTTCTGGCGCTCGCCCTCGTGGGGTTGTCCGTCAGCGGCCTGCGCTCCGGCCTCATCCGGCGCTGGCACGCGACCTTGGGGCTGGCGGCGGCCGCGCTGCAGTTCACGAGCGCCACTCTGACCTCCGTCATCATGGATGAAGCCGGCCCTCTGGGCCTCATCGGGCTGGCCGGGTGGCTGATGTGGGTGGTCTGGCTCGGGGCGTGGGGCCTTGCCCTGATCCGTCTCGCCCCGGCCCCGCGGGTCCAGCCGGCGGGCTGACCTCACAACGCGAAGGCCGCGCGTACGGCCTGCGCGATCTGCCGCTGCACCGGATCGGCGGCCGGGCCGAACAGGTGCTCGTCCACCTCGGCCACCGCCTGCTTGGCCCGCTCCAGGAGGCGGGCGCCCTCGGGCGTGACCTCGATCGTGGAGGCGGACCCGGCCCGGGCGGTGTGATCGTGTACCAGTCCCGCGCCGACCAGCGCCTTCACCGCCGTGTGCACGCTCTGCACCGTGGTCCCCGACATCCGCGCCAGGTCGCTGAACGACACCCCGGGCACCACGGCGATGTGGCCGAGCAGCCCGAGCCTGCTGACCGTGAGCTCCAGCGGCGCGAGAGCGGCGTTGAGCTCGGTCTCGATCCGGCGCGCCAGCGTCAGCAGGATGATGGAAGGGCTCGTCACGGGCGGGCCGGGACGATCGTTCTCGATGCTCACCACTCCAGTCTCCCCTACCGCGCCGGTCACCGGCCGGTCAGCGCGGGTCGCGGCGCAGGGGGTGGCCGGGCGGGACCTGGACGAGGACGATGCGATGGCCGTCGGGATCGGCGATCCACGACTCGATGAGTCCCCAGGGCTCCTCGCGGGCCTCGCGCAGTACGGTGACGCCGGCCCGGCGCAGGCGTTCCTCCTCGGCCGCCACGTCGCGTACCTGCAGCCAGAGCGCCACCCCCTGGCCGGCCCCGTCGTCGGACTTCCCGGAGAGCTCCAGGAAGCCCTGGCCCAGGAAGAACACCGTGCCGGGATGGTCGGCGGGCCCGAACTCGCGGTAGACGGCCAGGCCGAGCGTCTCGGCGTAGAAGCGGCGGCTGCGCGCGAGATCCCTCGGGCGCAGCAGCACGCGGCTGCTCAGCACCTCCATGCCGCACCTGTTCCCCGGCAGGCAAGGCGCATCCCGCGGCTTGAAGGGATCTTCACGGTCTCTTGCCCAGCACGCCCATCGGGGACGGGAGGAGGTCGCCGGCCTGGAACCGGCGCAGGGTCATCGCACATCCCAGGGGTCGTTGGAGGGATCTCTACTACAGCGTGTAATGCTCCATCGTGTAGTAGACGCCCTTGGCGGAAACGCCGTGGACGGGTTCCCGTCCGGATCCGGGGGTGCCGCGGCGGCGGGCGGCCATCGTGGCGGGGCCGCGCACGGCGTCCGGGGAGTCCCGGGACGCCCGGACGCGCCCAACCTGGCAGAATGCCCGTCACGAACACAGAGAGCGAAAGGACGGGACCAGACGTGGCGGCCGAGCCCTCAGAACGCCAGCGCGACAAGGCATCCGCCAGCGCCCGCTCGCTGCTGCTGACGGTGCTGGGCGAGTTCGTGCTGCCGCGGCGGGGCGAGGTCTGGACCGGCACCCTGGTCGCGGCGCTCGGCGCGCTGGGCGTGGAGGAGAAATCCGCCCGCCAGGCCCTGGCCCGCACCGCGGCCGAAGGGCTGCTCACCTCCACCCGGCACGGCCGCCGGGTGCGCTGGAGCCTCACCGACGCCGCCGACCGGCTGCTGCGCGAGGGCACGGAGCGCATCTACGGCTTCATGCGCAAACCACACGACTGGGACGGCCGCTGGCTCGTCCTGACCGCCGGCGTGCCGGAGACCCAGCGGCAGCTGCGGCACCGGCTTCGCACCAAGCTCACCTGGCTCGGGCTCGGCTCCCCCGCCCCCGGCCTGTGGGTGATCCCGGACGCGGCGAAGGCCGGTGCGGTCCGGGACGTGGTGCGCGAGCTCGATCTCGGCGACCGCGCGTACGCCTGGACCGGGACGTCGGCGGACATCGGCGACACCACCTCGCTGATCAGCGCCGCATGGGACCTCGACGACGTGGAGAAGCGCTATCTCGCCTTCATCGAGCGCTTCGAAAGGGTGACGGTGTCCGCCAACCGGGAAGCGTTCGTCAACCAGGTGCTGCTCATCCAGGAATGGCGGCGCTTCCCGTTCCTGGACCCCGACCTGCCCGCCGAGCTGCTGGATCACGACTGGCCTGGCCCGCGGGCCGCGACGGTCTTCCACGACCTGCGCAACCGGTGGCACCGGCGCGCGCAGGCCGAGTGGGACCAGATGGACGAGGACGCCGCCGCCCGTACCTAGCGGGTGACCAGGCTGATCATTCGGAGCAGAGCAGGCGGGCCACGCGCACATCCGTGATCAGGATGTTCACCCAGCCACCCTCGAGGGCGGCCTTGATCGCGGACACCTTGCGCATGCCGCCGGCGACCCCCACCCGGCGCTCGACCGCGCGGAACGTCTGCGCGTCGATGCCGATGACCCGCTGGTCGAAGCCGGAGTCGACCGGCTTGCCCGTGGCGTCGAAGAAGTGCAGGCACACATCGCCCACGGCGCCCAGCCCCCGCAGCTCCTCCTCATCGGCACCGCTGACCGCGTTGCCGCTGCTGAGCAGCAGGGGCGAGGGTTCGAGGCTGCCGATGCCGACGAGCACGACCGTGAGCTCCCGCCACTGCGCCTGGACCTCCTGGATGCTCGGGTCCTGCAGCAGCGCGTCGCGGATCGCGGTGGTCGCGACCACGCCGGGCAACGGCACGAAGACCGGGCGGGCGTAGGTGAGGTTGGCCAGGCGGGCGACGAGCCGGGTGGCGTGCACCTGCGCCTCGGGGCTGCCGACCCCGCCGACGAGCTGGATCACGCGGTCGGCGACCTGGATGTTCTTCTGCGGCATGCGTTCCACCATGGCGAGGAGGGTCTCGCTCCACGAGGAGATGCCGATCACGTCGCCGCCGGTGAAGGTGACGCCCAGGTAGGCGGCGGCCGCCGAGGCCAGCGGCGGGATCACGTCGTCCTGGAACTCCTCGACGTCCACGACGACGGCGTCGCGCAGCCCGTAGCGGCGCTGCAGCTCCTCCTCCAGCTCGGTGTGCACCCCCTCGGGCAGAGTGACCACCGTGCGGACCAGGCCCCGTTCGACCGCCTCCTTGAGCAGGCGGGACACGCGCGGCTGGGAGATGTTGAGCGTGGCGGCGATCTCAGGCTGGCGCATGCCCTGCTCGTGGTACATGCGCGCGACCCGCGCAAGGAGCCGCAGGTGATCCTTGGTCGTGTCGCGCCTGCGTTCCGCGTTCTGGACCACCGCGCACCGCCTTTCCTCGACGCCGACTTTCCATTCACGCCTTGATTGTCGATTCAGCCTAGTGTCCAGACTGAGGCGTCAGGGCCGGGACTTGCGCACGGCCGCGTGCCAGCCGGCCTTCCTGGCCGCGCGGCAGGGCTCGTCGAGGGCCGGCTCGAACACGTCGGCGGGCCGCGGCCGGCTCTCCAACCGCTCGACCGTCCACATTCCGGCCGCCAGCCCGGCGGCGTCGGCCACGCCGAGGCACGACAGGTCGTGCTCGCCGGAGCGGGCGACGGTGCGGCCGCTGAGGTCGGCCTGCAGCCGCATCAGCCGGGTGCTGCGGGTGAGCCCGCCGTCGGCCATGAGCACCCGCACCCGTCCGGCGGCCTGCTCGATCGCCGCCACCACGTCTTCCACCTGGAAGGCCACGGCCTCCAGGGCGGCGGCGACGAGCTGAGCGCGCCTGGTGCCCAGCGACAGGCCGGTCACCACGGGAGCGGCGTCCGGCTCCCACCACGGGGCGCCGAGCCCGCCGAACGCGGGCACGAAATGCACGCCGTCCGGCTCGGCGCCCTCCGCCTCCGCCAGCAGCGCGCCGGTACGGACGCCGAACAGCTCGCTCAGCCAGCTGATCGTCCGCCCGGTCGCCCGGATGTTGCCCTCGACGCCGACCACCGGCCCGTCACCCAGGTCCCAGGCGACGCTGCGGCACAACCCCGGCGCCTCCCCGCCGTCGCCGACGGCCATCACCGACGAGCCGGTGCCGTACGTGGCCTTGACCACCCCGGGCCGCCACCCGGCATGGGCGAACATGGCGGCGTGCGAGTCCCCCATGACCGCCAGCACCGGCACCCCGTCCGGCAGCGGCGCGAGGCCGCGGACGGCGGGAAAGGGACCGGTGGAGGCGACCACCCGCGGCAGCACCTCGCGCGGCACCCCGAACAGCTCCAGCAGCCGCGGATCCCAGTCCCCGGTCCGGAGGCCGAGCAACTGCGTACGCGAGGCGTTGCCGATCTCGATCACGTGCTCCCCGCCCAGGCGGCTGAGCAGCCAGGAGTCCACGGTCCCCAGGCAAAGCTCGCCCGCGCGGCGCCGGTCCGGGTCGTACGCGTCCAGCAGCCAGCGTGCCTTGAGCGCCGAGAACATCGGGTCCAGAGGCATCCCGCTCACCGACCGCACCAGCTCGGCGGCCCCGGTGGCGGCCAGCTCGCGGCAGCGGGCGGCGGTGCGCTGGTCCTGCCAGCTGACCAGCGGCCCGGCCGGCCTGCCGGTGCGGCGCTCCCACAGCACCAGCGACTCGCGCTGGTTGCTGAACCCCACCCCGGCGACCCGATGGGCCTGCGCGGGATCGACGCAGTCCGCGACCGCCTGCCGCACGCTCTCCCACAGCTCGCCGGCGGACTGCTCCACCCAGCCTGGCCGGGGCTGCGCCTCGGTGACCGGGACGACGGCACGCGAGACGACCTGGCCCGCCTCGTCCACGAGGAGCGCCTTGGTGGAGCTGGTGCCCTGGTCGATGGACAGGATGAGCGGGCTAGCCATGGCCCAGCAGATCCCTGACGGCGGCGACGATGCCGTCGGCGGACAGGCCGAAGTGGTCGAGCAGGAACGCGGTGTCGCCGGTGGGCGCGAACACACGCGGCACGCCGAGGATCCGCATCGGCACGGGGTGGCGGGTGACGACGGTGGCCGCGACGGCCGCGCCGAGCCCGCCGCTGATCGTGGCCTCTTCGGCGGTGACGATGCCGCGGGTCTCCCGCGCGGCCGCGACCACGGCGTCCTCGTCCAGCGGGTCGAGGAAGGGCATGTTGAGCACCCGCGCCGAGACGCCCTCCGCGCGCAGCAGGGCCGCCGCCCGCAGGGCGCGGGAGGTCAGCGAGCCGATCGCGATCACCGTGACATCGTCGCCGTCGTGCAGGAGCACCGCGCGGCTCGGCTCGAACGGCGCGTCCTCAGGCGTGACGACGGGGACCTTGAAACGCGGGATGCGGATGTAGCCGGGCCTGCCGGAGGCCGCCGCCCAGCGCACGGCCGACCGCGTCTGGACGGGATCGGCGGGGACGATCACGTCGAGGCCGGCGATCGCCCGCATCCACGACAGGTCCTCGATCGAGTGGTGCGTGGGTCCCAGCTCGCCGTACGCCATGCCGGGGCTCTGGCCGCACAGCACCACGTGCGCCTGGCTGTAGGCGACGTCCGCCTTGATCTGCTCCAGGGCCCGGCCGGTGAGGAAGGGCGCCGCCGCGCACACGAACGGGATCTTGCCCGCGTTCGCCAGGCCCGCGGCGACCCCGACGAGGTTCTGCTCCGCGATACCGACGTTGATCAGCCGGTGCGGGTAGCGCTCCCGGAACCCGACGAGGTTGCTGGAGCCCACGGAGTCGTTGCACACGGCCACGATCCGCTCGTCCCGCGCGGCCAGGGCGAGGAGCTCGTCGGCGAAGTCCTGCCGGCAGTCGAAGACCGCCCGCTGCTCGGTCAGCGTCATCCCGCCAGCTCCGCGAGCGCCGCCGCCACCTGATCGGGGCTGGGCACCTTGTGATGCCACTCCACCCGGTCCTCCATGAACGACACACCCTTTCCCTTGATCGTGTTGGCGATGACGGCGACGGGCCGGCCGCTGGACGAGCCGTCCAGCGCCTGGAGGAGGGCCAGATGATCGTGACCGTCGATCTCCCGTACCTCCCAGCCGAAGCTGCGCCACTTGTCGCCCAGCGCGCCGAGGGCGTTGGTGTCCTCCGTCCTGGCGCCCTGCTGCAGCCGGTTGCGGTCGACGACCGCGGTCAGCGACGCCAGGCCGTGGTGGGCCGCGGCCATGGCCGCCTCCCAGTTGCTGCCCTCCTGCAGCTCGCCGTCCCCCAGGACGACGACGGTACGCCGGCTCGCGCCGTCTATCGCGGCGGCCAGCGCGCAGCCCGTGGCCACCGGCAGCCCGTGCCCGAGCGCGCCGGTGTTGGTCTCGACGCCGGGCACCTTGATCCGGCTGGGGTGGCCGTTCAACGCGGACAGCGGCGCCATGAACGTCTCCAGCTCCTTCTCGAAGAAGAAGCCGCACTGGGCGAGGGTGGAGTAGAGGGCGGCGGCGCAGTGCCCCTTGCTCAGGACGAACCGGTCGCGTCCGGCCCAGTGCGGGCGTTCGGGATCGACGGTCAGGACGCCGTAGAAGCACGCGACCAGGATGTCGGTGACCGACAGGTCGCCGCCGACGTGTCCCATGCGGGCGCGGTCGATCATGCGGATGATGTTCCGGCGCACCTCGGTGGCCAGCCGCGCCAGCTCGGCCGCGGCGGCGGGCCGGTCAGCCCGGCGAATGCGGGCGGCCGCCTCGCGGTAGGCGGCCGCCCGCGCCGGATCGGCGGGGAGAAGCGCCATCACCGCTCCGCCACGTCTTGAATATCTATTCTGGGCTGACTAGGCATACTTCGAAACTACGGCCCGGCTCGCGCTCATGTCAATGCGGCATCTGTACGCAGCGCCTTGACCGCCCTGTGCCGGGGACGTTACATTCTGCTTGAATATAAAGGCAGAATTGAATATCTATTCGGCAGGAGACGATGCCGCATGGCCGCAGAACCGCTCTTCGGCGCCGGGCTCTGGCACTTCGGCCAGTTCCGCGACCGCTACGCCACCGACGGGTACGGCCCGCCCGTCTCCACGCTGGAGGCGATCGACCGCGCCGGCCAGGTCGGCAGCCTGTCCGTCGTCGACATCAACTACCCGTTCAACCCTCCTGACGTGGAGGTGGAGGAACGACTGAAGGCCAACGGGCTGCGGGCCATCGCGCTGACGCCGGAGATCTACACCAGGAAGTTCAGCCGGGGCGCCTTCACCAACCCCGATCCCGAGATCAGGCGCGCGGCGATCGAGCTGGTCAGCGAAGCCGCCGACCTGGCGCGCCGGCTCGGCTGCGACTACGTCAAGCTGTGGCCCGGCCAGGACGGCTGGGACTACCCGTTCCAGGCCGACTACAAGGCACTGTGGCAGATGTCCATCGACGCGGTGCGGGAGCTCGCCCAGCGGCACCCGGACCTGCGCTTCGCCATCGAGTACAAACCGCGCGAGCCGCGCAACCGCATGACCTTCTCCTCGGCCGCCCGCACGCTGCTGGCCATCGAGAAGATGGACGTACCCAACGTCGGCGTCCTGCTCGACTTCGGCCACTCCCTCTACGGCCTCGAATCCCCCGCCGACGCCGCGCAGCTGATCCTGGAGCATGGCCGGCTGTACGCCATCGACGTCAACGACAACTTCCGCGGCTGGGACGACGACATGGTCGTCGGCTCGATCCACCTGGTCGAGACGTTCGAGTTCTTCCACACCCTGCGCCAGGCGAACTGGCAGGGCGTCTGGCAGCTCGACCAGTTCCCCTTCCGCGAGGACGCGGTCGAGGCGGCCCGCGCCGGCGTCGAGGTCATGCGGACGATCTGGCGCGCGCTGCAGGTCCTCGACGTGGACGCGCTGGCGGAGGCCCAGGCCAGACAGGACGCCCTGGCCGCGCAGCGCATCGCCCGCAGGGCGCTGCTCAGCGCCCAGATAGAGAGCTGACAGACGACATCACGCCCGCCGCCGCCTGGGACGAGGCCGGTCTGCACGGCCCCGCCGACAGCCGCCCCGGCATTCCGGTCGTCTGAGGACGCGGGGGGCCGGATCAGCGGGACGCCGATCGGGTGCGGAGGGTTACAGTCCCTTCCGTGTCCACCAACAGAAAGCCCCGCGTCACCATCGACCACGTGGCGCGCGCGGTGGGGGTCTCCCGCCAGACCGTGTCACGGGCGATCAACAACAAGGCCGAGATCGATCCGGAGACCCGGCAGCGGATCCTCGACACGGCCCACGCGATGGGGTACCGCCCCAGCCGGTTCGCCCGAGGTCTGGTGCGCCAGCACCTGACCACGGTCGGCCTGGTGATCGCAGACGTGCTCAACCCGTTCTTCCCCGAGGTGACCGCGGGCGTGCTGGAAGCCGCCGAGCACCGGGGATGGCAGGTCGTGGTCTACAGCACGGGCAGCGAGCACCGCAAGGAACTCGAGGTCGTGGACATGCTGATCGACCAGGTCGACGTGGGGGTGGCGTTCCTGCTGCACCAGGACGCGATCGGCAAGGCCGCCGCGGCCAATCTGCCGTTCGTCCTGCTCGACAAGGGCGATCGGGCGCCGTCGGTGCCCGGCGTCCGCATCGACTTCGCCTCCGGGGTACGGCAGGGGCTGGCGTACCTGATCGACCGCGGTCACCGCCGGATCGCGATGATCGACGACCTCGCCTACGTCGAGGCGCAGGCGCCCGACCCGCGGCGCGAGCTGTATCTCGAGGTCATGGCGGACCGTGGCCTGCCGGTCGACGGCGGCTGGATCCAGCCCGCGCACAACTCGGTCGAGGGCGGGGCGGCGGCGATGGAGCGGCTGCTGGCGGCGCACCCGGACGTGACGGCGGTGTTCGCGTACAACGACGTGATCGCCATCGGGGCGCAGCGCCGCGCCGTCCAGCTCGGCCTGCGGGTCCCCGGCGACTGCGCCTTCCTCGGCTTCGACGGGCTGAGCATCGGCGAGCTGGTGGATCCGCCGCTGACCACGCTGCACATCGACAAGCGGCGCCTGGGCGAGATCGCGATCGAGCAGGCGGCGCTGCTGCTGGGCGGGCCGGAGGAGCGCGCCGTCGAGGACGCCGTGATCCGGCCGGAACTCGTCGTACGGGGCTCCACATGACCCTGCCTGATTCTCGCCTCACTCGGCCGCCTCACTCTTGACATTGCGGCAGCGTTGGAGGAACGTCTCCGTGAGCGCTCACGTGAGCGATCACGGAGATCCGCCCGGCAGGGACGCCGGCGTCGCAGCCCTCTCCTCCCCCGGAAGGCACAACCTCATGAGGCACAAGGCTTCGCTGACGGCTCTCGCCGCCGCCGTCGCCCTCAGCGGGTGCACCGTCGGCCAGCAACAGGCCACGACCCAGCCCGGCGGCACCGCCAAGAAGGAGATCAGCTTCCTGGTCTTCGAGACGCCCAACCTCACGCCGCAGGTCTGGGACGCGGCGATCAAGCGGGTGACCGACCAGTACCCCGACATCACGGTCAAGAAGCTCGTCTCGCCGACCGAGGACCGGGTCTCCTACGCCAAGCAACTGCTCGCCTCCGGCCAGTTCCCCGACGTGATGGTCGCCGTCTCCCCCGCCGGATTCGCCGAGAGCGGCGCCATGGCCGCCTTCACCCCGGAGGAGCTGAAGGACTTCGTCGCGCCCGCCAACGGCGCCGTCAAGGGCAAGATCTACCAGCTGCCGACCAACACCCAGACGATCCCCGTCGTCTACTACAACAAGGACCTCTTCGCCAAGGCCGGGATCACCGCGCCGCCGAAGACGTACGCCGAGCTGCTCGACGCCGCCGCCAAGCTCAAGGCCAAGGGCACCACCCCGTTCGTCGTCGGCGGCGGCAAGGATCCGTTCGCCTCCACGCTGCTGTGGACGGCCACCCTCGCCACGGACCTGTACGCCAGGACGCCCGACTGGATGGCCAAACGGCGCGCGGGCTCCGCGAAGTTCAGCGACCCCGACTTCGTCAAGGCCACGGCCAAGTTCGCGGACCTCGCCGCGAAGGGCTACATCGGCAAGAAGGACATCTCGCGCGACTACGCGGCCACCGAGCAGGCCTTCCTCGACGGGAAGGGCGCGATGTACCCGATGGGCAACTGGTTCGCCGCCGCCGCTGACGACCCGAAACGCAAGCCCGGCTGGGAGATCGGCGCCTTCAACTGGCCCACGGACGACGGCTCCGCGGTCGTGCCCGCCTTCACCGGCGGCGGCCTGTCGGTCAGCGCCACGGCCGAACACCTGGCGGAGGCCAAGAAGTTCGCACTGGCCTTCACTCTCGACAAGACGAACCTCGACAACTCCGTACACAACGACGGCCTCTACCCGGCGATCAAGGGATACACGCCGCCGTCGGACACCGGCGCGGTGTTCAAGCTCGGCTGGGACCTCTATCAGCAGGGCCTGAACGACGGCAAGATCGTCCAGGCGTTCGGCTGGGAGGCCGGCGACGACGGCCTGCTCCCCGGGGTGGTCGACAAGTGGCGGGCCGCCGCGCAGGACCTCATCACCGGCGGCAAGACCGTCGAACAGGTGACCGCGGCGCTCGACGACGAGTGGGCGAAGGCCTCCTGATCGATGGCGGTCGACACCCAGACGCGACCGGCCCGGACCACACCGCGGCCGGCGGGCGGGCGCTTCGGGGCGGTGGCGGAGCGGATCAGGACGTTCGCCTTCTTCGGCGCGCCGGGCCTGTTCATCTACGCCTGTTTCGTGCTCGCCCCCATCCTGATCAGCTTCGGGTACAGCCTCACCAACCACAACCCGTTCAACCCGCCGACGCGTTTCGTCGGCCTGCGCAATTATCTGGTGCTCTTCACCGACGCCGAGTTCCTCACCTCGCTGCGGGTCACCACGATCCTCACCGTGATCGTCGTCGTCGTGCCGAACGTGGCGGGGCTCGGCATCGCGCTCCTGCTGGACCGCAAGAGCTGGTTCTACAACGCGATGCGCACGGTCTTCTTCACTCCGATGGTGCTCAGCTCGGTCGTGGTGAGCATCGTGTGGACCCGCATGCTGGACGATCAGGGGCTGGTCAACCAGGCGCTGCGCGCGCTCGGGGTCGCCGACCCGCCGGGCTGGCTGTCGGACCCGCGCATCGCGCTCTACTCGATCGCGATGATCCTGTCCTGGCAGATGCTGGGCTTCTGCGTCGTCGTCTACCTCGCCGGGCTGCAGGGGGTGCCGCACGAGCTCGTCGAGGCCGCGGCGATCGACGGGGCCGGCCCCGTACGCCGGTTCCGCTCGGTGACCTGGCCGCTGCTGGCGCCGGCGCTGACCATCAACACGGTGGTCCTGCTGATCTCGGCGTTCAAGACCTTCGACCACGTTCAGGTGATCACCCATGGCGGCCCGGGGACGGGGACGACCGCGACCATCGCCTACAACGTGCTGCAGACCGGCCTGGTGGCCAACCGGCAGGGGTACGCGTCGGCGATGGCGATCGTCATGCTCGTCATCATCGCCGCCGCCTGCGCCGTGACGCTCAAGATCCTCAACCGGCGGGAGGTCAGCCTGTGAACGACTCGCGGGCGCCCTGGGTGCGGCCCCTGACCGCCCTGGTCATCAGCGCGTTCTTCGTGATCCCGCTGTACATGATCCTGGTGAACGTGATCAAACAGGGCGAGAAGATCACTCAGGACCCGGCCGGGTTGCCGGTCCCGCCGACGCTGGAGCACATCACCGGCCTGCTGACCCGCCCGGACAACCTGTTCTGGGCCAGCCTCGCCAACAGCGTGGTCGTCACCACGCTGTCGATCATCGTGCTGACCGTGCTGTCGGCGATGCTCGCGCACTACCTCGCCCGGTCCCGGAGCAGATGGGCGCGGGTGGCCATGCTCCTGCTGCTGTCCGGCCTGATGATCCCGCCGCAGGTGATCCTCATGCCGATCACCCAGGTGCTCCAGTTCCTCGGGCTGATGACGACGGTGCAGGGACTGGTGCTGTTCAACGTCGGCTACTACATCCCGTTCGGGGTGTTCGTGTTCTCGGGCTTCCTGCGCGGCATCCCGATCGAGCTGGAAGAGGCGGCGGCGATCGACGGCGCGTCCCGGACGCGGATCTTCTGGCGGGTGGTCTTCCCGCTGCTGCGGCCGGCGACCGCGAGCGTGCTGATCTTCCTCGGCGTGTGGATCTGGAACGACTTCATCGACCCGCTGGTCATCCTCGGCCCCTCCCAGGGCACCACGATCACCACGGGCATCTACCGGTCGATCGGCCAGTACCAGGCCGACTTCGGGACCGTGTTCGCGCTGATGTTCCTGGCCACGCTCCCGGTGCTGGTCTTCTACCTCTTCCTGCAGAAGCAGTTCGTCAAAGGCCTCACCGGGGGCGCGACCAAGGGCTGACGGTGAACGGCGGTCCAGCCACCACGGGCGGCTCAACTCGTACGGGTGACCCGTTATGAGGCTGATGAACACTCATCCTGAGACGACGTCTCCGAGAAAGGCGCACGACAGAACGTGGTGGAAGCGTGTGAGCCGGACGACATCACGAAGGAGGGCCTGTGGAAGGGTTGCGGATAGCCGCGCTGGTGGCGGCCACGATCTCAACAGGACTGGCGGCAGGCGTGTTCGGCCTGTACGCACACACGATCATGCCGGGCCTCGGCAGGACCGACGACCGCACGTTCGTCGCCGCGTTCCAGTCGATCGACAGGGCGATCATGAACCCGTGGTTCCTGGGCGGCAGCTTCTTCGGCGCGCTGTTGTTCACGATCCTCGCCATGATCGCGCACGTGGGCAGGCCCGCCATGCCGTGGATCGTGGCGGCGCTCGTGCTGTACGCGATCACGTTCGTCATCACCATCGCGATCAACGTGCCGCTGAACGATGCGATCAAGGCGGCCGGCGACCCCGACGGCATCGACCTGGCCGCCGTCCGCGAGCGGTTCGACGAGGCGCGGTGGAGGAGCTGGAACATCGTCCGCGTGATCGCCTCCACCACCGCCTTCGGCCTGCTCACCTGGGCTCTCACCCTGACCGGGCGATCGAGCTAGACGACATCCCACCGTCCGGCCCCCGGCCCCCTGATTGACCGCCATGAACGGCCGCATCCGCCGCTCGTACGCGTCCACCCGGCCCGCCGGCCAGCCGTCCATGTGGACCCGGCCGAGCAGGCCGGAAGAGAGGTCCGGCGCGTCCGCCAGACGCTCGAGCAGCCGCGCTACCGCTACCCTCCCCTCGTAGGCCCGGAGGCGGGATAGGTGACCGTCTCGCAGTGGCACGGTGTCACGCTCTGGAGAGAACGCGGACCAGTCGGCGTTCTTCAGGGTGTCGAGGGGCCTCACCGGGTCCCATCCGCTCGTCAGGAATGGGGCCTCACCGGGTCCCATCCGCTCGTCAGGAATGCCGGTGAACGGCGGGGACGGCGGCTCCAGGCCACGCTTGGCCTCATCCTTCGAGAGTCGGCCGAACCGCCCGGCCAGCACGATCTGGCCGCCACTGATGATCATGCCAAGCGGGCTCGCCGCGGTCGGCGAGCGTGGTGGCGAGCCATATGGAGGCGCGGTCCGCCACGATGTGGGCGAGCTCATCGGGAGTATCACGAGCAACGAGGTGACCTGCAGCAGGCACCCGGGAGACGGTGACCGCAGGGTTGGCGACGCACAGTCTCTCCACCTCAGCGTCGATGAGCGGGGAGCGCGGCCCACCACGGACCAGCAGCATCGGCAGCTCGATCTTCGTGGCTGTCGCCAGAAGCTCGGGGCCGCGTTCGAGGATGTCCTCGACGAGCTCGGCGTTGCCGCTGAAGAGGCCGCGCTCATCGAGCCAGGCACGAACCCGGGCGGGATCGGGGTCGGGTACGACGTCAACGAGAACCAGCCCGGCGACATGCCGTGCCGCGCGCGGGTCGGCGAGGGACGCGATGGCGGCCAGTCCTCCGAGGGAGGCGCCGACCACGATGACGGGTGCCGGCTCATGGCAGATCATCGCGGTCACGTCCTCCGCGATTGCCCGCAGCTTCGTCGCCTGACCTGAGCTGTCGCCGTGACCGCGCAGGTCGAAGGCCACGGTCCGCAGCCCGCGCGAGGCGAGCGCCGCTGCGACCGGCGTCCACACAGCGCGGCGTTCGCCGCCGGCATGAAGCAGGAGGACGGTCGGACCGGTGCCGGTGACCGTACCTCGCAGCGTTGCGCTTCCTCTGGTGAGGGTGACTTCGGTCATCGCTGGTTGGAAACGCGGCTCGTTCGACAGATCGACCATGGGCATCTCCAGGCTCCTCTACCTTGAGATGTCAAGGTACGGCACTTCCCTTGGCTGGTCAAGGTAAAGTGAAGGTCGTGGGGACCCGTCGAACGCGAAGACCGCCCGAGGAGGCTCGCCGTCTGATCCTCGACGCCGCCGCAGCGCTGCTCTCCGAGGGAGGCGTCGCAGCGGTCCAGGTCCGTGCCGTCGCCGCCCGAGTCGGCATGACCGACGCCGGTGTGACGCACCACTTCCAGAGCCGCGACAACCTGCTCCACGAACTGCTTCGACATGGTGGACGCCGGCTGAGAGCCGCGGTGCAGAATGTTCTCTCGTCGTGGCTGGAGCAGGGTTCCGACCTCCTGAAGCTCGTCGAATCGCTGGCAGGCCTGTACCGGCAGGGCTACGGCGAGCTGGCGGTGGCGCTGCATGCCGCGGGCTGGCGAGAGCACGGCAGCGGGATGCTGGACCCGGTCGTCGACGCCCTCCACAAGCTCCGGCCATCCGGGGCCTCGATCGAGGACACCCGGCTCGCAGTCGCGGCCCTCCACCAGGCGATGGCACTGGAGCCGCTCTACGGGAGTGCCTTCCGCCGCAGCGCCGGCCTCACCGGCGGCGCAGCGAGTGACCCGGCCGCTCAACTGCTCTGGTGGACGCGCCAACTCCAGCTCGCACTCGAACTCGAACTACCCTCGCCCCGGCATGCCCAGTGACTGACCAGCGACCGCGCTCGGCGGACGCCGCCACGCCGGACGCCGGGCAGACCGCAGTTCCCTATTGAATAGGCGTGTTGTTCCTGTTGAGTAGAGGGGCTGATGTGGCGAGCTGGCGCAAGTTCTGGGTGCCTTGAGACGCGGCGCGGGGCGGCCCCCGACGTCGAGGTGCGCCTGCGCGAGACGATCGTCAAGTTGAAGAAGACGATCGCGAACAAGAACAAGTGACTCGCCCAGATCCGGGAAGACGTTCCCGCGCCGGTCCGGGCCGTCCACCAGCTCATCCTGGAGAACCAGGAACCGCGAGCCCAGCTGGACCTACCCGAACCGAACATCGCTCCGCTCCACCGTCAGCGCTGAGAGGGTGTCAGTAATGATCGCGGCCGGCTGTGGGCGTACTTCTTGAAGTGCAGAGGTACGGACGAGTAAACGGGCTCTGCAGTTGAGCCCGTACACCGACACCAGCTGTCGATGATCACGATTCGGCACCGAGATGGGCCGTGATGCATGCCGCCGGTACTGGACGGCGGCGAACATGTCGGTGTGAGTCGACGTCCCATCCGCTGGTGGAATCCGGCCGCTCTGCTGGCCATCGTCGCGCTGGTCGCGACGGTGGTGTTGGTGGGGCGCGCGCTGGACCGGACCGACAAGGTCAATCTGGCTGATCTGGCTGCGGTCGCGATCGCCGCAGCGGTGGCCGCGTCCGCCGTCGTGACGTGGGCCAGGCGCCGCAACACCGCCGCCGGCCATCCCGCCGATGTGACACAAGCCGCCGATGTGCTGGCCGATCTGGTGCGCCGGCAATGGCAGGACGAGGCCCGCAACCGGCTGCTCGACGATCCCGAACCCATCCCGGTCCGCTGGAACCTCACCGCCAACGAGGCGGTGATGAGCACCCCTCGGCTGATCAGCGCCGCGACCGCATTCACCTTCACCGGCCGCAGCGACGACATCGCCGCCCTCGCGCGCGACTTTCGCGCCCTGACCCGGCGGCGGCTGGTCATCACCGGCGGCGCGGGCATGGGCAAGACCACCTTGGCGATCCAGCTGCTGCTGCAGCTGCTGTCCACCCGCGCGGCTGACCAGACCAGCGCCTCCGGAGGCGAGATCGTGCCGGTACCGGTGCTGCTGCCGGTCTCCGGCTGGGACACCGACGCCCATCCCCGCCTGCACGACTGGCTCGCCGCCCACCTGGCCACCGACTACCCGGCGCTGGCCGCCCCGCAGCTCGGCGCCGGCGCCGCCGCCGCACTGGCCGAACGCGGCCACATCCTGCCCGTCCTGGACGGCCTGGACGAAATCTCCGCCCCCGCGCGCGCCCAGGTGATCGCCGCGCTCAACGCCTCGCTGACCGCCCGCGACCAGCTCATCCTCACCAGCCGCCGCGCCGAGTTCACCACCGCCGTCCACGACGCCGGCCGGCCGCTGACCGCAGCGGCGGTCATCGTCTCCAAACCCCTCACCCCGCAGGCCGCTGCGGACTACCTGACCGCCTGCCTCCCCTCATCCCCGAGCGAGACCTGGACCCACACTCTGGCCGCACTGCGATCCCGCACCGTCCCCGGCTTGACCCGGCTCGCCGCAACCCCGCTGGGCCTGTGGCTGATCCGCACCGTCTATGTCGCTTCCGGGGCCGACCCCGCCCCGCTGACCGGCCCTCTCGGTGCCGACGCCGACGCGTTGCGCACTCACCTGCTGGACCACGTCATCACCGCTGTCATAGCCGCCCGCCCGCCCAGCACCGACCCCGCCGACCACTTCCGGCCCCGCCACCGGCTCGACCCAGACGCCACCCGCCGCTACCTGACCTATCTGGCTCGTGCCTTCCCCCCGGCCACCACCCGCGACATCACCTGGTGGCACATCGCCCGCACCACCCCCCACATCCGGCCAGCAATCGGGGTGACGGTCGGGCTCGCGTTCGGGCTCACGGCCGTGCTCACGCCCATGGTCTGGGTCGGAGAAGTCATCAGCGGGACCTGGCCCGGGCTCCTGATCGGATTGGCGTTCGGGCTCGTGCGCGCCCCAGCTTGGGTTAACGAAACACCGGGCTTCGCCAACCTGCGCCTGCGCGGACGAACATTCCGTTCCTTCCGGTTCGACACAGCCGCCCTCGCGTTCAGACTCGTGGCCGGGCTCGTGGCCGGGCTCGCGTTCGTACCTGTGCTCGTGCTCATGACCGGGCTCAACCCCACGGATAGGATGACGCTCGAGCTCTGGCTCTACATCTGGCTCGGGATCATCCTGGCGCCCAGGCTCATCACCCGGGCGGAACAACCCACCCTCGAATCAACCAGCACACCCCGCTCCAGCCGGAGGGCCGACAGAACGCTCACCCTTCTGCGCACGATCGTGCCCGGGCTCGCGGCCGGGCTCGCGTTCGGGCTCACCGTCGGGCTCGCGGTCGGGCACAGGGTCGGATCCGGCTTCACGGGCTCGCTCCAACTCGGGCTCTACATCTGGCTCGGGATCATCCTGGCGCCCAGGCTCATCACCTGGGCGGAACAACCCACCCTCGAATCAACCAGCACACCCCGCTCCAGCTGGCAAGCCGACAGAACGCTCACCCTTCTGCGCACGATCGTGCCCGGGCTCGCGTTCGGGCTCACGTTCGGGCTCGTGGCCGGGCTCGCGTTCGGGCTCAAGACCGGGCTCGCGTTCGGGACCGGGCTCGCGTTCGGGCTCGCGGTTGGCCCGATGGCCGGGCTCGTGATGGGCAACCGTCATGCGTGGCTGGTCTGCACCATCGCGGTGGCCCGGCTGGCCCTTAAACGTCAGCTTCCCTGGCGGGTTATGGACTTCCTTGACGACGCCCACCGCCTGGGGCTGCTGCGTGCCGTCGGCCCGGTCTATCAGTTCCGCCACGCGGCCCTGCACGACCACCTTGCCAGCCTCAAGTAGTTCAACACGCAGACTTGACGGGGAAGGGCACCGCAGGTATTCACCGAAGGCGAGCGGTCGATCGCCATCGGCGGCGACCTCAACCGATGACGGGGCGCGAAATGTGCAGATGCGGGCGGAAGCCTCGGGCCAGGGGCCGGCCTGCCACGCCGTCCGGCCTCGACCTTCGTCGGCCGCGATGCGACCCTGACCGCCATGCGCCAGGCACTGCAGGACGGAATAGGGCCCGGTGTGATCAGTCAGGCCGTGCTCGGGCTGGGCGGCGTCGGCAAGAGCGAACCGGCCCTGCAATACGCCTACCGCCACCGCGGCCAGTACCGGGTGGTGTGGTGGATCTACGCCGACAGCCCGGATCTGATCCGCGCAGGGCTGGCCGCTTTCGCCGGTGCGCTGACCTGCGGCATCGACTCGGTGGCCGCCGAGCAGACCACTGTGGAGGAAGCCGCCGCCCGGGCTCTGAGCTGGCTGGCCGTCTATCCGGGCCGGCTGGTCATCTTCGACAACGTCGAGGAGGCCGGCGCTTCGTTGTTCGGTTGGATCGCTTGCCGCCGCCACTTGATCATTGCTCAGGAACTCAGCCGTCACATGCCGTCATCGACACGGATCAACGCGTCGCTACCGCTAATTCTTGAGCGGTTCCTCCTCGACCCCTAAATCGAACTGCTCGACGCCATGCTCACCACAGGCACGTTACCCAGGGTCTCGATCCGGGGACGAGCCGCGGCGTGACGGGCGCACCCGGACGCGGCACGCGGCCTGGAAAGCGCCTGACGCCCAACCGGTGGAGCAAAATTGCGCGACGATCTACTCAAAACGTGGCCGGCGTGGCGCGTCATTTACCGAGACCTCCGGTGAATACGCGGAACAATTGCACTTCGACGAAGGCTTCCGCCGCGGTCGGCCGGAACGGCGAAAGCCCGCCCGCTCGCTAGTGCGCCGCTTCGTACTTCTCCACGACGGACGCGGCGATGCGACCCCGCTCGCTGACCGGCAGCCCATGAGCCTTCGCCCACTGCCGGATCTGAGAGGACTTCTCACGGCTCACCCGCGCGCCGGCACCGGCCGCGCGTCGCCCGCGGCCGCCACGTGCCGCACGAACCGGGCGCGCCTTCACGATGAAGGGGGCGAGCGCCTTCCTCAGCGCCTCCGCCTTGGTTTCGTGGAGATCGATCTCATAGGTGCTGCCGTCGAGACCGAATGCGACGGTCTCGTGAGCCTCGCCTCCATCGATGTCGTCGATGAGTCGTTCAACGATCTGCTTGGCCATGCCGGACTCCAATTAGGTCAGGTTATGGCGGTACTGTATCGCTATTCCCGGTGTCGTCAAGCTGGATCAGAATTTACCGTGGTTTTCTACGCTCGTGACCGACGGGCTGCGATACGTTCGCGATGGTCAAGAGGACCCTTGGTAACCGGGCCTATTCAGGACGATGATATCGACTTCAGTCGTATATAACGGCTGATTCGAAAGGCGATGGAGCGCTCTCGGATCAAATCCGCTGCGATTCAGATCCCGGGTGCCGCCGCATGCACGGCTTTTGGCGGTCCGCATGTCATTGCCCCAGCTTTTCTTCTCGTGAAGCGCGGAGTCGGGCGCGCCTGCCGGCAGGCGGTCACCGAAGCTGCGAACCGGTACGATCCCGCGAGCCGACGCCTCCGTACGCAAAGGATTCCCGATGACGAAGATGCACGCCGACGAGGTGCACACGGACGCCGCGCTCGTGCGCCGGCTGCTGGCCGCGCAGTTCCCGCAGTGGGCTGACCTTCCCATCGAGCGCTTCCCCTCGCCCGGCACCGTCAACGCGGTCTACCGGCTCGGCGACGACTTCTCCGTACGGCTGCCTCTGGTCGAAGGGGGCGTCGAGGACGTGACCAAGGAACAGGAGTGGCTGCCCAGGCTGGCCCCGCTTCTGCCGGTCGCCGTTCCCGAGGCGCTCGGCACGGGCGTTCCCGGCGAGGGCTTCCCCTGGCCGTGGACGGTGTGCCGGTGGCTGCCCGGCGCCAACCCCCAGGCCGGTCGGCTCTCCGACGCCGAGTCCATGGCCGCGGACCTGGCCGCGTTCGTGACCGCGTTCCGCCGCGTCGAGCTCCCCGGCGGGCCGCGGGCCTACCGCGGCGGACCGCTCACCGCGGTGGACAGAGCGACCCGGCGCGCCATCGGCGAGCTGGACGGGCTGATCGACACGGCGGCGGCCACCGCGGCCTGGGACGCGGCCGTGCGGACGCCCGAGTGGGCGGGCCCGCCCGTGTGGGTGCATTCCGACCTGATGCCCGGCAACCTGCTGGTCGAGAACGGGCGGCTCACCGGCGTGATCGACTTCGCCACCGCAGGCGTGGGCGACCCCGCCTGCGACCTGATCGCCGCGTGGAACCTGCTCCCCGAGCACGCCAGGGGCGTCTTCCGTGCCGCGCTGGACGCGGACGACGACACCTGGGCCCGGGGCCGAGGCTGGGCGCTGTCCATGGCCCTCATCCAGCTCCCCTACTACCAGCACACGAACCCGGCGATCGCGGCCAACGCCCGGCACGTGATCCACGAGGTGCTCACCGACATGACCGCCGAAACGCCCCTCGGGTGACGTGCCGTTCGGGCAGATATTCGCCACTATCGCCCCGTGTGCTTTCTGGCCCGAACCGCCCTGCGAGCCACCCACCGGAATTGCCGGCGGAACCGCGGTGCTGATGGTCTCCGCCACCGGCGACGCGCGCGCCAACGCCGAAGTCGACGCCGAAGTCGACGCCGAAGTCGACGCGGAAGTCGATGCGGAAGTCGATGCCGCCTTGGCGTCGGGAAGACTCCGGCCGAGGACCGAACATGCCATCGCGGTTGAGCGACCGCCATTTGCCATAATCCTCAAATATGCAAAAGGGCAGGGATATGCATTTGCAATATTGGGGCCACTGCACCGCCGTGTCCTGACCGGCGAACGCGAGGACACCCGGCTCATCCAGACCCGCGACCGGGGATACCTCATCCACCTCCCCCTGACCGCCTGGACCTGACCCGCTTTCGTGACCTCGTCCGGCGCGCCGGTCTAGCGGCCGGGAAGCACGGCCTCCCCGTCGAGGCGGAGCTCCTCGGCCCCGCCCTGCGACTGTGGCGCGGCCCCGTCCTGGCCGATCTCAAGCCGCCGCAGCCGCGCATCCCGTACACGAAGGCCCTGGGCGAAACTCATGCTCGCCCCGCACCGTGCCGGCCACCAGGCGGAAGCCCTCGACGCCTACCGGCGCATCACCACATTCCTGCGGAGTGGGCTCGGCATCGACCCCGCGAAGGAGCTCCGCGCGCTGCATCACGCCGTTCTCAATGACGACGCCGGCCTCCTTCTCCCCTCCGCCGGGGCCGGCGGACCCGTGCGGCTCTCCGCCGGCGGGCCGGACCGGTGCAGGCCGTCTGGCCGCTCGCCTCGCCGGCCGAGATCAAGGGCGACGGCGAACGCGCCGCCGAGCCGCGCCGCGAGGGTGTGCGGCCGGCGCAGGAGTCGAGGCTCTGGCCCGGCGTCGCGGACCGGCTGACCGGCCTGGGCCGCATCGCCCTGCTCACCAAGGACTACGAGCGGGCCAGGGAGTTCCACGAGCGGGGCCGCGATCTCGCGGCCTAGCTCGGCTACATGTCGAACGCGGCGACGTCGACCGCATCACCACGATGGTCCGGGCGGCCCTCGTCGAGGGGAAATTCGCCGCCGAGTACGAGCACGGCACCGGCCTCGGCCTTTCCGCGATCGGCTGTTTCGCCGAAGCACCACCTGACGGCCGAACCCTACGTCCTGAGTCCGGGAGGAGCGGGCCGAGGACGTGGGCCCGGGCTTGGACCGCCGCTTGGTGACCGGCCTCAGGTCAGGGTTTCCTGCCGACTCCGCAGAATCCGTCCACTTCCGGCGCATCGTCGATGTCGGGCCGCCAGCGCGTGGTCGAGACGATGCCGGGAGGGAGGATCTCCAGGCCGTCGAAGAAACGCCCGATCTGCTCCGGTGTGCGGATGGTCAGCTTGGGCGTGCCGTGCTCGTTCCAGTGCCGCACCTCCTCCTGCTTCGCCGCCGGGTTGATGACCGCGGTGATGTGGACGATCGCCAGATGGCTGCCGGCGGGAACGGCCTCGAGCAGGCGGTTGACGATCGCGTACGCCTCCTTGTCATCGTTGAGGAAGTGCACGATCCCCAGGAGCATGATCGCGATCGGCTGACTGAAGTCGAGCGTCCGCTCGGCCGCGGTCAGGATCGTGTCCGGGTCGTGGAGGTCGGCGTCGACGTAGTCGGTCTTCCCCTCCGGGGTGCCCCTGAGCAGCGCTTTGGCGTGCGCGAGGACGACAGGATCGTTGTCGGCGTAGACCACCCGCGTCTCCGGGGCCAGCTCCTGGGCGACCTCGTGCGTGTTGCCGGCCGTGGGCAGGCCGGTGCCGATGTCCAGGAACTGCCGGATCCCCGCCTCGGCCACCAGATGACGCACGGAGCGACGCAGGAAGGCCCGGTCGGCTCGGGCGGTCAGGACGATGTCCGGGTTGATGCGGCTGATCTGGTCGCCGACTTCGCGGTCCACCGCGTAGTGGTCCTTGCCGCCCAGCCAGTAGTTCCAGATCCGCGCGGAGTGCGACACGGTCATGTCGATCGCGGGAGGCCACTGGCCGGCCGCGGTCGAATTGTCGGTCATGGGGGCTTCTCCTGGCTCGTACGCTGCACCGAGGGGCCTTCAGCATAAGGTCGCCCGCGGCGCCGCATCGACGGGGCGATCATGGAAGTTTGCCGGAAAATTCATCATTAGCGCACTTTTGTCGAATTCCAATTCCCGCATGGCCGGACAAATCGCCCATATGAAGTGCGCGGGAAAGGATGCACTCAACGTCATCGGCACGTCATCCCAGACGCGGCAAATCATGATAAATTCCCGGCAATACGGGGGTCTGGAGCCTGGCGTTCGTCGAGGTGACAGGAATGCCTGGTGCGGACGCGCCGGGCAAGGTTCTCTTGCGGATTGCGAATGTCCCATCGCCCCACATCGGAAGGGTTGCGTCATGCGCGTGCGCCGGACACGGCACGCAGGACACGGAACAGGCAAGACCGCGGCCGTTCTCGGGCTGCTCCTCCTGCTCGGTGCCTGCACCGGCACGCAGCGGGCGGCCCCGCCCGATCCGGCGGCCGGCAACGCGAGTGATCCCACCGATCTCCGCGGCGACTGCCCTGCCACGATCGTGGTCCAGACCCAGTGGACTCCGCACATCACCGTCGAGGGCGGGATGTACCACCTCCTGGGCCCCAACCCGGTCATCGACGCCGGCAAGAAGAGTGTGACCGCTCCTCTGGTGGTCCGGGGCAAGGACACGGGCGTCAAGCTGGAGCTGCGGGCGGGCGGCCCGGCGATCGGCTTCACCCAGCCGTCCGCGCAGATGTACCTCGACACCGGCATCGATCTCGGCGTTCTCGGCGGACTGGACGAGGGGGTCCAGGTGTCGGCCACCCAGCCGACCCTCGCCGTCATGGCCCTGGTGGAGATCCACCCGCAGATCATCCTGTGGGATCCGGCCACCTATCCCGGCTTCACCACGATCAAGGACATCGGCCGGACGAACACCAAGGTGTTCTATTTCGGCGGGAACACCTACATGGAGTACCTGGTGGGGGCCGGCCTGCTCAGGCGCGGCCAGGTGGACGGCTCCTACGACGGATCCCCGTCGCATTTCGTCGCCGCCGGCGGCAAGGCGGCGGTGGCCGGGTACGCCAACGCCGAGCCGTACATCTACGAGAAAGACGTGAAGCAGTGGCGCAAGCCGGTGAAGTACCAGCTCGTGTACGACGCCGGCTATCCGAACTACGGCCCTCCCCTGGTGATCCGCCCTGCCGACAAGGACAAGCTCGCGCCCTGCCTGCGCAAGCTCGTTCCGATCCTGCAGCAGGCGCAGGTCGACGTGCTGGCCGAGCCGGGCCCGGCGATCGATCTCACCTTGCGGCTCAACCAGGCCTACAAGGTCGCCACGCAGTACACCAAGGAGAGCTCCGAGTTCTCGGTCCGTCAGATGAAGGAGCTGAAACTCAGCAGCAACGGACCCGACACCACCGTCGGCAACTTCGACGTCCCCCGGGTCCAGCGCCTGATCGACATCACCAAGCCGATCTTCGCCGCGCAGAAGAAGCCGGTCAAGGACGGTCTGCGGCCCTCCGGCGTGGTCACCAACGAGTTCATCGACCCGAAGATCGGTTATGGGGCCGGCTGAACAGGCCGGCTTCACCGTGTCGTTCGCCGGTGCGGGCAAGCGCTACGTCGACGGCACCCAGGCGTTGTGCGCCGTCGACCTGGACGTCGCCCCCGGGCAGTTCGTCACGGTGGTCGGCCCCTCCGGATGCGGCAAGAGCACGCTGCTGCGCCTCGCGGCCGGGCTGACCGAGGCCACGCAGGGCTCGGTGCACCGGGGGACCGCGTCCGTGGGCTACGTCTTTCAAGATCCCACGCTGCTGCCGTGGCGCACCGTGCGCTCCAACGTCGAGCTGTTCGGCGAGCTGCGCGGGCTGTCCAAGCAGGAGCGGCGGCGGCGCGCGGACGAGGCGATCGGCCTGGTGGGCCTCGCGGACTTCGCGCACGCGCGGCCGCGTACCCTGTCGGGCGGGATGCGGATGAGGGTGTCGCTGGCCCGCGCGCTCACCCTGGAGCCCGACCTGCTGCTGCTCGACGAGCCGTTCGGTACGCTGGATGAGATCACCCGCGAACGGCTGAACGACGAGTTGCTGCGGCTGTTCGCCGTACGCCGCTTCGCCGCGTTGTTCGTGACCCACTCGGTGACCGAGGCCGTCTTCCTCGCGACCCGGATCATCGTGCTGTCGGACCGGCCGGGGCGGATTCTCGGCGCGTTCGACGTGCCGTTCCCCTACCCGCGCCCGCCCGAGCTGCGCTTCGACGCGGAGTTCACGCGAGTCGCGGGCCAGGTGTCAGCGTGCCTGAGGGGGACGACCACGTGAGCACCCGCCGCCGGTGGCTGCCGCCGCTCGTCGTCTTCGCCCTCGTGATCGCTCTGTGGTATGCCGTCACGTACGTGCTGCTGACCCCGGACCGGCGGTTCCTGCTGCCCCCGCCGGACGCCGTGGTGCGGGTAGGGCTCCTCGATCCGGACAACCGGGGCGAACTGCTCGCCGGTCTGCTGCTGTCCGGCCAGGTCGCGCTGCTCGGCCTCGCGGCCGCGGCCGTGATCGGCATCGCCTTCGCGATCGCCATGGCCCAGGCGAGCTGGCTGGAGCGGTCTCTCCATCCATACCTCGTGATCCTGCAGACCATCCCCATTCTCGCGATGGTGCCGCTGTTCGGGTTCTGGTTCGGGTTCGGCTTCTTCACCCGGGTCCTGGTATGCATGCTGATCGCGTTGTTCCCGATCGTGACCAACACGCTGTTCGGCCTGCGGTCGGTGGACGAGGCCCACCACGACCTGTTCACGCTGCAGCGGTCGGGGCGGCCGGCCCGGCTGTGGAAGCTTCAGCTCCCGGCGGCGCTGCCCCATGTCTTCACCGGCCTGCGCGTCTCCGCCGGCCTGTCGGTCATCGGCGCGGTGGTCGGCGACTTCTTCTTCCGGCAGGGCGAACCCGGCATCGGCACGCTCATCGACCTGTACCGGTCGCGGCTGCAGTCCGAGCAGCTGTTCGCGGCGGTCGGGCTGTCGTCTTTGCTCGGGCTCGCCGTCTTCCTGGGCTTCGGCGCGCTGGCCCGGAGGGTCACGAGCTGGCACACGGCGGCCCGGGACTCCGCCGGCTAGCCGCTCAGAGCTGTTCGAGCATGGCGGTCAGCAGGGCCGGGGTGGCCTCCTTCGGCTCGGCCTGAATGGTCAAGGTGTTCATGACCGTGCTGTAGTTGTCGAGATCGGTGGGCTTGTCCAGGTAGACCGCGCTGGTGAGCTGCTCCAGGTAGACCACGTCGGGGAGGTCCGGCGCCTCGAAACGCAGGATCGTGAAAGACCCGCCCGTCGCCGCGTGCCCGCCGATGTGGAAGGGGACGATCTGCAGCGTGACGTTCGGCAGGTCGCACGCGCTGATCAGGTGTTCCAGCTGGGCACGCTGGACCTCGCGGCCGCCTATCGGCCGGGTCAGCACCGCCTCGTCCATGATCGCCCACAGCGTGGGCGCGTCGGATCCGGTGAGCAGTTGCCGGCGCTGCATCCGCATCGCCACGCGACGTTCGAGATCGCCGGGGTCCTGGCCGTGCCGGATGCCGATGACGGCCCTGGCGTAAGGCTCGCACTGCAGCAGGCCGTGCACGAACTGCACCTCGTAGCTGCGGATCGTTCGCGCGGCCTGCTCCAGGCCGAGGTACGGCTCGAGCCAGCCGGGAAGCACGTCGCTGTATTGGTGCCACCACCCCGGTGTGCCGGCCCGGCGAGCCAGCTCCAGCACCTTCTCGCGCTCGTCAGGGGCCGTGATGCCGTACAGGGTGAGCAGGTCGGCCACATCGCGCTGCTTGAAGGGGCTGCGGCCCAGCTCCATACGGCTGATCTTGGAGTGGCTTGCGCGGATGGCGTCCGCGGCCTGTTCACCGGTGATGCCCTTGGCCTCGCGCAACCGGCGCAACTGCGCCCCTACCATGATCCGCAGTGCGGTCGGCCCGCTCGGGGCACCACGCGCGACATCGGCGGAGGCGGAGTTTCCGGCTGGCCTTGCAACGGTCATAAGTCGATCCCTTTACCGGGGGAGAAGTACCTGCTGTATCACGCTGCCCCACTGTTACACAACTCTGCAGATCATATGCCGATATTCTCGCCGATTCGATCTCCGCATTCTTCCGATTGCCCGCGCCGTCGTGATCACGGCCCGGTGACCAGGTCGTCGAACTCGCCGTCTTTGGCGCCGGCGATGAAGGCCGCGAGCTCAGGGCGGGTGTAGACCAGCACGTGCCCGCCGGGGAAACGTGAGTTCCTGAGAGCGATCCGGCCGTCCGGCAGGCCGGCCACCTCCACACAACTGCCGTCCGAGTTGCTGTGCCGGCTCTTGCGCCATGCCACCCCGGACAACACCGAAGCGGACATACCATTGTAAATAGGAGACTCCATCACGTTTCTCCTTTTCGGATCGCGATGACGAACTCGACAAACACCCCGAAACAGAGCTATCGCGGCATATGTGCAGATAAATCACATGGCCACACCGCCGTAGGCAGATGTGTAATGCACGTGCATATGCACTTCTTTTCCATTGTACGTGCGTACGTGCTTGCAGAAATAGGGGTGCACCGGGTGGCTGCTCCGGCTTTCGGACCGGCGCGGCCGCCTACGGCGTCACCCGTCACGAGCGGCGACGCCGAGCGTGGGTCTTATCGCGAAATATCAACTCTTGTCCTGTCATGAGATCGCGGAGACACTGCGGACGTAGCCGTGGTGGACACTCGCTGGGAGGCGTCATGAGATGGCGTGCCGTGATCGTCGCGCTGCTGATGACGCTCGTCGCGGGGGCGGCGGAAGCCCCTGCGGACTCCTACGAGATCTGGCTGGTCGACCAGTCCGACACGAACGGCCTCGCCCACGGCGGCACCGTGCACGTGTACGACGGCCGCGACGTCACCAGGCATCTGTCCGCCACCCGCCCGACCGGCGTGATCGACCTCGGCGGAGCCACCTCGTCCCTGTGCCTGGCGAGCACCGGCCGGAACCCGGTCAGGCCGCACATGATCGTGTTCAACAAGGCCGACACCCACGCGGCGCTCGCCTTCGTCGCGAGCGGCCATGTGGTGATCTTCGACGCCGCCTCCCGCCGGCCGCTCGCCTGCCTCCAAACCGAGGCCGGAGCGGGTGGCGCCCGGCAGGCGCACGCCCTCTGGCCCACCGAGGACGACCGCTACCTCATCATCGCCAACCAGAACGGCAAGAAGCTGGAGCGGATCCGCACCGGCTACGCCGCCGGCGCGTTCACGCAGGAGCCTGCGGCGACGCTCGACCTGGCAGGTTGCACCACCCCGAGCGGCGCGCCCTGCCAGGCCGCCGGGATCCGCCCCGACAACGCTCCGATCTGCCCGTTCATCGCCTCCGACAACGGCCCGGTCTTCGTGAGCCTGCGGGGCGGCGGCATGTTCGTCGTGGACTGGCGCACCGCGCCGATGACCATCGTGGGCGAGTACGACGCGGATCACGTGCCCGCGAACGGCTGCGGCTTCATCGAGGCGAAGGGCGCCGTCTTCGGCGACGGGGGCGGCGGCACCCCCGCCAACCTCGACCAGTTCAGCGTTTTCCGGATGCCGCGGGGCGGCTACTCCGTCTCGAATCCGCCCAACACGCCTCCCGTGGAGCGGCTCTACGACGACGACTCTCCGGACCGCGACGCCCACGGCACCGCGGTCGGCGCCAGGGACCGCCACGTCTGGGTGGGCGACCGCGACGGCAACGTGGCGGAGGTCTTCGACGGCCGCACCGGGGCCCGCGTCAACACGGTGGCGCTGACGTCGCCGTTCAGCGCCGATCCGACGGTGGATCTGTTCGCCGGGTCCCCGGATCGCGCATGGGTGTTCGCGTCCACACGCGGCCCGAACCCGCTCTCCGGCGACCCGCACTCCTCACACGGCACAGACCCCGGGATGCTGATCGTCCGCATGACGGACGAAGGCCGCGCCGGTCAGGTCCGCGGCCTGATCCCCATCACCAACGTCGACGCGGCGGGCGTCGAACGCGCCGACGCGCACGGCATCCGGGTACGGCGCGTGCGCTGACCCGTCGCCGCGGTTCGCGTGGGAACACCTCCGACGTATGCGGGGACGACATCGTGTTTCGGACAGGTGTCGTATGCATGAAGAGCCATTGACAGTTCGGGTGTTCCATGGGATCACAGTCAAAAGATCCCATCTTTACTGACGCCCCCGACCCCCTCCCTCAGCCGGCCACCAGCACGGTGGCGCCGGGCCCCCGCCCTCTCCTCGCCGACGCAGCGCCCGGGAGAGCCGGGACCCGGTGAAGGCACCGTTCATCGCACCACTCGATCCCGAGGAGCACCATGCGTCAGAACCCTGCCAACCTGAGCCGCCGAACGCTCATCGGCGGGGCGGCCGTCGTCGCCGTGCCCACGCTCGCGGGCGGAGTCGCGGCGGCGGCCGCCGCACCCGCCCGCGCGATCACCGAGGGGGCGGCCGGCCGGCCCTCGGACGCATCGGCCGCCCTGCTGGAGCAGTGGGCGCAGGCACCCGGATCCCACCCGGTGATACCCGATATATCCCGCGCCGGTTACCGCCTCGGCGCCCGGCTGCCGCGGCCGCGCGTGGTGACCCGCGTGACCGACCACGGCGCCCGCGCGGACGGGACGACGGACTGCGCCCCGGCGTTCAACGCGGCGCTGCGCGCCGCCGGGGAACGGGGCGGCGGCGTGGTGCTGGTGCCACGCGGCACCTACCTGCTGTCGTCGCCGGTCTTCATGCACTGGTCCAACGTCGTCCTGCGCGGCGCCGGGCGCGACGCCACCGTGCTGCGCTTCAACCGGACGCTGAACGACGGGTACCGGCCGGCCCGGCAGTCCAACGGCAACAGCCGCTGGTCGTGGACCGGCGGGCAGATCTGGTTCATCGCGGCCGAGCGCCGGGCCCGGTCGGAGGCCGAGGACTTCGCCGGCACCGAGGGCTGGCTGCTGGGCGACACCCTCGCGCAGGTCGGCGCCGCCTCCCGCGGCCAGCGGACGCTCCTGGTCTCCGATACCGGCGGGCTGCGCGAGGGCGACATGGTGATGCTCGAGTGCGACAACCCTCCGGACGCGAGCCTGCTGACGCATCTGGCGGGGGACGTGCCCGGCGCCCGGACCTACGACTGGCCGCGGCGGGCACCGCAACTCGTCACCGGCTCCGGCGGCCAGTACATCCAGTACGCCTCCCTTCAGTGGCCCGTCCGGATCGAGGCGATCCTCGGCGACCGGCTGGTCGTCCTGGCCCAGCCGCTCAAGTACGATCTCCGCGCCGGCTGGCCGGCCCGGCTGCGCGCGATCGGCCCGACCGTCCACGACAGCGGCGTCGAGCAGCTGACGATCCGCAACGAGCTGGTCGCGATGACCGCGCACAACAAGCACCCCGGCTCGAACGGAGTGTGCTTCCAGGCCGTGCACGACTGCTGGGCGAGCGAGGTGCGCGTGGAGAACTGCGACCTCGGCTTCGGCTTCACCTACGCCAAGTCGATCACCCTGTCCCGGGTCGCCGTCGGCGGACGGGCCGCCCACCACAGTTTCGCCTGCCGCATGCAGTCGCACGACAACCTCGTCGACGACTTCGAGATCGAGGCGTTCACCGTCCCGGTGCCGTCCGGCGCGGTCCACCACGGCCTCAACCTCGAGGGCCTGTCGTCGGGCAACGTCTGGCGGCGCGGCCGGATGGCCGAGGGCACCTTCGACACCCATCGGGCGCTGCCGTTCGAGAACGCCCGGACCGACATCACCCTGGTGAACAACGGCCGGGTCGGCGGCTCTGCCGCGTCCGGCCCGCTGTTCGGGGCGCGGATCGCGCACTGGAACGTCCGGATCACCGGCGGCAGCCCCTATGCCGTGACGATCGCGGACGTCGCGCCCCGCAGCGTGACCGTCGGCGTCCAGGGCACCACCGGCGCCTCCAGCGAGCTGCCGCCGGATTTCACCGGCGACCTGGAGAGCCTCCTCGTCGGACAGGGCTCGCCGCCCCGCGTCACCGACCTGTACGCCGGCCAGCGCGACCGCACGGATTGACCGGTGCGGACGCGCCGGCACGGGCGTGGGCACACGGGCCGGCGGCGAGCCGGCCCGTGTTCACCCCCTCTGACGCGTGGGTGAGGCCACGGCGATGTGCGGGCGTCCGGTTATGGGATGCGGGCCGACGTGGGCGCGTACCCCGAAGACCGCCTCGATGAAGGCGGGTGTCAGCACCTCCAGGGGCGGGCCGTGCCCGGCGACGTGCCCGTCCCGCAGGACGACGACCTGGTCGGCGTAGGCGGCGGCCTGGTCGAGGTCGTGCAGGGCGGCCAGCAGGGTGAGGCCGAGAGAACGGATCAGGTCCAGCAGGAGGAGCTGGGACCCCACGTCCAGGTGGTTGGTGGGTTCGTCGAGGACCAGCAGCGGCGCCTCCTGCGCCAGCGCGCGGGCGAGCAGGACACGTTGCCGCTCTCCGCCCGACAGGGTGGTCATCAGCCGGTCGGCGGCCCAGTCCATGCCGACCCGTTCCAGCGCGGTGGTGACCACCGCGTGGTCGGCGTCGTTCTCCCGGTCGAGCAGCCGTTTGTGGCTGTGACGGCCGGCGGCGACGACCTCGGCGGCGGACAGTCCGGCGGCGACATGGTTGTGCTGGGGCAGGACGGCGCGGTGGCGGGCGGCCTGGCGGGGCCGCATCCGCCACAGGTCCTGCCCGTCCAGCAGGACCACGCCGCCCGACGGGCGCAGCGACCGGTAGACGGTCCGCAGCAGCGTGGACTTCCCGCTGCCGTTCGGGCCGACGAGCGCGACGAACTCGCCCGGCCCAGCGGTCAGGTCGACGCCGTTGACGATGGTGCGCGCGTCGATGCGGGCGCTGACGCCGGCGAGGTCAAGTCGCATCGGCGCCTCCATCGGCCCGGCGGCGCAGCAGCCACAGGAAGAACGGCACGCCGAGCCCGGTGGTGAAGATACCGACGGGCAGCTCATTGGGCCGGTCCGCGATCCGGGCGGCCAGGTCCACCAGCACCAGGAACAGCGCCCCGGCCACCAGGGACACCGGCAGCACGCGGCGATGGTCGGCGCCGACGACGAACCTGACCAAGTGCGGGATCATCAGCCCGATGAAACCGATGCCACCGACGACGCTGACCACGGTGGCCGTGAGCAGCGATCCGGCCGCCAGCAGCCCGATCCGCAGCGCGGCCACCGGCACGCCGATGGCGATGGCGGCCTCCTCGCCGGCCAGGAGCGCGTTGAGCGCACGGGCCTGCAGCGTCAACCAGGTCATGCAGGAGACGATGAGCAGGGCGGGCACGCCCAGGTCGGCCCAGGACGCGCCGGCGATGCTGCCCATGAGCCAGAACATCATGCCCTGCAGCTCCGTGGGGTTGAGCTGCAGTTGCACGAACGTGGTGGCCGCGGCGCACAGGTAGCCGACTGCGACCCCGGTCAGCACCAGCCAGGAGTCCAGCAGCCGCCCTGCGCGCTGGGCGAGGACATAGACGAGCAGCACCGACAGAATGGCGGCGGCGAAGGCGGCCCCGGTGACGCCGAGCGGGCCGGTCAGGCCGGCGGCCAGCGCGGTGCCACCGAGCGCGGGGACCAGCACCGCCCCGAGGGAGGCAGCCGAGGACACCCCGAGGACGTACGGGTCGGCGAGCGGGTTGCGGACCAGGGCCTGCAACGCGACCCCTGCCACGGACAGGCCGGCTCCGGCCAGCGCGGCCAGCAGCGCCCGCGGGGTGCGGATCTCCCAGACGACCTGGCCGAGCAGCGGGTCCGCCTGCGCGCCGCGACCGGACAGGTGCGCCCAGACCACTCCCCAGACCTGGCCGAGGGGGAGGTTGACCGAGCCGACGGAGATGCCGGCCACCAGAGCCGCGACCAGCGCGACGGCCAGGGCGGCCAGCAGCATGCCCGTCGCGGGTCCGGAGACCAGGTGCGGGCGTCGAACCGGCGCGGACCGTGATACGGGAGTCAGGGTGTCAGTCACCGGGGTGGACCACCTTGGAGATCTTCTCGACGGCCCAGGCGTTGAGCGGGCCCAGATACACACCGTCGGAGACCACCGTGTAGGTCCTGGACCTGGAGGCGGCCCAGTGCGGATAGGCCGCGAACAGCTCGGCCGCCTCTTGCTCCGCGTTCTCGTCCGGTGTGAACAGCCCGACCACCAGCACGTCCACCTGGGCGGTCGCGAGCTGCTCCCTGTTGAGGGTCCGGGTCATGTCCCCTGTCTGGCCGGCGAAGGCGTTGACGCCGCCGGCGGCCTTGATCACGTCGTCGTAGATGCCGCCGGTCATCACGGCCGGCAGTCCGTTGGCGTTCATCATGGCCATGCCGGGATAGGCGATGAGCACCTTCCTGGCGGGCCGGCCCGCCACCCGCGTCCGTACGGCCTCGACGCGGGCGCGCAGCTCACCGATCAGGTCGAACGCGCGTTCCTGCACGTCGAACACCCGCCCGAGCAGGCCGATGAACTCCAGCGAGGAGTTGATCGACTGGTTCTGGAAGGCGCGTTTCTCCTCCGGGGTCGCCTCCGGCTTGCCCATCGCGCAGTTGACCGGGTTCACCAGCGAGGTGATGCCTGCCGCGGCGAGCTGCTCGCGGGTGGCGAAGCCCTTCTTGGCGTCGAACCCGCCGGACCAGGTGGACACCACGAGGTCGGGCTTGAGCTTGAGCACCTGCTCGGCGGGGACGTCGAAGTTCTTGTTCATGGTCAGCCCGCCGGTCGGCAGCGCCTTGATCTTGGCGATCATGGACGGGTCGTCGGAGACGCCGTAGTGCTGGGCGTTGGCCAGGATGGTCTTCTCCAGGCCGAGCAGGATGAAGCTCTCCGCCTCCCCCACGCTGGTCCCGTTGAGGATCAGCACGCGTTGCGGCGGGCGCTGAAAGGTGACCCGGGTGCCGCAGTTGTCGAAGGTCAGCGGGTAGGCGGTCCGCCCGGCGGGTGCGGTGGCGGCGGCCGGCTCGCTGGACGAGCCGGCGGGGGCGCCGCAACCGGTGGCGATCGAGGCCACGAGCGCGGACAGCGCGGCGGCCAGGGGACGGCGCAAACGACAAGGTCTCATCGGAATGTGTGCTCTCTGCGGATTGGAGGTACGCGTCACCCGCACCGGGCACACGGTGGTGTCCGGCTCGGCGACGCCCGGCCTGTCGTCGGCGGAACCGCAGCGGGCGGCGATGGCGATGGCGATCAGCGCAGCCCGAGGCCCGGAGCCGGGTCCGGGCGCGCCACAAGCGCGCCACACCCAGGAAGCGCGTTGTCAGGAACGCCGGACGGCCCCACGCCCGGCGACTCGCCGGCGCAGGTCAGGCAGCCATCACCGGATCACGCGACCGCCGCGGCTCCGGCCGGCCGTCCAGGGGGTCCCCGCCGGACGAGGGCATGGCGCAGGAAGAGCCGGACGCACGCGGTCTCGTCCCCGCCGGCGCGCGGGATCGCCCGCGGCCCGGCGGAGGTCCAACCGGTCGCCAGGAAGAGCAGGACCAGCAGCGGGCGCAGCACCCACCCGGCCAGTTGCCGGACCAGGGCGCACAGGCCCGCCTCGACCCACCGCAACCACGCGGAGGTCACCAGCACGCCGGCCGCGTGCATGACCAGCATCCCCAAGCCCGGCGAGCTCACGTCGTGGAACTGGCTCATGTCCATGCCCGGGGTGTGCACATGGTGTGCCATCGCCTGGCGGTTCGCGCTCTGAGTCAGCAGAACGTGCAGGATGACCTGCGACAAGGCCGTCGCCGGCAGGATGGAGCCCAGGCTGCGTTCACGCCCGGTCAACGCCAGCGCGGGCAGCAGGAGGAGCAGGAACCCCTTCAGTGCCGAGACGGGGTCGAAGGAGCCCCCGCCGGCCAGGTGCCCGAGCGCGGCCAAGGCGGCGCACGTGGCGGCGAAGCTCGCCGCGCGCACCCACCGCACCACCGAGAACGGACCCATACGGGGCAGATCCTCCCACACCACTGCCGAGGTCTAATGATCAGGCGCCATACGCTGAGGTACGCACGGTGCCGTGGCCGGGTTCACCTGCGTGGCGGGCCGTTTTCCTGAAGTCGACCGGTCTGCGAAATCGAACGATCACGTGGCACTATGACCGGGTGCATGTCGGTCAGCCCCTCTTGCGCGCGACCACGCCGGCCGGCGCGCTGGTGCCGGCCTGGATGGCCGGGTCCTGATCGTCGTCACGGGAGGCGCCGGCCACGTTGCGGTGACGGACGGCCAGGCGATCGCTCGATCGGCGTTCAGGCGCCGCGGCCGATGCGGGCGTAGACCTCCGGACGCGCCGAACGCAGGTAGGTCGCGAATGCCAGCCCGAGCGCCCCCGCCGCGAAGATGAGGCCGGGCAACACCCAGGTCAGCATCGACCCCTGCTCCGAGCCGAGCAGGGCGCCGAAGTTCAGCAGCGCCAGGACGAAGACGACGGCGAGCCCGATCCCCGACGCGATCGGCGCGATCATCGTGTTCCACGCGTGCTCCCCGCGCCGGTCACGGGCGAAGAAGCCGGCCACCGCGGCCGAGGTCAGGACCAGCAGCAGGATCACCCCGAGCGCGCCCAGGTTGGTGAACCAGCTGAAGAAGGTCAGCATCGGGTCCCCGCCGGACAGCGCGAACGCCACCACCACTGCCGCGGCGAGCGCCGTCTGCGTCATCGAGCCGACGTGCGGTGAGCCGTGCCGCACGTGCGTCCGGCCCAGGACATCCGGCAGCACGCCCTCACGACCGAGCGAGAAGAAATACCGCGCCACCGCGTTGTGGAAGGACAGCAGCGCCGCGAAGACGCTCGTCGCCAGGAACACCTGCGTCAGGTCCGAGAACACCCGCCCCACGTGCTGCTCGGCCAGGACGAAGACGAGCCCGGGCCCGTGCTCGGCCGACTGGGCGACGATCTTGGACGCCCCGGTGCCCATCGTCATGGCCCAGGCGGTGAAGGCGTAGAAGGCGCCGATCAGGCCGACGGCGATGTAGGTGGCGCGGCCGACCGCGCGGCGGGGGTCACGGCACTCCTCGCTGTAGATCGCCGCCGCCTCGAAGCCCATGAAAGCCGCCATCGCGAAGCAGAAGGCCGCCCCGACCGCGCCCGACCCGAGCGCGCCGAACTCCAGCGGGGCCGCGGAAAGCCTCTCCGGTGCCTGCGCCACCATGCCCAGGTCGAAGATCAGCACGGTGAGGAACTCCACGGCCAGCAGCACGCCCAGCACCCGCGCGTTCAGGTCGATCCGGCGGTACCCCAGCACCGCGACGACCACCACGCCCGCCAGCGCGACCGCCCACCAGGGGAGGTTCAGGCCCATCCGGGTGTTGAGCAGGTCGGCGGTGACGAAGCCGAACAGTCCGTACAGGCCGATCTGCATGGTGTTGTACGACAGGAGGGCGACGAAGGCGGTGCCCACCCCGGCGGTGCGGCCCAGCCCGTGGGAGACGTAGGCGTAGAAGGCCCCCGTGTTGGAGATCGAACGGCTCATGGCCGCGTATCCGCCGGTGAAGAGCGTGAGCAGGATCGCCAGCAGGATGTACAGCAGCGGGACGCCCACCACGCCGGTCACCGCGAACTGGGTCGGCATCCCGCCGGCGGCGACGGTCAGCGGCGCGGACGCGGCGACGACGAAGAAGACGAGTTCGGCGACTCCGATCCGGCGCCGGCCGGTCCGGGAGGAAGAGGACACGACATCGGGAATGGCCATCGCAACTCCAAGGCCGGTGCGGATCCTCCAGATCGTTTGGGCCCGCACGAGATATGAATGCGGCGATCGTACGGGCTCAAACGAAACCTGACAAGGGCCCCGAGCAGCACTTCCCCAAGGCCGGGAGACCCGCCCTTGACGTTCCCGCGACGGGACCGGCGGCGGGCCGGCGCTGTCGCAGCCGTCGCCGCGGCGATGGTCTCGCTCGTGACGGACGTGGCGGTCAGCGTGGCGCCGGTGTCCACGGCCACGAGGAGCTCCCGTCCATCACAGCACGTCCAACAAGGACGAGTGCGTCAGAAGGGGTGAGGAGGGCGTGAAGGCGAAGACATGATCCGCATGGACGAGGGCCGCTAGCCGATCCGCGCGGACGGCCACGCGCCTGACCGCACGAGGTCCCTGGCCAGCCGCGCCAGCTCCGTCGCCACCGCGTCCACCGGGGCCGGGACCCGGCTTCCCTGCCGCAGCCCGAGCACCACCGACCGTTCCACCTCGGGCTCCGTGAGCGGGGCGCCGCTGAGAACCCCCGCCGCGACGTCCGCGGCCACTCCGGCCGCGGGGAGCACCGTCCAGCCGTGCCCGGCGAGGACCAGCTTCTTCTGCAGGCTCATGGAGTTGGTCTGGATGCTGATCCGCGGCTGCCCGGGCACGGCCGAGCGAGCCTGGTCGATGAGGACCCGCAGGCCGTGACCGCTGACCGGGAGGACGAGCGGCTGGGCGAGGACCCTCTCCCACGGTACGGGGGATCCGGCGGTCAGCCCCGCCTCCGGCGGCGCCACCGCCCAGAGGCGTTCCCACAGCAGCGGGACCACCGACAGCGACGGGGTGTCGTTCAGGTTATACAGCAGCGAGATGTCGACCTCGCCGGAGTCGAGCCACTGCTGCAGATGCCCCGAGTAGGCGGTCAGCAGCCGCAGCTCGATCCCCGGATGGCGCTGCGCCACGGCGTCGATCAGCGGCTGGGCGAGGACGTCGATGACGCTTTCCAGCAGGCCCACGGTGACGATGCCGGTGACCGCGCCCGGTTCGGGGCGGAGCTCGGCGCGTGCCCGCTCCAGTTCCTGGAGCGCACGGCGGGCACGCGGGATCAGCAGCTCGGCGGCGGGGGTCGGCACCATCCCGTGCCGGGTCCGCTCGAAGAGCGGCACCCCGAGTTCCTCCTCGAGCGTGCGGATCTGGCGGGTGACCGCCGGCTGCACGACGTGCAGCAAGCGCGCGGCCTTCGTGACGCTGCCCACCTCCGCCACCGTCACGAGCGCCGTCAGCTGCCTGAGCTCCACCGGCCGGCCCTCCTCATGCCGCATGCGCATCGGGTCATCACGAAAGGCTATTTTACCCACGTCTCGATGACATCGCATGATAGGCGCAGGAGCGGGCGATCGGCCGCGAGCGCGTTCGCCGATCGCCGGAGCCGGCCGGAACCGCACACGGAAGGGATGGGGATGAGCCGCAAGGTCGCGGAGGGTTCGCTGGCCCGGTCCCTGCGGGACTGGCAGCCCGGATCGGTCGAGATGACCCGGCGGGTGGATCCGTGGTTTCCTGCCGCGTTCGCCGATCTCATCGGCGCGCCGGCGGCGGGCGACGCGCTTCCCCCGCTGTGGCACTGGTTCGTGCTGCTCGACCACCCCGCCCGGTCGAACACCGGCGAGGACGGCCACCCCGCCGACGGGCCGTTCCTTCCGCCCATTCCGGGCCGCCGCCGCATGTTCGCCGGCGGCAGGCTGCGCCTGGAGGCCCCGATTCCGATCGGGACGGATCTGTCGAGCCGCTCGAGCGTCTCGGACGTGTCGGTCAAGACCGGCCGCAGCGGTGAGATGGCGTTCGTGACCGTCCGGCACGAGCTCGCCGTGGGCGGCGCGACCGTCGGTGTCGAGGAGCAGGACATCGTCTACCGCTCCGAGCCGGCAGGGGCGCCCCGGCGTACGCCGCCGGCTCCGGAGACGGGGCTGCCGGAGCCGGCCGGGGAGTGGCGGGCGGAGCTGGCCACCGATCCGGTCCTGCTCTTCCGCTTCAGCGCCCTGACCTACAACGGGCACCGGATCCATTACGACCGGCCCTACGCCACCCGGGTCGAGGGCTATCCGGACCTCGTGGTGCACGGACCGCTGCTCGCACTCCTGGCGCTGGAGCTCCCGCGCCGCCACGCCCCGGACCGCTCCGTCCGGACCGTCGGCTACCGGCTCGTGCGGCCGGCGTTCATCCCGTCGCGCATCGTGAGCGCCGGCCGGGTCACCGGGGCCGGCGTCGAGGTCGTGGTCGGCGCGCGGGGCGCGAGCCCGTCGCTGACCGCGACCATCGGGCTCGCATGAGCGGGCCGCCGGACCCGCGAGCACAAGAACGCGATCCCGCGCGAGCGCGGCAGAACCACTGAGGAGAGGCATCGGCATGACCGACCTGAGCGCTGAGGAGCGGGCCGTCGTCGAGGTCGTGCGCGACTTCGTCGACCACGAGGTGCGGCCCGCGGTCCGCGACATGGAGCACGCCGACCAGTACCCCGAGAAGTTCATCGAGCAGATGAAGGAGCTGGGCGTCTACGGGCTCGCGGTTCCCGCACCGTGGGGCGAGGCGCCCGTGTCGATGCCCTGCTACGCCCTGGTCACCGCCGAGCTGGCCCGCGGCTGGATGAGCCTCGCGGGCGCGATGGGCGGGCACACCGTCGTCGCCAAGCTGCTCGTCGCCTACGGGACGGAGGAACAGCGGGACCGCTACCTGCCGAGGATGGCCACCGGCGAGATCCGCGCGACGATGGCGCTCACCGAGCCGGGCGGCGGCTCGGACCTGCAGGCCATGACCACGGTCGCCCGTCGTGACGGAGACGGGTACATCGTCAACGGCGCGAAGACGTGGATCACCAACGCACGCCGCTCGCAGCTGATCGCGCTGCTGTGCAAGACCGACCCGGCGGCCGAGCCGAAGCACAAGGGCATGTCGATCCTGCTGGTGGAGCACGGCCCCGGCCTGACGGTGCCGAAGGACCTGCCCAAGCTCGGCTACAAGGGCGTCGAGTCGTGCGAGCTCGTGTTCGACGGCTTCCGCGCTCCCGCCGGCGCGGTGCTCGGCGGCCTCGAGGGCCGCGGCTTCGGGCAGATGATGAAGGGGCTGGAGACCGGCCGCATCCAGGTCGCCGCCCGAGCGCTCGGCGTCGCGCAGGCGGCCTTCGACGACGCCCTGCGCTACGCCCAGGAGCGGGAGAGCTTCGGCAAGCCGATCTGGCAGCACCAGTCGATCGGCAACTACCTCGCCGACATGGGCACCAAGATCACTGCGGCCCGGCAGCTCATCCTGCACGCCGCCGAGCGGTTCGACTCCGGCGACCGCTGCGACATGGAGGCCGGCATGGCCAAGCTCTTCGCCTCCGAGGTCGCCATGGAGGTCGCGCTGAACGCGGTGCGCATCCACGGCGGGTACGGCTACTCCACCGAGTACGACGTCGAGCGTTACTTCCGCGACGCCCCGCTGATGATCGTCGGCGAGGGCACCAACGAGATCCAGCGCAACGTCATCGCATCCCAGCTCGTCAAACGCGGCGGGCTTGGCACGGTGTGAACGGGTGCCGGGAATGCCCGATGGCGGCCGGGCGTTGAGGCGAGCATCAATTTAATATTCAACAACTTGGAGGGGTCATGCCCGCCATCACCGCCGACACCCTGACGCTGCCGCGCGTCACCGTACCCGATCCGGCCTCCGTCGCCCGGCGTCCGGTGAGGTCGGTGACGACCGCGCCGAGCGGGTTCGAGGGTGAGGGATTCCCGGTACGGCGCGCGTTCGCCGGTGTGCCGCAGTCCGCGCTGGACCCGTTCATCCACATGGACCAGATGGGCGAGGTCGAGTACGCGCCCGGCGAGCCCAAGGGCACCTCCTGGCACCCGCACCGCGGCTTCGAGACCGTCACCTACATCATGGACGGCATCTTCGAGCACCAGGACTCCAACGGCGGCGGCGGCACGATCACCGACGGCGACACGCAGTGGATGACCGCGGGGTCGGGACTGCTGCACATCGAGAAGCCCCCGGAGCACCTGGTGGTCTCGGGCGGGCTGTTCCACGGCGTGCAGCTGTGGGTCAACCTGCCCCGCGCCCACAAGTTCCACCTGCCTCGTTACCAGGACATCCGCGGCCGCCAGGCGGCGTTGCTCGCCTCGTCGGACGGCGGTGCGCTGCTCCGGGTGATCGCCGGAGAGCTGGACGGGCACGCCGGACCCGGCATCACGTTCACCCCGATCACGATGGTGCACGCGACGGTGAGCCCCGGCGCCCGGCTGGAGCTGCCGTGGAACCCCGGCTTCAACGCCCTCGCCTATGTGCTGGCAGGGCACGGCTTCGCCGGGGACGAACGCCGACCGGTGCGCAAGGGCCAGCTGGCCGTCTTCGGCCAGGGCGGAGCCCTCACCGTCACCGCAGGTCCGGCCCAGCCGCAGGCCGAGCCCAACCTGGAGGTGCTGCTTCTCGGCGGGCAGCCGATCCGCGAGCCGGTCGTGCACTACGGCCCGTTCGTGATGAACACTCGCGCCGAGATCATCCAGGCGATGGAGGACTACCAGGCCGGCCGCCTGGGCGTCGTCCCCGCCGACCGCGTTCCGCACGCCGACGGGCCCGTCCCGGGAGAGGAGTGACATGCCGATCGAGAACCTGGCCGAGGAGTACGAGCGCGGTCGCCTGTTCTTCGACTCGCAGGACTACATCGGGGCCGCTCGCATCCTGGCAGGGGTGGCCGCGGCGGCGCCGGAGAACCTGGCGGCCCGGCTGCTGCTGGCCCGCGCCTACTATCACTCGGCCCAGCTCGGCCGGGCCGAGTCCGAGCTCCGGCTGGTCCTGGAGCGCGACCCGGCAGAGGAGTACGCCTGCCTGCTGCTCGGCCGGACGCTGCAGCGTCAGAACAGGCCGAAGGACGCCGAGCCGTACCTGCGTCTGCACGCCGCGATGACCGGCGAGTGACGTGCTCGGAAAAGCGCCGGCTGTGACGAGCCGGCGCACTAGCATCGTCCGTCCACTGGACGATGCCGGCGATCAGCCGCACCTGCTGTGCCGGGCGGAGCCTTGACCCCGATGCCTGTGAGCGTCCCCCCGAGAGCCCGGCTGGTGCGGCGGCCGGATCTCCTCATCGAAAATCGCGGACGCTAGTCCTGCGCTTCGACGCGGTAGAGCGCGTGCAGGAGCGGCAAGGTCACCGCGGCCATCTCGGCCGGGGGCCGGTGGCATCCGCGCTGGAGCCAGTCGGCGGCCACGCCGATGAGCGCCCCCGCGGTGAACGCGGCAGGGACGTCCTGCGAGATGTCCGTGGGCGGGCCGGTGGGCCCGGACTGGTCGCCGGCCTGGCGCTGATGATCGTGGATGGCCGTGGCGATGCGGTTGCGGATGTGGTCGATGACGCGTGCGCTGCCCTGCGGCCCCAGCAGGGCGCGGTAGAGCCCGGCGTGCTCGGCGAGGCTGGTGAAGAACGCCGCCAGCGACTGGATCGCCCCCCGCGCCACGTCCGCCGGGTCGGGGCCGGGGACGGCCAAGGACTCGATCAAGCCGTCGATCATCGCGGTGCACGCGTCCTCGGCGAGCTCGTGGACGTCCCGGTAGTGGTCGTAGAAGGCAGAGCGGCTCACTTCGGCGGCCTCGGCGACGTCGGAGACGCTGATCCGGGACAGGTCCTGCTCCTCGACCAGCTGAATCAACGCGCGCGCCAGGGCCGCGCGGGTGCGGCGCACGCGCCGGTCGCCCGATGGGGTGTTGCTCTCTTTGGTGGTGGCCACGTCCCCCAGCTTACCGTATGACTACACATGTCGGTTTTCTTGCACGTGTAGGCTAGTCTGTGATCGGGATGACGAAAGGACCTCGACACATGTGGACACGTGTAAGCCGGACCCCCGCACACCACCCGAGAGACCCCTCGTGACCTCGCCCGGGCGCATTCTGATCGTCGGCGCGTCGGCCGCCGGGCTGAGCACGGCGGAGGCGCTGCGGCGGCACGGCTACCGGGGCAGGCTGACGCTGCTGGACGCCGAAACCCATCTCCCCTACGACCGGCCGCCGCTGTCGAAGCAGGTCCTGGCCGGCGCCTGGGAGCCGGCCAGGACCCGGCTGCGCGGCCAGGCGCAGCTCGAGGCGCTGGACGCCGAGTTCGTGCTGGGCGAGCCCGCTGTCGCGCTGGACGCGGCGGCCCGGGCCGTCACCACCGCCTCCGGCAGCGTGCTCCGGGGCGACGTCCTGGTCATCGCCACCGGTCTGACCCCGCTACGGCTCCCGGGCCAGGACGGGCCGGCGGGCGTGCACGTGCTGCGCGCCCTGGACGACGCGCTCGCCCTGCGCCGCGACCTGACCGCCGCCGAGCGGCTCGTGGTCGTGGGCGAGGGCGTGCTGGGCGCGGAGATCGCCGCCACCGCGCGCACCCTGGGCCTGGACGTCACGCTCGCCGGCATGGGGCACACCCTGCTGGGCGACCAGCTCGGCGACATGGCCGGCGCGATGCTCGGCCGGTTGCACGCCGAGCGCGGAGTCCGGCTGCGGCTCGGCGTCGCCGTCGAAGGGCTGACGGGGGATGCGGGCCGCGTCACGGGGGTACGTCTGGCCACCGGCGAGCTCCTGCCCGCCGACGCGGTCGTGGTGGCCATCGGCTCGCGCCCGGCGATCGGGTGGCTGGAGGGCAGCGGGCTCACCGTGGGCGACGGGGTGGAGTGCGACGCGCACGGCCGCGCCGCCGACGGCGTCTACGCCGTCGGCGACGTGGCCTCCTTCGCGCATGAGGGGCTCGGCAGGCGACTGCGCCTGGAGAACCGCACCAACGCCACCGAGCAGGCCCAGGCGGTGGCGGCGAACATCCTCGGCGCCGGCCGCCCGTACACGCCGGTCCCCTACTTCTGGACCGACCAGTACGACGTCAAGATCCAGGCCTACGGCCTGCCGTCGCCGGCGGCCGAGGTGACCATCGCCGAAGGCGATGTGGCCCAGCGCCGCTTCACCGCCCTCTACCGCGAGGGCGGGCAGGTCACCGGGGTGCTCGGCTGGAACATGCCCAAGCAGGCCCGCCTCCTGCGGCAACAGCTGCTCGGCGCCCGGCCGGCGCCTCACCCCGTCGCGCCCGCGTAGGGCGGCACAGGAACACGACTGATCAGCCGCCTGTCCGCAGGCGACCAACCATCCGTTCCAAGGAGAAGCCGAATGAGTTCCCACGAGCAAGTCCTGACCTATCCCATGCCGAGCGAGGCCGCGCTCGAGCCGCCCGCCGAATGGGGCGAGCTGCGGGGCAAGTGCCCGGTCGCCCACGTGACGCTGCCCAGCGGCGACCAGGCGACGCTGCTGACCCGCTACGAGGACGTCAAGCAGGTGCTCGCCGACCCGCGCTTCACCCGCCAGCTCACCGCCCCCGACGCGGCCCGCATATCGGCCGAGGGCGGCGGGGTGTTCAGCAGCGAGATGGCGGCGATCATCCCCGACGGCGGCGAGGAGCACCAGCACTGGCGGCGCCTGGTCGGCAAGTGGTTCACCGCCAAGCGGATGAACGCCTTGCGGCCCGTGATGGCCCAGATCGCCGAAGACCTCATCGACGACATGGTCAAGCGCGGCCAGCCCGGCGACCTCAAGGCGTCCCTGGGCTTCCCGCTGCCGGTCTACGTCATCTGCGACATGCTCGGCGTCCCCGCCGCCGACCGTGACCGGTTCTCGTACTGGTCCGACACCCTGCTCAACCTCACCCGCTACAGCCAGGCCGACATCGAGGCCGCCCAGGCCGAGTTCTTCCAGTACATGTCCGACCACCTCGCCACCAAGCGCGCCGAGCCGGGCGAGGACCTGCTGAGCGAGCTGATCGCGGCCGGCGGCCCCGAGGACGGCGGGCTGTCCGACATCCAGATCCTGGTCACCGGCATGGGGCTGCTGGTCGCCGGGCACGAGACCACCGCCAACATGATCGGCAAGATGGTGTCCATGCTGCTGGCCGACCGCACCCGCTGGGAGCGGCTGCTGGCCGACCCGTCGCTGATCCGCACAACCGTGGAGGAGGCGCTGCGCTTCGACGCCAACTCCGGCTTCGGCCTCCCCCGCTACCTGCGCGAGGAGACCGAGGTCAGCGGGACGGTGCTACCCCGCGGCACCACCGTGATCTGCAGCATGGCCGCGGCCAACCGCGACGAGGACGCCTTCGAGGCCGCCGACCAGATGGACCTGACCCGCAGCCCGAACCCGCACCTGGCCTTCGGCTCCGGCGCGCACTCCTGCCTGGGCCAGGCGCTGGCCCGTACCGAGCTGCAGGTCGTGCTGGAGGTGCTGCTGCGCAAGCTCCCGGCCCTGGAGCTGGCCGTGCCGGTGGAGGAGCTGGAACGCGTGGAGGGGCTGGCCGTCGGCGGCCTGAGCACGGTCCCGGTCCGCTGGTGACCCCCGATCGACAAGGAGAGAACCCGAGATGAAAGTCATCGTGGACGAGGCCAAGTGCTGCGGCGCCGGCCAGTGCGTACTGATCGCGCCGGAGGTGTTCGACCAGCGCGAGGAGGACGGCATCGTCATCCTTCTGGAGCCTGAGCCCGGCGCGGACCAGCACGCCCTGGTCCGCGAGGCCACCGCCGTCTGCCCCGCCGCCGCGATCGAGGTGAGCGAGCAGGCGTGACGAGCCCGGAGTCCGGCTGAGGGCCGCCGCGCGGCGGCCCTCAGCCGGATCTCCGCACTCACGGGAGCCGGTGCGCCGCGCGTATCCGGGACAGGTGAATCAGCAGGTCGGTTGTAGGCGCACAGATAGCGGAACAGCCGGTGCTTCACGGTCACGGACTCATGCGAGTCGTGGGTGGCCTCCCCCAGTCCCACCACCGCGGCGTCGTCGTCCGCGGGAAGGCGCTTTCTGCCACTCCCGTGGAGGTAACCCGCACGGCCCCTGCTCCGCGGGCAGCGTCTGCCGCTTTGCCAGAGATCTGCCAAAGTCCGTTGTCACCATGCCCGCATGACCACATCACGACTGGGCGCCACCGCCCTGATCGCCGCTGTCGTCCTCGCCACGGTTCCGGGGAACGCCGCCGCGGCCACCCCGCCGGTGACCCCCGACTGCGCCTGGGGCGTCAAGGTGTCCGCTGACACGCGCAACATCTACTATCCCGACTCCGCCGCCGCGTACTGGGTGTTGCCGTTCACCGTGCAGGAGGGGCTGCGGATCAAGCTGTCCGGCCGCTACCCCGACAGCCGGTACGCCTCCATCCAGGTGTACAAGGAGGGCGGCGGCCTGTTCGAGTCGAACGGCGTGGCGTGCCGTTCCCCGGCGTCACGTTCGAGCGCGACGGCGTCTCGAAGCCCGTACCGGCCTGCGACAGCCCGCAGACCGCGGCGGGCGGCACCGTACGGACCGCTCCCGGCGACACCGCGCTACCGGCGCTGGAGCCGGGCGCGCCCGCGTTCGCCCGTCCCGCCCTCGACGGCCGCCCCACCGGCGGCTTCCCGAACGCCGACTCCGCCTAGCTGTACGCGGACCTGACGCCGCCCACCGCCCGCCAGGTCGTCGTCATCCGCGGCAAGGCCCCGCGCCACGTCCAGGGCTCCCATCCGGCGCCGTGGCCGTCCCAGGGCAAGGACCTGCGTTACTGGTCGATGTGCACGAACCTTACGCTGCCCCCGTACGAGGTGGTGCGGAACCCGCTCCCGGACGGCACGTCGGACTACGGCTGCCGAGCCGACGACCAGACCGGGCTCGACTCCGGCGGACGCTACAGCTACGTCGTCGGCAGGGAGTCGCAGCGACAGGAGATCGAGCGGGTGCCCGGCGTGACGTTCCTGCCGCTCTCGGCCGCCAGGCCAGCCGCGACGCACCGGATCATCCTCCGCAACATGGTCGTGGACGGCGGCTTCGCCGAGGCCGTGCACAACGTGCCGCAGGACGGCGACCCCGCGTCCGCCGCGGCCGTCATGGGCGACCACTACCCGGTCGCGAAGATCTGCTCGCTGGCCGCGCTCTCCGCGAGGGGTCCCGCGGACTGCTGAACCGGCCGCCTGGCACACGGCTGCCACGGCGAGGCACCGGGTCGTCACCGTACGTTTGCGCGCCGCGTCATGGGTTATTTCCTCACGGAGAGATCCATTTCCGAATGGTCTGATAGGCGCAACGTCAGGAGCGCCCCGATTCGAGGAGCCACATGCCGGTCCTGGCCAGGTGCATCGCCGCCGCCCTGCTGGTCGCGCTCGCCGCCTGCGCCAACTCGCCCACCGCACCGTCAACGCCTCTCCCGGCGGCGACACGAACGGCGCCCCCCACGCCGACGACCTCTCCCCCGGCCCCGGCTGCCGCGCCTCAGGCGGCTGACGGGAGCAACCTGGCGTCCTGCGAGGACGCCGACTGCGAGGTCGAGATCCAGGCCGGCGACCAGCTCATGATCGACAAGCGGTTCGGCGTGCGGCGGCTCACCATCAGCTTCCTTCACTCGGACGAGGCCGGGATCACGCTCTCGGGTTCCTCCGGTGGGTTGCGTGTTGAGGGCATGAACGTCAGCGTCAGCGGTAGCTGCGTCAACGGCCACTGCCGCGACGAGGGCAAGCTGTCCCTGACCCCGGCCAAACCTGCCCGCATCAATGACATGCGGCTGGAACTGACCCACCTCGCCGGCGATCGCGCCATTCTTCGCCTTACGCCGAAATGAAGGGTGGGGCACCACAGGGCTGGGCGGCACCGGCCCCTCGGCGGCGCCGAGCCCTTGAGGGGGCGGCGGATCACCGTTCCGGCGTGGCGGGCGGGCAGCAGCCGTCCGAGCACTCCCCGGGCGCGCTGGGCGAGGCGGCGGCGGGTACGGCGCAGCAGGCGTCTCCACGCCAGGCTTCGCGGCCTTCCTTGACCGCGACCGCGGCGATGATCAGGGCGGCGATGGGGTCGGCCCAGGACCAGCCGAAGAGGCTGTTGAGCGCGAGCCCGGCCAGCAGGACTGCGGACAGGTAGGTGCACAGCAGCGTCTGCTTGGAATCGGCCACCGCCGAGGCCGAGCCGAGCTCGCGGCCGGCACGGCGCTGGGCGCGTGACAGGACCGGCATGATGCCCAGCGACAGGGCGGCCAGGATCAGGCCGGGCGTGGAGTGCTCGGCCTGGCCGGCGCCGAGCAGGGCGCGTACGGCGTCGAAGCTCACGTACGCGGCCAGGGCGAAGAAGGAGACCGCGATGACGCGGAGCGCGGTCTTCTCGCGCCGCTCGTGGTCGGCGGCGGAGAACTGCCAGGCCACGGCGGCGGCCGAAGCCACCTCGACGATCGAATCGAGCCCGAACCCGATCAACGCGGCGGAGGAGGCGATGGCGCCCGCGGTGATGGCCACGGCCGCTTCGATCACGTTGTAGGTGATGGTGGCGGCGACCAGCAGCCGGATGCGGCGCTGCAGCCAGGCACGCCGGGCCGGTGCCGGGCCGAGGCCGGGCAGGTTCAGCGCGGTCATGGCATCGCCTCCACTCGGACCTCTTCCACCTGCCCGGAGACGGGGCACAGAGTGACGGCGTGGCCGGTGGCGGCCAGCAATTGCTCGGCGGAGGCCAGCAGGTCCATCAGCTCCGGGCGGGTCAAGGAGTAGAACGACTGGCGGCCCTCGGCACGGTAGCCGACGAGACCGCAGTCGCGCAGGCAGGCCAGATGCTTGGACACCGTCGACTGGGCGAGCCCGAGTTCGGCGGTCAGGTCCACCACTCTTGCCTCGCCGCGGGCCAGGCGCCGCACGATGCGCAGCCGGTTCTCATCGGCCAGCGAGTGGAACAGCGCCGCCGCCGGCGGGATGCCCGCGGCGATGTCGGCGCTCACACATCTGCCACCATCGCCATTAATCGTCATATAGCGATGATAACGCGTTTTCGGCATGACTACCATCCTCGGCCGCGCCCCTCCCGCCGTCGAGGATCTTCGCTGACCGGCACCGGGGCGTCGGCGGTCACCGGACCCGCGCCGCTGTGCCCCGGCACCGTGCGGGCCGAGGACGTCGCGGCACCCATGGCGCGAGCGCCTGCGCGGCCATGGGCCCGCGGCGCTGTGAGATGTGCGCCGCGGGCCGGGCTTCTCAGGGTTCTTCAGAGCCCTATGGCGTCCATCTGATGTTCGGATTGATGCCGCCGGTCCAGTTGAACACGGCCATGTTGTCCCACTGGTCTCCGGTGCCGTTGATATTTGCCGGGTCCCATCCGTTGCCGGCGATGGCGTACCAGGTCGGCTCCCAGTAGAAGACGCCGATCGCTCCTGCGTTGCGAGCGGTGTTCTGGACATGCGTGAACTCGGTCGCCTGTCCCTCCCACGTGGCCGGATACCCGGAGCACGGCTGTGATCCGGTTATCACGTTCGGCTCGCTGTCGGCGTTGTTCCCGGTGAACGGGTAGGCGGTCTCCACGACGACGACCGGCTTGCCGTAGCGCGACTTCACGTCGGCGATGACGTTGTAGAGGCTGGAAAGCGGGCCGTGCCACATGCAGTAGTAGGACAGGGCAGTGATGTCCCACGACACACCCTTGGCCCTGATCCCGTCGTAGAACCAGCGTGCGTTGGCCAGGCTGTCGGCGTTCGCGGTATAGATGATCACCTGGGTGCCGCCGTTACAGGCCTTGATCGCGTTGTAGCCGGCTTTGAGCAGCAGGCTCAGGTTGGTGAAATCGTTGTTGACGACCTTGCCGTCGTTCCAGAGCATCCCGACGTTGATCTCGTTGCCGATCTGCACGCTGTCCGGCGTCGTGCCCTGGGCTTTCAGACTGGTGCAGACGTCGTAGGTGTAGTTGTAGACGTCCGTCTGGAGCTGGCTGATGCCATGACTTGCCCACGCCGCCGGCTTGTACTGCTTGCCGGGATCGGCCCAGGTGTCCGAATAGTGGAAGTCGATCATCAGGCGGAGACCCTTGGCCTTGACCGTCCTGGCGTAGGTGAGGACCTTCGCTTTGTTGTTGTATCCGCTGGCGGGGTTGTTCCAGATGCGCAGGCGGGCATAGTTGACCCCGGCGCCCTTGAGAAGGTCCAGTGGGTCGGCGGCGGTCCCGCCGGCGTTGTAGTACTTGGCCCCGAGGTCCACGCTGCGCTGGAGTGACGAGACGTCGGCGCCGAGCATCGTCAGCGGCGCGGCCGAGGCGGGCGGGGCGGCGAGTACGGCCGCGGGCAGCGTTGCCAGTGTCAGGAGCAGAGTGACCGCGGTCCTCCGCAGGCGGTGCGCGGTCATGACTGCTCCGGTCGATTGACGGCCATTCCGATCTCCTTGATCAAGAAATCGTGGGGGGTGAGAGGTGTCGACACGACTGCCATAACCCTGTGAGCGTTCACAGACCCCCGACACGTCAACTACCTGCGCATTCAGTAGTCGTAGATCTGGTGAGGCCGGTCAAATGGTCCGTGAACGTTCACAGAGTCATCTGACCCATGAGGATAGAGATCAGAGGTCCCCTGGGGAAGAGGCAGTTTTCGTCCGCATTTCTGGAAGATGACCACGGCACCACCGCCTGGCGGCCGCTACTGTCGCATCCATCCCGTACGAGAGGAAAACCCCGGATGCGACGCTTACCTTCCGTTTTCGCAGCCGCGCTCGCCGCGACCTCGCTTCTCCCAGCCCCTGCCCTGGCGCAATCAGCCCGGAGCGGGGAGAGCGCCGCGGCCGCCCACGTGCCGGCGAAGTCGGACGGCGGAAAAGCGATCAGGGGAAAGGCGACCTTCTACGAACTCCAGTCCGGGGGCGGTAACTGCTCATATCCGTCGCCTCCCGCCGGCAACCTCTACGTGGCGCTCTCCCCCGGCGAGTACGCCGCCGCGGCCGCCTGCGGCGGCTACCTGAACGTCACCGGCCCGAGGGGTACCGTCCGGGTCAAGGTCGTCGACCAGTGCCCGGAGTGCCCGGCCGGGCACATCGATCTGAGCCGTACGGCCTTCGCCCGCGTCGCCGACCCCGGCAAGGGCATGACAGGGGTCACCTACCGCCCGGTCCGCAACCCGCGGGTCGGCAGACCGCTCTCCTTCCGCGTCAAGGAGGGGTCGTCGCAGTGGTGGCTGGCCCTGCTGGTCATCGACCACGGCAACCCGCTCACCTCGGTCGAGGTGAAGGCCGCGGGCGGCGCGTGGCGCAAGCTGGCCCGGGCCGACTACAACTATTGGATCGCGGAATCCGGCATGGGCCGGGGCCCCTTCGCCGTGCGGGTGACCGACACCCGCGGCCACCGGGTCACGGCCCGGCGTGTCCGCCTGGCCCCCGCCGTCATCCAGCGCACCACCACGAAGATGTACTGACCCGTCCGCGTCGGGCCACGTCGGCGTATTGGGCGGCCTCGTGGAGGCATTCACGTTCGACGCCGGTGCTGACAGGCCTACTGATCGTCTTGCTGCTGGTGCCGGTGGCCGTGGTCAACATGCCGTCCTGGTAGCGGCTGAGCGCCCACTGCAGGTCGGCGTGGCCTCGGCGGTGTTGCCGTGCGCGGCCGTACACCCGTGGACCTGGGCGCGCAGAATTCGTCAGGGATGCATGGCATCGCGGACTTTGACGGCTCAGCCCCAGGTCATCTCGCCCTTGGCGACCTTGGCGCCGATCTGCGCCGCGATCAGCATGCCGTGGCCGGGGTAGCGGGCCACGAGCGCCTCGGTCAAGGCGGCGCCGTCCGCCGCCTTGGCCAGTTCCTCCTCGAAGGCGACCAGGTACTCCCGGGTGCCGGCGATGGCACTGGCGTCGGCGGGGGCCGCGGGCAGCCGGTGGCCGGGCACGACGAGCCGCGGCTCGAGCGCGGCCATGTCGTCCAGCAGCGCGATCCAGGCGGCACGCTGCTCGGCCTTCGATGTGTCGGCGACCCACACGTGCTCGCCGGCGAAGAGCAGCACGCCGCCGAGGATCGCGCGGTGCCCGGCCTGCCACAGGTAGTGGCGGTCCGGCAGTTCGGCGACGCCGCCCTTGAGCTCGAACCGGTGGTCTTCGAGGGTGATGTCGCCGGTCAACGGGCTGAGGTCGACCAGCCGGGTGGGCAGGTTCGCGCCGGCGGCCGCCCACGCTTTGAGCTTGCCTTCGTAGGAGTGCTGGATGTGGTCGATGACGTGCGGCGTGGCGACCAAGGTGGCCTCGGGGAAGGCGTCGGCGATGACCTCGGCGCCGAAGTAGAAGTCGGGGTCGCCGTGACTGATGAAGACGGTGGTCAGCTGCTTGCCGGAGTCCAGGATCTCGGCGGCCAGCCGGTGGCCGTCGGCGCGGGTGAAGCCGGCGTCGACGAGCAGGGCCTCGTTCTCGCCGGTGACGAGGGTGGCCGTCTTGTTCTTGCTGCCGACGGGGAAGTCCAGGTCGAAGATCTTGAAGTCGAGCGTGCTCATGGGAGCTCCTTTTGAGCGGTTCGGAGAATGGAGGAAGGGAGGATCAGGACGCGTCGCGGGCACGCAGGGCGGACAGGTGCTGGTCCACCTCGTCGACGGTGGCGTGTCCGCTCGCCAGAACGACAGGGTGGTCGCCGCCGAGGGCCAGCAGGGTCGGGTACGCGTCCACGCCCAGCTCGGCCGTCCGGCGGAAGTCGGCCTCGGCCGCGGCGTGCGCCGCCGGCGCCTGGAAGGCGGCGACGACGGCGTCGGCGTCCAGCCCCGCCTCCTCGGCCACCTTCCGATAGGTGTCCGGCTCGGACAAACTGTGCCCATCGACGTAGAAGGCGCGCTGGAGGGCCGCGGCCAGTTCCGCCGCCTGCTCTGGGGCGGCTTGACGCAGGGCGGCCACGCCGCGGGCGGCGGCCTCGGAGTCCATCACGAAGGAGCCGTCGGCGATCAGCCGCTGATATCCCTCGCCGAACTCCGCGCCGGTCAGCAGGCTGATCCTGGCATTGGCGCCCTGTACGTAGCCGAACTCCCGGATCGGCACGCGGCGTGCCCCGGTGAACAGGCCGCCGGAGACCGCCTCGACGGGCAGGTCCGGATGCCTGGCGGCGACCTCCCGCAGCGTGCCGGAGAACCCGTGCGACCAGCCACAATACGCGTCGAAGACATAGACGAGCTTCATGGGGACCTCTGGTTGTCCTTGCGATGCCCGCCGGGTGCGAGCAACTCATCTGAGGCAACAGTATCTGACTCGTCAGATATTTCTACCTCAGCGTGACTCTCGTCACACCAGGGCACGGGATTCCGCTTCGATGCCTCCGGCGCCGCAAACCTCCGGCCACGGATTCAGCGCAGGCGCGGCAGCATGTCCCGGGCCGCGTGGCTGAGGATCCGCAGATCCTCGGCGAAGCGCTCGCGATGGGCCGCGGGAAGCGGTTCCACGAAGTACCGCTTGATGTTCTCGACATGCAGCCGCGCGGCACGCACCGCCGTCTCCTCCCCCAGCGGCGTGAGCCGCACCAGCCGTCCCCGCCGGTCACGGGGATCATCGGCCCGCTCCACCAGGCCCGCCGCCTCCATCCGGTCCATCAACCGCGTCGCGCCCCCCGTGGTGAGCACCTGCTCCTGGCTGATGGCGCGCATCGACAGCCCCGGCCCGCCCGCCCTGCCGAGGATCAGCAGCACCTCGAACATCAGGTGGCTGATCCCGAACTCCTCCTCGATCGCCCGTCCCAGGATGTACTCCAGCCGGTTGGCCGCCCCCTGCAGCCGCCCGAAAGCCAGGATCAGCTCGTCGTCCGCCGCCTCCCTCGCCGTCGAGATCCCCGTCGCGTCACCCACGGCACCGCCCCCTTCTGCTTCGTGCACGAACCTCACTCCGTCGATCATGCCCGGATGCGTAGCGCCGCGGCCACCGGGGCAGGCGTGGAGGGGGCGTCGTGCGTGACGGGCGATCAGCAGCGCGGGCGTGCGGGCATGTCGGGGTCACGCGTCGGCCGGCAGCGCGCTTGAGCCCTCCGGCGCCGGGCATCCCCGGCCTACGGCCTGGAGGAGTGCGTCAACCAGGCTTTCGACCAGTGGTTGCGGGCGCCGCCGCCGGGCGGTGGCCACCCCGATGTACCGGGTGGGACGCGGCGGCCGGATCGGCACGACGGCGAGGTCCGCGGCCGAGTGGTCGAGCGCGACAAGAGGGATCAGCGAGACGCTGACACCGGCGGAGACCAGGGACTGAGCGAAGAAATAGTCACTCGTGACGCCCGCGAACCTGGGCTCGAACCCGGCGCCTTCGGCGTAGCGCCGCAGGAAGGCATCGGTCTTGGTGCAGCCGAGAACCCAGCGCTCGCCGGCGAGCTCGGCCAGGTCGAGCGACTGACGGCCGGCGAGCCGATGCCCTGCCGGCAGGACGGCCGACATGGGGTCCTCCATGAGCGGCGTCCAGTGGAGAGCCGATCGGTCGCCCGACGCGAGCGGAAGGGGGCCGTCGAAGTGGTAGGCGATGGCCAGATCGGCCGTTCCGTCGCGGACGAGCGGGATGCCGTCCTCCGGTTCCCGTTCCAGCACGTTGATCTCCACGTCGGGATGATCGGCGGCGAACGGGCCGAGCGCGCGCGGAAGGAGGTGGCGTCCGCCGCTGCCGAACGTGGCGATCGTGAGCGTGGGGCGGCCGGCCGCGATCCGGTCGATCTGCTCCTGAGCGTGGTGGAGCTCGGCGAAGACGGCCTCGGCGGCCTCGACGAGGAGCCTGCCGGGCTCGGTCAGCACCACTCCCCGGGTGCTCCGCTCGACCACCGGCGCGCCGATCGAGCGTTCCAGGGTGGCGATCTGCTGGGAGACCGCCGAAGGGGTGAACAGCAGCGCGGCGGCCGCCTTGCTGAAGCTGCCCTGCCTGGCCACCTCACGGAGGATGCGGAGCCGCTGCACGTCGATCATTAGTTTTCCTCAAAGCCGGTTAAGCAGATCAGCACTTCTGCTTAGGACCATATCCGCGCAGGCTTGGGTGCCGTGAACAACGTATGCGTCATCGGTGGCAGCCGTTACTTCGGAGTGCGGCTGATCGAGCTGCTCCGCGACGCGGGTGCCCGCGTCACGGTGATCAACCGCGGTTCCGCACCGCCGCCTCCTGGGGTCACCCACCTCGTCGCCGACCGCGACGACGCCGAACGGCTCGGCGCCGCGCTCGGGGACCGCGGGTTCGACGCGGTGATCGACCAGGTCTGCTACACGCCGTACCAGGCCGCGATCGCGTGCCGGGTCTTCGCGGGACGCACCCCGCGGTACGTGATGACCTCGACCATGGAGGTCTACGACCCGGCCACCTCCGGGCTGATCACGCCGGCGGTCCCGGGCGTCCCGGTCACCGAGGAGGCGGTCGATCCCGCCTCCTGGCCGATCCCGTCCGAGCAGCCCTGGCATGATCCGCGGCGGATGGCGGACGTCCTCGGCGAGGCGACGAGCTATGCCGAGGGCAAGCGGCAGGCCGAGGCGGTCTTCGCCGGGGAGAGCGCGTTCGAGTTCGTCACCGTACGCACCGCGCACGTCCTGGGCATCGCAGCGTGGGACTTCACCCGGCGGCTCGGCCACTACGTCGAGCGGATCCTGGCGGGTCACCCCGTCGACGTCCACCGCGACCGGTTCCCGACCTCGTTCATCAACGACGAGGAGATCGCCGACCTGCTGTTCTGGACGGCGGGGGCCGGGTACGCCGGCGCCGTCAACGCCTGCTCCCACGGCGAACTGGACGTGACCGACCTGTGCGACGCCATCGCGGCGGAGACGGGGCGGGCGGCGGACTACCGGCTGGTGGACGGCGCCGAGGCTTCGCCGTTCTCGTTCGACCGCTACTACGCCATGGACAACGGCCGGGCGGCCCGGCTCGGATACGCCTTCTCCACGGCCGCGGACTGGCTGCCGAAGGCCGTCGCCGCCGTGATCGACCTGCGGAAAGGCGCTTGACATGCGTACTCGCCGCATCGGAGACGTCGAGGTGGGCGCGGTGGGACTGGGCGCCATGCCGCTGTCCATCGAGGGGCGGCCCGACGCCGGCAGGGCGGTCGCCACCGTCCACGCCGCTCTGGACGCCGGGGTGACTCTGATCGACACCGCCGACTCCTACCACTGGCACGCGGGCGAGACCGGACACAACGAGGAGCTGATCGCGCGGGCGCTGGCCGCCTACGGCGGCGGCACGAGCTCCGTCCTGGTCGCCACCAAGGGTGGGCGAGGCCGGCCGGGAGACGGCTCCTGGACCGTGACGGGCACGCCCGAGCATCTCAAGCGGGCCTGTGAAGGGTCACTCAAGCGGCTCGGGGTGGACGCCATCGGCCTCTACCAGCTCCACAAGCCGGACCCGGCGGTCCCTTGGGCCGAGTCCGTCGGGGCCCTGCGCGAGCTGCTGGATGAAGGCAAGATCAGGATGGCCGGGCTCTCGAATGTGGACGTCCGCCAGATTCGGGAGGCGCACGGGATCCTCGGCGACCGGCTCGTCTCGGTGCAGAACCGCTACTCGCCGGCCATCCGCGACAGCGACCCGGAGGTGGAACTGTGCCGGCGGCTCGGCATCGCGTTCCTGCCCTGGAGCCCGCTGGGCGGCGTCTCCCGCAGCTCGCTCGACGGTCCCTCCGCGCTGAACCCGGCCCGGACCGCCCTCCCCGCGTTCCACGTGATCGCGGCCGAACGCGGTGTGAGCCCGCAACAGGTATGCCTGGCCTGGCTGCTGGCCCGGTCGCCGATCATCGTGCCCATCCCGGGCGCCAGCCGCCCCGAGACGATCCGTGACTCGGCGGCGGCCGCCGATCTGATGCTCGGCGAGGACGAGCTCGCCCGGCTGAGCACCTGACTAGCATTCGATGACGTTGACGGCGAGGCCGCCGCGCGAGGTCTCCTTGTACTTGTCGAGCATGTCCCGGCCGGTGTCGCGCATCGTTTTGATGGCCTTGTCCAGCGGGACGAAGTGGCGGCCGTCGCCGCGCAGGGCGATGCGGGCGGCGGTGATGGCCTTGATGGAGGCCACCGCGTTGCGTTCGATGCACGGGATCTGCACCAGGCCACCGATCGGATCGCAGGTCAGCCCCAGGTTGTGCTCGATACCGATCTCGGCGGCGTTCTCCACCTGCTCCGGGGTGCCGCCGAGCACCTCGGTCAGCCCGGCGGCGGCCATCGAGCAGGCCGAGCCGACCTCGCCCTGGCAGCCCACCTCGGCACCGGAGATGGAGGCGTTCTCCTTGAAGAGCACGCCGATCGCGGCCGCGGTCAGGAAGAAGCGGATCACCCCGTCGTCGTCCGCGCCCGGGATGAGGCGGATGTAGTACGTCAGCACCGCCGGGATGATGCCCGCCGCACCGTTGGTGGGGGCGGTGACGACCCGGCCGCCGGCGGCGTTCTCCTCGTTGACCGACAGCGCGAACAGCGACACCCAGTCCATCGCCTGCAGCGGATCGGCGCCCGAGGACTCGACCTGCAGGCGGCGGTGCAACTGGTGGGCGCGCCGCCTGACCTTCAGCCCGCCCGGCAGCACGCCTTCCTTGGTGATGCCGCGCCGCACGCATTCCGACATCACCCGCCACAGGTGCAAGATCCCGTCGCGGATGTCCTGCTCGGTGCGGCCGAAGGCCTTCTCGTTCTCCAGCATCAGCCCCGAGATCGACAGCCCGGTGGCAGCGCAGTGTTTGAGCAGTTCCTCGGCGGTGGTGAACGGGTACGGCAGGACGGTGTCGTCCGGCTTGATGCGGTCGGCGCCGGTGGCGTTCTCGTCCACCACGAAGCCGCCGCCCACGGAGTAGTAGATCTTCTCGCGCAGCACCGACCCATCGGCGGCCAGGGCGGTGAAGCGCATGCCGTTGGGGTGCCCGGGCAGGGCGATCTTGCGTTCGAAGACGAGATCCTCGCCGACGACGAAGGGGATCTCGCGCATGCCGTACAGCTGGACGGTTCCCGAGGAGCGCATCTCGGCCAGGCGGGCGTCGATGCCGTCGACGTCGACCAGTTCGGGCTTGTCACCCGACAGGCCCAGCAGGACGGCCTTGTCGCTGCCGTGCCCCTTGCCGGTCAGCCCGAGCGAGCCGTACAGGATCACCTGGACGCGGGCTGAGGGCGCCAGCAGCCCGTCGTCGTGCAGGCCCCGCGCGAACTTGTGCGCGGCGGCCATCGGGCCGCCGGTGTGCGAGCTCGACGGCCCGATGCCGATCTTGAACAGGTCGAAGACACCGATGCTCATGTCACGAATTCCGTCGCGGCGTCGAGGAGCCACTCCGACAGGTAGGCCGCGAAGGACGAGCGGACCAGCACGAGAACGCCGTCGTGCCGGGGCAGCAGCACGACCTGGGCCCGCGCCAGCGTGGTCTGCGCGCATCCGCCCGGGCCGAACACGCTCGGGTGCAGGTCGAGGGCGCACCCGTGGGCCAGCAGATCACGCGCGCGGGGGCCGGCCACGAGCAGGGTGGTGCGCTGGGCCGACACGTCCACGATGGATCCGTGCCGCTCGCCGAGCGCCTTGCGCAGCAGCTCGGGCTGGTAGCCCTCGGGTGCGATCACCAGCCACTCGTCCGGGCCGAGCCAGGCCACGGTGACGCCGGAGGCCGCGGGGACGGCGGTGCAGGGCTCGGTGGGGAGCGGCACTCCCAGGACATCCGCGATGTCCCTGGCCGCCGGGCTCGCCGGATCGACCCGTACGTTGACGTGGGTGAGGAAGGGCAGCTCCGCCAGCCGCAGCCCCTCTTCCCGCGACGCGGCCTCGAACCGGCCGGCGTAGGCCGCGGCCGGGCTCCTGCGCTCAGCCATCACGGCGCGCTCCTTCCGGGTCGTACAGGACGTGGGAGGTGATGGTGACGGGCACCAGCGTGCCGGCGACGGGTGCGTACAGCCGCTCCCCCACACGGCCCTGCCCGCCCCTCACCAGGGCGAGGGCGAAGGTGCGGCCCAGGGCGGCGCTGCGGTAGCTGGACGTCACGTGGCCGAGCATGGGGACGGGGGGCTCCGGCAGCGTGGCCGTGGAGACCAGGTGGGTTCCCTCGGGCAGCAGGAGCTCCGGGTCCTCCGGCAGCAGCCCGACGAGCTGCTTGCGGTCCGCCCGCGCGGTGTCGGCCCGTGCGAAGGAGCGCTTGCCGATGAAGTCGGGCTTCTTCTTCGACACCACCCAGGACATGCCCAGGTCGTGCGGGGTGACGGTGCCGTCGGTGTCCTGGCCGACGATGGGATAGCCCTTCTCGGCACGCAGCACGTGCATGGTCTCGGTGCCGTACGGGGTCACGAGGCCGGTGTCCATGATGGCCGTCCACAGGCGCAGGCCGTCCCAGGAGGTCACGTTGATCTCGTACGCCAGCTCGCCGGAGAAGCTGATCCGGCACACCCGCGCCGGGATCCCGGCCACCTCCGCGTCCCGCCAGGTCATGAACGGGAAGTCGGCCGCGCCCACCGCCAGCCCGGGCGCGAGCCCGGCGAGCACCTCGCGCGACCTCGGGCCGACGAGCGCGACGGTGGCCCACTGCTCGGTGACGGACGTGCAGTGGACCCGCAGCCACGGCCACTCGGTCTGCAGCCACTCCTCCATCCAGTCGAGCACGGCGGCCGCGTTGCCCGTCGTGGTGGTGACGAGGAAATGGTCGTCGGCCAGGCGGATGACCGTGCCGTCGTCGAAGACCATCCCGTCGGGCCGGCACATCACGCCGTAGCGGATGGAGCCGACCTTCAGCGAGCTCATCAGGTTGGTGTAGAGCCGGTCCAGGAACTCCCCCGCGTCGGGCCCGATCACGTCGATCTTGCCCAGCGTGGAGGCGTCCATCGCCGCCGCGCTCTCGCGCGCGGCCCGGCACTCGCGCAGCACCGCGGCCTCCATGTCCTCGCCGGGGCGCGGGTAGTACCAGGGACGCTGCCACTGCCCGACGTTCTCGAACAGCGCGCCACCCGCGACGTGCCACTCGTGCAGCGCCGTCACCCTGATCGGGTCGTGCAGCGCGCCGCGGTCGCGACCGGCCAGCGCCGCGAAGCTCACGGGCAGGTACGGCGCCCGGAACGTGGTGGTGCCCAGCTCGGCCACCGAGGCCCCCACGGCGTGGGCCACGACCGCGGAGGTGAGCAGCCCGGAGGTCTTGCCCTGGTCGTGGGCCGTCCCCGCGGTGGTGTAGCGCTTGATGTGCTCGACGGAGCGCAGCCCGGCACCGGTCGCCCGGTGGATGTCGGCCACGGTCACGTCCCGCTGGAGGTCCACGAAGTGCGCCGAGTAGTCGGTCCCGGGGACCAGCCAGTACGCCAGTGCGGTGGCCGCCTCCGGCCGCTCCGCCGCCCGCGGCGCCTCCGTGGCGTGCTGCGCGGTCGTCTCCTGGGGGGAGCGCCCGGCGGGCGAAGGGGACGCGACTTCGCCCGGCGGCACCGCCTGTGGAGAGCGGGCCGCGGTCGCGGCGCGGAGGCCGGCGGCGGTGCCGCCGGCCAGGCAACCGGGCAGCGTGAACACGCCTCCGGCCGCACCCGCCGCCTCGGCCGCCTGGCGGGAGGCGTCCGGTACGAGCGTGCCGAGCGCCTCGTCGTAGCGCAGCGTGCCGCCCGACTGGCTGAACAGGTGCACGACCGGATTCCACCCGCCGGACACGAGCAGCAGGTCGGCGTCGATCGAGCGCTCGCGTGAGACGCCCCCGTCGCCGGCTTCACCGGCCACGACGGAGGAGAGCTGCCCGTCGCCCCGGGCGGCCGTCACCACATGCCCGCTCAGGAGTTCGATGCCGCGCTCGCGTGCCATGGCGGCCCACCGCTCGCCCGGGGCGGTCCGCACGTCCACGATGGCCGCCACCTCGACGCCCGCCTCCGACAGGTCCAGGGCGGCGGCGTAGGCGCTGTCGTTCGCGGTGAACACCACCGCCCGGCGGCCCGGCAGCACGCCGTAGCGGTTGACGTAGGTGCGGGCCGCGCCGGCCAGCATCACGCCGGGCAGGTCGTTGCCGGCGAAGGCGATCGGCCGCTCGTGCGCGCCGGTGGCGAGCACCACCTGCCGCGCCCTGACGCGCCAGACCCGCTCGCGCGCCACGTGCGCGGGGGCCGCCGCGCCGAGATGGTTGGTCCGCCGCTCGACGGCGACCAGGTAGTTGTCGTCGTAGTAGCCGAAGACGGTGGTGCGCCGCAGCACCCGCACCTCGGGCAGCCCTTCCAGGTGGGCCGCGGTCGCGGCGGCCCACTCGGCGCCGGGCGCGCCGTCCACCTCGTCCGGCGACCCGAGGAGGGCGCCGCCCGGCTCGGGCTGCTCGTCGGCGAGGATGACCCGTGCGCCGGCGTCGGCGGCGGCGCGGGCCGCGGCCAGCCCCGCCGGGCCGGCGCCGACCACCAGGACGTCGCAGTGCGCGTGGACGGCGTCGTAGCGGGCCGGGTCCGGCTCGGCGGCCAGCCGCCCCTGCCCGGCCAGGCTCCTCGCGACCAGGCCGTCGTACAGCTCGACCGTGGTGGCGGGGAGCATCGGCTCCGGGAACGGCTCCTCGATCTGGACGACGGCGTTGGGCTCCTCGCTGCCGGCGGAGAACACGCCGCGCGGACGGCCCAGCTTGACGCTCGTGGCGACCTGGCGTACGCCGCCGGCCAGCAGCGCGGAGGCGAGCGTGTCACCGGGGTGGCCGGTGTACTCCCGCCCGTCGAACCGGAAGCGCAGGACGCGGGAGCGGTCGATCCGGCCGCCGCTCTCCCGCCTCATGAGGCCACCGGCCGCGGCTCGCCGGCGCGGTAGACGGCGTGGAGCTCGTTGGTCGCGGTGTCGCGCAGGGCGTTGAACCAGCGGCGGCAGCCGGCGGAGTGGCTCCAGCGCTCGGCGAACACGCCCTTGGGGTTGTCGCGGAAGAACAGGTAGCGGGCCCACTCCTCGTCGGAGAGCGCGGCCGGGTTCTCCGGGTAGGCGACGTGGGCCTGCCCGCCGTAGTGGAACTCGGCCTCTTCACGAGGGCCGCACCATGGGCAAGGGATCAGCATCATGTGACGTCCTCAGTGGGCGACCGCGGCGGCGCCGTGCTCGTCGACGAGCGCCCCGGTGACGAATCGGTCAAGGGAGAAGGGAGCGGCCAGGGGGTGCGGGTCGTCGTGGGCCACCGTGTGGGCGAAGCACCAGCCCACGCCGGGGGTGGCCTTGAACCCGCCGGTGCCCCACCCGCAGTTGAGGTACAGGCCGTCGACCGGGGTCAGGCCGATGATCGGCGAGGCGTCCGGCGTGACGTCCACGACGCCGCCCCAGGTACGCAGCACGTGCGCGCGGGCGAAGACCGGGAACAGCTCCAGAGCCGCGGCCATCTGCCGCTCGATGATGTGGAAGGCGCCGCGCTGGCGGTAGGAGTTGGCCGCGTCGATGCCCGCGCCCATCACCAGCTCTCCCTTGTGGGCCTGGCTGACGTACACGTGGACGGCGTTGGACATGACGACCGTCGGGTGCACGGGCTCCAGCAGCTCGGAGACCAGCGCCTGCAGCGGGTGGCTCTGCAACGGCAGGTCGATGCCGGCCGTGGCGGCGACGACCGAGGTGTGGCCGGCGGCGCACAGCGCCACCCGGCCCGCCGCTATCGCGCCCCGGGTGGTGTCCACCCCGGTGACCCGGCCGTCGCTCACCCGAAGCCCGGTGACCTCGCAGTTCTCGATGAACTCGACGCCGAGCGCGGCCGCGGCCCGGGCGTACCCCCACGCGACGTAGTCGTGCTTGGCGATGCCCGCGCGCGGCTGGTAGGTCGCGCCGAGCACGGGGTAGCGGACGTCCGGGGAGACGTTGACGATCGGGCAGACCTCTTTCACCTGCGCTGGATCCAGCCATTCGGCGTCGACGCCGTTGAGCCGGTTGGCCTCCACCCGGCGCACGCTGTCGCGGACGTCCTGGAGGCTGTGCGCGAGGTTGAGCACGCCGCGCTGGCTGAACAGCAGCGGATAGCCGAGGTCCTCCTCCAGCCCTTCCCAGAGCTTGAGCGCGTGCTCGTAGATGCCCGCGCTCTCGTCCCACAGGTAGTTGGATCTGATGATGGTGGTGTTGCGGGCCATGTTGCCGCCGGCCAGCCAGCCGCGCTCCAGGACCGCGACGTTGGTGATGCCGTGGTTCTTGGCCAGGTAGTAGGCGGTGGCCAGGCCGTGGCCGCCCGCGCCGACGATCACCACGTCGTAGGCGGCCTTGGGCTCGGCGGCGCTCCACAGCCGGTCGGGGTGGTCGGGCAGGTCGGCTCCGGGGGGACGCGGGCTCATCGGGCCTCTCCGTAGAGGGGGTGCTTGCCGGCGAGGGCTTCGACCCTGCCGCGCAGGAACGAAAGATCGGCGCCGGAGGTCAGGGCGCCCGCGATGATGTCGGCGACCTCCCTGAAGTCGCCGGCGGCGAATCCGCGCGTGGCCAGGGCCGGAGTGCCGATCCGCAGCCCGGAGGTGACCATCGGCGGGCGCGGGTCGAACGGCACGGCGTTGCGGTTGACCGTGATGCCCGCGGCGTGCAGCCGGTCCTCGGCCTGCTTCCCGTCCAGCTCGGAGTCGCGCAGGTCCACCAGGACGAGGTGGACGTCGGTGCCTCCGGTGAGCACCTTGACCCCGGCGGCGACGGCGTCGGCGGCCAGCAGCCGTTCGGCGAGGATCCGGGCGCCCTCCAGCGTGCGCCGCTGCCGCTCACGGAATTCCTCCCCCGCCGCGATCTTGAACGCGACGGCCTTGGCGGCGATGACGTGCTCCAGCGGCCCGCCCTGCTGGCCGGGGAACACCGAGGAGTTGATCTTCTTGGCGAGGTCCTCGGTGGACAGGATGACGCCGCCGCGCGGGCCGCCGAGGGTCTTGTGCGTGGTGGTGGTGACCACGTGGGCGTGCGGCACCGGCGAGGGGTGCAGGCCGGCCGCGACCAGGCCGGCGAAGTGCGCCATGTCGACCATGAGGTAGGCGCCGGCCTCGTCGGCGATCCGGCGGAAGGCCGCGAAGTCGAGCTGCCGGGGGTAGGCCGACCAGCCGGCGATGATCAGCTTCGGCCGGTGTTCGCGGGCCAGCCGCTCGACCTCGTCCATGTCGACCAGGTGGTCGCTCTCGCGCACGTGGTAGGCGACGACGTTGTAGAGGCGTCCGGAGAAGTTGATGCGCATGCCGTGCGTGAGGTGGCCGCCGTGGGCCAGGTCGAGGCCGAGGATGGTGTCGCCGGGCTCCAGCAGCGCGGCCATGGCCGCGGCGTTGGCCTGGGCGCCGGAGTGCGGCTGCACGTTGGCCGCCGCCGCGCCGAACAGCGCCTTGACCCGGTCGGCGGCGAGCCGCTCGACCACGTCGACGTGCTCGCAGCCGCCGTAGTAGCGCCTGCCGGGGTAGCCCTCGGCGTACTTGTTGGTCAGCACCGAGCCCTGGGCGGCCATGACGGCCATGGGCGCGAAGTTCTCCGACGCGATCATCTCCAGCGTCGAGCGCTGCCGGCCCAGCTCCGCCTCGATCGCGGCGTGGACTTCCGGGTCCACGACGTCCAGCGGGGTGTCGATCATGTGACGTCCTCTCCTAACCGCGCAGCCGGGTCATCGCCGGGTCGAACAGGGGCTCCTCGGCCACCACGGCCTTGACGCGCCGGTCGAAGTAGCCGATGTGGACGGTCTGGCCCGGGGTGGCGAGGGAGGCGGGCAGCCACGCGTAGGCGATGGCCTTGCCGATCGTGTGCCCGTAGGCGGCGCTGGTGACGTGGCCGACCGCGCGGTCGCCGTCGTACACCGGCTCCCTGCCCATGACGACCTCGTCGGTGAGCAGGCAGGAGAGCCGGCGGGTGACCGACTCCTTGCGGGCGAGCAGCGCGTCGCGGCCGATGAAGTCGCCCTTGTCCAGCTTGACCGCGAACCCGAGCCCGGCCTCGTACGGGTCGTGCTCGAACGTCATGTCCGTGCCGAAAGAGCGGTACCCCTTCTCCAGCCGCAGGCTGGTGAAGGCGCCGCGGCCGGCGGCGATGACGCCCCCTGGGAGCCGGTCCCGGCCCGCCCCCCAGAGGGTGTCCCACAGCTTGAGGCCGAGGTCGGCGGTGGTGTAGATCTCCCAGCCGAGTTCGCCGACGTAGGACAGGCGGAGCATGGTGACGGGCACGTTGCCGATGTAGGCACGGGTGCCGCGGAAGTAGCGCAGCGCGGTCAGGTCGGCGGTGGTGAGCGGCTGCACGAGCTCGCGCGCCTTGGGCCCCCAGACGCCGACGCAGCAGGTGCCGGGGGTGATGTCGCGCAGGTACACGTCGGCGGGGCGGTGCCGGTCGAGCCAGTCGAGGTCGAGGTTGCCGTTGGCGCCGACCTGGAAGTGCTGCGGGCCGAGGCGGGCCACGGTGACGTCGCTGCGGATGCCGCCGTCGGTGTCGAGCAGCAGGCAGTACGTCACGGAGCCGACCGACTTGTCCACGTCACCGGTGGTGAGGCGCTGCAGGAAGGCGACGGCTCCCGGGCCGCTGACCTCCAGCCGCTTGAGCGCGGTCATGTCGTACATGGCGACGGACTCGCGGGTGGCCTGTGCCTCCGCGCCGACGATCGGCGACCAGTAGCGGGCCGCCCAGTCGCCGGGGGCGGGGATCTCACGGCCCCGCAGCAGCGGCTCGTTCGCGCCGTACCACTGCGGGCGCTCCCAGCCCGACGCCTCCAGGAAGAGCGCGCCGAGCTCCTGCTGACGGGGGTGGAAGGGGCTGGTACGCAGCGGGCGGGGGTGCTCCATCGGCTGGAGCGGGTGGATGATGTCGTAGACCTCGACGTAGTTCTGGCAGCCGCGGGCCAGCACGTAGTCGGGCGCGATCTGGTGCGGCTCGAACCTGTTGACGTCGCACTCGTGCAGGTCGAACGACGTGCAGTGGCCGTCGACGAGCCACTCGGCCATCGCCCGGCCTACTCCGGCGGAGTGGGTGACCCAGACCGCCTCGGCCACCCAGAAGCCCTCGACCTCGCGCGACTGGCCCATCAGCGGCAGGTGGTCCGTGGTGAAGGAGAACAGCCCGTTGATGCCCTCCTCGACCTTGGCCGAGCGGGTGGACGGGAGCAGGCTCTGGGTTTCCGACCAGGCGCCGGCGAAGTCGTCGGGGGTGAAGGTGAGCACCGAGGGCATGACCTCGGCGGCGTCGACGGACAGGATGTCGTCGGAGCTGATCGGCATGGGGCGGTGGCCGTAGTAGCCGATGCCGAGGGTGTCGAAGCGCTCGCGGTAGTACAGGTCGGCGTCCTGGTGGCGGAGGATGGGCCGCGAGGCTTCGACGGTCTGGCCGGCCAGGTCGGGCACCTGCCCCGTCCAGGCGAGCTGGTGGGCGAGCGGGGTGAGCGGGAGCTCCATGCCGACCATGCGGGCGACCCGCGGGCCCCAGATCCCGGCGCAGCACACCACGATGTCGGCGGGGATCTCGCCCTGGCCGGTCACCACCGCGGCGACCCGGCCGCCCTCGGTCCTGACGTCCAGCACCTCGTGCCGGGGCAGCACCCGCACGCCGCGCTCGCGGGCGCGGGAGAGCTGCGCGTCGACCGCCTTGACAGCCTTGGCCAGGCCGTCGGTGGGGATGTACAGCCCGCCGAGCACCTTGTCGCGGTCGAGGAGGGAGTGCATGGCCACGCACTCCTCGGGCGAGAGCAAGCGGGCCTCGACCCCCCAGGAGGCGGCCCAGCCCTGCCGGCGGCGCAGCTCGGCGAGCCGCTCCGGGGTGGTGGCCACTTCGAGCCCGCCGACCTGGAGGAAGCTGTCCAGCTCGACGAACTTCTCGACGGTGTAACGGGCCATCTCGGTCATGGTCTTCGAGCCGTTGATCTGGAACACCAGACCGGGGGCATGGGAGGAGGATCCGCCGGTGGCGGGTACGTCTCCCTGGTCGACGACGGTGACGTCGGTCCAGCCGCGGGCGGACAGCTCGTCGGCGAGAGCCGCGCCGACGACGCCCGCGCCGATGATGACGACGCTCTGGCCCGTCATAGCCACCTCCGTTGTTGCGACATATGCAACCAAGCGCACTTTCCGCAACAAGCGTCGCTCGCCGCGTTCCGGGTGTCAAGAGTGCGTTCTGTCTTATTCAGTGCGGTTTTACGGTCTCTCTGGACACGCGCGCGCCCGGCCCGATCGAGACGTCGACCGGGCCGGGCGCAAGGGAGGATCTCAGCTACTGGGCAGCCAGACCTTGACCTTGTCGGGGTTGTCGGCCACCCACTTGGCGGCCGCCTCGTCGGCCGTCATCTTGTCCTCGGCGATGTACTTCGCCACCAGGTTCTGGTCGTCGTTCGTCCAGGAGAAGTTCTTGACCAGGGTGTAGGCGGGGCTGCCCGAGTCGGCGAACTTCTTGCTCACGATCTTGTCGAGCTCGTACGGGGGATAGTCGCACGCCACCTTCTCCGGATCGGCGTCGCAGCCCTCCTTGTAGGCGGGCAGGTTGACCTTGACCAGCCTGAGCTCGGACAGGAACCACTGCGGCTCGTAGAAGTAGCCCAGGATCGGCTTCTGCTGCTTCTCCGACTGACGGAAGGCGGTGATGAGCGCGGTCTCGCTGCCCGCGTACACGACCTTGTAGTCGAGCTTGAGGTTCTTCACCAGGGCCTCGTCGTTGGTGACGAACGAGGGATCGCCGTCGAGGAGCTGGCCCTTGCCGCCGGACTCCGAGGTCTTGAACAGGGAGGCGTACTTGTTGAGGTTGTTGCCGTCGGTGATGTCGGGATACTTCTTGGCCATCCACGGCGCCACGTACCAGCCGATGATGCCCTTGTTGCCGGTCGGCCCGGCGGACACGGCGACCTTCTGGTCCTCGATGTACTTCTTCTTGAGGTCGTCGTGAGCCCAGTTCTCGACGACCGCGTCGACCTCGCCGGTGCCGAAGCCCTGCCAGGCCACCTCCTCCTTCAGGTCCTTCTTGACCACCTTGCAGCCGAGCTGCTTCTCGGCGACGTACGCGATCACCGCGGCGTTGGCCTCGTAGCCGACCCACGGGTTGATCGCGATATTGACGGTGCCGCAGGCCTTCGCGCCACCGCTCGCGGCGGGCTGGGCCTCACCGACCTTCGCCCCTCCGCACGCGGTGAGCAGGAGGCCTGCGCCGGTCATGAGCGCGGCGGCCCGCACTTTGCCGCTCCTGGTAACTGACACTGGTCCTCCTGTGTTTCTCCCGGCCGGCGGCCGGTGTAGTTCACTTCTCATGGGATCCGCCGTGCGCCGCCCGGTCGGCCCGCTGCGTGGCGGCCCGCATGACGCGGTCGAGCACGATGCCGAGCACGACGATCGCGAGCCCGGCGGCCAGCCCCTTGCCCCGCAGCTGGTGCTGCGAGAATCCGGCCACGACGTCGTAGCCGAGCGCTCCCGCGCCGACCAGGCCGCCGACGACCACCATGGCCAGCACGTAGCAAAGTCCCTGGCTGGCCGCCAGGGTCACGGCTCCTCGTGCCATCGGCAGCTGCACCTTGGAGATGAGCTGCCAGGTGCTCGCCCCCGCCGAGGTGGCGGCCTCGACGGTGGTCGCGGAGACGGCCCTGATGCCCTCGGCGACCAGCTTGATCGCGATGGGTGCCGCGTACACCACGGCCGCGATGATCGCGGTGAACCGCGTCGGGCCGAACAGGCCGAGGATCGGCACCAGGTAGACGAAGGCCGGCATGGTCTGACCGGCGTCCAGGACGGGCCGGAGCACCATGTCGGCCCGGTCGCTGCGGCCCATCCACACCCCGGCCACCATGCCGAGCAGCATGACCAGGACGGTCGCGACGAGCGTCGAGGCGAGCGTGACCATGCTGTCCTGCCACAGCCCGAGCACCACCAGCAGCAACAGGCCGGCCGCGGTGACCAGCGCGGCTCGCGCGCTGCCCGCCAGCAGGGCGACGGCCACGGCCACGGCGGTGATGAGCCACCAGGGAGAGCCGGTCAGCAGTGCCTGGAACGGGTTGAGCAGAGCGTTGGTGAGCAGGTTCTTGACGGCGTCGGTGTAGGTGGCCAGATTGTCCTGCACCCACAGGCTGGCGGCGTCGGCGGCGCGGCGCACGTACGAGCCGAGGTTGGCGTCGATGGGGAACTCCGCCGCCCACACGTAGGTGTAGGAGAGGTAGCCCAGCACGGCGGCGACGCCGAGTGCGCCCGCCACCTCCAGGCGGCGTCCCCGCACCGTGCGGAGCCGCCCGGCCCGGCGCGCGGTCTCCACGCGGCGGCTGGCCGCCGAGGTCACCCGGTCGAGCACCACCGCCATGATCACGATGGCCAGCCCGGCGTTGAACGCGGTCCCGACGTCGAGCGTCTGCAGCGCCTTCAGGACCGTCTGGCCCAGGCCGGGCGCGTCGATGAGCGCCGCGATGGTGGCCATGGAAAGGGCGGCCATGATGGTCTGATTCACGCCGACGATGATCGTCTGCCTGGCCATGGGCAGCCGTACGTGCCGCAGCGCCTGGGCGGACGTGGCGCCGAGCGAGGCGCCGGCCTCCAGCGTGTCGGGCGAGACCTGCCGGATGCCGTGCGCGGTGATCCGGATGGCCGGCGGGATCGCGTAGACCATCGTGGCGACCGTCGCGCTGGCGGGGCCGATGAGGAAGAACAGGGTGAGCGGCGCCAGGTAGACGAACGTCGGCATGGTCTGCATGAAGTCGAGCACCGGGGTGATCAGCCGGTGGAAGCGGTCGCTCAGTCCCGCCCACACGCCGAGCGGAATGCCGACGGCCAGCGACAGCGCCACCGCCGTCAGCGTGAGCGCCAGCGTGTCCATGCTCTCCTGCCAGAGGCCGAGCACGCCGAAGGAGAGGAACCCGGCGGCGGTCAGCAGCGCGACCCTCAGGTTGCCGTACAGCCAGGCGACCGCGGTGGCCAGTCCGACCACGCCGAGCCAGCCGAGCACGGGAAGGGGCCGGCCCAGGGCCGGCTGGCTGATGAGGGCCTGGACGAATGTCACGGCCTCGTCGAGGAAGAGCCGGATGTAGTTGATGAAGTAGAGGAAGATCGGGTTGCTGTTGCGGCCGTCGTCGATGGCGTCCATGGCCGTGCTGAGCCCGGTGTGCAGCGGCGTCAGCTCGGCTCCGCCGAGCGGCAGCGTGTCCCGCCCGTTCAGCAGCGCCCAGCCCGCCGCCCAGAACGCGATCACGAGGGCGACCAAGTACCTGCGGGCGGGCAGCCTGGCGGTGAAGGCGCTGGTCACGGAGGCGGTCGTCATCGGTGCTGTCCTCCGGCGATCACCTCGAGCATCTCGGCGCTGGTGACCACGCCCAGCAGGCTCCCGCCGTCGGTGACGCGCACCGGCCGGTCGGCGGAGAGCACCGCGTGGACGGCGTCCCGGATGACCACGTCGGGACCGAGCTCCGGCCCGTCGAGCGGCTCGTCGGGCTGGGGCGGGCGCATGATCCACCGGAGCGTCAGCACGTCCGAGCGCGGGATGTCGCTGACGAAGTCCCTGACGTAGTCGTCGGCCGGCGCCCCCACCACCTGGTCCGGCGTGCCCACCTGGACGAGCTCCCCGTCGCGCATGATGAGGATCCGGTCGCCGAGTTTGAGCGCCTCGCTGAGGTCGTGGGTGATGAAGACCATCGTCTTGCCCACCTCGTGGTGCAGCCGGATGACCTCGTTCTGCATCTCGCGCCGGATCAGCGGGTCCAGCGCGGAGAACGGCTCGTCGAACAGCAGCACCTCGGGGTCGGCCGCGAGCGCCCGGGCCAGGCCGACGCGCTGCTGCATGCCGCCGGAGAGCTGGTCGGGGTAGGAGTTCTCGAAGCCCTCGAGTCCGACCAGGCCGACCACTTCGCGGGCCCGCGTGTACCGGTCCTGCTTGGCGACCCCGCGGATCTCCAGCCCGAAGGCGACGTTGTCGAGCACGCACCGGTGCGGCAGCAGGCCGAAGTGCTGGAAGACCATGGCCATGCGGTGCCTGCGCAGCTCGCGCAGCCGGCGGTCGTCGGCCTTGCGCACGTCCTCGCCGTCGAGCAGGACCTCACCGGCGGTGGGCTCGATCAGCCGCGTCAGGCAGCGGACGAGGGTGGACTTGCCCGAGCCGGACAGTCCCATGACGACGAACACCTCGCCCCGGCGCACCTCGAAGGAGACGTCGCGGACGGCGGCGACGCAGCCGGTCTGCTCCTTGAGCTCCTGGCGCGTGAGCGTGCTTCCGACGACGCTCTCGGCCTTCGGGCCGAACACCTTCCACAGTCCCCGCACGGACAGGATGGGAGGGGCGTCGACGTCGAGTCCACTACGTTCGGCCACTGACGGCACGGTCATGACTACCTCTTGGTCGTCGGAGCGTCAGTTCGCTGGGAACCACCGCTGGGGGCGCGGGCGGGTGTTCTGCCACACATGCTTGATCTCGCGATATTCGTCCAGGCCGGCCGGGCCGAGCTCGCGGCCGATGCCCGACTGCTTGAAGCCACCCCACTCGGCCTGGGGAACGTAGGGGTGGTAGTCGTTGATCCACACGGTGCCGTGCCGCAGCCGTCCCGCCACCCGCTGCGCCCGGCCGGCATCTTGGGTCCAGACGGCGCCCGCCAGGCCGTACTCGGTGTCGTTGGCCAGGTGGACGGCCTCGTCCTCGGTGGTGAAGCGCTCCACGGTGAGCACGGGGCCGAACGACTCCTCGCGGACCACGCGCATGCCCTGCTTGCACTCGTCCAGCACGGTGGGCCGGTAGAAGAAGCCGGGCCCGTCGAGCCGGGCTCCCCCGCAGCGCAGGACGGCGCCCTCGGCCAGCCCCGCCGCCACGTACTCCTCGACCTTGGCCAGGTGCGCGGCGGAGATGAGCGGGCCGGTGTGGGCCTCGGGATCATCCGGCCCGCCCAGCCGGATCAGCTCGGCCCGGCGGACGACCTCGTCGGCGAACGCGTCGTGCAGCGAGTCCTCCACCAGCAGCCGGGCCCCGGCCGAGCAGACCTGGCCGGAGTGCAGGAACACGGCGGTGAGCGCGAAGTCGACCGCGGTCTCGAAGTCCGCGTCGGCGAAGACGATGTTGGGGTTCTTGCCGCCGAGCTCCAGCGCCACCCGCTTGACCGTGGCGGCCGCCGCGGCCATGATCCGCCGCCCGGTGCCCACGCCGCCGGTGAACGACACCAGGTCGACGTCCGGGTGCTCGGCGAGCGGCGCGCCCGCCGCGGGTCCGGCGCCCAGGACCAGGTTCGCGACGCCCGCGGGCAGGCCGGCCTCCTCCAGCGCGCGGATCAGCAGGATCGCGGTGCTCGGGGTCAGCTCACTGGGCTTGAGCACGAAGGTGTTGCCGGCCGCGAGCGCGGGCGCCACCTTCCAGGTGGCCTGCAGCAGCGGGTAGTTCCACGGCGTGATCAGGCCGCACACGCCCACCGGCTCGTAGACGACGCGGCTGATCGCGTCCTCGCGCCCCGTGTCGATCACGCGGCCGGCGTCGGTGCCCGCGACGCCGGCGAAGTAACGCAGGCACGCGACGGAGTCGTCGACGTCGTACTCGCTCTCCACCAGGCGCTTGCCGGTGTCGCCGGACTCGGCGCGGGCGAACGCCGCACGGTCGCGCTCCAGCAGGCCGGCCACCCTGGACAACAGGGCGCCGCGCTCGCGGGCGGGGGTGGCAGGCCATGGGCCGCGGTCGAAGGCCTGCCTGGCAGCCCGGATCGCGGCCACGGTGTCGGTCGCGCCGGCTTCTGCGACCGTGGTAACGAGACTGCCGTCGGCGGGCGAGTGAATGCCGCGTTGTCCACCGTCGGCCGGCTTGGTCCACGTGCCGCCGATATAGAGATCGGTCATCGGCACACCTTTGATCGTTGCGTATGGCGCAAGTCAATGCTGATTGAGGAACAGGATTGACCGCTCCCACGGATTCGTCAAGGGCTGATGGAAATCACTTGACGAACCGCCTAGCTGTTATTTGCGCTGCGCCGCGACCTGGCCCCTTGACTGAGCGCGTTCCGGGAGACACTCTGTTGCGTATAAATCACCATATAGCGCCATACGCAACACTAGGGGGTGCGGTGTCTCCTCGGCCCGATCCTGGACGCGAGTTCATCCTCACGGTCTCCTGCACCGACAAGCCAGGCATCGTGTACGCGGTGACCAGCTTCCTGGTGCAGCACGGCGGCAACATGCTGCAGAGCAAGCAGTTCAACGACCGCAGGGGCGGCGGCTTCTTCATGCGCGTGCACTTCACGGCCCAGCACGGGCTGGAGGAACTGCGCGCCGGCTTCGCCTACGTCGCCGGCTCCTTCCAGATGACCTGGCGGCTCAACGACGCCTCGACCCCCACCAGGTCGCTCATCATGGTGTCGAAGTTCGGCCACTGCGTGAACGACCTGCTCTACCGCCGCCAGGTGGGCGGGCTGAACATCGAGATCCCCGCGATCGTCTCCAACCACCCCGACCTGGAGCCCCTCGCGGCCTCCTACGGCGTGCCGTTCCACCACGTGCCGGTCACCTCCGCGACCAAGGCCGAGGCGGAGGCGAGGACGCTGGAACTCGTCGAGGAGTACGACGCGGACCTCGTGGTGCTCGCCCGCTACATGCAGATCCTCTCCGACGACATGTGCAAACGCCTGGAAGGCCGGGCCATCAACATCCACCACTCGTTCCTGCCGGGGTTCAAGGGCGCCAAGCCGTACCACCAGGCGCACGAGCGCGGGGTGAAGCTCATCGGCGCGACCGCGCACTACGTCACGGCGGACCTCGACGAGGGCCCGATCATCGAGCAGGACGTCGCCCGGGTGGACCACGAACTCGACCCCGACGACCTGAGCGCGGCGGGCCGGGACGTCGAGGCGCAGGTGCTGGCCCGTGCGGTGAAGTGGCACAGCGAGCATCGCGTGCTGCTCAACGGCGACCGCACGGTCGTCTTCCGCTGAGGAACACGATCTGGAGGCGGTGGGGGCCGCGGCGGGGCCCCCACCGCCTTTTTTGCTATGCGGGCTTCCGCGCAGGAACGCGGTGACCAGCTCCGCGCGGGCACAACACGTACCAGCCGCCCCTCCCCGCATCAACCGATCGGTTGATGCCGGAATCCACCATCCCGCTCCCCGGCCGGACGATCCGCCACCCCCGCCCCCACGCGATTCTCAAGGCATGCCAACTCACCGGGAGCCCGCCCTCCGCAGCATCGGACTCCGCAAAGCCTTCGGCGACCACGTGGCCGTCGACGACATCCACCTCACCGTCCCCGCCGGATCCTTCTACGGCCTGGTCGGCCCCAACGGCGCCGGCAAGACCACCACCCTGGCCATGGCCGTCGGCCTGCTCCGCCCCGACGCCGGCAGCGCCGAGATCTTCGGCGTGGACGTCTGGCGCGACACCGTCCAGGCCAAGGGACTGATCGGCGTGCTGCCCGACGGCAACGCCATGCCGGAACGGCTCACCGGCCGCGAGGTCCTCACCTACCTCGGCCTGATGCGCGGCCTGCCCCCCGCCGTCGTCGCCGAGCGCACCGACGAACTCCTCCAGATCCTCGAACTCGACTCCGCCGAGCGGACCCTGGTCATCGAATACTCCACGGGCATGCGCAAGAAGATCGGCCTGGCCGTCGCCCTCCTGCACGCGCCCCGCCTGCTCGTCCTGGACGAGCCCTTCGAGGCCGTCGACCCCGTCTCCGCAGCCACGATCAGGACCATCCTGCGCCGGTTCGCAGGCAACGGCGGCTCGGTGATCATCTCCAGCCACGTCATGGCCCTCGTCGAGCAGCTCTGCGACCACGTGGGCGTCATCTCCGACGGCCGCGTCGTAGCCGCCGGGCCGCTGGCCGACGTACGCGGCGCCGGAACCCTGGAGGACGCCTTCGTCGACCTCGTCGGCGCCCGCACCGGAGGAACGGAGGGGCTGGCATGGCTCACCTCCTGACCCCTGGCCCGGCCGCCTTGGCACAGCACATGATCCGCATGCGGCTGGCACTCATGCGCAACTCCCTGCGCGGCGACAACGCCTCCAACCTCTACACCAGCGTCTCGCTCGGGCTGATCCTGGCCTTCGGAACGATCGCCGTCGCCGTCCTGTGGCCCGCCTACCTGCCCCTCACCCTGGCCGTGTGGCTCTCCGGCTGGATCTTCGGCCCCATCTTCATCGGGGGCGGCAGCGAGGCCCTCCGCCCCGAATACTTCTCCATGCTCCCGGCCACGCCAGGCCGGATCGCGGCGGCACTGCTCGCCGGAGCTTTCGCGGGCCCCGCACCCGCGGTCAATCTCATCGCGCTGCTGTCCCTGCCCGTGTACGGCTGGCGCTTCGGCCCGGCCGGAGTGCTCATCGGCCTGGCAGCCGCCGTCACCACGCTCGTCACCATGGTGATGATCTCCCGCGTCATCGTGGCGCTCATCGGCCTGTTCGTCAGATCCCGCGCCACCGCGGCCGCCGTGGGTATCGTGACCGGCACCGCCATCGCCCTGTGCAGCAACGGCTGGGCACCCGTCGTGGCTCTGGGCGGCACCGACACCGCCGCCTGGTCCCAGGTCCTCGTCCGCGTCCTGCCCTCCGGATGGGGCGTGGCCGCCGTCGAAGCCCCCTGGCCCCTCGCCGTCGCCATCCTCGTCGCCAACGCCGGGGTGATCGCCCTCCTCCTGGCCGCCTGGGCCGGCCTGCTGTCGCGGCGCGTCGTCTCCGCCGCACGCGGCGGTGTGCCGTCCCGCCGCGGCACGCCTCGCCCCTTCCCCACCACCAGCGGCGCCCGCATCGCCGCCGCCAAGGAACTGCGCGCCTGGTGGCGCGACCTCGTCCGCATCCAGCTCCTCACCACCGCCTTCTCCTACGCCGTCGTCACCCCTCTCCTGCTCGTCACCATCGACGCTTGGATCATGGTCCCCTTCACGGGACTCATCGCGATCGTGATGGCCGCCGCGTCCTCGGCCAACCTCTACGGCGCCGACGGGACCGCTCTCTGGCTCACCCTCATGACCCCCGGTGCGGAACGCGCCGACGTACGTGGACGCCAGCTGGCGTGGCTCCTCATCGTCGGGCCGGCCGCAGTGCTCCTGTCCCTGGCCGGCACTCTGGTCAGCGGCCAGGCGTGGGCCTGGCCGTGGGTACTCGGCCTGCTCCCCGCCCTCCTCGGCGGCGGCGCCGGACTCATCGTCCTGCTCGCCGTCACCTCGCTCGTCCCCGGCACCGACCCCCACAAACGCGGCGGCAACCCGCTCAGCACCGGCGCCGACGAAACCGCCGAAACCGGCCTCGCCTGGCTCGTGCTCGTCGCGGTCCCCGCAACCGCCCTTCCCGCAGCCGGTGCCATCCTCCTCAACCCCTGGGCCGGCATCGTCACCGGTGTGCTGACCGGCGCCCTCAGCGCGTGGGGACTCGGCAGGATCGCCTACCGCAGGCTCGAGAGCCACGGGATCGATCTCCTCAACCTCATGAAGCACGGCCCGGCACCCCAGGCCGGCAAACCCACCACCGCGGACCTCCCCATCCAGCACCGCATCGGCGTCACGATCAGCTACACCATCGCCTGGCTTCCCCTGTTCCCCCAGGGTCTCGTGCCCATGGTCATGAAGATCTTCGGCATCGAGAACCGCGCATGGTTCCTCGCCCTTCATCTCCCGCCGATCTGGCAATGGCCCACCATCATCTTCATGATCGCCCTAGGGCTGCTGATGTACGGCTACGCCATCCTGATCCCCATGCGCCTAAGCTCGTCCTCGCCGGCCACCACCAGGTAAAACCCGTCCATACCGAGAGGAGGGGCACGCCCCGGATGAACGACCCCTTCCCGCCCTCCACCTGGGAACGACGCTTCGAGCGCGTCGTCGAGATCGCCCCCTACATCACCCTCGCCGCTTCCCTCGCCATCAGTCTGGCCTCACCCGACCAGCCCGAAGGCGGGATCCCCCGCACCCTCGCGCTCACCGCCCTGGCCCTCGCGTGGATTCTCGGCGCCCATGCCCTCCTCCCCGCCGCCGTGCGCGGACGGAGGGTCGCCGTCACCGTTCACTTCGCCGGCGTCCTGGCCACCGCCGCGCTGCTGACCTTCCACGACCCCATCTTCATCATCTACTGCATCTCCGGCTTCTTCCTCGCCGCCAACTTCGCTCCCTCCAAGTGGACCTTCGCCGCCGTCGCCGCCACCTCCGTCGTCCTGTACGGATCGACGCTCGACTGGGCCCAGGCCACCATCCAGCTCATCGCCTTCCACCTGGCGATCATCGCCGTGCAGACCGTCGCCATCGGCGGCGGCCACATCGCCGGCATCAGGATCGAGGACCGGCAGCGCAAATACCGCAAAGCAGTCAGCGACCTTCAGACCGCCCTGGAGGAGAACGCCGACCTCCACGCCCAGCTCCTCACCCAAGCCCACCAGGCAGGCATCCTCGACGAACGCCAGCGCATGGCACGCGAAATCCACGACACCCTCGCCCAGGGCCTCACCGGCATCATCACCCAGCTACGCGCCGCCCAACGCGTCGAGGACTCCGGCACCCACCTCGAACTCGCGCTCGACCTCGCCCAGGACAGCCTCACCGAAGCCCGCCGCTCCGTCGCCGCCCTCCAGCCCCACCAGCTCGAGGACGCCCACCTCCCCGAAGCCATGACCACCCTGGCCCGCAACTGGGCCCAGACCACCGGCGTCGACCTGCACGTCGAGGTGACCGGCGACCGCGTCCCCCTCAGCCCCGCCATCGAGGTCACCCTCTTCCGTGTCGCCCAGGAAGCCCTCGCCAACGTCGCCAAACACGCGGGCGCCACCCGCGCCGGCCTCACCCTCTCCTACACCGGCGCCGTCGTCCTCCTCGACATCCGCGATGACGGCACCGGCATCCACAACCCCAACAGCAAAGGATTCGGCCTCAGCAGCATGAGACAACGCCTACGCGGCGTCGGCGGCTCCCTCGAAATCGAGAGCACGCCCGGCGAGGGCACCGCCGTCAGCGCCACCGTCCCCGCGCTCCAAGGAAACCCCCGGTGATCCGCCTCCTCATCGTCGACGACCATCCCATCGTCCGCCACGGCCTGCGCGCCGCTTTCGAAGCCGAACCCGACATCCACGTCGCCGGCGAAGCCACCAACGGCCGCGAAGGCATCGACCGCGCCGCCGCACTCCAGGTCGACATCGTCCTCATGGACCTTCGCATGCCCGAAATGGACGGCGTCACCGCCATCACCGCCCTGCGCCACTCCCACCCCCACATCAAGACCCTCGTCCTGACCACCTTCGACGGCGACTCCGACGTCCTGCCCGCCATCGAAGCCGGCGCCACCGGCTACCTCCTCAAAGACGCCCCCACCGACGAACTCCTGCGCGCCGTCCGCGCCGCAGCCGCCGGCGAGCCGGTCCTGTCCCCCTCCGTCGCCGGCCGTCTGATGGGCCAGGTACGCAGACCGGTCAAGGCTGCCCTTACCGACCGCGAACTCCAAGTCCTCGCCCTCGTCGCCGACGGCGCCTCCAATCGCCAGGCGGCCGCCAAGCTCTTCATCAGCGAGGCCAGCATCAAGACCCACCTGCTGCACATCTACGACAAACTCGGCGTCCGCGACCGCGCCGCCGCCGTCGGCGAGGGTTATCGACGAGGTTTGCTCAGTTAGTCGGCCAACAGCCCGCCCTTACCGAGCCCACCCCCGCCTACCTGCAGGAACGCCGCAGATGGCGGCTGGCGGAGCCGACCTTGCCAACAGGCCGGTACCACGCGGGTCTGCTGGAGACGTACCACGGGGTGTTCGACCGGATCGACGCGGTCGTCGGCTGACGCATGGGCCTCGTCGGCCGGCACATCGCGGCATCCGCCCCTACGGCGCCGCGCTCGTGCGCGGCCGTCATGGCACCAGCGGCCACATGTCCAACGCGATCGGCACCCGCCAGATGGCGGACTTCGTGCACCGACCGGACAACCCCTGGGACGTACGTGTCTGGGACGAGATCACTCGGGGGACGTCGCGACCCTGGTCGCCGAGAGGTTCCGAACCGACCCGGCCGCTGTTCTGGCGGGCCGAGATCTCACCGGCGATGAACGCGAGGCGCCGGCCAAGGCCGGCCTTCGCGGCCTGTTCGAGTTCGGGATCCATCCCTTCGTGATCTACCACTTCGCCCTGCGCATGGCCGGCGGGAGCATGCCGTTCATGCAGCAGTACCGCGACGGGCCGGCCCCCGCATGGCCGGCATCACGTTCGGCGTCCCTCTGTCACTTCTTCTTGTGCCGGTAGAACGCGGTGGTCTCGGGCGGGAGCGGGGTGTTGCCGAGGATCAGGTCGGCCGCCTTCTCCGCCAGCATCATGACCGGCGCGTAGATGTTGCCGTTGGTGACGTACGGCATGACCGAGGCGTCCACCACGCGCAGCCCGTCGACGCCGTGCACGCGCATGGTCTCCGGGTCCACCACGGACATCTCGTCGATCCCCATCTTGGCCGTGCAGGAGGGGTGCAGGGCCGTCTCACCGTCCTTCGCGACCCAGTCGAGGATCTCCTCGTCGGTCTCGACGGAGGGCCCCGGCGACAGTTCCCCCGTGCTGAACTCGGCCAGCGCGGGCTGACCGAGGATGCTCCTGGTCACCCGGACGGCCTCTGCCCACTCCCGCCGGTCCTGCTCGGTGGACAGGTAGTTGAACCGCAGGGCGGGGTGTTGCCGCGGGTCGGCGCTCTTGATCTTCACCGAGCCGCGGGCGTCGGAGTACATCGGCCCGACGTGCACCTGGTAACCGTGCCCGCCCGCGGGCGCCGAGCCGTCGTAGCGGACGGCGATGGGCAGGAAGTGGAACATCAGGTTGGGGTAGTCGACGTCGTCGTTGCTGCGGACGAAGCCGCCGGCCTCGAAGTGGTTGGTCGCCCCCGGCCCCTTGCGCAGGAAGAGCCACTGCGCGCCGATCCACGGATGGCGCCACTTCTGCAGGTTGGGCTGCATCGAGACCGGCTGGGAACAGCCGTGCTGGATGTAGACCTCCAGGTGATCCTGCAGGTTCTCGCCGACGCCCGGCAGGTCGTGCACCACGCCGATGCCCAGCGCGGACAGCTCACTCGCGTTGCCGACGCCGGACAGCTGCAGCAGTTGAGGGGAGTTGATGGCGCCGCCGCACAGGATGACCTCTTTCGCGCGTACGGTGCCGCCGTCGTACTCCACGCCGACCGCTCGCGTGCCCTCGAAGAGCACCCTCGACACGAAGGCGCGGGTCTTGACCGTGAGGTTCGGGCGCTTGAGCACCGGATGCAGGTAGGCGCGGGCGGCGCTGAGGCGGCGGCCGTCGCGGATGTTGCGGTCGAAGCGCGCGAAGCCCTCCTGGCGGTAGCCGTTGACGTCGTCGGTCAGCGGGTAGCCGGCTTGCTGGACGGCCTCGAAGAACGCCCCGAAGAGCGGCGTGCCGGCGGGCCCGCGTTCCAGCACCAGCGGCCCGTCGTGGCCGCGGAAGGGGGTGCCCGGGTCGGCCAGGCAGTTCTCCATCCGCTTGAAGTACGGCAGGCAGTGCGCGTAGTCCCAGCTCTTCATCCCCGGGTCGGCGCCCCAGCGCTCGTAGTCCATCGGGTTGCCCCGCTGGAAGATCATGCCGTTGATGCTGCTGGAGCCGCCGAGCACCTTCCCTCGGGCGTGGTAGATGCGCCGGCCGTGCATGTGAGGCTCGGGCTCGGACTCGTACCGCCAGTCGTAGAAGCGGTTGCCGATGGGGAAAGGCAGGGCCGCGGGCATGTGGATGAACACGTCCCACGGATGATCCGGGCGGCCCGCCTCCAGGACCAGCACTCGCGTGGCAGGATCCGCGGAGAGCCGGTTGGCCAGGGCGCAGCCCGCCGATCCGCCTCCGACGATGACGAAGTCGTACTCGTGTGACGTCATAATGCCTCGTCTCATCGCACGTTTCACCGAATCGTATCGCTATACGCATCGCGTTTCACTAGATGCAACAGGAGATCTTTTGGTGGTATGTTCGACGCGGGTTCCTTGTAGCACTTACAGTTTCGCTATGAGCAACGACTCGGGCAGTGGGGGCGTGCAGTCGGTTGACAGGGCGATCAGCGTGCTGGAGATCCTGTCCCGCCGGGGCGAGGCGGGAGTGAGCGAGGTCGCCGCGGAGATCGACGTGCACAAGTCGACCGCCTTCCGGCTGCTCGGCGCGCTGGAGGCACGTGGCCTGGTGGAGCAGGCCGAGGATCGCGGCAAGTACCGCCTGGGCTTCGGCATCATCCGGCTGGCCGGCGGGGTCAGCACGCAGATGGACATCATCCAGCGGGCCCGGCCGGTCTGCCACCGGCTGGCCGAGGAGATCGGGGAGACGGTCAACATCGCCGTGCTCCGCTCCACGTACGCGGTCAACCTCGACCAGGTCCGCGGCCCCTCGGCGGTCACCGCCTACAACTGGGTCGGCCAGATCACCCCGCTGCACGCCACCTCGAGCGGCAAGGCGCTGCTCGCCCACCTCGACGACAACGAGCGCGCCCGGCTGCTGTCGGAGGTGACGCTGGAGAGCCTCACGCCCCAGACCATCACCGACGTCGACGCGCTGGAGAAGCAGCTCGCCGAGACGCGCGTAGCGGGCTACGCCTTCTGCCTGGAGGAGCTGGAGAACGGGCTGAACACCATGGCCGCGCCCATCCGCGCCTACCACGGCGAGGTCGTCGCCGCGATCAGCGCCTCCGGGCCCGCCTACCGCTTCGGCGTCGAGCGCATCCACGAGCTCGCGCCCGTCCTCATCGGCGGGGCCGACGAGATCAGCCGGCGGCTCGGCTACGCGGGCTAGCCGGCCCCCGCTGATCACCGCGCACCGCTATCCGATCCGGCTCTGGACCCACTCGTGGAAGCTACCGATGTGGTGCTCGCTGGGCACCAGCACGCCGCCCTGGGCGTACGTGCGCGAGCTCATCGCGGGCTGGCAGCGCTCGCACGCGTCGAAGTCCTGCTCGTTGACCCGGTGGAAGAGTTCGACCGACTTGTCCAGATCCTTGCCGCCGGCCACCACGTCGGGGAGGTAGAGCCAGTCGCACTCGACCACCGTGCGATCGACGGCGAGGGGGAACATGCGGTGCAGGATGACGTGGTCGGGCACCAGGTTGATGAAGACCTGAGGCTTGATGGTGATCGCGTAGTAGCGCCGGTCCTGCTCCTCGGTCACCGTCGGGATGCGGTCGAGCCCCTCCGAGCCGTCCACGGTGAAGCCCTCGATCCGCTCGCCGAACTCCGCGCCGTGGCCGACGAAGTACTGTGCGGCGTACCCGTCGGCGAACTCCGGCAGCACCTCGGTCAGCTCGGGGTGGATCGTCGCGCAGTGGTAGCACTCCATGAAGTTCTCGACGATGAGCTTCCAGTTGGCCTTGACGTCGTAGACGATCCGCCGCCCGACCTCCAGGTTCGCCACGTCGTAGTTGTCGATCAGCTGCAGCGCGCCCAGCCGCTCCTCCACCGCGCCGTGCACGTCCTGTTCGAATGACGGCGGGTCGTCGGCCAGGCAGACCCACACGTAGCCGAGCCACTCCCGCACGTGCACCTTGACCAGCCCGTACTTCACCCGGTCCAGGTCCGCCATCTTGGTCAGGTTGGGCGCCGCGATCAGTTTGCCGTCCAGGTCGTACGTCCACGCGTGGTAGGCGCACTGGAAGGCCCGCTTGACCTCACCGGACTCCTCCGTGCACAGCGTCGCGCCGCGGTGCCGGCAAACGTTGTAGAAGGCGCGTACCGACCCGTCACGCGCCCGGCTGATGATCAGGTTCTCGGCGCCGACCTGCACCGTCTTGAACGCGCCCGGCTTGGGCAGGTCGGACGAGCGCACCGCGCAGAACCACATCGCCTCGAAGATGTTCCTCTGCTCCAGCGCGAAGAGACCCGGATCGGTGTAGTAGCGGCCCGGGAGAGTGGGAATGACGCTGGAGGTCGTTGCGGTGGTCACGGAAATACTCCTCTGGGAACGGGCCGGGTCAGTGTCCGCGGCGGATCCAGTCCTCTAGCTGCGGAGCCTCGGCTCCGATCGTGGTGTCGGCGCCGTGTCCGGTATGCACCACCGTCTCGGCGGGGAGCGTGAGCAGGGTCTGGCTGATGGACGAGATGATCGTGGAGAAGTCGCTGTGCGACCTCCCCGTGGCCCCAGGGCCGCCCTGGAAGAGGGTGTCGCCGGAGAACAGCGCGCCGAGCTCGGGCACGTACAGGCACACCGCTCCCGGGGCGTGCCCCGGGGTGTGCAGGACGTGCACGGCGCAGTCGCCGATCCGCAGGATCTGCCCGTTCACCAGCGGCCGGTCCGGCGACGCGGAGGGGTGCGCGAGCTTCCACAGCACCTCGTCGTCCGGGTGCAGCAGGACCGGCGCCCCGGTGCGCGCGGACAGGCCGGGCGCGGCGTCCACATGGTCGTTGTGGGCGTGCGTGCACACGATCCCGGTGACCCTGCGGTCGCCCACGGCCGTCGCGATCGCCCCGGCGTCGTGGGCCGCGTCGATGACGAGGACCTGCTCGTCGTCACCGAGCAGCCAGACGTTGTTGTCGACGTCCCACGTGCCGCCGTCCAGGCTGAAGGTGCCGGAGGTGACGAGTCGCTCGATCCGCATCACAGCATCACCACAGACCGGAGCACCTCGCCGTGGTGCATCTTGGCGAAGGCTTCCTCGACGTCGCCCAGGCCGATGGTCTCGGTGACGAACGCGTCGAGGTCGATCCGGCCCTGCAGGTAGAGGGAGATCAGCATGGGGAAGTCCCGGCTCGGCAGGCAGTCGCCGTACCAGCTCGACTTGAGCGCGCCGCCGCGGCCGAAGACGTCGAGCAGCGGCAGGCCGAGCGTCATCTCGGGCGTGGGGACGCCCACGAGCACCGCGGTCCCGGCCAGGTCGCGGGCGTAGAACGCCTGCTTGAACGTCTCCGGGCGGCCGACCGCGTCGATCACCACGTCCGCGCCGAATCCGCCGGTGAGCTCCCTGATCCGTTCGACGGGGTCGGTCTCCTTGGCGTTGACGGTGTGCGTCGCGCCGAAACCGCGGGCCCAGTCGAGCTTCCGGTCGTCCACGTCGACGGCGATGATCGTGGTGGCGCCGGCCAGCCGGGCTCCGGCGATCGCCGCGTTGCCGACGCCGCCGCAGCCGATGACCGCGACAGAGTCGCCGCGGCCGACCCCGCCGGTGTTCACGGCCGCGCCGAGGCCGGCCATCACGCCGCACCCGAGGAGTCCGGCGGCCGCAGGGGAGGCGGCCGGGTCGACCTTGGTGCACTGGCCCGCGGCCACCAGCGTCTTCTCGGCGAACGCGCCGATGCCCAGAGCGGGGCTGAGCGGCGTGCCGTCCGCCAGCGTCATCTTCTGCGTGGCGTTGTGGGTGTTGAAGCAGTACTGCGGACGGCCCCTGAGACAGGAACGGCAGGCCCCGCAGACGGCGCGCCAGTTGAGGATGACGAAGTCGCCGGGCGCGACGTCGGCGACGCCGGGGCCGACGGCCTCGACCACCCCGGCCGCCTCGTGGCCGAGCAGGAACGGGAACTCGTCGTTGATGCCGCCTTCGCGGTAGTGCAGGTCGGTGTGGCAGACGCCGCACGCCTGCACCTTCACCAGCGCCTCGCCGGGACCCGGATCCGGCACGAGGATCGTCTCCAGGCTGACCGGCTTGCCCTTGCCCGTCGCGACCACGCCGCGTACTTCATGAGCCATGTTTCACTCCTTGCTAGCCGGCCTGCACCGGCGCGCTCTCCAAATGGCGACGCCAGCGGGTGAACAGCCGGGCCTGGTTGACACCCAGCACCGCCACCGGGCGATCCGCCTGCCGGTAGACGGCGAGGAAGCTGCCTTCGGCCGGGTCGCCCTCCTCCACGGTCACGGTGTCCGCCTCGCCGGCGCGCCCGATGAACTGGATCTTCAGATCGAACTGGTCGGACCAGAAGTAGGCCGGGCGCGCGGGAGCCGGGCGGGCGGTGCCGCCGGACAGCAGCGTCGCCGCCGCGACGGCGGCCCGCTGGCGCGCGCCGGTCCAGTGCTCGATCCGGTGGTGGCGGTCCTGTGCGGGGTCCCACCAGGCCGCGCAGTCCCCGACGGCGACGATCCCCGGAACCGAGGTGCCGCCGCCCTCGTCGCAGAGCACGCCGTCGCCCAGTTCGACGCCGCTGCCCCGCAACCAGCCGGTGTTGGGCACCGCCCCGATGCCGACCACCACGACGTCGGCAGGCAGGTACGTGCCGTCCCCCAGCCGTACACCGTCCGCCCGGCGCGAGCCGTCCGCCGGCCGTCGTTCGCCGGCCGGCTCCGTACCTGTCACCTCGGCCACGCGGGTCACCTCGGCCACGCGGGCGCCGCCGATCAGCCGGACGCCGCGCCGCTCGTGCAGGGCGGCGATGGCCTGCGCCATCGTGAGGCCGACGACGCCGGCCAGCGGCGCCGGTCCCGCCTCCACGAGGGTGACGTCCAGGCCGAGCTCGTGGGCCGTGGCGGCGACCTCGGCGCCGATGAAACCGCCGCCGATCACCACCAGCCGCCTGGCGGTCTCCAGCTCCGCGCGCAGGGCACGGGCGTCGTCGAGGGTGCGCAGCGTGTGGACGCCGCTCAGGCCCTCAGTGCCCGGGAGCGTGCGCGCGGCCGCCCCGGTGGCGATCACTATGCCGTCCGCCGCCAGCGAGGTGCCGTCGCTCAGCGCGATCCGGCGGGAGGCGGCGTCCAGGCCGGTCGCGGCCACCCCGAGCCGCCATTCGATGCGGGGATCCTCGCCGTCGCCCTCCAGCGCCAGGTCGGCCTCGCCGGTCACGCCCTTGAGGAAGTCCTTGGACAGAGGGGGACGGTCGTAGGGCCGGTGCCGCTCCTCCCCGATCACGACGAGCCGTCCCTCGTAGCCCTGATCGCGCAGGGCGCGGGCCGTCAGCAGTCCCGCGAGCGAGGCGCCGACCACGCAGACCGTGTTCACGCCTGGCCCTTCAAGGTGACACCCGGCGGCAGGTTGGGCGGCGCGTCCGACGGACGGACATAGATGACGTCGTCCTCCACGACGACCTGATGCGTGCGGACCGGCCGCTTCGCGGGAGGGGCGTCCACCGCTCCGGTGCGCAGGTCGAAGCGCGAGGCATGCAGCGGGCATTCGATCTCGCAGCCCTCCAGCCATCCGTCCGCCAGCGAGGCATCCTGGTGGGTGCAGGTGTCGTCGATCGCGAAGAGGTCGCCGTCGTCGGTGTGGAAGACCGCGATGGGCGGATCGACGTCGAGGCGGAGGGCCTCGCCTCGCGGCAGTGACGCGAGAGGGCACGCTGGGATCATCGTGTCACACCCCGGTTTCGCAAAGAGAAACGTCTAGCGCTATACGCAACAGATTGAGGGTGCGGAATGCGGATGTCAAGACCGGTTTGCGGGGACTTGGTACATGGATTCTGGGTTTGCCCGGCAACCGTGAGATGCCGGGCCGGACGTCGGCGATCTGGATCTCCCTGGGTGAGCCGGGGCGCACGACTTCATCACATACGATGATCATGTGGCGGCCCTTCCGACCCCCCGGACCGTCGATATCCTGATGGTCACCGGCCTGAGCGTGGCCGTGGCGCTCCAATTCGTCCATGAGCAGACCAGTCCCGTCGTTTGGGCGGGCGCGGCGGTAGCCGTGCTCCCCTGCTCGCCAGGCGCCACTGGCCGATCATCGTGACCGCGCTCGCTACCGGCGGTGACCTGCTGGTGTGGTCGCAGTCGGTGCATCTGATCGGCGACGCACCGGTGGCGCTGGCCGTCTACAGCGCGGGCCGGTACGCCACCTGGCCGCGCTCGGGACTCGGCCTGCTGGCCGCGGAGGCATGGGTGGCCGGCGTCCTGGCGCTGGGCGATCTGGAGGAGCCCGCCGACGCGTTCGGCGCGGCGCCCATCATCGCCGGGGCCTGGGCGCTGGGACTGACGATACGGCTGCGCCTGCGTGACGTGGTCCGGCTGCGTGCCGTCACCGAGCGGCTGCGCATGGAGCAAGCCGCCAACGCGCGGCGGGCCGTCCACGACGAGCGCGACAGGATCGGCCGGGAACTGCACGACACCGTCAGCCACGACCTCACCGCGATCGCCGTACAGGCCCACGCGGCCAGGTTCGCACCTGAGCAGGCCACCCGGAGCCTGGAACGCATCGCGGGCTCGGCCGCGGCGGCGCTGGAGGAGATGCGCCTCCTGCTGGGGGCGATCGGCGCGCCCGAGCCGTCGCCGCCCACCCTGAACGATCTCGAAGGCTTGCTGGCCGACGCCCGCCTGGCCGGGCTGACCGTGTCCGCCGAGGTGGCCGACGGACTGCCGGAGGCGGTGCAGATCTCCTGCTACCGGATCATCCAGAGTCGCTGACCAACGTCGTGCGCCACGCCGGCCCCACCCAGGTCTCGGTACGGCTGACGCGGATCGGAACGGGCGTGGAGCTCCTCGTCGAGAACCTACCGGGGCCAGGACCTTCGATCCGGGTTCCCGGCTCCGGCAGCGGGCTGGCCGGGATGCGGGCCCGGGCCGAGGTGCACGACGGCAGCCTGGAGGCGTGCCCCACGCCGTCAGGCGGTTTCCGGGTGCGGGCGGTGATCCCGTGGCCGTGAACGTCGTGCTCGCCGAAGATCAGGAGGTGGTCCGCGCGGGCCTGCGCCTCATCATCGACGGCCTGGGAGGCTTCCGGGTGGTGGCCGAGGCGGCCGACGGCGAGCAGGCGGTGACGGCGGTCTTCGGCCATCGGCCCGACGTGGTGCTGATGGACGTGCAGATGCCGGTGCTGGACGGCGTGGCGGCGGTCCGCCGGATCCACGAGGGCTGGCCGCACGACGGGCCTCCACCGCCGGTGCTCATGCTCACGACGTTCGACGCGGAGGAGTACGTGCTGGGCGCGCTCCGCGCGGGCGCCGTCGGCTACGTGCTCAAGACGGTGCCGCCCGAGGGTCTGGCCGCCGCGCTGCTCACCGCCTCCCAAGGTGGGAGCGTGCTGTCACCACAGGTCGCGCGGAAGCTGATCGCCAGAGTCACCCGCGAGCCGACCGCCTCCTCCGGAGTGGAACCCGGCCGCACCGACGGGCTCACCGGCAAGGAACAGGAGGTGCTGAGCCTGATCGCGCACGGACTGTCCAACGCCGAGATCGCCACACGTCTGGGCTGCTCGGAGAGCACCGTCAAGAGCAGAGTCGCCCGCGCTGCCGACCGTGGATGTGCCGCTCTACTTCGGGCTGGTCCTGCTCTGCGCTGTCCTCGGCCTCGCGGCCACATTGGTGCCCGCCTGGGTGACATTGCGGGCGAGCCCCGTGCACGCGGTCGCGGGACGTGAGTGAACCGAAGGCGGCGGGGCTGCGGCTCCTCACGGCGGGACATGGCGTGCCTGCCAGCCGGAGAACCTGCGGAAAATCAGGGGACCGCAACCGCGGGCGGGGAGCAGCACGAGATCGCGTAAGGGAATCGCAAGGGGATACAGATGCCGCCCGCGCCCTGAACAGGCTCTGACCTCGCCATTCGTAGCGTGGGAACCATGCATGAGGCCGATGGTCCCCATCCGGACGGCCCGGCGGCGGGGGGCTCTCGTGGCGGCCCTCGCCTGCGGCCTCTCGCTCGCCCTCGCCTACATCTTCACCGTCGGCTACGCCGCTCCGCGCTTCCTGTTGCCCGCGTACGCGCTGCTCGCCATCATCGGGATGCTCTGCTACTTCGTCGTGCAGGCCAGATCCCTCTATGTCAACAGCAGGCAAATCCACGCCGCACGCGCCGTCACCGCCGAGGCCGCCTCACGGCTCCACCACCTCGGCCTGCGCCCTCCGTGTTTCCTGTACGGCCACGACGCCGTACAGATCGCCTATCTGGCCCGGTGCGCCCGCACACGCGTCTTCAAGAACTACGGCGGCGCGCTGTCCGTACCGTCCTCCATCAGAGCCGCGATGAGCCGGGGCGACCGCGTCGGCGTCCTCACGACCTCCCGAAAGCGTCTCTGATCAGCTTGGCGATCCCGTGTCAGGCGTAGCGTCTGGCGTGGGTGGTGCCCACCGTGGCGGGGTGGCGTGGGCGTGCAGGTGGAAACCCGCGCCTAACGCCGCCCCGCGTGGCCGGTGCCGACTGGTGGTTGTGCTGATCGTCGTCACGCCCTGGTGCCGGTGGGCGGCGCGGGGCAGCCCGGTCCGGCCCGTGTGAGCGTGTCCCTCCGGACGCTGGCCAGCCCGACCGGCGGGTCGTGCTGGGGAGGGTGCCCTGCGTCGCCTGGGCGCGGGGCGTGGAGTGCGGCGCCGGGTGGGTCCGGTCTTCGACCGATCCGTCCGGCGGGTCTTCGGGGTGGGCGGGGTGATGACCGCCCGGGCTTCGAGCTTGTCCACGACAGAGCCGATCGCCATGGCGCCGCTGGCCCGGTCGGTGACGGTGGTGGCCTGGTGGGTCAGTCCGCGGGCGGCGATGCGCTGCCAGGCGCCCTGGTCGCGATCGCCCTGCCAGCCACACTCCGGGCACCAGGCCCACTTCCAGCCCGCGACCGTGGGCCGGTCGGGGGCCTTGCGGTGCCGCAGCACGCTCAGGCAGTGCGGGCAATGCTTGGAGGTGTTGCGCGCCGGGACGCTCACCACCGCGATGCCGCTCTCGGCGGCCAGGTGCCGGATGTGGCCGGCGATCTGGCCGCGGACCTGCTGCGACAGGCGGGTGTTCAAAGTGCGGCCCATCCCGGCGGCTTCCAGCGAGCGCAAATCTTCCACGTAGATGACCGTCGCTTTGGCGGCGATGGCCTGGTCGACCACCCAGCGGGCGGCCGCCCACGCCAGCGCGTCGTTGAGGTGCCTCCGGCGTGCCGACAGGCGGCGGGACTCTTCGGCCAGCCGCGCCTGCTTGCCCTCCAGGGCCGGATGGGGTGCACACCCGTCGAGCAGGCGCTGGTAGCGGCCGGTCTTGGCATGCAGATGCTCGCCCAGTCTGCGGAGCCGGTGTTGTTTGGCCAGCACACCGGCGGCGCGGAACTGGGCGCCGGCCCCCAGCGCGGTCAGGCGCCCGTCCGCATGCAGGCCTACCGCGCCGGCCGAAAACACCGTGTTCAGGCCCCAGTCCACGCCGAGCGCGATGGTGTGGCCGACGCGCCGGGCCGCCGGGACGGGGTGGGTGTAGGCGATATCGGCGCGCACGCTCCCGTCCCGCGGGCGCAGGGTGGGCAGGTGCAGCACCGCATCCGCGGGCACCGTCGGGGGCAGCGTGATGGGGCAGGCCACCCAGGTCCAGTCGGCGTAGGAGCGCGGATCGGGGCGGGTGGGCAGCTGCAGCCGCAGCAGCGCCCGCCCCGGCTCGCTCTCGCTGCGCCGGATGGTGGCCTGCTGGCGGTCACAGGCGGCCAGCACCAGCATCCGCGCCGCCCGGGGCACGCCTTCCAGCTCGCACACATCGGCGGGCAGCCGTCCCTGAGCGCGCACGAACGCGGCGATCTGCCGGGTGCGCGCCTTGATGACCGTGGCGGGCAGATCCCGGCCGCCGGGGATGGCGGCGCGCACCGCATCCCACTCCCCGGCGGTGCGGTTGAGCGGATCGGCGGGCCGGGTGGCCAGCACTCCGGCGGTGAGTTCGGCCCGCCAGTGTGCCGAGCGCAGCAGCCGCCCGGCCTGCTCCTGCGCCATCCGCGCGATCCGGTCGTTGACCGTGACGCCCGCCGGCGCGGTGGCCGTCCAGCCCAGCCTGCGCAACGCCATCCACGCCTGCGATGGCAGCCTGCGCCCGCCCGCATCCACCCCACCGGCCAGCAGAGCGACATCGCAGGTGGCCCAATGCTCGGCCAGCACCCCTGCCGTCATGGCCGAGACCAGGTCCGCGCACCAGCCGACCCGCTCGGCCAGCACCGCCGCAGGCACCGGCTCGCCGCTCTTCTCCGCCACCCCACCGCGCAGCAGCGCGCGGGCACACGCCGTGCGGGCGCTCTGACCCGCGGCCGGCGGCAGCCTCCGGCTCACCGCCCGCTCCCGTCCTTGGCTGCCGCGCGCGGCGCCGGATCGACAGCCGACCGGCACGCCCGCACCCCCACCGGCATCCCACCACCCCCGATTTTCACCCTGAGTGACCGTCAGGCTACCAGTCTTTGGTTCTCTCGGGTAGAACACCTGAGCGATACACCCGACCACCTGCCGGCCTCACCGACCCCCGGGGCGCCTCTCCCTCGTTGCGACCGAAGAAGCGCCGCCACCAATCAACCACCACGGAACTTGAGGATCCCTAATGAAACTGGTGAGCCTCCGGCCCGCTTCCTCAACTCGTGGATCCCGGTCGACCTGCGGCTGGGCAGCGGCAAGAAGCGGTACGTGTTCCTGCCGCCGCAAGCCGAACCCGCGCGGGCGGGGCCGTCCTCCCGGTGGCTTTCGAACCGCACGACGGAGGTTGCCAGGCTTGCGAAAGGGCTGCTCTTCGCACCGTCTGATCAGCGACAGCGACGGTCCCTTGTTCCTCACGGTGGACCGCCTCCCGCTCAGCCTGGGATGCGTTCGGCGTGCCGTACCGCCCGCAGGCCCGGCAGAGCGACAGCGCCGAGCCTGGCTCCCGTGTCCGGGTCCAGCCGGATCACCTGATCGCCCGCCCCCACCAGCAGCTCGCCGGCCGTCCAGATGACGCCGCGCGCAGGGCCGGGAAGCGCCCAGGCGGCCAGCGGCGCGAGCGTCTCACCGTCGGCCACCAGCACCTGCGAACCCGCCGCCACGTAGACGCGCCGGCCGCCCGCCGCCGCGTACGCCTCTCCCCCGGGCTGCTTGCCGAGCAGGCCGCTGCGCCGGATCACCTGGTCATCGGTGGAGGCCACCACGATGCCGCCGGTGGAGGCGTCGAAGGAGTACAGCCGCCTGCCCGCCGCGTCCAGCGCGATCGTGTGCGCCTCGGGCGGGCCCAGGCCGAACGGCGCGGGCAGGTCCAGGCAGTAGGCCCACCTCTGGTCCAGGTTGAGCACGTGCACGAACGCGTGCACGCCGGGGCTCTGGTCCCGCCCCGCCACCAGGTCACGCGTGTGCAGGTGGTCGTCCTGGTGGGTGTAGAGGGTATAGAGGACGTTCGCGGCGGGGTCCAGTACGGCCTGGCGCCCCTGCCCGCGCATCTCCTCCTCCGTGCCGGGGAGGACCTGCCTCTTGTCACGCGTCTGCAGCGGCCCTATCTTGCCGGCGTCCAGGTCGTACATCCGCACCCGGTAGCGGTCGGGCTGCTCGGGCGGCAGGTGGTCCAGCAGGTACATGGCCCGGCCGTCGCTGGAGAACGCCTCGGGATCGAGGTTGCCGTCCAGCTCGACCGCACGCGTGCCGTTCTCGCCGATCAGCGTGATCCTGGTACGGCGGCGCGGCCCGGGCGGCGGCCCCACCGCGATCATCCGGGGGGAGATGGCCTTGATCTGCCGGCCGTCGACCGGTTCGTCGGCCAGCAGGGCGCCGGTGCCGGGCTCGTAACTACGCAGGCGGCCGTCCCTGAGCTGGTGAACAGTGGTCCAGGTGCCGTCGGCCACGGCCGCGGGGTAGACGGCCTTGACCGTGCCCTTGGCCAGGTCGACCACGGCCAGCCCGGCGGCGGTCGTGGCGAACAGGCGGCCCGGCTTGGGGGCGGGGACCGCGGGCGCGGCCTTCGTGGCGGGCCGCTCGGCGGCGCAGGCTGACACGGCGGCCACCGCGCCGAGCGCGAATGCCTGACGTCTCGTGATGGAGGACACGCTCTCCTTACACCGCCCGTCCCCGCCAGGTTCCCGCCGGCTTCGGCAGCCAGGGCCTGCCTGCCATCGGCGCTACGGCCAGGACCCGGTCAGCGCGGTGAGGGCGGCTCCAACGGACGGAAACAGCTCGAGATCACCACTCCCCTGGCCGGGCAACACGCCGCCGCCGATGACGATCATGCGTCCTCCGGACGCCCTGGCGTGCCTGTCCGCCGACCGCAGGATGTCGCACCCGGGCAGATCGGCCACGGCTAGTACTCCAGTGACACTTCGCGATCTTGGGCGTTGAGGTGGCATGAAGACGGCCACCACGTGATCATTCGGAGTTTGTGAAGACATCCCAAGA
>NZ_JBITMD010000034.1:0-109693 GCF_044465905.1 Nonomuraea sp. NPDC049480
TCTCCGCCCAGTCCTCCACCTTGATCACCCTCCAGAGAGTGGAGGGGTCAACATTCAGCCGTCGCCTGGGGGTCAGTATTCACGCGTCGTCGACAACAAATGGGCCCGGGTGCTGGTGCATGTGCCCGACCACGGCTCAGAGACTCAGCAGGCGACGTACTCGATCTATCGGGGAGCGAGCGCGTCGGGGGACAAGACGGTGACGCGTACCATCAACGCCAAATCTCATTGGGAACAGCAACGCCACCGGTGGGTGTCGCTCGGCGTCTTCGACTTCAACGGCATTCCCGAGATCAGCCTCAGCAACATGACGCGGAGCGGGGAAGGCACGAAGGGCTGGTCCGGCCAGCACAACATCGCCTGGGACGCGGTGGCGATCCAACCGCTCCCGCGCAAGCCGAAGAACTTCGTGGTCGCACTCGGCGACTCGTTCTCCTCCGGCGAGGGAGCGGTCAGCGAGTACGAAGACGGCACGGACTACGACCGTGAGACGGACATGAGCGGCCACAGCGAGGAGGGCAACCAGAACGCCTGCCACCGCTCCAAGTGGGCATGGTCGCGCAAGGCGACCCTCAATGACCAGCCCGAATGGCTGATCGGGGGCCGGGAGACGAACCTGGACAACGACCTCGACTACCACATGGTCGCTTGCTCCGGTGCGCAGACCGAGAACGTGATCGCCTACGGCACCGAGAACGCATGGGGCGAGGGGTCCACCAGCCAGCGCGACACCACCACCGAGGTGCCGCAGATCGAATCGGGATTCCTCGACCAGAACACCACGCTGGTCACCCTGTCGATCGGGGGCAACGACGCAGGCTGGTCCGGAGTCGTGCTGCACTGCCTGAAAAACGGCAACTGCCCGTCCACCACGATGGAAGGGACCAGCGGCCCGCTGAGCGAGGTCTTGCCGCAGCGGATTCACGACCAGGTCATTCCGTCGGTCGAGACGGTGCTCGAACAGATTCACACCAGGGCGCCCAACGCGAAGATCATCCTCATGGGCTATCCCCGGCTCATCTCCGACAACGGCGACTGCCTGGATGTCGACGTGTGGATTCCTTTCCTGAACAAGACCCTGGGCTTCGGCCTCAGTGGCGACGAGACGGCATGGCTGAACGACATGGCCGACTACTTCGCCGAGCGGATGGACGCGCTGGCCGTCAGCCTGCGCAACCTGGGCACGCCGGTCTGGTTCGCCGATCCCCGCGACTACTACGAACGAAAGGCACTGTGCGGCGACCCGCCCGGAATCAACTTCGCCATCGTGACCTTCACCCCGGGCGAGAACCCGGACGCCGAGTTGTGCGATTACGTCGAGCGGTTTTCCTGGTTCGACGAATGCCCGCACTCGCAGTGGCGCCTGGGATTGTCCTCGCAATCGTTCCACCCGAACCTGAACGGCACCACGTTCTATGCCAACGCCCTCATGGACGTCCTGCGCCGACCCGAAATCGACCAATGATGGCCTGGCGCCAGGCGAACGAATATTCCACAACCGCACAGAAGGAGCTCTTGTATGCCGCAACGAACATCCCAACGAGTACTGGCGCTGGCCGCCGCAGCGATCGGGATGATCCTGCCGCTGGGGATTGTCGCACCGGCGCACGGTGATTCGCCTTCCACGGTGGCCGTCGACCCCCTCCCCGCCGACACGGTGCTCAAGATCGGAGCGGAGCCGAAGAGGACCCTCCGTCCTGCTGGCGCCAAACCGAAAGCGGCACTCTCACTTCCTGAGCTGAGCTGGCGGCCTCTGTACAACTGGGGCAACCGCTATGCCGTCACCGTGTCCGGATGGCCGCCCAGCAAGGCCGAGGGCGGGCGCCTGTGGATGGGGCCGTACGGCAATCCATGGTGGCACCAGGAATGGTGGTTCGGCCCGAAGCTGGGCGGCACCGCCTACCAGATGATGGTCCGCCACAGTGCGAAATGCATGGACGTCGAAGGCCCCAGCCTCGAAAACCTCGCCCCCGTTCATCAATGGGGTTGCTACCAGGGCAACAACCAGTTCTGGTACCTCCGTGACACCGGCTACTACGACAACGAGACCGGCTGGACGCTATGGGAAATCGTAAATGCCCGCAGCGGCAAGTGCCTCGACATCAAGGACGTCAATCCCGACCCGAAGGCATACCTCCAGCAATACACCTGCCTGAGCAACAAGCCGTGGAACCAATCGTTCATGGTCCCCGGCATCTGAATCGCCGCCGGACACCCATCGCTACGAAACCGGTGGCCCACTGCCAGGGAGACTCCATAGTTCCCGGGACTGAACAAGTGCCCTCATCCAGGGATTCGCGCATCTACGCCGAGCGGAACCGCGCTAGATGCCAACACACGACATGGGCGTCCTGTGACCAGAAATCGACCAATAGCGGCCTGGTCGCCAGGCGAACAGAAGGAGATCAGTACATGAAAGCAGGACGACGGTCCCGCTCGATTCTGCTCGGGCTCATACTGGCACTCGCCAGCAGTCTGATAGTGGTACTGCCGGCCGCACCCGCGTATGCCGCGTGCTATGGCGCTACTTGCAATGGCCTCGATCCGGTCGCCCAGGGCTGCTTCGGCAGGTCGATCGTTCCCAACACCGAAAAATGGGGCTCGCGCGAGGACTATGGAATGTACATGATCCATTCGAGCGGGTGCAGCTCGCGCTGGACCAGGATGAATATCACCAGCTGCCCGACCGTCCAATGCCTCGATGGGCGCATAGCCATCACGCGCCAGCGCTGGAGTCAGCAAGAAGGCTGGTATAACGCGCAGTTCTACCACAAGGCGTTCAGCTTCATGGCCAGTAACGTCCAGATCAACACGCCGATGGTGCCTGACCTTGCCGTTCAGGAACGTTACATAGCGTGCTACCGATTCGAGGGGACGGAGGGGTCGTCGTACGTCGGGTCGTGGGAGTGCGGGAGGGGGGACAATGGGGATGGCTGGGTCTATGACCCTCCCCAGTAGATTGTCAGGCGGTCCCGGCATGGCCGGGCCGGTGCATGGAACCGATATTTCATGATCTCCGGCGTTCGATGGGCTTGATATCTTCCTCCCGAGCCGCAACAGGGCCTCGTCGGCACGTGTCGGCGGGGCCCTGCCCGCTGCTGGAGAGCCCGGTGTACGCCTTTCCTGTGCCGCGTTCGGCGGCATGGTGGCGACCTTCGTTATGACAGGCTAATGACGGCGGTCCTCATGCTGGAATCGCAGCAGCGGAAAAGGAGATTTCACGTGAAACGGAAGCGCCGATCCCGCTCGATTCTACTCGGGTCCGTCCTGGCACTCACAAGCAGCCTGATGGTGGTGCTGCCCGCCGCTCCCGCTCATGCCGCATGCTATGGCGCAACCTGCAAAGGCCGGGATCCGGTGGATCAGAACTGCGCCGGGACACCGGTACCAGGCACCTCCTTATGGGACATCCCGCGAGAGAGATGGGGCATGTACATGGTCCATTCCAATGGCTGCAGCGCACGATGGACCAGACTGAACGTCGCGTCATGCTTTTCGACCGGATGCGTAAGGTGGCGTATCACGATCACCCGCCAGCGCCCGGGCAAGAACGGCGGATGGATTACCACAGATTTCTCCGACAAGCTGGTCGATACGGGCCCGCATAGTCAGTTCAACACGCCGATGGTGGCTGACAATCCTGACCCTGGCCATCCAGAACGCTTCCAATCGTGCTACCGGGACGAGCCCGACACAGGCCCAGGCCCCTGGCAGTGCAGTTCATGGGTCACCTGACCCTTCCCGGTGGACCTCGCCCATGACGTGGTGCCTGAATCATCGGCCGGCACCGCCGGCCACCCATCCTCGCCATCGAAAGGAAGAACTCTTGCGTATTACTAGCTGGATGACTCGCGCGGCGGCAGTTGCCGGCGCAAGCGCCCTGCTGTCGATCGGCTTGGCCACGACCACCGCGAACGCCGAACCAGATCCCTGCACCGGTCGCACCGGCGACAGCGGCACAGGCAGCCAATTCTCCTCCTACCCCACCACAGTATATGGAACTTGGTATAATTGCCGGCTCCGACCGAGTCAAAATCCGGATAGCGAATTCCGACGACGGTCCTTGCATAACAGTCGGTTACCGGAGCACCGGCTCATCCGTCGAAAAGAGATATCCCTATATCGTCTCTGGACCGGCGCCGCGCTTTGACGGCTGGATCCGCTGCTGACAATGGACGGTCGGCGGACGTCCCACATCAGCCACAGGTAAGGGCTCGCCCCGGCCCACATGGGGCGGGCCCTTTCGCGTTTCTCTGCCCGGGGAGACTGGCGACGTCCACCTCGCTGCTGCTCGGACTGGGTCGGTCGCGCTGCTCGTGGGCGGATCGGTGTCGCCGACACGATGGTCATCTCGGTGCTGGAACGCCGTTCGGAGATCGGTCTGCGCCGGTCGCTCGGCGCTACGAAGGCCAGGTCCGCACACAGTTCGTCGCGGAATCGCTGCTGCTGTCGCTGATCGGCGGGGCGGCCGGCGCGCTCCTGGGCTACCTGGTGACCGGAACCTACGCCACGATCCAGAAGCGGCCCACGGTCGTACCGTTGCGGGGCCTCGCCGGCGGTGTCGGCGAGACCGTGCTGATCGGTGCCATCGCGGGCTTGTACCCGGCGATCCGCGCCTCCCGGCTGGCGCCGACGGAAGCGCTGGCGGCGACCTGATCGGTATTCCTCACCGCCGTTGTCCGGGGAAGCCTGCTGAGGCCTTCCCCGCAACAGCTTTCGGCGGGCTGGTGATCGAGCAGGTCGCGGCAGAACCGGCGGGCGGCAGGCGGCGGTCAGTCGCAGCCGCAGCCATCGCAGGCACAGCCGTCCTCGCCCTGGCAGCAGGAGCAGCAGTTGGCGCAGCAGTCGCAGCCAGGGCAGTCGCAGCCGGAGCAGTCGCAGCGCTGGCAGAAGGAGCTCTCCCGGTCCTCGTCCCAGGCAGGCCGGTACAGGCCGCATGTGCAGCAGGTCAGCGCGGCGCACGCCAGCGACAGCAGCCCGCCGGGGTCCCGCTTCGGCGGCCGTTCTCCCGGCGGCGCGCCGGGGTCGCCGGGCGCGTGTCGGGGCTGGTGGCCGGTGCCGTGCGTCCCGGCGGTGGCGAAGGCCCGGGAGACGGCGCTGCCGGTCTCGCGCACCAGCAGGGCGCGCGTCAGGCCGGGGCGCGGCAGGTCCAGCCCGTCCACGGCGGCGCGCAGCTCGGCGTGCGCGGCGTCGCAGTGGCGGCGCGCCTCGTCCAGGCCGGTGCCGGTGGCGGCCAGCGGGTTGTACGCCCCGGACGCCCGGTCATCGGCCAGGTCCTCCACCGCGTCGATCAGGTGTGCCAGCCTCCCGAATCCGCGCCCGGCCGCCTCCAGTGCTTCCCGGTTGTGCGGCTTCCCCGCGAGTACCGCGGTGTGCGCGAACGCGGCGGCCACGGCGTCCTCGGTGGGTCCCGTCAACTCCCGCAAACCGGGCGCCGCGACGTTCCTCGGGGGCGCCTGGGCCGGGGAGCGTTCCAGGAGGGCCTGACGGTCGGCCGCCGCTGTCAGCGGGGTGGGGTCGAACCCCAGCGTGGCGGCCATGGCGGTGCCGGCCGAGGACCAGCGGCCCGCCAGACGGGTGGCGCCGGCGGCCACCGGGCGGCGGGCGTACACGCCATCCCCGTCTGCCACATGGTCGCGCACTTTGCCGGCCGCCAGGAGCAGCGACACCGAGGCCGCCAGCCGCACCCCCTCGGCCTGCACCACGTCGGCGCCCTTGAAGCCACGCAGCGCGCATGCGCCCGCCCGCCGGCGTGGCGCGGACGCGGGCGACTGGGCCTCGGTGAGGACGGACACGAGCAGGCCGTCGTAGTTGGTCACCAAGCGGGACAGGTGTCCGTGCTCGTCGCGGAGCGCCAGGCAGAGCCCGCACAGGTGGCCCATCCAGTCCGCGTAGAGTCCCTTGCACATGACGTGCCGACACGGGCGGACAATGCCGAACATATGTCCCCTTATATGCGTATTACCGAGCAAACCGTAGCACCGGACCGCCGGAAGACACGCCAAGTCCGTGGGACACACGCCAGGTCTCCTGAGACGGGACAGTCGTTTGGGGTGCTACTGCCATCTAGCGCGGCTCACTGCCGCATCCACTGCCAACTTCCGTGCCGTACTGCCAGCTTCAAGGCGTCCTGTCTGGAGCCACTCAACATGACAGCGGGGCCTGCGGCTGACCTGGACACTGTCATTTCGACGGGTGTCGAAACACCGCCGAGGAATGATCGAAACCTGTGGATCCGCCGGGAAGGGGTGTACCTTCCCGGATCATCCGATGTGGTTTCGAGATAAGGCCGACGCGCCAACGTCGGTCGGGAAGGCACACCCGTGCCGCTTACCGTAGTGCCCGAGCCGCCCGCTGACGACAGCAACCCCGCATCCGCCGGCTCTTCGTCGCTGATCGATCAGATCGTCCGCGGCGGCGCCCGAAAGATGCTCGCCGCCGCGCTCCAAGCCGAGGTCGAGGCCTACATCGCCGCCTTCGCCGACGAACGCGACGACAACGGCCGCCGCCTGGTCGTGCGCAACGGCTACCACGCCCCGCGCGAGATCCTCACCGCGGCCGGCGCGATCGAGGTCAAGGCCCCGCGGGTCAACGACAAGCGCATCGACGCGGCCAGCGGCGAGCGCAAGCGGTTCTCCTCGGCGATCCTGCCCGCCTGGGCGCGCAAGAGCCCGGCGATCGGCGAGGTGCTGCCGCTGTTGTACCTGCATGGCCTGTCCAGCGGGGACTTCGTGCCGGCGCTGGGGCAGTTCCTCGGCTCGAGTTCGGGCCTGTGGGTGGACGGCATCCACGTCAACATCCGGCTGGAGGAGCACAAGCTGTGCCTGCTGGTGATGATCGGCGTGTGCGCGGACGGCCGCAAGGAGCTCGTGGCGCTGTCCGTGCGACATGACTGAGCTCCTGCGTGCCTCTACGGGTTCGGCGGGCCCGCTCCAGGCGCAGGCACCATGACGATGGCGTCCCTGGTGCCCTCGACGATGGCGACGATCTCGCTCTCCTCCGCGGGCGGCACCTGATACTTCGCCAACGCCTGGTGCAGGTCATCCATGAAGGACTCCCACTCGTCCTCGGCGATGGCCAGGTGGCGGTGGGAGTCCCCCATGGTCCGCCCCGAGTACTGTTGCGGGCCGCCCGCAGCCGCGCAGACCATCTCCGTGACGAGAAACTTGAAGCCCGCCGGGGAGACACGATGGTGTGCCTCGTCCACGGCGGGATTCTTGTTCAGCCGCGGGTCGCTCATGACCCGGTCGATCAAGTCGTCGACGACCGTGGCGATGCTGTGGACGCCTCCGAGCCGGTCGTACAGCGACGGACCCTGGTCAGGCTGCATGGGCCCTCCCGTTGCGCTCGCGATGAAGTTCGTCCGCTCTGGGCTGGACGGCCACCAGACCTTTTAGTCCTGTCCGATTAGTCCTGTCCGATTTCGGCCGAGCCTAACGGGCCATGGCAACAGTTGACCGTGCCGTGTAGTTCGGGAGAACACATGACCGTAAGGAGACCTACGCATAAGATTCGGGCTCAAGGTCAAGCCCGCGTATGAACTTGACGCCCTTGTGCGCCACAGGTTCGAGGAACAGCAGATCGCTGCCGACATCTCGCGCGCCCGCTGGCGCGAACCGAGAGGGAAGGTTTTGCGTCTGCCTCCAACTAGACCGGAGGGCGAGCGCAGCACAACCAGCTCGTCGTCCAGCATCCGATGCGCGGGACAAACCGCGGCCCAGCCCAGCTTCCACCAGACCGGCCACGCTCCGCCCGAAGCCGCCAGGCACTTCTGGCATGCCCGGCTACCGAAGAACTGCACCCACTCACGGCCCTCTGCCCGGCGGACTGACTCCTTACCCCCACGCGGACACCTGCCAGATCCACGGCCGAGCCGTCGAACATCTCCAGGTGCATCCCACGCACGATCTCGGAGCTCACGCCTGTAGCAGCCCCGATCGCCTTGCATGTCTCCGGCGTCACAACGACGCCGTACGCCAGTGAACGGACCTCACTTGACGCGCGTACATCCAGCCCCAACGCCTCGGCGATCATCGACGGTGGACATCCGTTGCGTACCGCCATCCGATCAGACCAAGAGGCGAACGATTCACCCGGCTGCGGCTCAGCCACCACTGGAGCTTGTCACGTGAAGAGTGATATTCCCACCAGTGCCGGACGCCGGGGGAGGCCAACTGTCATCTTGACGTGGGGGCGGCAGCTGGCCCCTGAGCGCGATAGGTGGCCCACCTGGGCGCGCTGGCTCGGCCCTCGTTTGTCCGTCAGACAAGGGCTTGGTATAGCGGGTCCGTGCGGGAACGGGGCCCCAGTGAATGTCGCGGGAGCTTGCAGCGGCGTGATCCACCGGCTGCGACTGGCCCGACGGGGTCACAGACGATGGATCCTGCTCACCTCGGTTCGGGGATGACTCCACACAGGTAGGTGGACCCCTCCAGCAGCTCCGGTGACAGCGTGATGCCGGTGAGATGCTCGGCCAGGAGGAACGCCGGCCCGTCGCTGGGATAGAGGTGTCTGTAGTCGGCGTCGATCCGCTGCATGGTCTCCACGACCTCATCCGGTACCTCTTCCGAGTAACCTTCATCAGCGATGAAGCAGAACCGGATCTTCCCATCTTCGCTCCAGTAGAAGTACTCGACGCCTTCGACGTCGCGGAAGTGGGAGACGAGGCGGGTTCCCGCCGACAACGAAGTGATGATTTCTTCATCGGCGCCGAGCCCGCCGTTGGGCTCAACGATGAACGCCCAGTCGCCTATGGTCGTGGCGCCGAGAAACGCGGTGTCGTAGCTGTTCCTGTGGCTAGTCTCGATCAGCTTCTCAAGCGTCATGGGCGTGAAATCCTCGAGTCGGCCACCGAGCCGGACCACCAGTTGCTCGGGTGCCAGGCCGCGGACGTAGGTGAAGCAGTAGGCCTCCGCCAGCTCGGGGAAGCGCTCGTAGGAGAACCAGGCATAGTCGCCCGGGGTCGCGATCATTTCGTCATGCTCGCAGCGCCGACCGACACAATTGTGTTCCCAGGCGCCCAGGGCCGACTATCGCACCCAGCCACGCGTGAGGAGATTGCTTAGGTTCCAGGGGAAGCGCGCGGGTTCGCGGATTCCTCATCCTGTAGTCAGGGGACTCGTGCGTGGTGGGGACCTAGGTCATCTCAATCTCATGCGAGCGAGTTCGTGACAGACGGGTCGGCGGGTCGGCGGTCGGGGAACAGCGTCCGCATCGGCGGTCGGGGAACAGTGCCCGCATCGGCTGGCACGAAACTCCTGTGAAACCGAGGGCGAGCAGCGTCTCCATGTCGACGCCAAGCTCGAGCCCGATCGTCGCGAGCTGCCGTCTTTACCCTGATCAGAGCGCGAGATCATCCCACGGTCGCTGACGGCTTTGGGAGCTAGCTCCCAAAGGGAATCCTTCGACAGGCCGAAGAAATCCGGTGCACGGGAGACGAAGCTGGGGGCATGATCGCAAAAGTCTTAGGACTCGCAATGGTCGCGGCCCTGTTGCCCGGTGCACCGACCCCTCCGACTGGTCTGCACGAGTGCGCGACCGCGACCGCGCGCTGCGACGGCAGCACCGATGTCCCCCTCGATTGGGAGAACTCCTCCTCCGAACGCATTTCCGTGGCCTTCGCCTGGATTCCGGCCAAGGACGCCGACGGCACCGTGGTGGCCAACCTCGGCGGGCCAGGGCAGACTCTGCCGACCATACCGGAGATGCAGCGAGTCCTCGGACCTGTGCTCGAACGCAAGAACCTGCTGGTCATGGATCCGCGCGGGACAGGGAAGTCCTCGCCGCCGCTCTGCCCGGGAGCCGGCATCGACAAGCCCGAGACCATCGCCACCTGCGCCAAGAGTGTGGGTTCGCGGGGCGCGTACTTCACCGCAGACCAGGCCTCGCACGATCTTGACGTGATTCGGAGGGCGCTTGGTTTGGGCAAGGTCAGTTTCTACGGCAACTCCTACGGCACCCTGTACGCCCAGGCGTACGCCGCTCGGTATCCAGGTAGCCTCGACGCGATCTTTCTGGACAGCTCTGTGATCGTGGACCGCGACGGATACGCGACGTGGAAGAACTACTGGTCCAGGCTCCGCCAACTCGATCTTGTCTGCGAACGGTCGACGGAATGCGACGCGCTGCCAAGCAGCGCCTCCGGCACCTGGACGCGGCTGGTGGACCGGCTGCGGGAGCGGCCCGACCCAGAGGTCTCGGTGTTCCAGACCCTGTCGCTGAGCGGGGTGTCCGAGCCCGTGTTCGGCCGGGAGTCCACTGCGGCCGCGGACGCCTACCTGCGCGGCGACCCGGCTCCGCTGCACCGCCTGGCCCGGCTGATTCCCAAGACCCTTCCGCCGGACAACGACCCGCATATCGCCGGGTATCTGGGCTATCGCTGCGGCGACGGCACCTTCCCATTCGACCGGCTGGCCTCGGCGACCGAACGTCAGGCTCAGGCCGAGCGCTACTACGAGCGGGTACGCCCGCTGACGCCCTATCAGATCACCGACATGTTCCCCGGGATCGGCACCGTGGAGCCGTGCATCAACTGGCCAACTCCGCGCCACAGCCCTCCGAGCCCACCTGCACAGGCGCCGCCCACAGTGCCCGTCCTGGCGATGGCGGGGGAACTCGACATGAACAGCCCCGCCGAAGTAGCTCGATCGCTGCGGGCCTTCCCGAACGCGACCGTAGTGCGAGTCCCGTTCGGGCCGCATGCACTGACCTCTCCCACCTCGCCGATGGGTGATTGCGTGCGCGGCATGCTGCGCACCTTCCTGACCACCAAGCAGGTGACCGACCGAAAGTGCAGCGGCGAGAACTATCGCGCCCTCGGGGCCTTCCCCCAGACCATCGGGGACGTGCCGCCGCATCCGGCCCGCAAGCTCAGCACCGCCCAGCGGCGGGTGCTCGCGGCCACCTTCGCCACCGCCGCGGACGCCACCGCCCGCCGCAACCCCAACGGCAACTTCTATAAAAGACTGCAGAACGAGCCGGGGCTGCGCGGCGGCCAGGTCACCTTCGGCCAGGACATCACACTCGACGCGGTGCGGTTCGTGCGCGACCTGCGCGTCAGCGGCCCGATCAAGCTCACCCCGGACGGCCGCGCCGCCGCAACCCTCACGGCCGAAACCGGCGGCCGCACCCACGAGGTAACGCTGACCTGGACGCCGTTCTCCACCCGCCCGTCCTTGTCGGGCACCTTCGACGGCATCCCCTTCGACTAGCTTCCCTGCCATGGCTCTGCCGGCTTCAGCGCGAGGGCGGTACTGCCGCACGTTCGGGATGGGCAGCGTGGACGTAGCGCATCGCCGTACCGGCCGAAACGCCGAAGACGCGGATTGCGGGTGTAGTGGAGGCGCCGCCATGTTGGAGTCGAGGCAGAGTGCTGCTGAAGCGACGTTGCCAGATCCGCTGAACGTCATGGGAGGCGGACGCCGACGAGGACCGCACGGCCGGCCTGGCCAACACCATGATCGAAGAACTCACGACCTGGAGACGGCTCTGCCGGTGATCGGGATCGGCTGCGTTCTGCCTCGCCTCCCACATTTCAGCGCCTGACCAGCGGGGCCATCTATCGTCCCCATGGGCCAACTAACGCCCCCGATGTCACATCTTGAGCTCCCACTATCAGGTCACCTATCAAGTACCACGCCGAACTATCAAGTTGAGCGGCGCCAGACAGCCTGTCTGGTGACGCCGAACCTGACAGCGGCGCGTATCGCTGACCAGGGCACTGTCATTTAGGGCGATGTCTAATCAGCTTGGCCGAACGCCATTCAAAGTGACAGTGCCAATCCGATCGCGGTTCGGGAGAGGTCTGGATGGTTGCGGGATGCGGCATCGCCGCGCTCATCTCGCTGATCTGGGGCAGGTGGCGGTCGACGACAGGGGGCGTCGGCGTGGATCTATTGGGCGCCGCCTCGCTCTCCTGCTGCAGCAGTCCCCGATGATGGAGACCGCCCCCACACCCCGCCCGGGATGAACCGGGAGAACAGCGCGATGTAGTGGCTCGGCAAGGTGGTGACGAGCCTCTGCTTGAACCGGCCGGAACCTGCCCGGGCGCGCCGCGAGAGCTAGGTGGCCCCCTGGATGAACCGGGTGCTCGCGTGGTCCCGGGCGGGCGAGCCGTGGGCCCCGACGACGCCCCCGGGGCATCGGGCCCGGCGGCCCATGGCGGGTCGCCGGGCCGGTAACCGGTGGTCAGCTCGGGATTGCGCTGCCCTCGCAACCTTTGGCGATCTGGCCCGTCTCGAAGTACCGCACCACGTCGGCGGCGCACTTGGGCACCCGGGTGGTCGACACGTGCACGTCGTCGGCGACCGTGTAGACGGTGCCGCCGATGGCGCGCCGTGTCTGCAGCGTCCAGTCGTAGACGGACATGAACTCGTGCAGGTGCCCCGCCAGCACCAGTGACCCGCTGCTCCGCTTCAACGTGGCCTGCTGCACCGGCAGCGGCCAGCCGGGACACATGACAGGCAGTCCCCAGGACCGGCCGGTCGCCGGATGGCGCTTCACGAGCTGCTCGTAGTCACGCCATGCGGTGTCGAAACCGGCCCGGCTGCTGTCCTCGTTGCACGCGACGGCCAAGTTCATGGTCCTGTTCAGTGTTTCGGGCGCGCCGGGCACGGGCGTTCCCATCATGGGTGCGCCGAGCAGTTCTTTGACGGCGGGCGGGGCGGTGGTGCCCGTCGCCGTCCGCAGTTCGGCCAGCGCCTTGCCCGCGCGCACCCACTCGGTCGAGTTGCGCCTGGCCAGCTCGGCGACGGCCGAGCCGTCGATGGACCGCTGCAGGTCGGTGTAGGTCTTGGGGCTCTTGTCGTACGCGCGGACCAGCTTCGCCACCTCCTCGCGCACCTTCCGTGCGGTGGCACCGAGACCGTAGGTCCCGTCGCGGCGGGCCAGCCAGGCGGCCATGCGCCCGAAGTTGCGCTCGGCCGCCTCCGCGCTGTCCTTGGCGTGCTCGTCGATACGGGTCCACGGCGGCGCCACGCTGTCCAAGAAGGCCCGTCCGGTGTGCCCGGGGAACAGGCTGCGGTACACCATGCCCAGATAGGTGCCCCAGGAGAAGCCGAGCAGGTTGAGTTTGCTCTCACCCAGCGCGGTCCGTACCAGGTCCAGATCTTTGGCCACGTTCTCGGTGGTGAGCTGTCCGAGGAAGGCGGGGTCAGAGCGTCCGCACTTCTGGTTGGCGGCGACCTGGGCGTCGTATATCTTCCTGGCTGCCTCCTTGGTCAGCGTGCCGGGCTCCTGCGGGCCTACTGGCGAGAAGGTGCAGGCGACCTTGGTGCTGTTCCCGACCCCGCGCGGGTCGAAGCCGATGATGTCGTATCGCTCGTTGAGCCCCGCCATCTCCTCGTTCCTGAGCGCCGCCCGCAAAATCGGGTCCAGGTATCCGCTGTTGCCCGGCCCGCCCGGCAGGACCGCAACGGCGCCGAGCCGGTGGGCCTCGTCCGTGGCGGCCAGCCGGGTCACCGCGATGTCGATCTTCCGCCCGCTGGGGTCACGATGGTTCAGCGGGACGCTGACCGTGCCGCACTCCAGGCGCTTCATCAAGGAGCGGAACGCCGCAACCTTGTCCTCCGCCACGCGCAGGCTGCGGATCACCTCATCGGAGTAGGCCGGGCAGGATTTCCACTGCACGGAAGACACGCCGGAGCTCGAGCTGGGGTTCGCGGTGGCGCTCGCTCTCGCGGCGACGGTAGCGGTGGCGCCCGCCGCGGAAGGATGCGCCGCCAACCCCGCCAGCGCCAGGGCCAGTGCCGTCAGTGAAGTTCGGTACGTCATGCGGATCAGTAGTAGAGCAGCGGTTGTTTCCTTACCGTTTCTATGAGGATGGTGGCCCGCCCTACGCAGCTCTCAAGATCCACGCCAAACTGTCAGGTTCGATGGGTCCAGACAACAGCTGTCTGGACGCAGCGAAGATGACAGTGGAGCCTGCTCCTGACCTGGGCGCTGTCACTTCGATAGGTGTCGAAATATCGGCGCTCGCGTCATCGAAGTTGGCAGTACCCGGTGGAAGATCGCGTTTCCTTGAGGGAGGGCTATGACTCCGCGCGGAGGCTTCAGGGAGTCGGACGCCGAGCGCTTGACCGGGGGATTCTCGAAGCTCGCGTTCTTGGTCCATCCTGCGGAAGAGTCCGCATCGTACATCGCAAAGACTAACTGGCGATCTTGCGATAGGTGCGCCAGGGTGTAACTATTGCGCCGATCGCCAGGTCGCACACCCGCTGGCCTGGTGAGTCGTCGCCGGTTTCGTCAGCGGACGTTACGCAGGCGCAGGAGATGCCCGGTGATGTGGTCACGGGCCGCGGTGACAGCGCGAACTGCGTGATCGTCGATGCCTTGTGGCGGGCGGGTGCCCTTGAAGAGCAGGGTGGCGTAGCCGTGCGTGGTGGACAGGTGCACGTAGACGAAATCGGCGGTGTCGGCCCAGGAGGTGTCGGCGGGCAGCACGTCCGCGGCCAGGCGCATGAGGGCGGCCGTGAGGTGGCGGCTCTGCTCCTGGACGGTCGGGCGGTGGGGCTCGGCGAAGTCACAGGAGTAGACGAGGTCGAGGCCGGCGCGGTGCTCCAGAACGAAGCGGGTGTAGGCGCCCGCGGTGGCAGCGAGCCGGTCCACGGGATCGGGTCCCGCTCGCTCGGCCGCCTCGACGAGAACGTTGGTGATGTCGCTGATGATGGCGGCCGCGCAGGCGGCGAGCAGTGCCTCCCGATCGGGGAAGTGACGGTACGGCGCGGCCGATGACACGCCGATGCGGGTGGCGACCTTCGCCACGGAGAAACCGGTGACGCCCGATTCGGCCAGGAGCGCGAGACCCTCGCGGATCAGCTCGGAACGCAGGTCGCCGTGGTGGTAGCCGCGTTTCGGCGGCGTGGGTCTGCTCACGGCGAACGATTCTCCCTCCCTTCCCAATGTTAGAGTACTCTTACTTAATGTTAGAGTACTCTTACATCTGCGGGAATGAGAACGCCTCATGGAGCAACGGACCCTCGGACGGCAGGGGCTAGCGGCGTCGGCGCTGGGATACGGCGCGATGGGCATCTCCCTGGCCTATGGGTCGTCGGATGAGAACGAGGGGATCGCGACGATCAGCCGGGCCCACGAGCTGGGCGTGACGTTCTTCGACACGGCCGAGCTGTACGGGCAGGGCGAGAACGAGCGGATCGTCGGCGCCGCGCTCGCCCCGATACGCGACGAGGTCGTCATCGCGACCAAGTTCGGCTTCGACTTCACCGGCACCAGAGAGGGCGGTGTCGACAGCCGTCCCGAGCACATCCGCGAGGTCGTCGACAACAGCCTGCGTTACCTCGGCGTCGACGTCATCGACGTGCTCTACCAGCACCGCGTCGACCCCAACGTGCCGATCGAGGACGTGGCCGGGACGGTCAAGGAGTTCATCGACGCCGGCAAGGTCCGCTACTTCGGGCTGAGTGAGGCGGGGGCGAACACCATCCGTCGCGCGCACGCCGTACAGCCCGTCTCGGTCCTGCAAACCGAATACTCCCTGTTCGAGCGGGACGCCGAGGTCCTCTTCCCCGTCCTGCGCGAGCTAGGGATCGGGTTCGTCGCCTACTCGCCGCTCGGCCGGGGTTTCCTCACCGGGCAGGCCAAGCCCGGCGCCGAGTACGATCCCACCGACATGCGCACCTGGGACGCCCGCTTCCAGCCCGGCAACTACGAGAAGAATCTGGAGGCCACCCATCGGCTCGCCGACCTGGCCGCGACCAAGGACGCCACCGTCGCCCAGCTCGCCCTGGCCTGGCTCCTGGCCCAGGGCGACGACATCGTCCCCATCCCCGGCACCCGCAGCATCCAGCGGCTGGAGGAGAACGTGGCCGCCGCCGACCTCACCCTCGACGACACCGACCTGAAGCGCATCGCCGAGATCCTCCCGACCGGCGGCTTCGGCGCCCGCTACCCCGAGGGCATGCTCCCCACTTGGGACTGACCCCGTTGACCGGGCACGGCCTTTTTCTCCTATTCGGGTACGGCTCGGACACCAGCCGACAGATAGACGCGATGCCGGGGGCGGGTCCCGCAGGGCAGCGGATGCCGGGCGACGCGCAAGACCGGATCAGGTGCGGCCAGGCACTGGGGGCAGAAGGCCGCGGCATCAAGGGTTAGGGACGCCGCCCCGCCCAGGGCGACCCTTTGCACGGGGCCGCCCGATACCACCACAGCACCACCACACAACGGGCCGCGACAGCGTCAGTCCTGGGCTCCGGCGTTGATGCTGCCGACGGTCAGGTCGGTCAGCGCCGCGATGGCCTCGGCGACGGTGGCCCGTCCCCGGTTCAGTTCCGCGGCGATCGCCTCGGCCGCGCCCAGCGCGCCGACGCAGCGCAGCCGGAGGGCTTCGTGCGTGAGCCCGGAGTACGGTCGCAGGGCGGTGGCCATCAGGTCCGTGTAGCCGTCGAGCAGCTCGCGCTCGATCGCCTCCATCTCCTGGTTCCCCTTGAGCGCGGCCGAGATGGCGGTCCACTCCGGCATGTCGTTGGCGCAGGCGAAGTAGGCGGCGCTCAGGACGCGGGCGATCTCGCGGGGGACGGCCGGGGCGTCACGCAGGGCCTCCTCCGAGGCGGCCCGGTGCCGCTCGTCGAGCCGCCGGTAGAGCGCGATCAGCAGGCCGGGGCGGGTGCCGAAGTGGTCGTAGACGATCGGCCTGCTCACTCCGGCGGCCTCCGCCAGGCTGAGCAGCGTGAGGCTGTCGGTGCCGTGGGCGCGCACGATCGCCATGGCGGTGTCGAGCAGTTGCTCCCGCCTGGCCGGCTTGGACAGGCGAGTCGATCCCGTGGTCATCGTCCTCCCTTGCGTTGCCTCCCAGCATAAGCTACAAAATGTAAGTTACAGAATGTAGGTTAGTGAGAGGACATCACCGTGGAGCACTCCGTACTGATCATGGGCGGATCCGGCCAGGCGGGCGCGGGGACCGCAGCCCTCCTGCGCCGGTGGTACCCGGAGCTGCCGCTGACGATCGCGGGCCGCGATCTCGGCCGCGCCCGGCGGGTCGCCGACGAGCTCGGCGGCGCGACAGCCGTGACCATCGATCTGCGGCGAGCCGACCTCGGCCTCCAGCGGACCGACGGCTACTCGGCGGTCGTGGCGACGGTGTGGGACAGCCACCTGAACGGACTGCGTTACGCACAGGACCGCGGCCTGCCGTACGTCAGCATCTCCAGCGGCCTGGTCGACATCGGCCCCGAGGTCGTCGCCGCCGGCCTGCGAGCCGGCGCGGCGCCGATCCTGCTGGCCAGCCACTGGTACGCGGGGCTCGTCGTCCTCGCGGTGCTCGGCCTCGCCAGGGAGTTCGACCGGCTCGACACCATCGAGGTCAGCGGCGTGCTGGACGAACAGGACAGCGGCGGGCCCGCGGCCACGGCGGACATGGCACGCCTGCTGGCCGCCACCTCGGCGGGGCACGTCCGCCGCGACGGCGTCTTCGACTGGGTCAGCGGCCCCGACGCGCAGGTGGAGGTCACCAGCGTCGACGGCGCCGTGCTGCCCGGCCAGATCGTCCCCATCCTCGACGTGCCGAGCCTGGCCGTCGCGACGGGCGCGCCCAACGTCCGCTTCGCGTTCGCGATCGGTGAATCGGCGGGCAGGCGGCGCGGCGGGCCCGCGTCCACGGAGGTCAAGATCGACCTCGAAGGCGTGGACCGCGCGGGCGCACCACTCAGGAGGAGCCGCTACCTCCTCCACCCGGAGGGGCAACGCCCCCTGACGGCGCTCGGCGTCGCCCTCGGCGTCGAGCGACTGCTCGGCCTGCGCGGCGACCCCGTGCCGCCCGGCCTCCACACCCCCGAGGCGCTGATCGACCCCGGCTACGCGGCCGAGCGGATGGCGGAGATCGGCGCCACCTTCACCGGCGCGCACGACGATTACTGACTCCGCCGACCGAGAATCGCGGGCGGCGCACCCGTGAGACGACCTGGTTCATGATCGCTCTGTCAGGCACGGGCCGCCCCGCCGGGCTCGCCCGGGCGTCTCGACACCGAGGACGGCGACCGCGGCCTGACCGCCCCGCCGAGCTCGCGGGTACGGACATCATTTGACGCGCGTACATTCAGCCCTGGCGCCTCGGCCATCGTCCACGGCGTACATCCGTTCCGCAGGGCCATCCGATCCACCCACTACGCGAACGACTCGCCGTACGCCGGTGCCACCACCAACGCCAGCCGCCGGGGCCAGAGCGCCGCCATCTCCCGAGCCGAACCTCCTGCCGTACACGCCCCCACTGTCACTCCGATGGCCTACCGGCATGTCCGCTTCCAGATGGCGTGACGGACTGTCATCTTCAAGGCCGTCAGACCGTTGTCTGGACCCAGCGAAGATGACAGTGGGACTTGCTCCCGACCTGGGCACTGTCAGTTTGACGGGTGTCGAAGTATGGGTGGTCGCGTCATCGAAGTTGGCAGTACCCGGTCGAAGATCGCTTTTCCATGAGTGAAGCCGGGGCTGTCGATGGAAACCCCGGGTTTCAGCGGCGCTTCCTTGCGCGGCAGACGCGGCCGCCCTCGGCAGACGCCCGGACGTGGTAACTCCCGGGCATCTGATGCGACGGTGTCCGGGTGGTCGTTCAGCCGAGCTGTCGGGTGATTGTCGGGTCGGTAATCGCCGTGTCGTCGGCCAGGAGGAACGCCTTGGAAAGGAGCACTGACAATGTTCCCCCGTCGTCCTCGAACGGCAGGAAGACCGATCCGGCCGCGCGCCCGCTCGCCGGGACGATGCACAGGTACGCGTCGTTGGGCTCCATCAGGACGTTCGTCGACCCCAGATGGATCTTGTACGTCTTCAGATCACCCCGGACGAGAAGAAATCTGTCGGTCAGCTCCACCCGGGAGGCGATCTTCAGTTTCGGCAGCAGCCGGGCCAGCACCTCGCGCCGGGTCTTGGCCGTCTCCGTCAGCTCACCGAAGCCGTGGGAGCGCCAATAACGTTCGTGGCCGATCAGCGCCTGATCGTCGCGGGCGACCGAGGCCACGCCCACGGCGAGGTCGGCCTCGCGGAAGATCTCCGAAAGCACCAGCGGCGGCAGATCGGCCATCGACGCCGGTCGCCCGTCGCGGTGGAAGGTGATGCCCTCGGTGGCGCACAGCATAGGCTCGGCCCCGGGGTCGGAGACGATGTGCATGGCCCAGCGGGCCTGCCAGTCTGCCAGGTCGCGCACCACCTCGCCCTGGTCGCCGCCGTTCTCGTAGTCCCAGTTGCCGATCGACCGGCCGGTCCAGCCGCGCTGCCCCAACAGGGTCCGGGCCTGGCCATAGTGCAGAATGTGGCCGGCGAAACGGTTGGAGAAGGTGGCGGTTCGCTCCTCGGCGGGGGTCAGCAGGTAGAGCTCGCGGAAGACCTGCTTGAACGGCTGGCGTACACCATTGTCGAGAAGATGGTCGCGCCATGCCGCCACTTCGTCGGCGGTCGCGTGGATCGGGTGCCACAGGCCTGCCACGGCGTCGGGGGCGGGGCGGTGACCGGCCAGCTCCCAGCCACCGGCGGTCTTGACCGGCAGGGCCGCCGGGCCGCCGGCGATCTGCCAGACCAGGGTGCGGGCGTAGGGACCGGTGACCGGATGGTCGAGGAAGTATTCGGTCACCTCGCGCCAGTGCCACGTCCGTTCATGGACGATCGCCTGTTCCAGGCGGGCCCGCTCGGCCGCCTGAGCCAGCTTGAGCTCCTTCAGGACGGCCCGCAGATCGGACAGCTCCGCGCGCAGATCCTTCGGCAGCGACTTGACGGTCTTGCCGGCGGCGTTCACGTAGCGCAGGGCGGGCACCTCGGCGCACAGCCTGACCCGGTAGTCGCCGATCTTCTCCTCGCGGACGCCGTCGGTGTCCAGGCCGAAGGTGGGGACCGTCCGGTCGAGCAACTGCTCGCGGGTCAGCCCGTTCTCGACGGCCACCGCGTCAAGGGCGAGGCTCAGATTCCTCTGTACGGACCTCGCGCGCACCTTCGCCTGGATCCTGGACAGCGGGACGATCACATCGAGGCCACCCCTGCGGGCCAGGACGCCGACAGCGGCGTTGGTGACGGGCTCACAGCGGCATGTGGAGCCCATCCCGTTGCTGCCGGTGCCACAGGTCATCGCGACGTCGGTGACGAGCGAGGTCACCCAGCGCTCGTCGATGACCTGGCAGGTCCACAGGATGCCGCGCACCACGACGATCGTGTCCTCCTTGAGGAAGACCTTGTCCCACCACTCCTCGTCGTCATAGCGGACGACCCAGTCTCCACCCCGGTAGGCCGCCAGCCGCGTGAGCAGCTCACGGACCAGGGCGACTGCACCAGGGGTGAGCATCCGCGCGGCGTTCCTCAGCCACCGGGCGCTGGGTTTGGCCGAGCGGGCGGCGTTCCAGTGGCGGAACAGCGGCAGCACCTCGACCAGGCGCGGGCCATACTCCTCGGCCAGCATGCGGGCGAAGTGGTCGGTGTCCCCGATCTCGGTCCGGACCACCCCGGCCGGGCCGTTCTCGGCGGGCTCGGTGAGCAACTCGGTCACCTGCTCTGCCAGGAGCGCCCGCGCGTCCTTCAGCCACGGCCCCGACCTCAGCCAGCGCAGCAGGTCCCGGCGCAGCTGGTAGTCGAACCGGCGGGCCGCCGCGAGCGGGATCCGGAACAGCTCCTCGTAGCGGGTGTGCCCCTGCCGCACCCAGTACCCCGCCCGCTCCATGAGGTGATGCGCTTCCCGGTAGGTGAAGTCGATGTCACGCTCGGCCACCGACCGGACCACGCGCAGCACCCGCTCGTCGTAGTCGTGGCCGCCTTCCGGCCCCAACCAGAGTTTCATCTGCGCATAAGTGCCGTAGACCCGCCAGTCGACGCCGGGGCCGGGGTCGAGTCCCTGCTCGGTGAGCTCGTCGAACCGCTGGTAGGCGGCCCTCGTGGCCGGGCCCAGGTAGTCCCACTTGCCCACTGACGTCATGACACGGCTCCACTGGTGATCGGAAACGCTGGCTGATCATGGATATCAGCCGGGACTGACAGATTTCCCCTGTCTGCCTTGCGCTTCTCCCGGCGGGCCGGACCTGAGGAGAGGTGGCCCCCTGCCAGAGCGTTCCGGCCCAGGGGTGGTAGGGGCGTTGGTCCACAGCCATCGTCCACGGCCGGCGTCCGTCTCGCGGGACCGTCCGATCGACCGCGACGCGAACGACTCGCCGTACGCCGGTGCCACCACCAACGCCAGCCGTCGAGGCCAGACCGCCACCATCTCTCGGGCCGAACCTCCTGCCGTACACGCCGCTACTGCCAACTCCGATTGCGCGCTTCCATGTCCGCTTCCAGTTGCCGTGACGGACTGTCATCTTCAAGGCCGCCGCCAGACAACAACTGTCTGGCGTCTCGGAACTTGCTAGCGGAGCCAGGTCCTACCTGCGCGCTATCAATTAGACGTATGTCTAACTAGGGCGGCCGAACGTCATTCAACGTGATAGCACGATCCGAACACGGTTCGGGTGCCCCCACTGATTGCTCTTCCAGACGTCGCCTCTGAAAGCTCTGGCTCGTTCGCGACGCGCGCTTGTCGGCGCGACCGTGGACGAACTGGCTGTCGTCCGGCGCGATGGCCCGAGTGGTAGGGCGGGCGAGGGCCGAAGAGTAGAGGGCGAAAGGTGGCAGCCGCGCCGCCCGCGGGCTAGAGACGGGGTGCCCGAGCCGAGGCCGCGGCTGAGCGAACCGCGCCGTCCGCCGCCACGTCTACCGGATATGCGGATACTTCCAGCCACAGTGCTCCTCGTGCTCGCGGCGGCCTGCGGTACCGCCCGAGCGCCGGTCACTGCCGACGAGTTCGCCGACCGCGCTCGTGATGTCGCCGAACGCTGGCAGAGCTCGGCGGAGCGCGAGCCCTGGATCGAGGGGTTCGTCCCGCTGCGGAACCTGACCCTGGAGCCAGATTGGGGGCGCATGCCGCGGTGGGTTGGCCGGAGCCTGATCAACAGCGCCTGGAAGCTCGAGATCGAGCTCTCGGTCGAGGTGCCTGCCCCGGCCGTGCTGCGCTGGGCCGATGGGGGCACGTTGAGCGTCCCGGTCCTGGCGGCCACAGCCGCCTACGCCGGGCTCAGCAAGCCTAAGTCCTTCGTCGACGAGGAGTGCCCGGCCAGGGGCTGCCGGCCGTTGCGAGTGATCGCGGTGGCGCGGGGTGAGGCCACGATGCCCAGCAGCCGGGGGGACGTGCGAGTGCCCACGTGGGACTTCACCGTGAAGGGCGTGCCCGAGCCGTTCCGGCGGGTCGCAGTGGACCCGGCCGCGATGGGCGGGCCGCCCCGGCCGGTGAATGACGGGATCCAGGAGGTGCGCACCTACGAGGTGCACGCGCCGACTGAACTCCAGCTGAGCTACCTGCACGGCACCTGCGACACGACCTACGGCTCGCGGGTTCACGAGACGCCCGAAGCGGTGGTCGTGGACGTCGACGTTCGGCCTGACGACGACGTGGACTTCTGCAACGCGATGGGGAAGATCGACCGGATCGGTGTCACGCTGCGCGAGCCACTGGGCCGCCGGGTGGTGCTGGACTCCAGCAGCGGGGTGCCCCTGCTGTCGCAGAGCGATATCCACCTGGTCGAGTTCCAGAACTACGACCCACGCCGCTCCTAGTCGTGATCGAGCAGGCTGCGCGGGATCTCTGTGGCACCGCGGTAGTGGGAGGTGGCCTGGGTTCGTACGATCCAGTCGCCCAGCTTCTTCCGGATGGGCCCGTGAAGCTACTTGGCCTGCCAGAGTTAGCGTCCACGGGAGTGGTGTACGGGTTTGAACCTACTCGTCACCTTGATGCCCGTGAGGGAAGACCGGTGGTTGCGTCATCGAAGTTGGCAGTAGCCAGCCGAAGATCAACTGTCGGGAGAACATCACCTGCTTGAGCGCCTGCACCCCCGCCCGCGTCGATCGGCGCCGGCGTGTGGAACAGCACATCCGGCGCGACGAGCTCGTCGATCGTCTTGGCGATCACCTCCGCGTCGCCGCTGTTGATCGCCTCGTGGAAACGGCTGAACAACGTCTTGTTGCCGGTGACCTGCTCTGCTGACATGTGGCTTCTCCTCGTCCAGATGGCCGACGGCCGGCGGCGGCCGTCGCCTGTACGACGAAAGTGCGGCCACGAATGTGACACCCGTCGATGCCGCCCCGGCGGCGGCTCCGCCCGGGCCCACCATGAGCAGGGCGTAGCCGACGAGCCCGAGCGCCGCGATGGGCCCCGGGTCTCGTTGATGACAGGACGGGCTCAGACGGTGATGACGATCTTTCCTCGCGCGTTTCCCGCGACGAGGTGGCGCATGGCCTCCGGCGCCTGCTCCAGCGCGAAGGTTCGGTCGATGCTCGGCGTCACCTTGCCCGCCTCGATGAGGTCGCCGAGCCGTTCGATGTCACTGGCACGTTCGCTGGCGATGAGACCGGTCAGCCGCTGGCCGACGAAGCGTGACAGGACCAGGGCGCGCAGTTGCCGGTCGATGCCTCCTGTCAGCCGGCCGCCGTCCTCGCCGCCGACGAAGACGGCCGTCCCGGTGGGCGCGAGCGCGCGGCGCAGCCGTGACAGGGTGGGGTTTCCCGCGATATTGATGATCACGTCGTAGCGCTGGGCGCCGTCGGCGAAGTCGTCGCGGGTGTAGTCGATGACATGGTCGGCGCCGAGCGAGCGCACCAGGTCGAGCTTGGCGGGGCCGCACACGCCGGTGACCTCCGCCCCGGAGGCCTTGGCCAGTTGCACGGCGTAGCTGCCGACCCCGCCCGACGCGCCGGTGATCAGCACCCGCTGCCCTTGCTGGACCCGGCCGACGTCGCACACGGCCCTCAACGCGGTGACCCCCGAGATCGGGGCCGCCGCGGCCTGCTCGAAGGTGGCGTTCGCCGGCTTGCGGACCAGCTTGTCCTCGCGGGCCACGGCGTATTCGGCGAACGAGCCCGGGGCGACCCCGAACACCTCGTCGCCCACGGAGAACCTGGTCACCGCCGAACCGACCGCGACGACCGTGCCGGCGACATCGCGCCCCGGCACCGGATTCCTCGGTCTGCGGAATCCGAAGGCCAGGCGGATCAGATACGGCAGGCCCGCCATCACATGCCACGTGCCCCGGTCGAGCCCGGCCGCGTGCACCCGCAGGAGCACCTGGTTGCCGGTGACCTTCGGCCGGGCGATCCGCGCCAGGCGCAGGACGTTCGCCGAGCCGTAGGCGTCCTGCACGATCGCCCGCATCGTGCCGCCCGCCGTGCTGCCGCTCTGGCCGTCTGTCGCGGCGTTGCGCTGCTGAGATTCCATCATCGTTTCCCTTCGTGTGCCGGTGGTCTTCACGCGCGCCGTCCCGGCCCATCAGCGCCGAGGGGCGCGATGGAGATCACTTCGATGTTGACCGAAATCAGATGGGCCAGGACGCCGTGCAGGTGTGAGCTGTCACCGATGTCGCCGACCAGGCGGGTGACGCCGTCGCCGGCATGGTCGAGGGTGAAGTCGTCGAGCAGCGGCCGCAGGAGCCTGGCACTGACCCGGCCCCGGATCACGATCTCGTAAGTGGTCGGCTGACGCATGACCCGATCATCACGGCGAGCGGCATGACGTGGCCTCACACCGCCGGCCATCTCACCCGGGTGAGATCCGGGGCGGTAGGTTCTAGAACGTGAGCACGATGGGGGAGACGAACCTGGCGGCCACCAAGCTGCGCCCGCCCCCGCCGCCCGGTCAGCTCGTCCGCCGCTCCAGGCTCGACGACCTCCTCGACCGCGGCGTCGGCGGCCAGGCCCGCCTGGTCCTGGTGAGCGCCCCGGCAGGCTCGGGCAAGTCGACCCTGCTGGCGTCGTGGCTGGCCGGCCGGCCAGAAGCCGTCGCGTGGCTGCAGGTGGAGGAGAGCGACTCCGACCCGGTCAGGTTCTGGTCCTATCTGGCCGAAGCCATCGGGCAGGCGCACCCGATCGCCGCGAACGACCTGAAGGCGATCGTGGTCGGCTCGAACGGCGACGAGTTCGTGGTCGTGACCGCTCTGGTGAACCAGCTCGCCGCCGTCGCCGGCCCGCTCGTCGTCGTCATCGACGACTACCACCTGATCGACAACGCCGGCGTGCAGCGCGGTGTGGAACGCCTCATCGAGCTCTGCCCGCACCAGGTCACCATCGTGCTGTCCACCCGGATCGACCCGCCCTTCCGGCTCGGCCGGCTACGCGTACGCGATCAGCTGGCGGAGGTCCGGGGCGCCGACTTACGTTTCGACGCCGACGAGGCAGCCGGTCTGCTCGGCTCGCCCGCGCTCGACCGGGCTCTTCTCGATCAGCTCTGTGGCCGGACCGAGGGCTGGGCCGCCGGACTCGTGCTCGCGGGCCTGTCGCTCGAACGGGCCGCCGACCCCGGCGGGTTCATCGAAGCGTTCCGGGGCGACGATCAGTTCGTGGTCGACTATCTCCGCGACGAGTTCCTGGCCACGGTCGGCGCCGACGATCGGCGGCGCCTGCTGGAGACGTCGATACTCGACCAGTTCAACGGCGCCCTCGTCGATGCCGTCACCGGCGCGTCCGGGGGGGCGGCCTGGCTCAACGACACCGCGAGCGCCAACCAGCTCCTGATCGGTCTCGACCGCACCCGCACCTGGTTCCGCTACCACCACCTCTTTCGTGATCTGCTGCGGCTCGAAGCGCACCAGGCCTTCCCTGAGCGCGTCCCCGGCCTCCACGCCCGCGCCGCGGCGTGGTTCGAAGCCCAGGGCGATCACGGTCAGGCGATCGTCCATCGGCTCGCCTGCGGTGACCTCCACAAGGCCGGCCGGCTGCTGCTCGTGCACGGACCGCGGCTGATCGCCGGCGGCCAGACGGAGACCCTGCGGGGGTTGCTCGACCGGCTCGGCGAGGTGGCGAAGACCCTGACGTGGTGCGCTCTGATGTACGGCTGGTGCGAATACATCAGCGGTCGTTACGCGCGCGCCGAGGAGTGGCTCGGCATCATGCTCGACGCGGCGCCCGAGGGCTTCGACCAGACCCCGTCGATCTCGCTGCGCGTGAACATCCAGCTCGCCCGGGGTGACGTCGCCGCCGCGCTCGGCACCGCCCGGCAGGTGAGCGCGTCCCTGATGGCGTACTCAAGCGATCTCACGACCGCGGTCGGCGCGGCCTACGCCTGGGCGGGGCAGGCCGGCGAAGCCAGGCGGGCCCTGCGGCTCGCGGCCGAGATGGCCGCCGCCGACGAGATCAGGACGGCGCAGGTCCTGGCCCTGGTGTACCTGGCCGTGGTGGAGTTCGACGACGGCCACGCGGCGAGCGCTCAGAGCGCCGCGTGCACGGCGGTGGACACGGCGCGGCGGTTCGGGCTGGCCTCCTATCACGGAATCGCGCCCGCGTACGCGATCCGAGCCAGAACCGGCGAAGACCCGGCGCGCGCTCACGCGGACGCGACGCACGCACTGAGCCTGGCCAGACGGGCCTCCACCGATCTTGCCCTGGGCTTCGTCCTGACGGCCTGCGGCGACACGCTCATCGGCTTGGGGGATCCGGCCGGAGAGCCGCTCCTGGCCGAGGCCCGGGCCGTCTTCGCCCGCTGCCCCGACCCCGGCATCGCCGGTCGCTACCTGGCACGTACGCAATCCCGCCATGGCGTCGCCGAGGCGCGGGCCGGTCGCGTGGCCGTGCTCGCCGAGCAACTGACCGAGCGGGAGCTGGCCGTGCTGCGGTATCTGCCGGCGAACCTGTCGCAGCGCGACATCGCGTCGGAGCTGTACGTGACGCTCAACACCGTGAAGACCCATTGCCGGGCGATCTACCGCAAGCTCGGCGTCGGCGACCGCACAGCCGCCGTCCAGGCCGCACGCGACCTGCACTTGCTGTAGACCGTCACCCCTCCGCTCGATCAAGCTTCTCCCCGCTGCTCACGGCCGCAGCCTGACCCTGACGGCGAAAAGCCGTGCGGTGAGCTCCCGGCCGCGCGATAGTGCGAAGAACGAGCCGCGACGAGACGGAGGCGCTCGCTCAGGTTCGGTCGGGGTGCTCGGGCGCAGGTTCTCGAAGACGTACTCGCCGTCGTAGATGGTGAGGAAGTCCTCGCCGAGGGTGTAGCGCTGCGGGGTGTAGGGAGGCAGGCCGAGCAGGGACGCGACGGTGTCGCGGTGGCTGTGCTGCGCTTCGACCAGGCGGAAGAACCAGGAGTGGAAGGTCTCGCCGTCGGCCGGTGGCGGCACCAGGGCGAGCCGGCGCGGCGGCGGCCGGTCCGGTTGCCGTTCCTCGAGTTCGAGGTGATGCCGGATCATCCGGTGCTCGCACCCTGGCCAGAGGCGGGCGGGGCCTTCTTGGTGCGGCGCCGGGCAGCGCTCTGGCGGCGGGCTTTGGGTCTTGGCGTAGTCGACCTCGTCGTCGTGGCCGAGCACCACGCTGTCGAGGACGTAGCGGGTCAGCGCTTCGACGCCGGTGTCCATCGCCGTGTGAGCGGCCTCTTTGAACAGCATGGCCAGCGCGCCGATGTAGCCGGAGGTGTGTTCGTGCAGGTAGCGCCAGTGGTGCAGGGTCAGATCGCCGGGTGGGTGATCGAGCAGGATCAGGTTGCCCTCGAAATGTCGCACCAGCGACATCCAGGTGCGCTGCTGCTCGCGGGTAGCGATCGGAAACGGGGCCAGATGCTGCAGGTCGGCGAAGCGGGAACCGAACTGGCCGGCCCGCCCGCGCTCCTGTCCCTGCGTAGCGCTGCCTGCCTTGCCCGGTCGGGTGCGGGGCGGGGCGCCGTCGGTGAACAGGTTGCCCTGCTCCAGCAGGATTCCGGCGCCGACGATGGTGACCGCGGCGTGGTTGGCCAGGTTCTTGATGTGGTCGTTGGTCTCCTGGCCGCCGTCGCGGATCTTGTCCAGCATGTGCAGGTCGTCCAAGAGCAGCAGCTCGGTGCCGCAGGCCTCGATCGCATCCAGCACAGGATCGGTGAGGGTCCACTTCGTCGCCGTGCGGCCGGGGTTCGCAACGTGCAGGAACTTGCCGATGGCCTGCGACAGCATGCCAGCGGTCGCGCCGGTGCTGGCGCTGACATAGATCACCGGCACCCGATCACCGAGAAAGTCCCCGCGAAAGTCGGCCGGTGACACTCCGGGGTCGGGAGCCAGGTCGGGGTGGCGGCGACGCCAGTCCAGCTCGCACTCCTTGCCGATCAGCTTGAGCAGCGACGTCTTGCCGCAGTGCCCGGGCCCGTTGATGATCGCGCTGTGGAAGGTGGCGTCCTGGCTGTATCGACCCTGCGTCAGCTCCGGCTTCAGCGCCGCCAGCATGGGCCGGGCCGGCTGCTCATCGGTCACTCGTCTCCCGGGCCAAACCTCCTGCCGTACACGTCGCTACTGTCAACTTCGATGGCGCGCTTCCATGTCCGATTCCAGTTGCTGTGACGGACTGTCATCTCCAAGGCCGCCAGACAGCCGGACACAAGGGAGCTGGGGCTTGACGAATAAAATGAACGTACTTTTAATTCACATATGGGGCGTATCGCCGGTGTGACCGCCGCCGAGACACGCGCGCGGCTGCTGCGCGCGGCGGCCGACGTCTTCGCCCGGAGCGGGTACGACGGCACGCGCGTGGCCGACATCGCCACGGCCGCGGGCGTGAGCAACGGCGCGTTGTACGCGCACTTCGGCTCGAAGGCCGACCTGCTCGTGGCCGCGCTGCAGGCCCACGGGCGGCGGCTGCTGGCCGACCTGTTCGCCGCCGAACCGGACCGGTCGGTCACGGAGCTGCTGCTGGTGATCGGCCGCCGGCTGCCCCGCCGCTGCGACCCGCAGGGCTATCTCATCGTGGAGGCGCTCGTCGCCTCCCGCCGCGACGCGGACGTCGCCGGGCCGATGCGCGACTACGTGGGCGAGCGCGCCGACTCGATCGCGGGGCTCGTACGCGTCGCGCAGTCGGGCGGCGAGCTCGACCCCGCGCTGTCGCCGGACGCCCTCGCGCACTTCTGCCTCCTGCTCGCGATGGGCAGCGCGCTCGTCACGCCGGACCTGCACGCCGTCGACGAGGAGCAGTGGGCCACGCTGCTCGCCCGGATCGTGACCGCACTCGCCCCAGCCCCCAGTGCCCCCAGTGCCCCAGCCCCCAGTGCCGGAGACTTCGAGGAGCCGTGAGATGACCGTGGACGACCGCTTCATCCAGGACTACAGGGAATCGCCCGGGGACGTGCCCCTCGGCACGCGCAACGAGATCATCACCGGGCCGGTCTCGGACTGGGCGACCGACTTCTCCCATCACGAGCCCGAGTGGGTGGCGGATCCGTACCCCATTCAGGACGACCTGCGGCAGCGCTGCCCGATCGCGCACACCGGGCGGTTCGGCGGCGGCTGGCTGCCCACGCGGTACGAGGACGTCGCGGCGATCGCGTACGACACCGAGCACTTCTCCTCGCGGTCGATCATCATGAGCAACTTCCGGCCGCCGCGCGAGCTGGCGCCGATGGGCGGCTCGCCGCCGATCTCGTCCGACCCGCCGTTCCACCACGACGCGCGCAAACTGCTGCTGCCGGCGTTCACCAAGACCGCGGTGGCCCGGCGGGAGGAGGCCACCCGGGCGTTCTGCCACACGCTCATCGACGGGATGGAGGGGCAGGAGGTCGTCGACGCCGCCCGCGACTACGCCCAGCACATCCCGGTGCGGGTGATCGCCGACATGCTGGGCTTCTCGCCGGAGGACGGGCCGCGGTTCAGGGAGTTCATCGAGAACGCGCTCGAAGGCGTCAACCTGCCGCCGGAGGAGCGCATGGAGCGGATGGGGCGGCTGTTCGACTACCTGCTGGCCCAGATCCGCGATCATGTCGACAATCCGCGTGACGACCTCACGTCCTACCTGATCAACGCGGAGCTGTACGGCCGGAAGCTGGACCCGTCCCACGTGGCGGGCACGATGGCGCTGCTGCTCATCGCCGGGATCGACACCACCTGGAGCGCGATCGGCGCGTCGCTGTGGCACCTGGCCAAGACCCCGGCGGACCGGGAGCGCCTGGTGGCCGAGCCGGAGTTGCTGCCGACGGCGATGGAGGAGTTCCTGAGGGTGTACGCGCCGGTGACGATGGCGCGGCTGGTCAAGGAGGACATGCACTGGCGCGGGATCGACATGAAGGCCGACGACTGGGTGTTGTTGTCGTTCCCGGCGGCCAACCGCGACCCGGCGCAGTTCGAGCGGGCGGGCGAGGTGGTCATCGACCGTGAGGTCAACCGGCATGTGGCGTTCGGCCTGGGCATTCACCGCTGCGTGGGCTCGCATCTGGCGCGGATGGAGCTGCGGGTGGCGCTGGAGGTGTGGCTGGAGCGCGTCCCGGCCTTCACCCTCGACGACCCGTCGGCGGTGACCTGGGCGCCCGGCCAGGTACGCGGCCCGCGCACGCTCCCGATCCGCGTCACCCGGGCCTGAGCCTGCGGGCGTCGGCCACGAGAGCGACGGCCACGCCGGTGACGGCCAGGGCGACGGCGGGCACGATCGCCAGGCGGGGCGCGGCGACCAGCAGCGGCACGGCCTCGCTCACCATGCCGCCCCAGTCGGTCGCCGGCGGGGGCAAGCCGATGCCGAGGAAGCTCAGCGAGGTGACCGCGATCAGCGTGCGGCCGAAGTCGGCGGTGGCGACCGTGAGCACCGGCCCGGCGACGTGCGGGCCGATGACGCGGCGCAGCAGGTAGGACGGCGACGCGCCGATGGCCCGGGCGGCGAGCACGAAGTCCGACGTGGCCACGCGCCGGGTCGCCGTGTGCGCGACGAGGCCGCAGTTCACCCATCCGAACGGGACGAGCGCGGCCACCACCGCGCCGGGCCCCGGCGGCAGGACCCCCGCCAGCGCGAGGGCGAAGGTGAGCCCGGGCAGCGCGAGCGCCACCGCGGACGCGTGTCGCAGCAGCCGCTCCGGCACCCCGCCGGCCAGCCCGGCCACGGCGCCGGCCACCGTTCCTGACGCCGTGGTGAGCGCCGTGACGGCGAGCGCGATCAGCAGGGACACCGCGCCCGCCGCCGCCGTCCTGGTGAGCAGGTCCCGGCCGAGCTGGTCGGTGCCCAGCCAGTGCCGTCCGCCGGGCGGCAGCAGGGCGAGCGCGGGATCCGGCAGGTACGGGTCATGCGGCGACACCAGCGGCGTCAGCCCGCAGAACACCACGACCCCGGCCAGCAACGCGACCCCTGCCCGTCCTCCCGGGGCCTGTCCTCCCGGGGCCTGTCCTCCCGGGGCCTGTCCTCCCGGGGCCTGTCCTCCCGCGGACCGGCGACCGCCCACGGCGCGGCCCCTCACGGCCGGCGCACCCGCGGGTCGGCCGCCGCCAGGCACAGGTCCGCCAGCGCCAGCAGCAGCACCGTCGCCACCCCGACGACCAGCACGTACGCCTGCACCACCGGCAGATCCCGCTGTCTGATCGCCGAGATCGCCAGCTGCCCCACCCCGGGCCAGGCGAACAGCGTCTCCACCACCACGGCCCCGGCCACCAGGTCGGCGAGCACCGCGGCCGCCGCCGCGATCGCGTTCGGCGCGGCCACCCGCAGCGCGTGCACCGTCACGGCACGCCGCGCGCTCAGCCCTTTCGCCGCGGCCAGCCGGACGAAGGGCAGCGCCAGCGCCCCGGCCAGGTCGGCCCGCAGCAGCCGGGCCAGCGTGGCGGCGCCCGCCAGCCCGAGGGTCAGCGCGGGCAGCACCACGGCTCCGGGACCGGCGTCACCGCCGGTCGGCAGGGCGCGCAGGCCCACCGCGACCACGCTGATCAGCAGAATCCCGACGATGTACGGCGGCACGCTCGCGACCGCCACCGTCACGGCCGTGATCGCACGCCCGCCCAGACCCCGCGGCCGGAGCGCGGCCGCCAGCGCCAGCCCGATCGCGACGAGCGCCGCCGTGCCGGCCAGCCGCAGCGTCGCCGGCACGCGCGCGGCGATCTCGGCGCCCACCGGAGACCGATCCACATAGGAACGCCCCAGATCGCCCCGCGCCACGTCCGCCACCCACCGCACATACCTGACCGGCAACGGCTGGTCGAGCCCCAGCTCGGCGCGCAGGGCGGCGACGTCGGCCGCCGACGGCTGGATCCCGCCCCGGCGCAGGATCTCCTCGGCCGGATCACCCGGCGCCAGCGAGGTCAGCAGGAAGACCAGCACCGACAGCAGCAGCAGGACGAGCAGCGTCTCCGCGGCGCGCCGCGCGAGGAATGCCACCTCAGCCCGACGGCGTCAGCTTGCCGAGATCCACGACATACGCCGCATTCTGCACCACCCCGCCGACCTGGGCGGTCGTCACGACGGGATTGTCCTGGTAGGCCAGCGCGATCATCGGCCGGTCGGCCGCGAGCACCCGCTGGACGCGCCGGTACAGCTCCCGCCGACGGCCCGTGTCGGTCTCCGCCGCCGCCTGGTCGACGAGCCGGTCGAACTCCTCGCTGCGGTAACCCAGCCTGCGCTCGACGTTCCAGGCGGCGTCGGAGCGCAGGAACCGGCGGAACAGGTAGTCGGCGTCCCCGTTCGGCACGCTGTACGCGCTGAGGAAGACGTCGTAGTCACCGGCCTCCATCACGGCCTTCGTCGCCTCCGCCACGGTCACCTTCGCGGGCAGCCCCACCTGCTCGAACGCGGCCCGCAACACCTCGGCGACGTCGGCGTAGGGGAACTGCCCGGTCTCGGCCGACGAGATCAGGATCGTGACCGGCGCCGCCGGCCGCCCCGCCGCGCTCACCAGCGCCCGCGCCTTCGCCGGACCGTACGCGGCCGCGAGGCCGGGATCGGCCAGTTCGCCGAACACGGGCGACAGGAACCCGGCGCCGGGCGCGGCCGTCCCCGCGAGCAGCTTGCCCGCGACCATCGCGCGGTCGACGGCCAGCTCCGCCGCCTCCCGCAGCCGCGGGTCGGAGAACGGCCTCCGTGAGCCGTTGAAGGTGAGATAGTGCGTCAGCACGGAAGGGCTGCGCACCACCCGGAACCGGCTGTCCGCGGCGACGGCCGCGACCTGCCCGGACAGCAGCGCCCCCTTGTCGATCAGCCCGTCCACCTCGCCCGCGCGCAGCGCCGCGACCCGCGCGTTGGCGTCCGGGATCACCTTGACCACGATCTTCTTGTACTCCGGCGCCGCACCGTGGTAGTGCGGGTTGGCCGCCAGCTCGGCCTGCTGCCCCTTGACCCACCGCGCCAGCGTGTACGGCCCGGTGCCCACCGGGTTCCCGGCGAAGTCGCCCGAGGCCGTGAACGCCTTCGGGGACTGGACCATGCTGTAGAACCCGGCCAGCCGCCCCGGCAGATCCGCCACGGGCTCGCGCAGCACGAACGTCACCCGGTTCGCGCCGTCCGCCCGCACCTCGCCGAGCTTCCCGTAGGCCACCTCCATCCCGGCGTCGAGGCTGAAGAACGCCGACTGCCGGGGCGCGATCCGCACGAACCGCTGGACGTTGGCCACCACCGCCTCCGCGGTCAGCGCCGTCCCGTCGCTGAAGCGCACGCCCTCACGCAGCGTGAACGTCCACCGCCGCCCGCCGTCCGCGCTCTCCCAGCCGGTGGCCAGCGCCGGAACCGGCCGCAGCCGGTCGTCCACCGTCACCAGCGGCTCCCAGACACGCAGCGTCTGATGCGTGAAGTACGGATCCTGCGCCCCCGCGACCAGGTCACGGGGCGCCGCCAGCGTGAGCAGCCCGGCGTCCTCCGTGGCCTCGGGCGACCCGCCGCACCCCGCCAGGACCCCCGCTGACAGCACGGCCAGCGCCACGACCGCGGCTCGTCCCCGCACCCTTGTCTCCCTTCGTCCCACTCAACCCGCGCAACGATAATGGTTTTCATCGTTGCTGGAAAGCGATGGAAAGCGCGGCATCCATTTGCGACAATCCGCACATGCATGTCTTAGCCCGAGCCGTGGTGGCAGGCGCCGTCGTCGGTCTGGTGGAGACGTTCCTTCAGCTCCACGACCCCGATGACGGCTGGATGTTCTTCGCGCCCTTCCTGGCGGGCCTCGTCCTGAACTGGGCGATGGGGGTGCCGCGCTGGGGCGGGGTGGCGGTCGTGGCGCCGTTCGTCAACATCGTCCTCCTGCTCGCCGGTTTCTGGCACCTGAGCCCGGCCGAGGTCATGGACCTCGGCGTCTGGCAGGGCAGCGCGCTCTTCATGATGGTCGGGGCGAGCGGCAACCTCGTCGCCGCCGCACTCGTGGGCCCGGGGGCCACGGCGATCCGGACCGCCGTGGCCGGGGCGGTCGCCGTCGCGTTCATGGGCGTGGGCGCCCACCAGGGCGCGATGGACGAGACCGCGCAGGCGCGCCGGCTGGGCGCCTCCGGCATCCCGCTCATCGCGGCCACCGTTCCCGGCCACGAGCTCACGACGCTCTCCGAGCGGTACCGGTACGCGGAGGAGCAGCCGTCGATCGAGCTGGTCTACGAGCGCCACTCCGACGGCTCGGAGCTGGAGATGTACGTCATGCGGCCGACGGCGGCGACCACTGTGGAAGCGGCGTGCCGGGAGCCCGTGCCGGAGGTCACCGGCATGATGGGCACCTCCGGCACGTGCCGGAAGGTCTCGAACTACGTCTGGGTGCGCGAGGAGGAGATCTGCACGCGGGTGTTCGCGCTGGGCGAGGGGGCGCTCGTGCAGCTGGCGAGCGAGGCGATGCCGGAGAACGAGCTCATCGCCCTCACCGGCAGGTTCCGCCCGGTCACGGCGGCGGAGCTGGCCGCGCTGGACGACGCCTAATTCCTCGGGGCCTCGCCCCGCACGGCCTTGTAAACCCCGTACAACGCCTCCAGGCCGCCGACGACCATCAGCACCACGCCGGCCTTCGACGGCGTGAAGATGAAGATCTGCGTGTCGAGTCCGGACAGCCAGAGCGCCAGGCCCACGACGAAGGTGGCCAGGCCGATGAGGAGCGTCCTGCGGGCGGAGGTCATGAGGGAACGCTAGTGAAGGCCGAGGCCGTCAGGCCTCCTGCCCGCTGAGGAGATCGGCGTACATCCTTCGATTGAGGAAGGAGACGGGCATACATCCTTCGATTGAGGAAGGAGATGGGCGTACATCCTTCGATCTACCTGCCGAGCAGGCGGGCGGCCTGCTCACGCATCTCCACCTTGCGGATCTTCCCGGTGACGGTCATCGGGAAGGAGTCCACCACGTGCACGTACCGGGGGATCTTGTAGTGGGCCAGCCGCCCGGCGCAGAACTCCCTGACCTGCTCGGCCGTCAGCGGCTCGGCGCCCGGCCGCATGACGATCCAGGCCATGAGCTCCTCGCCGTACTTCTCGTCCGGCACGCCGATCACCTGCACGTCGCGGATGTCGGGGTGGCCGTACAGGAACTCCTCGATCTCGCGCGGGTAGATGTTCTCGCCGCCGCGGATCACCATGTCCTTGATGCGGCCGACGATGGTGACGTAGCCGTCGCCGTCCATGACGGCCAGGTCGCCGGTGTGCATCCAGCGCGCCGCGTCGATGGCCTCGGCCGTGGCCTCCGGCCGGCTCCAGTAGCCGAGCATGACCGAGTAGCCGCGGGTGCACAGCTCGCCGGGCTCGCCGCGAGGGACGGTCAGCCGGGTCTCCGGGTGGACGATCTTCACCTCGATGTGCGGCATGACCCGGCCCACCGTCTCGGTGCGGCGGACGAGGCCGTCGTCCCCGCGGGTCATCGTGGACACGGGGGACGTCTCGGTCATGCCGTAACAGATGGCGACCTCGGTCATGTTCATCTCGCCCACGACGCGCTTCATGACCTCGACGGGGCAGGGGGAGCCGGCCATGATGCCGGTGCGCAGGGAGGACAGGTCGAACTGCGCGGACATGGCGAGTTCGGCGATGAACATCGTCGGCACCCCGTACAGCGACGTGCACCGCTCCTCCTGCACGGCCCGCAGCGTCGCCTCCGGGTCGAAGCCCGGCGCGGGCAGCACGACGCAGGAACCGTGCGAGGTCGCGCCGAGATTGCCCATGACCATGCCGAAGCAGTGGTAGAGCGGCACCGGCAGGCACACTCGATCGGCTTCGGTGTAGCCGAGCAGCTCGCCGACGAAGTAGCCGTTGTTGAGGATGTTGTGGTGCGACAGCGTGGCACCTTTGGGGAAGCCGGTGGTGCCCGACGTGTACTGGATGTTGATCGGGTCGTCGAACGTCAGCTCCGCCGCCCGCTCCCGCAGCGCCGCCGGATCGCCGCGACGGCCGCTCTCGACGAGCTCGCCCCACCCGCGCTCGCCGATGAAGACGGCGTCCGCGAACCCGATCTCGCCGATCATCGCCCGGTAGTCGCTGGTCTTGTGCGTGACGGCGCTGATCAGCAGCCGCATGCCCGACTGCTCGACCACGTACCGCAACTCGTGGGCCCGGTAGGCGGGGTTGACGTTGACCAGGATCGCGCCGATCTTGGCGGTGGCGTACTGGACGAGCACCCACTCGGCGCAGTTGGGCGCCCAGATGCCCACGCGGTCGCCCTTGGCGATGCCGCGGGCCAGCAGGCCGAGCGCCACCTCATTCACGGCGGCGTCCAGCTCGGCATACGTCCAGCGGCGCCCGGCCGCCACGTCCACCAGCGCCTCGTGCCCGCCGAACCGCGCCACGGTGCGCTCGAAGTTCTCCCCGATCGTCTCGCCCAGCAGGGGGACGTCCGACACGCCGGAGGCGTACGAGAGCAGTGCATCAGCCATGCATGCAGGATGCTCCGCGAGCGGGACCGCCGCCACCCCCGTTCGGGGGTGGCCCTCGGCCCCCGGCGGCGTCCATGCTGGTGCCATGGCCGCACCGCACGCGCCCGCCGACCGTGAGGCGCTCACCACCGCCGTCGGAAGGCTGCGCCGGGCGACCGGGCTGCCCGTCGCGTTCGGCGGCGTGGTGGGGAGCGGGTGGCGCGGCGTCACGCTGACCGCGTTCAGCGGCACCCTGACCGGCGCGCTGCGCGGCCTCGCCGTCAGCGCCGGCCACGGCCTCGGCGGCCGCGTGATCACCACGGCCCGGCCCGGCACGGTCGACGACTACGCCGCCGACCCCCGCATCAGCCACGAGTACGACAAACCGGTGATCGCGGAAGGGCTGCGCGCGATCGCCGCCGTGCCCGTCACGGTGGACGGCACGGTGTCCGGCGTCCTGTACGGCGGCATCCGCGAGCCCTTGTCCATCAGCGACCGCGTCGTGGACGCCATGACGCAGGTCGCCGCGAGGGTGGGCTTCGAGCTGACCGTGCGCCGCGAGGTCGAGCGCCGCCTGGCCGAGCTGGAGACGGCGGCGATCACCCGGGCCGCCCGCGAGACCCCGGCCGCGGCGGAGTGGGAGGCAGTCCGCCAGGCCCACGCCCAGCTCAGGGTCATCACCCGGGAGATCGCCGACGCCGGGATCCGTGAGCGCCTGCAGGACGTGTGCGACCGCCTGGCCCGCCCGGACGGCAGTGTCTCTGGCGTCATGCCGAACCCGCTGTCGCAGCGCGAGCTGGACGTCCTCGCGCTGGTGGCCGTGGGCTGCGGCAACGCGGAGACGGCCGCCCGCCTCGGCATCCGCCCCGAGACGGTCAAGAGCTATTTGCGCAACGCCATGCGCAAGCTGGGCACCCACACCCGCATGGAAACCGTCGTCGCCGCGCGCCGCTCCGGTTTCCTCCCCTGAGCCCCGGGCCGGCGGCCACCGGCCATCGGTGGGCAGGTATGTACGCGCGGGGTTCCCGAGCGCCGCCAACCCGCTCACCATGGCGGAAGAAGTCCGTTGAGCAGAGAGGTGTGACACGACATGCCGTCCGTCGTACTGATCGGCACTCTCGACACCAAGGGCGAGGAGTACGCGTGGCTGCGCAACCGGCTCGTGGAGCTGGGCAGCGACGTGGTCGTGGTCGACGCCGGCGTCGGCGAGCACGACTTCCTCGTCGACGTCTCCAGCGAGCGGGTCGCCGAGGCGGCCGGGAGCGAGGTGCGGGCGCTCCGCGAGCGGGGCGACCGCGGGGCCGCCGTGACCGCCATGGGCGAGGGCGCGGCGGCCGTCCTGGCCGGGCTGAACGCCGACGGCCGCGTGGACGCCGTCCTGGCGCTGGGCGGCAGCGGCGGTTCGTCGATCGCCGCCCGGGCCGTGCGCGACCTGCCCGTCGGGCTGCCCAAGCTGATCGTGTCCACCATGGCCGCCGGCGACGTGTCGCCGTACGTCGGGGCCAAGGACGTCACGCTGATGTACAGCGTGGTCGACATCGCGGGCATCAACCGGGTGTCCCGGGCGATCCTTGGCAACGCCGCCGCCGCGGCCGCCGGCATGGCCAGGGCGTACCACCTCGCCAGGGCCGAGCAGACCTCGGGCGGGCCGGACCGCCCCCTGATCGGCGCGTCGATGTTCGGGGTCACCACCCCGGCCGTGGACGCCGCCCGCGAGCGGCTGGCCGAGCTCGGCTACGAGGTGCTCGTCTTCCACGCGACCGGCTCGGGCGGCCGCGCCCTCGAAGGGCTCGCGGCCGGCGGGATGCTGGCCGGGGTGCTCGACCTGACCATCACCGAACTGGCCGACGACCTCGTGGGCGGCGTGCTGTCGGCCGGCCCCGAGCGGCTCACCGCGGCCGGGGCGCACGGCGTGCCGCAGGTGGTCGCGCCCGGCGCCCTCGACATGGTCAACTTCGGGCCCCGCGACACCGTGCCCGGCGCGTTCGCCGACCGGCTCCTGTACGTCCACAACCCCACCGTCACGCTGATGCGCACCACGCCCGGCGAGATGCGCGAGCTCGGCGGCCGGGTGGCCGCCAAGCTGCGGGCCGCGGCCGGGCCCACAGCCCTGTTCGTGCCCCGGCAGGGGGTCTCCGCGCTGGACGCGCCCGGCGCGGCCTTCGCCGACCCGAAGGCCGACGCCGCCTGCTTCGAGGCCATGGAAGAGGGCCTGCGCGGCTCCGCGGTCGCCGTGGAGGACCTCGACCTGCACATCAACGACCCCGCCTTCGGCCGCGCCATGGCCGACCGGCTCCACGACATGATCACCGGAGGTACTTCGTGAACAGGCAGGACGTCCTCGACAGGCTCCGCACCACGGTCGCCGCCGGCCGGCCCATCGTCGGCGCGGGCGCCGGCACCGGCCTGTCGGCCAAGTGCGCTGAGGCCGGCGGCGTCGACCTGATCATCATCTACAACTCGGGCCGCTACCGCATGGCCGGGCGCGGCTCGCTGGCCGGGCTGCTCCCGTACGGGGACGCCAACCAGATCGTCGTCGAGATGGCCGCCGAGGTGCTGCCGGTCGTCCGCGACACGCCCGTGCTCGCCGGGGTGTGCGGCACCGACCCGTTCCGCGTCATGCCGTACTTCCTCGACCAGCTCAAGGCCATGGGGTTCGCGGGCGTGCAGAACTTCCCGACTGTGGGCCTGTACGACGGGACCTTCCGGCAGAACCTGGAGGAGACCGGCATGGGCTACGACCTGGAGATCGAGATGATCCGGCTGGCCCGCGAGCGTGATCTCGTCACCGCCCCCTACGTCTTCGACGAGGACCAGGCGCGGGCCATGACCGAGGCCGGTGCCGACGTGCTGGTGCCGCACGTCGGGCTGACCACCAAGGGCAGCATCGGCGCCGGCACGGCTCTGACCCTGGACGAGGCGGCCGAGCGCGTCCAGGCGATGCGCGACGCGGCCGCCGCCGTACGGCCCGACGTGCTCGTGCTCTGCCACGGCGGCCCGATCGCCGAGCCCGAGGACGCCGCCTACGTCCTGTCGCGCACCAAGGGCGTCGCCGGCTTCTTCGGCGCCTCGTCCGTCGAACGGCTGCCGACCGAGCGCGCCATCACCGAGCAGGTCCGAGCCTTCAAGTCACTCAGTCTCTGAGGAGAGCGCCATGCACGTCAGCCCCGACACCGTGCCCACGATGTCCTTCGACTGGGGATTCATCAAATGGTTCGTCACGCCGTCGGCCATCCCGGGGGCGGCCAGCACGCTGGGCGAGGTCATCGTCAACCCCGGCAAGGGACACGCCCGCCACAACCATCCCAACGCCGAGGAGATCATCTACGTGATCTCGGGGGAGGGGCGGCAGATGGTGGACGACGGCCAGGAGTTCACGATCAGGGAGGGTGACACCGTGCACATCCCGATGGGCGCCTACCACTCCACGTACAACACGACCTGGCGGCCGCTGCGGCTGATCGTCACGTACACGCCCGGGGGAGAGGAGAAGGCGCTGGAGGCGGCCCCCGACCTCACGGTGCACGAGGCGGGGACCGTCGCGGAGTGGCGCCAGGCCTGACGCCGGGACGTCGGCGATGTCGATCCATCGGCGACCCGTTACCGTTCGTCAAGGTCGAATGTAACGGTCACGGCCGGCCACCGGCCGATCGTCATGACGATGACGCGCTGAGCCGCCGGTCCTCAGCGTCATCGCGCAGTTGCTTGCGCAGCTCGACGGCACGGTGGAGGTAGTGCGAGGCCAGCGCGGCGCGCCCGGACGAGCGATACACCTCGCCGAGCGTCTGGAACGTGTCGGCCTCGCCGCTCCGGTCGCCGAGCTGCTGGAAGATCACCAGCGAGCGCTGCAGCTCGGCGGAGCCGTGTGAGCGGTCGCCCCGCGCGGCGAGCAGCCCGCCCAGGTTCTGCAGGGCGTACGCGCCGCAGTGCCGGTCGCCGAGCGTCTCGAAGATGTCCAGCGCCCGTCCCTGGAAGCGCATCGCCTCGTCGGACTCGGCCGCCAGGTCGTGCAGCCGGCCGAGCTGCATGGACACGCACCCCTCGCGGTGGGAGTCGCCGAGCTCACCGGCCAGCCGCAGCGCCTCGCCGAGCCACCGGGAGGCCTGGCGCAGGTCCTGCAGCGACAGGTACACCCGGCCGATGGCCTGCCGCGCGTACGCCTCGCCGCTCGGGTCGCCGTCCGCCAGGAACATGGCCAGGGCGTGCCGGAAATAGCCCAGCGCCCGCAGATGCCGGCCGGAGAACTGGTTGACCGCTCCCAGCCCGCAGATCGAGATCGCCTCGCCGCGGGCGTCGCCGAGTTCGCGGAAGATCACCCGGGCGCGGCGCAGCATCTCGTCGGCCTCGGCGTAGCGGTCCTGGTAGAGGCAGACCTGACCGAGGCCGCGCAGCATGGCCGCCTCGCCGCGGCGGTCGCCGGCCGCCTGGGCGCTGTCGAGCGCGAGACGGTGGGTGAGCTGCCAGTCGTCGAGGCGGCAGTGCAGATCGAAGTACGGGACGAGCGTCGCGGCCAGCCCCCACGCCGACTGCGCCAGTCCCATGCGGGCGGCCAGCCGCACCGCCTCCACCAGCGACTCACGCTCGGCGACGAACCACGACAGCGGGTCCGCGGTCATGCGGCCGAGCGTCTCCCGCTCCAGGCCCCAGCGGGGCGCCGCCTCCGACGTCATGCTGAACAGCGTGGTCGGCAGGCGGGTCGTGGCGTGCTCGGCGGCGCTCATCCAGCCGCCGAGCACCCGGGTCAGCGCCTGCCGCTCGGCCTCGCCGCCGCCCTTCTCCTTGGCGGTGCAGCGGACCAGGTCGTGGAGGCGGTAGCGGGGCTGGCCGAGTGGATCGGTCCCGACCTGGCGGAGCAGGCTCACGTCCACCAGCGTGTCCACGACGGCGTCCGCGCGGTGCCGGTCGAGCACGGCGTCGGCCACCCAGCCGGGCACGGACGCCGGGCCGAGCAGGGCCAGCGTGCGGAAGGCCTGGGCCGCGTCGCCGGGCAGGCGGTGGTAGCTGAGGTCGACAGAGGCGCGTACCTCCAGGTCGCCGGCGCGCAGCTCGTCGAGCCTGGTGGTCTCGTCCGCCAGCCGACGCTGGAGCTCGCGCAGCGACCAGCCGGGCCGTCCGGCCAGGCGGGCGCCGGCGACGCGGACGGCGAGCGGCAGGTGGCCGCACGCGTCCAGGATCGCCAGCGCGGCCTCCCGCTCTCCGGCCACCCGGCCGGCGCCGGCGATCCTGCCCAGCAGCTCCTCGCCCTCCGCCGGCGTCAGTACGTCCAGCTCCAGCAGCAGCGCCCCGGGTAACTCGGTGATGCGGCGGCGGCTGGTCACGAGCACCGCGCAGCCGCTGCCGGGCAGCAGGGGCCGCACCTGGGCGGTGTCGGCGGCGTCGTCGAGGAAGACGAGCATGGGGCGCTCGGCGAGAAGGGAGCGGTACAGCGCGGCCCGCTCGTGCACCGAGGCGGGCAGGGCCGCTTCGGCGACCCCCAGCGCCCGCAGGGCCTGGGCCAGCAGGTCGCCGGGGTCGGCCGGGGTCCGGTCGGTGCCGCCCAGGCACAGGTGCAGCTGTCCCTCGGGGTAGGCGGCGCGTACGGCGTGCGCGCAGTGCACGGCCAGCGCCGACTTGCCGACCCCGGGCGGTCCCACGACCACGGCGATCGACGGCGGGCCGTCCGCTCCACGCTTCTCGGGAGACAGGGCCCTCGTGAGGGCGGCGACCGCCTCGGCCCGTCCGGTGAAGTCCGGCACGTCGGCGGGCAGCTGATGCGGCACCGGCATGCCGTGCGCGACGGGCGGGTCCGCCGAAGGCGCGCCCGGCCCGGCGACGGGCGCCCCGGCACCGGCGGCGGGCGCCCCCACGCCGGAGGGGGTGGCGGCCTGCTCCATCGGCTGCGGGGGGAGGTCGTCGGAGAGGACGGCGGCGTGGGCGTCGCGCAGGTCCTGGCCCGGCTCGATGCCGAGCTCGTCCACCAGTTGCCGCCGGACCGTCGTGTACGCGTGCAGAGCCTCCGCCCGCCTGCCGCTCCGGTGCAGCGCGAGGATCAGCCGCTGCCACAGATCCTCACGGTAGGGGTGTTCCCCGATCAGCTCGCGCAGGTCGTCGATCGCCGCCGTGTACTCCTCGCGGGCCAGCTTCGTCGCCACCAGTTCCTCGGCGGCCCCGAGCCGCGCCTGGGCGAGCGAGCGCAGCCGCCCGTCCCACACCGGGCTGCCCGGCAGGTCCCCCAGGGGGTTGCCGCGCCACAGCGCCAGCGCCCTGCGCAGGTGCCCGGCCGCCTCCTCGGTACGCCCCGCCGCCCGCGCCCTGGCCACCAGGTCCTCGAACAGCAGCGTGTCGAGCTGCTCGGTCCGCAGCTCGACCGCGTACCCCGAGGGCTGGGCCACGATCCTGGCCCCGGCCTCGCCCACGGCGCCGCGCAGGGCGCTCACGTACGTCCGCAGGTTCGCCACCGCGGACGACGGGGGATTCACCGGCCACAGGACCTCGATGAGCACGTCCGAGGCGACCACCTGGTTCGCCTCAAGAAGCAGCGAGGCCAATAACAGCCGCGGCTTCTTGCCGGCGACGCGGACGGCATGTTCCGGCGTCCTGACCACCAAGGGCCCGAGAATGCCGAAATTCGGCAGGTCAACCACTACGAACGCACCTACTCCTCAGCTTGCGCGGTTGCGGCAATTCGTTGGGTCGTCGTTGAAGCCGGCTGAGCCTTTATACCGATTTTGGATGTTCTCTGTATGCCGTACTCCCAATCTGGGTCCCCAGCAAGAGCGCTTCGTAAGATCACGAAAGGATCCGTATGAGACCCAGAGGGGTACTTACGGTGGGTTTTGTTCTGCTGGCCGGGTTGATGTCAGGCCAGGTCGCCTCGGCGGGACCGATCGTGGGCAAGGCCGCTCCGACGCCATCTCCGTCGGTGACGGCCACTCCCACGCCGTCTCCGACGGCGCACCCGGACGACCCCCCGAACACCGTCGACGTGCCGCCGGTCTCGACCCTGGCGGCGCCGCGCTTCCAGCTCCCCTTCCCGTGCGACCAGCGCTGGACCGGCAACTCCAGCAACAGCAGCGCCCACCGGTCGTACGAGATCGACTTCAACCGGGGCAGCACGGCCGGCGCCGACCTCGGCGACACCGTCGTCGCGGCCGCGGCCGGCACCGTGGTCATCTCCGCCCACCAGGGCTCCGTGAACGGCTTCGGCAACCTGGTCAAGATCGACCACGGTGGCGGCTGGCAGACGTTCTACGCGCACCTGAACCGCCGCGACGTCGTCGCGGGCGCCCGCGTCTCGCAGGGGCAGAGGATCGGGACGGTCGGCAAGACCACCAAGCCCAGCAACAGCGGGATGAGCCCGCACCTGCACTACGAGGTCCGGCAGGGCAACGGATACCCGGGCAACATCCGCAAGGCCGCCTTCAACGGGGCCACCTTCGGCTACCCCACGCAGACGCTGACCTCGAAGAACAAGTGCGGCGGCGGTGGCGGCGGGACCAACCCGCACACGCCCGAGAAGGTGTGCGGCAGCGGCTTCAAGGTGATCGACCAGGCCGCGCTGGGCACGGCGGGCACCGCCTACCTGCTGTACAACTCCACCAGCGGCGCCAACTGCGTGACCACGATCAAGAAGACGTCGCTCGGCAAGGCCAGCGCCGTCAGCGCCTTCCTCGAGGTCGAGAAGAAGTCGCGGGTGACCGACAGCGGCAACTTCACCTACTACGCGGGACCGGTACGCGCCTCCGCGGCGTCGGGCAAGTGCGTCAAGTGGGGCGGCAAGGCCGGCACGGCCACCTACACCAGCCCCTTCGAGCACTGCGGCTGACCCTCAAAGCCGGAGCGGCCGCCGTCCCCCTCCTGTGACCGGCGGCCGCTCCACGTTTCGCGTTTCAACCTCCCGAGGAGAAATCTGTGCACCCCCGACTCCGCCGATCAGCCGTGCTGCTGGCCGGCGCGCTGATGCCCCTTCCGCTGCTCATGGGCCAGGGACAGGCGACCGTGGCCGCCGATCCCATGGCCGACGCGTTCGCCGGCGCGGCCGCCAAGTACGAGGTGCCCCGCGATCTGCTGGTGACGCTCGCGTACGCCGAGACCCACCTGGACGGGCACGACGGCGAGCCCAGCATGAGCGGCGGGTACGGCGTGATGCACCTGGTCAGCAACCCCAAGACGCGCACGCTGGAGCAGGCGTCCAAGATCACCGGCGAGGACGTCGCGAAGCTGAAGAGCGACGACGCGGCCAACATCGCCGGCGGCGCCGCCGTGCTGCGCGCCCTCGCCGACGGCGCCGGGGTGACCGCCGCGGACCGCAAGGACCCGGCGAAGTGGTACCAGGCGGTCGCCAAGTACGGCAACGCCTCCTCGCCCGACGTGGCCCGCCTGTACGCCGACTCGGTCTACGACCTGATGGCGCAGGGCGTGCGCGCCACCACCCCGGACGGCGAGACCGTCACGGTGCCGGCGCGGGCGGTCGAGCCGGAGCGCGGGCCGTACGAGAAGGCCAAGGACCTGAACGCGCCCAACCAGACGCTCGCGGCGAACACCGACTACCCCGGCGCCACCTGGGTCGCGGCGCACAGCAGCAACTACGCGGTCTCCAACCGCCCCACCAGCGACAAGATCGACAAGATCGTCATCCACGTGACGCAGGGCTCGTACGCCGGGACGATCTCCTGGTTCCAGAACGGTCCCCGGGCGAACCCGTCCTCCTCCCACTACGTCATCCGCTCCGCGGACGGCGCCATCACCCAGATGGTCAGGGAGAAGAACCGGGCCTTCCACGCCGGCAGCTACAACAGGCGCTCGGTCGGCATCGAGCACGAGGGCTTCGTGAACAACGCGACGTGGTTCACCGACGCGATGTACCGATCCTCGGCCGCGCTGACCCGCAACATCGCCGACCGGTACGGCATCCCCAAGACCCGCACCAACATCGTCGGCCACAACGTCGTCCCCGGGACCGACCACACCGACCCGGGACCGCACTGGAACTGGACCAAGTACATGCAGTACGTCACCGGCGGCGGCGGTGGTGGCGGCACCCCCAACCCGCACACGCCCGAGAAGGTGTGCGGCAGCGGCTTCAAGGTGATCGACCAGGCCGCGCTGGGCACGGCGGGCACCGCCTACCTGATGTACAACTCCACCAGCGGCGCCAACTGCGTGACCACGATCAAGAAGACGTCGCTCGGCAAGGCCAGCGCCGTCAGCGCCTTCCTCGAGGTCGAGAAGAAGCCGCGGGTGACCGACAGCGGCAACTTCACCTACTACGCGGGACCGGTACGCGCCTCCGCGCAGGACAAGTGCGTCAAGTGGGGCGGCAAGGCCGGCACGGCCACCTACACCAGCCCCTTCGAGCACTGCGGCTGACCCTTCGCAGTGCTGCCGGTCGGCGGCGGATCAGGCCGAGAGCAGGAAGCCCTCGTAGCCGTCCGCCGCCACCTGGCCGCATTTCTCCCGGTAGACCCCCACACCGCCGACGTACGGCATGAACACCCGGGGTTTGCCGGGAATGTTCGCGCCCATGTACCACGAGTCCGCCCGCGGGAAGAGCGTGTACCCGGCGACCTCGTTGACGTGCGCCACCCAGGCGTCCCCAGGTACGTGCGCGGCCCGGCCTGCCACTTGCGCCGCAGGGACAGGCGCCCTTGCCGGAGGAGCCCGTGCCGATGACAGCGACCCGCCGGCCGGCGATTGTCGACCCTTATCCCAGGCTCCTCCGGACCGCTCCGGCCACGAAGTCCAGCCCCGCGGCGCTGCCCGGCAGCACGTTCACCATCGTGAAGAAGACGTGCATCTGGCCCTCGAACCGCCGCAGCTCGACGGGCACCCCGGCCTGGCGTAACCGCTCGGCGTACGCCTCGCCCTCGTCCCGCAGGATGTCGTACTCGGCGGTCAGGACGACCGCGGGCGGCAGGCCCGACAGGTCCGCGGCCCGCAGCGGGGAGGCGTCCGGATGCGTCCGCGCGGCCGGGTCGGGCGCGTAGTGGTCCCAGAACCAGGCCATGGCGTCGCGGGTGAGCAGGAGCTGGTTCTCCGGGTCGCTGTAGCAGGCGCCGTCCAGGTCGCAGTCCGTCGCCGGGTAGATGAGGACCTGCAGCGCGATCGCGGGGCCGCCCTCGTCGCGGGCGCGCCGGGACACGACGGCCGACAGGTTGCCGCCGGCGCTGTCGCCCGCCACGACGATCGGCAGGCCGGGGAAGGCGCCGGCCGTCCACAGCAGCGCGGTGTACGCGTCGCGGGCCGCGACCGGGTAGCGGTGCTCGGGCGCCAGCCGGTAGTCGACCAGGACCACCGCGCAGCTCGTCCGCTGGGCCAGCTGCCGTCCCAGCGTGTCGAACTCGTCGAGGGCGCCGAGGACCCAGCCCCCGCCGTGGTAGTACACGATCACGCCGCGCGGCGGCTCGGCCGGGATCAGGATCCGGGCTCCGAACGAGCCTCCGTCCTCGGCCGCGATCACGGCCTCCTCGACGCGGGCCATCGCGGGCCCCTCGCCGTACAGGTCGCGCAGCGCGCCGAACGTGACGCGCGCCTCCTCGGGACTCATCTCGTGCAGCGGCTTGGCGCCGGCCTCGCCCATCTGCAGCAGGAACCGGGTCGTCGCTTCGTCAAGGGACATGGCCGTGCACCTCACCCTGGGCCAGGAGTGATCGACGTCACCCGGAACGTTCCCTCAACGTAAGAGGAGCGAGGAAAGGCGTCAACGGACGAGCGCGGTCGGCCGGCCGTCGGTGCGCATGGACGAGGCCTCGACCACGCGGGCCCGACGGCCTGAGCGCGGTGCGGATGCCGCGGGCCTTCACGAGCGTGCAGGCCGGCCGGCGACTCACCCTCCCGATCGCCACGGAGTCGCCGGCGTCCGGCTCGCCGGATGGATCCCCAGCGGATCGCCACATGGGAGACGCCGGCTGATCGGCAACTTGTCAGCCGCGTCTCCTCTTTTTGTTTCCGAAACTTTCCGGCAATTTGTCGCCATAGGGGAATCCTATCGACGCCGTGACCCGCGCTAATGCCATCGACGAGGACAGCAACCAGGTCAGCAACATAGCAGGCCGCCAGCCTCTTGACACGATTCATTGACGACCCCTAAGTTGCCGCAATATTAACGGATCTTCTCGAAAGTTTTCGGTGTCCCCCAGCGTGACGCTTTCCCGCTGAACACCGTGGGACGACGCCGTCATCGGCCGAAAGGATGGCATGAGGGGTCAGGTACCCATCGACACGTCCACCGCGACCGGGGAGAGCCCGCCGTGGCAGGACACCCGGCTGTCACCCGCCGAACGAGCCGCGGCGCTCGTCCCGCTCATGACGCTGGAGGAGAAGGTCGCCCAGCTCGTCGGCGTCTGGGTCGGCGCCGACGCCTCAGGGGGAGGCGTCGCGCCGCACCAGAGCGAGATGACGGGCGTGGAGTGGAACACCGTCATCGGCAACGGGCTGGGCCAGCTGACCCGCCCGTTCGGGACCGCGCCGGTCGATCCCGTCGCCGGCGCCCGCTCGCTCGCCGCGTCCCAGGCGGAGATCGTGGCCGCCAGCAGGTTCGGCATCCCGGCCCAGGTCCACGAGGAGTGCCTGACCGGGTTCGCCGCCTGGGGGGCGACCGTCTACCCGGCGCCGCTGAGCTGGGGCGCGGCCTTCGACCCCGAGCTGGTCGAGGAGATGGCCGGTCAGATCGGCCGGTCGCTGCGCGCCGCCGGCGTCCACCAGGGCCTCGCCCCCGTTCTCGACGTGACCAGGGACTACCGCTGGGGCCGCACCGAGGAGACCATCGCCGAGGACCCGTACCTGGTCGGGACCGTCGGCGCGGCGTACGTGCGCGGCATCGAGGGCGCCGGGATCGTCGCCACGCTCAAGCACTTCGCCGGCTACTCCGCCTCCCGGGGCGGCCGCAACCACGCGCCCGTCGAGATGGGCCCCAGGGAGCTGGCCGACATCGTGCTGCCGCCGTTCGAGATGGCGCTGCGCCTGGGCGGCCCCCGATCGGTGATGAACTCCTACGCCGAGATCGACGGCCTTCCCGCGGGCGCCGACGAGCGCCTGCTGACCGGGCTGCTGCGCGAGGAATGGGGATTCACCGGGACGGTGGTCTCCGACTACTTCGCCGTCCGGTTCCTGCAGCGTCTGCACGGCGTCGCCGCGGAGGCGGGGGACGCGGCCGGGCTGGCGCTGCGAGCCGGGATCGACGTCGAGCTGCCGACCATTGACACCTTCGGCGCCCCGCTGATCGACGCGGTGAAGGCCGGAGAGGTCGACGAGGCCCTCATCGACCGAGCCCTGCGCCGCGTGCTGGCGCAGAAGGCCGAACTCGGCCTCCTCGACCCCGGCTGGCGGCCCCTTCCCGAGGACGTGGAAAGGCTCCGCCTCGACGACGAGACCGGCCAGGACATCGCGCTGCGCCTGGCCCGCCAGTCCATCGTGCTGCTCCGCAACACCGGCGGCGTCCTGCCGCTGGCCGCCGGCCGGCGCGTCGCCCTGGTCGGGCCGGTCGCCGACGACCCGATGGCGATGCTCGGCTGCTACACCTTCCCGGCGCACGTGGGCCCGCATCCCGAGCACGGGCTCGGCGTGGAGATCCCGTCGCTGCGCGAGGCGCTCGCCGCGCTGGTCCCGGACCTCGCGTACGTGCCGGGCTGCGACATCACCGGCGACGACACCTCCGGCATCGCCGCCGCGGCCGCCGCGGCGGCCGGCGCCGACGTGTGCGTGCTCGCCGTCGGCGACCGCGCGGGCCTGTTCGGGCGCGGCACCTCCGGCGAGGGCTGCGACGCCACCGACCTGAACCTGCCGGGCGTGCAGGCCGAGCTCGTCCAGGCCGTGCTCGCCACCGGCACACCCGTCGTGCTGGTGCTGCTCGCCGGCCGCCCGTACGCGCTGGGCGAGGCGGCCGGCGCCGCCGCGGGCGTCGTCTGCGGCTTCTTCCCCGGCCAGCGCGGCGGCCAGGCCCTCGCCGAGGTGCTCACCGGCGCGGTCAACCCGTCCGGGCGGCTGCCGGTCAGCGTGCCGCGCGACGCCGGCGGGCTCCCGTCGACGTACCTGTCGCCGCCGCTGGGCCGCAGCTCGGAGGTGTCGTCGGTGGATCCGGCGCCCGCGTTCCCGTTCGGGCACGGGCTGAGCTACACCACCTTCGAGTGGAGCGACGCCGGCGTCCGCGGGCCGGCCGAATGGCCGGTCGGCGGCGAGACGACCGTCGAGATCACGGTACGCAACACCGGGCCGCGGCCCGGCACCGAGGTCGTGCAGCTGTACCTGCACGACCCGGTGGCGCAGACGACCCGGCCGGTGGTGCGGCTGGCCGGCTACGCCCGCGTCCCGCTGGAGGCCGGGCAGGCCGCGCGCGTGTCGTTCACGGTCCCGGCCGACGTCACGTCGTTCACCGGAGTACGCGGCCGGCGCGTCGTCGAGCCCGGCGACGTCGAGCTGCGGTTCGGCCGCTCCAGCGCGGAGACGGCCGCGGCCGTGCGGTTGCGCCTGACCGGCGCCGAGCGCCAGGTCGGGCACGACAGGAAACTGCTGGCGACGGCCGGCGTCACACCCATAGCGGGGGAGAAGGCGGCGGCGTATGGCGACCGAGCCGGCCTCACGGAGTGAGGCCATGAACACGAGCGGGATGAGCACGACCCTGGACGATCCGCCGCGGGTCACGGGCCCCGACCGGCCGGACCCCGGACGGCGCAGGCGGGCTCGCCCCGGCACGTGGCGGCACGCGCTCCGCCGCGACTGGCAGCTGTACTCGCTGGCCGTCCTGCCGCTGCTGTTCTTCCTGATCTTCCGGTACGCCCCGATGATCGGCAACGTGATCGCCTTCCGGCGGTTCGAGCCCGGCGGCAGCATCTTCGGCGAGTCCTGGGTGGGCCTGCGGTACGTGAAGCTGTTCCTGAACGACCCGATGTTCTGGAACGTGTTCACCAACACGCTCGTCCTCGGCGGGCTGACCCTGCTGTTCTGCTTCCCGCTGCCCATCGCGCTGGCGCTGCTGCTCAACGAGGTGCGCAGCCGTCGCATCAAGCGGTTCCTGCAGTCGGTGTCCTACCTGCCGCATTTCCTGTCGATGGTCATCGTGGCCGCCCTCGTCATGCAGATGCTGGCCATCGACGGGCCGGTGAACCAGATGGTGAAGGCGCTCGGCGGTGAGGCCACCCCGTTCATGCAGAAACCGGAGTGGTTCCGCACGATCTTCGTCTCGTCGGAGGTCTGGCAGACGGTCGGCTGGGGGACCATCCTCTACCTGGCCGCGCTGACCACCATCGACGAGCAGCTCTACGACGCGGCCCGGATCGACGGCGCCAACCGGTGGCGGCAGATCTGGCACGTCACCCTGCCGGGCATCCGCCCGACGGCGATCACGCTGCTGATCCTCAACATCGGCACGTTCATGGCCACGGGCTTCGAGAAGGTCCTGCTGCTGTACAACCCGCTGACCTATCCGACCGCCGACGTGATCTCCACATACCTGTACCGCATGGGCGTGGAGTCCAGCAACCTGAGCTACGCCGCCGCGATCGGCCTGTTCGAGGCGCTGATCGGGATCGTGCTGATCGTGTCGGCGAACCTGATCTCCCGTCGCACAGTAGGGACTGGCCTGTGGTGACGATCGCCAAGAGCCGTGGCTACCGCGTCTTCCAAGGGATCAACGCCGTCATCCTGACCGGCGTCGTGATCGTGACGCTGTATCCCTTCGTCAACATCATCGCGCGCTCGTTCAGCGAAGAGCGCTACATCATCACCGGGCAGGTCAACCTCATCCCGCGCGGGTTCAACCTCACGACCTACCGCATCGTGGTCTCCGACCCGATGTTCTGGACGAACTACCGCAACACCGTGGTCTACACCGTCGTCGCCACGGTCATCGCGATGGTGATGACGACCTGCTACGCGTACGTGCTGTCCAAGAAGCACCTCAAGGGCCGCACGGCGCTGATCTGGGTGGCCGTCTTCACCATGATCTTCTCCGGCGGCCTGATCCCCCAGTACGTGCTCGTCAACAGCCTCGGGCTGACGAACTCCATCTGGGCCATCGTCCTGCCCAACGCCATCAGCGTCTTCAACCTCCTGGTCATGAAGGCGTTCTTCGAGGGCCTGCCGGGCGAGCTGGAGGAGGCCGCCGCCATCGACGGCCTGAACACCTACGGCATCCTGTGGCGGGTGGTGCTGCCGCTGTCGAAGGCGGTCATCGCCACGATGGTGCTGTTCTACGCGGTCTCGTTCTGGAACTCGTGGTTCACGGCGTTCCTCTACCTGAACGAGCAGGAGTTGTTCCCCGTGACCATCTACCTGCGCAACCTCATCGCGGGAGCCACCGGAGCCGAGTCCGCCGGCGCGGCGCTCTCCGAGGTGGGGCAGGCCGCCTCCAACATCCAGGCGGTGACGATCATGCTCACCGTCCTTCCCATTCTCGCGGTCTACCCCTTCGTCCAGAGGTACTTCGTCTCCGGAGTCATGCTCGGCGCGGTCAAGGGCTAGCGCCTCCCACCCCCACGGCAAAGGAATCCCCCAATGCGCGAAATCTCACGACGCCAGGCGATCGTCGGCCTGGGCGCGTTCACGCTGGTGCTCGCCGGCTGCGGCGAGGACGAAGCCCCGAAGAAGGCCGCCGACGTGTCCGCGAACAAGGCGGGCGCGATGGCCGGCTACGCCGCCGGCCAGCAGTTCAAGGCCACCGAGCCGGTCTCGTTCGACGTGCTCTACAACAACCACCCGTTCTATCCGCTCAAGAACGACTGGCTGTTCTGGCAAGAGCTGACCAAGCGGACCAACGTCACGCTCAAGCCCGTGGCGGTGCCGCTCAGCGACTACGAGAAGAAGCGCGGCCTGCTGGTGGGCTCCGGTCAGGCTCCGCTCATCATCCCGAAGACCTACCACCCGGCCGAGGAGGCGTTCGTGTCCTCCGGCGCCATCCTGCCGGTCAGCGACTACATGGACCTGATGCCGAACTTCAAGGACAGGGTCGCCAAGTGGCGGATGGAGCCCGAGCTGAACACGCTCCGGCAGTCCGACGGCCGCTTCTATCTGCTGCCCGGCCTCCACGAGGAGATCTGGGTCGACTACTCCCTGGTGATCAGGACCGACATCCTGGAGAAGCTCGGCCTGGAGGTCCCGAAGACCTGGGACGAGCTGTACACCGTGCTCAAGGCGATGAAGAAGGAGTACCCCGACAACTACCCCATGACCGACCGGTGGGGCGTCCCCACGCCGGGCGGCAACCTGCTCAAGATCGTCGCCCAGGCGTACGGCACCAAGGGCGGCTGGGAGTACCAGCACGCGACCTGGGACTCCGCCGCCGGGAAGTTCGCCTACACCGGCGCCATGCCGCAGTACAAGCAGATGATCGAGTATCTGCGCAAGCTGGTGGACGAGAAGCTGCTCGACCCGGAGAGCTTCACGCAGCAGGACGAGCAGGCCAAGCAGAAGTTCAACTCAGGCAAGTCCTTCGTCATGAGCGCCAACGCGCAGACGATCGTCAACGACCACCGGGCGACGCTGGAGAAGACCGTCCAAGGCGCCAAGATCGTCAAGATCCCGGTGCCCATGGGCCCGATCGGGGAGTACAAGATCGCCCCCCGCACCGAGAACGGCGTCATGATCTCCAAGAAGGCCCTGGAGAACAAGAACTTCGTCGCCATGATGCAGTTCATCGACTGGCTCTACTACTCCGACCAGGGCCAGGAGTTCGCCAAGTGGGGCGTCGAGGGCACCACCTTCACCAAGGACGCCGCCGGCGCCTACAAGCTCGCCAAGGATGTCGACTTCGTCGGGCTCAACCCCGGCGTGCCCAAGCACCTGCAGAAGGACTTCGGTTTCCACAACGGCGTGTTCACCTACGGCGGCACCACCAAGCTGCTGCAGTCCACCTTCTCCGAGGAGGAGCTGGAGTTCCAGAAGGTGATGAACGCCAGGAAGCCCTGGCCGGTCGAGCCGCCGCGCCCGTTCACCGACGAGGAGCGCGAGCAGGCCTCGCTGTGGGAGACGCCGCTGAAGGACCACGTCACCCAGAACACGCTCAAGTTCATCCTCGGCGAGCGCGACCTGAGCGAGTGGGACGCCTACGTCAAGGAGCTGGAGGCCAAGAACATGACCTCCTACATGAACCTGGTCACCACCGCCTACGAGCGGTTCAAGAAGGAACACGGCTGATCGGCGGGACGCCGCCGTGGTGGGACAGCAGGCGGGACGGCAGGCGGCCGCCCGGCCGGGAGGAGGAGATTCGATGAGTGAGGCGACGGCCGGACGGCGCTTCGGCGCGGGTCCGCTCTCGCGCGCCGCCGCGCTGATCTACAGCCTGCTGGTGGTCGAGGGCCTGTTCCTGGTCACGGCCGCGCCCGGCCTGGTCGCGCTGACCCTGCTCGGACGCGACGCGAGCAACGTGCCGCTGGCGGCCGCGTGCGCGCTGCCGCTCGGCCCGGCGCTGTCCGCCGCCCTCTACGCGCTGCGTCATCGCAGCAGGGACCTCGCGGACCTCCATCCGGCGGCGGCGTTCTGGCGCGGCTACAGGGCCAACGTGCGCGGGGTGCTGAAGATCTGGGTGCCGTGGCTGGCGGTGGTCGCCGTCGTCGGCACGAACCTGGCGAACTTCGCCGCCGCCGGCGTGCCCGGGTGGTGGGCGGTCCTGCTGGTGCTCGTCGCGGCGGCGGCGATGTTGTGGGTGGCCAACGCGTTGGTGATCACGTCCCTGTTCGAGTTCCGGGCGGTGGACGTGGCCCGGCTGGCCTCGTACGTCCTCACGCGCCACCCCAAGGCCACCCTGGCCAACGCCTCCCTGCTGGTCGTCGCGGGCGGCGCCACGCTGGTGGCCACCGAGCTGCTGCCGGCGCTCCTGGCCTCGGCGTTCGCGGCGGCCCTGCTGTGGAACAGCCGCCCGGTGATCGCCGAGGTCCAGGAGGAGTTCACCGCCTGAGCCCTCCCAGGGGAGCTCGGTGATCAGGCGCAGTCAGGGGATGCGCCGGCCGTGCGCGTCGGGCATCCCCGACTTGCGGGAGAAGTAGGCGTTGATCTGGTCGCGCCACTCCTCGGCGCAGCGGAGCTGCTCGCCGAGCAGCTCCCTCACCCGGGCGTACAGCGCCGGCTCCACCAGCCCGGAGCCGTCAAGCTTGTCCCAGCGCGTCCGCATCTCGGCCACCTGCTCGGCGCCGGCGAAGTGGGTGTCGTAGATGTGCTGGATGACGGTCGAGCCGCTGTGCAGCTTGTGCCCGTACGGCACGTGATGGAAGAACAGCAACAGCTCGTCGGGGCACCGGCCGGGGGACTCGTAGACGTCCGACCACGGCTGCGGGTACTGGCCGGTGAAACCCGTGCCGGAGGCGCGGGTGCGGTCCACGCCGACGCCGTCCCGATCGGCGAAGTGGTACGTCCCCCACGGCGTGTACTCGTAGCCGTCCACGTCGGGGCCGTAGTGGTGCCCGGACCGGACCATGAAGCCCACGCCCAGCGGCGCCGTGTAGCTCTCATAGGTACGCCAGGAGCCGTCCATCATCGCGTGCAGCGTGCGCCGCAGCGGCTCGGCGGCCGGGGCGAAGGTGAGGCCGATCCACTCGTCGAGGACGGCCGCCGGGTCCAGGCGCGGGTCCCAGGCGAGGCGGCCGAAGGCGTACAGGTTGGCCTGGGCGAGCGGATGCCCCGTCCAGAACGGGTCGTCGCCGACGTTGGAGACCGCGACGAGGCCGCCGCCGGCCGCCACGTCCGCCACGGCGGGCCCGTCCGCCCCCCACGGGCCGAACCGGAGCACCTCGCTCCACAACGGGGCCAGGTAGCACACGTGTTTCTGCTGACCGGTGTACTCCTGCGTCACCTGGAACTCCACCGCCAGGCGGGTGCCCGGCATGGCCGCGATCACCGGCGACACCGGCTCGCGCGGCTGGAAGTCCATCGGGCCGTACTTCACCTGCAGGATCGCGTTGTCGCGGAAGCGCCCGTCGAGCGGGGCGAAGTGGTCATGGGCGGCGCGGGCGCGGTCGGTCGACCTGTCGCGCCAGTCCTGCCGGTGGTTGTAGACGAAGGCCCGCCAGTGCACGACACCGCCGTGCGGGGCCAGGGCGTCGGCGAGCAGGTTGGCGCCGTCGGCGTGGGTGCGCTCGTACGCGAACGGCCCCGGCTGCCCCTCCGAGTCCGCCTTCACCACATATCCCCCGAAGTCGGGGATCGTGGCGTACACCCGCTCCGTGGCCGTCGCCCACCACCGCCGCACGTCCTCGTCGAGCGGGTCGGCGGTCGGCAGCCCGCCGAGCGCGACGGGGGAGGCGAAGGTGACCGACAGGTGCACGCGGATCCCGTACGGTCGCAGCTCGGCGGCGATCGCGGCGACCTCGCCGAGCCGGTCGGTCAGCAGGCGGGCCTCGGCGGCGTGCACGTTCACGTTGTTGATCGCGACCGCGTTGATCCCGCAGGCGGCCAGCAGCCGCCCGTACGCCCGCACCCGCGTCAGATCCGCGCGCAGGACGCCGTCCCGCCAGAAGATCGACCCGCCCGCGTAGCCGCGCTCGACCTGGCCCATGACCGGATGCACGTCGATGTTGTCCCAGTGGTCGAGCATGCGCCGCCGCGTCGCGGGCCGGTGCCGCTCCACCGGCCGATCGGCGCCGAACGCCGGCTCGCCCAGCCGTACCACGTGGAACAGGCCGTAGAGCAGGCCGGCCGGATCGTCGGCGAGCACGACCGTGACGCCGTCGCGGCGGGCCAGCACGTAACCCTCAGCGCCGGCCGGCCCCGCCTCGTCCCTGATCGCCGCCGCCACGGCCGGCAGCGCCTCGGCCGCCGAGAGCGCCAGCACAAGGTCGGACGGGCCGTCGCCGGTCCGCCGCACGCTGCCGCCGTACCGCTCGCAGGCGCGCGCGACCTCGGCGTGCACGGTCTCGGCGAGCGTGCCGTCGCCGCGCACGAGGGCACGGCGTGCGCCGATCGCCCGGAACGCCTCCGGCGGCAGCCACGCCGCGTGCACGTCGGTCAGCTCAGGAATGGTCACGAAGCTCCTCCGGTCAGGCGGGCCGAGCCGTCACGGAGAATCTACCGAAAGCGATGATCGCCGATCAGACCAGCCCGACGATGAAGCCCTCGTCCTTGATGCCCAGGTACGCCGCCGGGCGGAAGCGCCCCATCGCCTCCTCGATGACCGGGATGTACTTCGGGTTCGAGCCGAGCGGCAGCCGGTAGCCGTTCTTGACCGTGTGGAACTCCCACAGGTGCTCCATGCCCGGGTGACGCGCCCGGAAGCCCGGGTCGGCGGGGAAGAGGTCGAGGCGGACCATGATCTTGCGCAGGATGTAGTCGGCCGGCTGGACGCGGCGCTGCTTGGTGCGCGAGATGCCCACCCCGGACAGCTCGGCCCACGGGACCGCCCACGGCTTGCCCTGCGGATCGTCCCAGCGCACGCCGAAGGCGTCGAAGACCAGCCGGCGCGGCCGGTTCAGCCGGCGCCAGGCGATGATCGGCAGCAGGCCGATGGACAGGAAGACCAGCGCGAAGACCACGCCGACCACCGAGCCGCCCGAGCCGCCCGTGACCTGTCCGGTGATCGACCAGTAGAGCGTCATGACCCCGATGACACCGGCGACCGAGCCGCCGATCAGCGCCTTCACCTTGGCGTCCCCGCCGACGTCGATCACCACGGGCGGGGGATGCGGGGCGTTGAACTGTGGCTGATGAGGGCCATATGTCATGAAAGGGCACGTTAGTACTGGGTGGTGAGCTGTCCGGCACATTTCAGGGTTTTGCGAAGCGTGCCGTCAGGTGATCAGCGCGTTGACGACGAGCACTTCCTCGCCCGCGGGCCCGCCCAGCCGGATCGACACCTCCCAGGCCCCGGTCATCGGGAACAGCTCGCCCTCGGCCACGAAACGGCCGGGCGCGGCCTCCCGCGCGGCGATCTCCGGCGTGGAGTGCCCCATGCCGGTCATCACCGCCGACAGGGCCACGGTGTCCGGGTCGCCCGAGGTCACCTGCACCTCCACGGAGACACGGCCGGTCGCCGGCTTGCCGATGACGACGGTGACGGCGTAGCGGGCGCCCGTGCTGGTGGCCCGGAGCGGCTCGGACCCCAGCCCGCGGCCCACGATGAAGATCACCACAGCCGCGACGACGAGGACGACGGCGATCACGATCCGCCTCACCGGGTGCCCTCCGGCGCAGTCACGTCGACGGTGAACGGCACCGTCACGATCCGGTCGCCGAGGGCGTACTGGGCCCAGGCGAGATACCGTCCGGCCCGCGGGAAGCTGAACGTGAACCGCAGCCGCGGCCCGCCCGAGCCCATCTCGTGCACGTGGCCCAGGAAGGCGCCGTCCTGGCTGCGGACGATCAGATGACCGCTCATGCCCAGCCACGGCCGTACGCTTCCCGAGGCGTCGAGCTCGATCGTCGCCGGCCGGCCCGCCACCGGAACGGCGGGCTGCGACCGCGGCCGCGCGCCGACGCCGGAGACCGAGCCGCTTTCCGGGCCGCTTTCCGGGCCTTCCGGCCCCTTGCCCTCGACGCTGAACCGCCCGGTGAGAAGCTGCCCTCCGGAGTCCTCCCGCTCCAGCTCGGCGTGGGCGATGTACGCACCGGCCCGGTCCGCCCGCAGCCTGACCTCCAGCCGCCCCGGCGCGGTGCGCAGCGGATGCACGTGCCGGAAATGGCGCCCGTCCTCGCTGGTGACGACCACGTGGGCGAGCGCCTCATGATGGAGCGCGAGGTCGTCCACGGGCCGCCCGGTGGACCCGTCGACGAGATCGACCCGCAAGGTGAACTCCTCTCCCGCGGCCGGCCGCGCCGGAACCGTCTCCATCCGCGCCTGGACGAACGGCCGCCCGCCCGCCTGCGCCGTCACCACGGGCGCCGCGCCGTCAGGCGGTCCCGCGGGCAGCATCGGCTCGAACACGATGACCATGACGGCCATCGTCAGCCCGGCGGCGGCGCCACCGCCCAGCAGCACGGCGCGGCCCGGCCGGGCCAGCGCCCCGGTGAGCAGCCCGCCCACCAGCAGCAGCCCCGCCAGGAAGAACCCGCCGTAGATCAGGAACTCCGCCCCGGACCCGCGCTCCACGAGAACGCGGAACGGCACCACGGCCACCTCGTTCCCGGCCCGCAGTGTGAGCTCGTGCGGCCCGGTCCGCTCCACCTTGAGCTCCACGTACTCCGGGTCGCGCGCCGCCGCCCGCGCCACGCCCGTGACCGCGCGCCCGTCCTCGACCGACCGCACCTCCAGCTCGACCGGCAGGCCGGTGACCGGCTGGTAGGCGATGACCCCGATCCGCAGCGGCCCGGGAACGCGCGTCGTCCCCTTGACGACCACCGTGAGCTCCGTGCCCGCGATCGTCTGGGCGATCCGCAGATCCGCCCCGGCCGAGACGTTGTGCGCCGCCGCCGGGGCGGCGCACACCAGAACCGGCACGAGGGCTACGACCAGGCAGAGAAGCCGCCTGATCATGCCTTGTCGGCGTCGACCGGATCCGGCACCGCGCCGGCCGCTTCCACCGGGGCGCTCGCGCCGGCCGGAACGGTCGCGCCGGCCGGGGTGACCACGACCGGCGAGGCTTCGGCGGCGGCCGGGGTGACCGCGTTGGGCAGGAACAGCGCCCCGAGTGCCAGCCCGAGCAACCCCGCCACGATCGGCGCTCCCGTCCACAGCTCCGTCACGCCGGGCAGCCCGCCGCCCGTCGCCGAGGCGACCCCGATGTACAGCGACCACGTGGCGAAGGCCGACAGCCCGGCGAACGCCCAGTAGGCCGACCGCCGCGCGCCCGACGGCCGCAGCCACTGGATCAGCAGATCGCTGACGACGCCCGCGGCCACGATGGCCAGCAGGATCGACAGGTTCTCGAACGCCGTCTGCGCGCCCGGCATGAGCACCGCGACCGCGTACATGACGCTCACGCTCCCGAACGGCAGCCGCCACCGCCGCACCAGCAGCAGCACCGGGGCGAGCAGGACGATGTTGGTGAGGGCGAGCGTGGTGGCCAGCCGGTCGGCGCCCGGGTCGTCCAGGTTGGAGAAGGCCTCCACGATGCGCACGGCGCGCCACTGCAGGGCGTCGCCGTACGACAGGAACAACGACACCAGCGTGGTGGCGAACGCGAGCCCGATCAGCGCCGGCAGCAGCCTGCCGAGCGACGGCCGCGCGCCCATGTCGTGGGCGTTCCACACGGAGCGGACCGGCGTGGTGATGATGAGCAGCATCGTCGTGATCAGGCCCAGATGCGACGGGCTGAACAGGATGTCGATGGTCCGCTCGATGCCGAGGAAGGTGTGCCACATCATGTCGGCGAAACCGAACGCCGCGAATGCGGGAATCGCGACGAGCCCGGCCAGGTAGCCCATGGGCACCGCCGCCAGGCCCTGCCGGCCGGCGCGCACGTTCCGCCACACCTGCCAGATGATCCAGCTGGAAACGGCCGCGAATCCGGAGTAGAAGGCCGCGTGCCACGGCGTGAAGAACGTCTCCAGCTTCGCGTCGAGGTTGGTGTGCGCCCAGGCATCGATCATCAGCCCGACGCCGAACCACACCCCGAGCAGCGCCGTGACGAGGTCCGTACGGAGCGACACCCATTCACGCGGCTGCCCTGTGTCTGCCAGTAACCGGCGTACGCCGGCATTTGCCAAAGCCACCTCGGGCCTCCCTTCTTTGACGTCGATCTTTCCAGATGCGGTGGAAAAAGGGAGAACCCAATATCGGGCTTCGAATGTGGCGTGGAGTAATGAGGAAATCGCCCTCGGTTCAAATGCGCACTTAGTGAAATACGGGTTTTCCCGCGGGGCGACCGGCCGGCGCCGGCGAGGTGTGAGCCACATCACGCCGGTTTCCCGGTCCTGCCGGTCACCTTTTCCCCGCCCGTCCGTCATAGCGGTGGATCTCGAGAGGAGCATGAAATGACGAACACCGGCCTGCGAAGCACCGTCAAGGGCGCCGTCCTGCTGCCCGGCGAGGACGGCTTCGAGCAGGCGTCCAAGGCATGGAACCTGTCGGTGGAGCAACAGGTGGCCGCTGTCGTCCAGGCCGAGGGCGCCGGCGACGTGGCGGCCGCGGTCAGCGGCCGGGCCGCACGGGCTGACCGGGCTGGCCGGCAGCAGTCCCGTCGTGAGCGTGACCGGCTACACCCTCGGCGGCGGGATGAGCTGGTTCGGCCGCAAGCACGGCTTCGCCGCCGACGGCGTGCGGGCCTTCGACGTGGTCACCGCCGGCGGCGAGCCGGCCAGGGTGACCGCGGACTCCAACCCCGACCTGTTCTGGGCGCTGCGCGGCGGAGGCGGCGACGAGACCGGCGGGCGGGCGCTGCCGGCCCGCCTCGATCGTGGCGACGTGATCGCCGACAAGCGCGGCCCGGTCGCCGTGGCGGACCTGGGCGACATCACCGCCGAGCCCACCGACCCGGCGGCGGGCGCAAGCCGTACACGATGCTGGCGCGGGGCGAGCGGGCGGTGCCGTCGCTATTTGACGGCACCGCTGGTGATCCCCGAGATGATCTTCCGCTGGGCGACCGCGAAGACCGCGATCAGCGGCAGGCTCATCAGCACCACGTACGCGAAGATGAGGTGCCAGTTGTTCAGGTAGAGGCCCGCGCTCGCCACCCGGAAGAGGTTCAGCGGCAGCGTGTCCACCCGGCCGCCGATGACGAAGAAGGCGTAGAAGACGTCGTTCCACACGTACAGGCAGACCAGGATCGTCGCCGTGGCCAGCACCGGCCGCAGCAGCGGCAGCACCACCAGCCAGAACACCTTCATCGGACCGGCCCCGTCCATCTGCGCCGCCTCCTCCAGCGAGGACGGGATCGTCCGCACGAACCCGGTGACGAAGAAGATCACCGTGGACATGTAGATGCCCATGTACACGCCGATCATCCCGACCGCGGTGCCGGCCAGGCCGAGCTGGCGCAGCAGCAGCACCACGGTCACCACCGCGGGCGGCAGCACGATGCCGCTGATCGCCAGCGCGTACAGCACCGCGTTGAGCCGGGTGGCGCGGCGGGCCAGGATCCAGGCGGCCATCGACCCGAACAGCAGCACCCCGAGCACGGCGGGCACGACCACGAGCAGGCTGCCCAGCGACGCCGGCAGCACCTCGCCTTCCACCCACACCTGGCGCAGGTTGTCCAGCAGGTGCCACTCGGAGGGCGGCGACAGATCGGGGTTCAGCGCCTCGCCGCGCGACTTGCCGGCCGTCACCAGCACCAGCCACAGCGGGACGCCGATGGCGACGAGCACCAGGACGGGGGTGACCACGGGCTGCAGCCACCGCCACAGCCGCGCGTCGCTCACGCTCACAGGACCTCCTCCCGCTTGCGCAGGACGTAGATGACGGGGAACGCCATGAGGGCCACCAGCAGGAACAGCACCAGGCTCATCGTCGTGGCCTGCGCGAACAGGCCCTGGCCGAACGTGCGGTAGATGAAGATGTTGAGGATCTCCGTCGTGCGGGCCGGGCCGCCGCCCGTCGTGGCCTGGGCGATGTCGAAGCCGTTCATCGACCCCAGCAGCGCCGTCGCCACGTTGAACGTGATCGCCGGCGCCAGCAGCGGGAACCGGACCGTCCAGAACGTCCGCCACCGCGACGCCCCGTCGATCCGGGCCGCCTCGATGATGTCCTCCGGGATGGTCTTCAGCCCGGCCAGGTAGATGAGCATCGACAGCCCCATCCACTTCCACGCGTGGATCAGCGCCACCACGACGATCGTCCACGTCGTGTCGCCCAGCCACGCGAAATCCGTCCCCAGCAGCCGGTTCAGGCTGCCGGCCGGCTTGAGCAGGGCCTGGAAGATGTAGCCGACGGCCAGCGCGGACATCAGCACCGGGATGAGGAAGAACACCCGGGCGATCCGGTTGAGCACGGTGTCGCGTTCGAGCAGCACGGCCAGGCCGAAGCCGAACGCGTTCTGGAAGATCGCGACCAGCACCGCGTACACCACCGTGACCCGCAGCGACCGGAACAGCGTGCCGTTCGAGGCGAGGTCGGTGAAGTTGTCCAGGCCGACCGGCCGGATCCCGCTCTTGAAACCCGACCAGTCGGTGAAGGCGTAGACGAAGTTGAACAACGTCGGCAGGAAGAAGAACACCAGCAGGATGGCGAACGCGGGCGCCATGAACCACATCGGATGGGTCCGCCGCCGGATCGCCGGCCGGCCCCGCGTCGCCACACTGCGCGGAGCGGTCGCCCGCGCCGTCGTGAGCATGTGATTACCCCTGGAATCCGGGCGCTCCGGCCGCCTTGGCGAGCTGCGCGAACTGCTCCTGCGTGGCCGCGGCGACCTTCTCCGGCGTCAACGTCCCGTTGATCATGTCGGCCAGGTTCAGGTACAGGTCCGGGTTGGCGACCGCGAGCGCCTGCATCGACCCGACCGCCGCCGGCAGCGAGGCGTGCACGTCGAGCAGCGCCTGCGGCACGCCCTCCGGGCTGGGCACCGACGGCTGCAGCGAGACGGTGTCGCGGTCGGTGATGAAGTCCTTGTACGCGGGCCCCATCCAGTACGCCAGCAGCTGCCGCGCCGCGGCCTCCCGCTTGGCGTCACCGGTCTTGAACGCCACCAGCGCGTTGGACTGGTCGGGGATGAACGTGCCGACGTTGCCCGACGGCGAGATCGGGAAGAACCCGATCTTCTTGTTCAGCGTCGCGGTGTCGGCCGTGGCCTGCAGCTGCCCGAAGAACGAGTTGACCTGCACCACCATGGCGGCCTTGCCGGACAGCAGCGCCGCGCCCTGATCCTCGAACTTGGCGGTCTTGATGTCGGTGTTGAACAGCCCCTCGTCGATCAGCGACTTGTACGTCTTGATCGCGTCCAGGATGGTCTTGTCCTCGAACTTCTCCTTGCCGGTGTTGACCCGCTCCCACAGGCCGTCCTTGGCGGCGTCGGCCAGCTGCACCTGCACCCACCACTGCGTGGCCCACTTGTCGCCGGCCATCTCGAAGAACGGCGTGACGCCCTCGGCCTTGAGCTTGCGCCCCAGCTCCACCATCTCGCCGAAGTTCTTCGGCGTCTCGGTGATCTTGTTGGCGGCGAAGACCTCCTTGTTGTAGTAGACGCCCTCGACGGCCGGGCTGGTGATCAGCGCGGCGTACCGGGCGCCGTCCAGGAGGCCGGTGATGTCGCGCAGGTCGGGCGCCAGCTGCGCCAGCCACGGCGCGTCGTTCAGCGGCTGGAGGTTCGCCTTGGCGTTGATCGCGGTCAGCATCGACGCGGTGGGCTGCCAGAACGCCAGGTCGGGCTTGTCGCCGGTGGCGACCTTGGTCTGCACGCCCTGCTCGTACGGGTCGGGGATGGTGACGACCTCCACCGTGGCGCCGGTCGCCTGCTGGAAGCCCTCGATGACCTTCTTGGGCACGGTGTTGCTGTTCTGGGCGGCCCAGATCGTCAGCTTGACGCCGTCCAGCTTGGCCTGGGGGTCGGGCCAGGCCGCGGCGGCGGCCGTGCCGGCAGGGGCCTCCGCGGTCTGGACGGAGGGGTCGCTGCAGGCGGTGAGCCCGAGCGCGAGCGCCGCCACACCGGCGACTGCTGTCCATCTGTTGTTCATGCTGATCTCTTTCGGCCTGATCTCATTGGGGGGTGTTCAGTGCGTGGGTCGGAGGTGGAAGATGCGGGCGGAGAACGGCGCGCCGTCGCCGGTCGTGAGCGTCAGCGCCCCGGTGACGGGATCCCAGGCGCGCTCCCAGGACGGCAGGTGCCGGGGGTAGCGGACGTCGATCTCGACGGGGCGGCCGGCCAGGTGCGGCAGCGCCAGCCGGACGGAGGGCTCGGCGCCGGGCCGCCGCCACACCCCGAGGTAGGTGTGGTCGCCGGCGCGCAGGGCGAGCGCGAGCCACGGGTCGTCCCAGCGCGGCAGGCCGAGCGGCCACAGCGGCGTGGCCCGCGCCAGGCCGGCGCGCATCTCCCGGTGCACGCGCACGGCGTCGCGCACCGCGTCGAGCTGCGCGGCCGACATCCCGTCCAGGCGCCCGGACAGGTACAGCCGGCCCAGCATGCCGGTGCACAGGGTGAAGGCGATCTCCTCGTCGGACATGTCCGGTTGCGGGTAGGCCCAGCTCGCCGACTGCTCCGGCAGCACCGACAGGGGCGCCGCCACCGCGACCGGCGGGTACAGGCGCGGGTCCTGCTGGTCGCTGGTGGACTGCAGGTGCATCCTGGACAACATCGCGTAGTCCATGCGCATGGCTCCGGACGCGCAGTTCTCCAGGATCAGCTCCGGATGGCGGGCCAGTACGCCGTCCAGCCACGCCAGGTGCGCGCGGTTGTGCGCCAGCAGCCCCGCGCCGGCGCTGCCGGCGTCCAGGTCGGTGCCGACGCCCGGGTCGATGTTGTAGTCGAGCTTGAAGTAGCCGACGCCCAGCTCCTCCACCAGCCGGTCCACGACCTGGTCCAGGTGCGCGACCGCGCGGGGGTGGCGCAGGTCGAGGTGGTGGCGGCCGTGCTCGGTCAGCCGTACGCCGCCGCGCTGCAGGAACGCCTCGGGCGGCAGCTTGTCGGCCATGGGGCTGCGGACGCCGATCACCTCCGGCTCCAGCCACAGCCCCGGCACCATGCCGAGCGCGCGGATGTGCCCGAGGACCTCCTCGATGCCGCGCGGGAACCGGGACTGCGACGGCTGCCACTCGCCGACGCTGTCCCACCAGGCTCCGCCGTCGTCGTACCAGCCGGCGTCGACGCAGAACACCTCGGCCCCCGCGGACGCGGCGGCCTCGATGAGGGGCAGCAGCTTGGCCGTGGTCGGGTCGCCCATGAGCGTGTTCATGTAGTCGTTGAACACCACCGGCAGCCGCTCCCGGTCGGGATGCGGCCGGACGATCGCCCGCCGGTGCGCCGTGAGCTCCGCCGCGGCGCCCTCAAGACCGTCGCCGGACACCGCCACCGACACCGGCACCGTCGTGAACGACTCGCCCGGCGCCAGCGGCTGCTGCCACTGGTGGTCCAGGTCGTTCGGGCCGAGCAGCGCGACGTAGGCGCCGTCGAGCCGTTCACCCACCTCCCACCGCCAGGGACCGTTGTGCTCGATCTGCCACAGCCACGCCTGCCCGCCGTCCCGGTCGACCAGCCCGCCCGTGGGCAGGTGGCTGCCGGTGGACCAGGTGCCCGTGCTGACCACCCCGAGCACGCCGCGGCCGTCCTGCGCGTGCAACCGCAGGTTCAGGTCGGGCACGCCGGCCGCGCGCAGCGGCTCGCGGGTCCAGCGGCTCTCGCCGAGCCATTCGCTGTCGGCCCGCAGCACGTCCGTGGAGTCGACCGCGCCGCCGGCGAAGCAGGCGGCGAACGACGTGACAGCCAACAGCAGCGCCGGCTGGTCGCCGCGGTTGGTCACCCGCGTCCAGACCTGAAACGCGGTCACCCCGTCGGCCGAGCGGAGGAACACCTCGGCGTCCAGCCCGCTCGCCGCGTCGTGCAGGTCCATCCGCAGGACGTGCCAGTCGCCGTCCCTGGCCTGCTCGCAGCCCCGGTACGCCAGGCCGCGCCCGGCGGCCGTCTGGGAGAAACGATGCGCGGAGCGGGCCCGCCCCGCGCCGGGGAGCAGCAGCTCCACCAGCGGCTGCGTCGCCCGGGGCCGGGGTGCGGAGAGGCCGCCCGCGGACAGCGACCGGACGCCGACCGGGCCGTCGGGTGAGACGTCCAGCACGACCCGCAGGCGTTCATGGCCCCAGACCACGCTGGTGTTCGTTGGGTTCAAAACTGCTGCTCCTCTTACTTTTCGCGTGGTCAGCCGAGCGGTGCGGCGATCTGGATGAGGTCGATGTCGGGCGCGTAGCCGGCGGAGGGGTTGCCGAACGTGATCGTGTTCGCGCCCGCGGCCAGGACGACGTCCACGACGGTGGTGCGGAAGTTCGACCAGCCCAGTGTGTTACGGAAATAATGCCTGGTCACCGGGCCGCCGTTGACGGAGACCTCGGCGTAGCGGTCGACGATGTTGGAGTTGTAGTTGGTGGCGCCCTCGCCCAGCTCGCCGTTGGCGTAGGTGACGATCATGCGGTAACGGCCGGCCGCCGGGACGGTGACGTTGTTGAAGCGCAGCGTGTTGGCCGCGCCGGCGCCGACGAAGCCGACGTACGCGCCGCCCGACGCCGCCGTGTTGGAGCCGGCCCTGGCGGCGCCGCTCAGCGTGTTGGCGGGGGATTCGGCCTGGTAGGAGGTGATGGTTCCGGTGGTCGCAGCGACGTCGATGTAGTCGACGTTGACCGCGTCCCGGTCGTCGGCGGCGTAGGCGTTGACGTCGACGCGGTTGATCCCGGCCGTCAGGAAGACCTTGGTGGTGACCGTGTTCCAGGTGTTCCAGTCGGCGGTGCCGGGCAGCGTCACGTCCGTGAGGCCGGAGCCGTTGAGGCGCAGCCGGACCGAGCGGGTGGCCGGCGCGCCGTTGTACGGGCCCGCCGAGTAGCGCAGGGCGACGTTGTAGTAGCCGTCGTTCGGGGCGGTCACCACGAACCTGGTGCTGGCGGTGGTGCTGGCTCCGTATCCCTCGGAGAAATACGTCCCGGAATAGCCGGTGTTCGCGCCGTAGGTGACACGGGCGGAGCCGGCCAGGGCGGCGTACTCGGCCTCGTAGCGCTGCGCCGAGCCCGCGGGGGAGCGGTCTTTGTCCGGGGTGACGATCACCTGGTACGCCGACGTGCCCTTCAGCCCGGTCAGCGGGATCGTGATCTGCCCGCCGGAGGCGGTGAAGTCGCCCTCGCTCACCCGGTACGGGCCGGGGGAGGGGTTGAGCCCGGTGCTGTCGACGCCCCAGACGGTCGCGTGGACCGTCGTGCCCAGAGCGGACGGGATGCCCTTGACCACGACGTCCGTGTCGTAGGCGCCGCTCGCCGGGTTGTTGCCGCCGAAGATCGCCCGGGCCTGCTTCTTGGCCGGGTCGTACGCCGCCAGGCCCTGCAGCGAGCCGCCGGGCGCGGGCGGGGTGACGGCGACCGTCGTGCCGGTCAGCTCGCCGTACCACTTGTACAGCCACCAGCCGCCGGTCGCCTGGTTGTTCCTGGTCACCAGGTCGTTGAGCCCGCCGGCCGTCGTCCAGTACGCCAGGCAGCCGTCGACCTTGCTGTTCTCGAACCTGGCCACGAACTGCACCAGGTTGCCCGGCACGCCCAGGTCGCCGGAGAACCGGCCGTACTCGTTGATCGAGATGGGCCGCGCCGAGACGCCCAGGCTCGTCTCGATCGCCCGGTAGTCGGCGTAGTGCTCGTGCCAGCTCGTGAAGAAGTCGTCGCCCAGCTCGTGCCAGGTCGTCACGTCGGGCAGCACGTTGTTGTCACGGGCGAAGCGCAGGAAGGCGCGCAGGTCGGCCGAGCGGTAGGAGGCGAAGTTCGGGCCGGCGATGCGGGCGCCGGGGTCGATCGAGCGGATCTTCTGGAAGACGGTCCTGTAGTCGTTGAGGAAGCCGGTCAGGTTCCCGGCGTACCAGATCTGGTCGGGCTCGTTGAACGGGACGTACACGTACGAGGTGCGGTACGGGTCGGCGACGACCTTCCGCGTCATCGTGTCCACCTTGGCCAGGTAGTCGGCGATGCCGAGGTTCTCGTACGGCCACTGCTTGTAGATGTCCTGCATGTAGATCTGGATCTCGCGGCCGCCCGCCCGCTTGAACATCGGGGCGACCCTGAGCGCGTCGCCGTTCGGGTGCTGCAGGCCGTCAGGCGCCTTCTGGGCGGTGACCTGGGGCTTGAGCGCGGCGAGCATGGTCTCGTTCGGGATGCCCTCGTCGCCGAGCCCGTACAGGAAGCCGGTCGCGCCGTAGCGCAGCGGGCCGGTCTGGGTGGCGAGGTCCACGACGAGCTGGGACGGCGCGGCGGCGGCGGGAACCGCGGGCAGCACGCTGCTCACGATTGCTGCCGCCAGAGCCGCGGACCAAGCATTTCTCCTCCTCATGGCGCTCCTTCACGGGCGCAGATGTGACCGGTCACATCTTCCTGGTGCTTGAGTGTGAGCGGTCACAACGAGAAGAGAAAGGGGGTGTTACCAGGTTGTTACCGCTAAATGTCGGGCCACGGTGCGCACATGTGTTGGCCTACACTCGTTGTCATGGCGTTCACCGAGCGATCGGCGGCGACCAGGACCTCGATCCTGTCGGCCGCCAGGAAGCTGCTCATCGAGCGGGGCTACGAGGCCATGACGATCCGGGCCGTCGCCGCGCAGGTCGGCGTCGACCCGTCGATGGTCATGCGTTACTACGGCAGCAAGGCCGGGCTGTTCGGCGCCGCCGTGGACGTGGACCTGCGGCTGGACCAGGTGCCCACGCCGCCGGCGGACCGGCTCGGCGAGCTGCTCGTCCGGCACTTCCTGGCCCGCTGGGAGGGCGGCCTGGCGGACGACGTGCTGATCCTGCTGCTGCGCTCGGCCGCCACCAACCCCATGGCCGCCGAGCGCATGCGCGAGGTCTTCGACCGGCAGATCGTCGCGTTCGTGGCCCGGGTGACGGAGGCGGACGACGCCGCACGCCGGGCCGGGCTGGTCAGCACGCAGCTGCTGGGGCTGGCCCTGACCCGCTACGTGCTCGAACTGCCGCCGATGGCCGACGCGGATGCCGAGAGCCTGGTCCGCGACCTGGCGCCGGTGGTGCAGCGTCACCTGACGGGCTGACCTCGAAGAGGAACACCGAGGTGGCGCCGAACTGTGCCAAAGCACGATAGTTGTCACCGGAGAGCCCTCTGAGCAGGGCAGACCGGTCCGATGAGGCACGCTGGTTGACACCAGCGAGGCATCGTACTTGTCACTAAGGTCACAATCCGCAAGCTTCTTGTCACAATTCTTGTGAACGCCTGCTCGGCAGCCGTCGGCTTCGAAGACCTCTGGCGCGGCATCTACCACCAGCTCCTGCCCGGACACGTCCCCGGCACCCGCGATCTGTTCGTGCCTGTCGCCTACTGCCGGCAATCTGGGCCGCCCCGTCCGGCACGCCGAACAGCTCACCGTGACGATCGATGAGCTGGGCAGCAAACGATGGAGCCCTCACCGGGCTGATCAACCAGTGCGCGCAGGAGGAAACCGACCCCGAGCGGCAGCTGACGGCCTGGGAAACGCCTGAAACCCTGGGACTCCTGACCTGAGGGCATCACCGCTCAATCGCTCGTAGTCCCGGACGTTTCGCCTCAAGTGGGCATCACGTGCCCATTTCCCGGATTCAAAGACAAAATCCTTAGTGAGGGAGCGCGGGAGGAGGTGGTTGACCAGGCCGGCCACATGCCATGGACGAGATCGACTTCAGGAGATCAACATGAAACGAAAACCGAGAACGACGGCGGCGACCTCCCCGATGGGCCATCGACATCTCGGACGGCCACCGCACCTTACAGATGCGCGGCCGCTGGTAGGACGAGCACACGCTGGGAGCAGTGGCTGGCGTGATCGTGCGGCTTGCCTGGCAAGTCGCGCTCCCGCAGCCGGTGGAGCGGTGTATTGCCAGGCAAGTTGTCCGATCTTGGTCAGATGACGCGGACCTGGAACTGGTCCCCGTCCAGGACCCGGGACTTGTAGTAGAAGGCGCCCAGGTCGGATCCGCCGAGAGTGTTCTCCGCCAAGGGAATCATGCAGACGCTGTAGCCGCCTGAGTCGTTGGGGGCGCGGACCTGCAGCCACGACGCGCGGCAGCTAAAACTGTTCCCGTTGATGTTGAGGATGAAGATGTTTCGGCCGTAGGGCTGGGAGTACGCGCCGTTGTAGGTGGACTTGAAGGGGTACTCGTCACAGGACCAGACCCCCGGATCCGTGGGTTTGGGGTGCCCCGGCGGGCACGCCGTTCTGTAGTTGTTGTCGATGAGGGTCTGGTTCTGGGTCCTGGTCAGGACGTCCGTCATCTTGAAATGCTTGATAGCGAGCTGGAGGTGATAGGCATACGACGGATAGCGAGACGAAAGGACGTCGTGCACCGGGCGGACCGAGTCGTAGACGCAGCCCGAGGGGTAACCGGTGAGCGCGTCGTCGCAGCGATGCACGGCCGGTGCCGTAATCGAGGGGTTTGTCGTCGGGTTGACCCACGCCGAGTTGGCGAACCAGTACCTCATCCCCCCGTGTGCACCCCACGTGTAGCCGCTGAGCGGGCTGGTGAAGTGCGTGGTGGTCGAGTGGATGCGGCCCGGAAGCGCTGACCCGCCGACCAGCCCGCTGCTGGACACCGTGCAGCTGGCGAGGCATTGCGGCTCGGCGTAGACGAGAGAGTCGAGCACCGCCGGGATCGCCGGGCCGGCGACGGTGTTGGCCTGGTAGTGCCACGACTGGCTCCAGCGCAGCGAACTGTAGTCGAGGGTCGTCAAGCTGGAGACGGTGAACTGTATCGAGCCGATGACGGCCCCGTTGGGCACCGTGAAGATGAGCAGGACACCGTCCTCGATCACGCATGCGGCCGTCCGGGTCAGCGTGGGGCTCCCGCCGCAGATGTCGGCGGCGACCTCGGCGCCGGTCTTTCTCTGGTTGGCTTTCCTCGCCTGCTTGCGGATACAGGTGGCGGTCCCGGACTTCCCGGTCGCGGCGAGCGTCGCCGCGTGTTGTTTGAGGTCGGTGCCGCACTCCTGTGCGACGGCGGGTTTCGGTGCGGGCTTGTCCGGTTCCGCCGCTACCGGGGTGGTGGGGACGAGCAGGGCTAACAGTCCTAAAGCGACGCTCGCGATCCCTGCTTTCCATCTGGCCACGGGTGCTCCCTTCGTGGAAGGACGTTGGGCGAAGGGAACCGCCGGCCTCTGGACAGGCTCTGGATGTTTACTGGACATCATCACTAAACTGTGACGGTGCTAGTCATCCAGGTGCTCGGCCGCCTGCGGGTGTGGCACGATGATCGCGAGGTCGATGCCGGGCCACCCGCCCGCCGTCTGATGCTGGGAGTCCTGGCGCTCAACGCCGGGCGGCTGACCACCCGCCGGGAGCTGATCGAGTCGCTGTGGGGCGAACGGCCGCCGTCAAGCGCGGTCAACGTGCTGCACACCCACACCAAACACCTGCGCCGCCTGCTCGACCCACGGCACAGCCCGCGCGACCAGGACGGCGTGCTCTCCACCGTCGGCGACGGCTACCTGCTGCGCCTCCCGGAGGGCGCCCTCGACCTGCTGCGCTTCCGGCGTGCGGTGGCAGCCGCGCAGCAGGCCGAAAGCGACGGCGCCCCGGCGCGAGCGGCCGCGCTCTTCCGCGAGGCGCTGCGACTGTGGGAGAACGACGACCCCCTGTGCGACGTGCCAGCGCTCGAAGGCCACCCCAAGGTGTGGGGCCTCAAGGCTGAGCGCCGCCGCGCGCAGCTGTCCTACTGGGACCTGATGCTGCGGGCGGGCAACGCCGCCGAGGTCATCGCCGCGCTGGCGGTGCAGGGCGCGGCGAACCCGCTCGACGAGGCGGTGCAGGCCACGCTGATCCGCGCGTACCAGGCGACGGGCCAGCGGACGATCGCCTTCGAGCGGTACGAGGCCACCCGCCTCGTGCTGGCCGAGGAGCTGGGCGTGGAGCCGAGCGGGGAGCTTGAACGGGCGCACCGGCAGCTGCTTGAGGAGCAGGCAAGGCGTGGTCTGCCAAGGATTCCGCGGCAGCTTCCGGCGCCGGTGCCGGACTTCACCGGACGCGCCGACGAGCTGGCCCTGCTTGACGCCGCGAACGCCCGCCGCCCACCGGGGATCGCGGTCGTCTGCGGCACCGCGGGCGTGGGCAAGACGGCGCTCGCCGTCCACTGGGGTCACCACAACCGCGAGCTGTTCCCCGACGGGCGCATCCACCTCGACCTGCGTGGCGACGACGCCGAACACGCGCTGTCCCCGCACGAGGCGCTGGGCCGCCTGCTGACCGCCGTCGGCGTGTCGGATCAGGACATTCCGGCCGACACCCAGTCACGGGCCGCGCGCTGGCGCACCGAGACCGACGGCCGCAGGCTGCTTGTGCTGCTTGACAACGCGGCCTCGGCCGAGCAGGTACGGCCGCTGCTGCCCGGCACGCACGACACCCTCATGGTGATCACCAGCCGGGACAGGCTGGCCACCCTGGTCGCCCTGCACGGCGCGCACCGCATCGAACTGGACCTGCTGCCCCGCACCGACGCCGTCCACCTGCTGTGCCGGCTGCTGGGCGAGCGGGCGGGCACTGATCCCGACAGCGTCGACTCGCTTGCCACCATCTGCGCCCGCCTGCCGCTGGCGCTGCGCCTGGCCGCCGAGTACGCCGGGGCGCAGGCGCACCTGCCGCTAGGCGGCGTGGTGACGCGGCTGCACCGGGCCGGACCGCTGGATCTGCTCGACCCGGGCGGCGGGGCGGCGATCCGGCACGTCTTCGGCTGCTCGTACCGGCTGCTCGACGCCGAGGCGCAGCGCCTGTTCCGGTTGCTGAGCCTGAACCCGGCACCGCACTCCACGCTGGCCTGCGCGGCGGCGCTGTCGGACGTCGACGAGATCGGCGCAGCTCGGCTCCTGCACCGGCTCGCCTCGGCGCACCTGCTGCGATGCGATGCCTTGGGGCGCTACGGGTTTCACGACCTTCTGCGTGCGTACGCCGCCGAGATGAGCCTTGCCATGGACAGCGAGGCCGAGCGGCAGGCGGCCAGGGACAGGCTGCTGGAGCACTACTGCGGGACCGCCGTCGAGGCGAGCGACACCCTCTACCCCGGGTGGAGCGGGAGCTGGCGGCACGCCGGGCTCGCCCTCACGCCCAGCGGCGTCACCCTCTCGCCGGGCGCGGCACTGTCGTGGTTGGACAGCGAGCTGGCGTCGTTCGGCACGATCTGCCAGTTCGCGGTCAGGCAGGGACGGCCGGAGCGGGCGGTCGCCCTTGCCGCCGCGTTACACCGCTACCTGGAGGCGGGGCACGGCACCGAGGCCCTGTCGATCTACGAGGGCGCCGTCGACGCCGCGCGGGGGATGAGAGACTCGGAAAGCGAGGCGCATCTGCGGACCAACACCGGGGTCATCCTGCGGCTGCTCGGCCGGTACGCTCCGGCCGTCGAGGAACTGAGCGAGGCGCTGGAGCTGTGCCGGCGCATCGGCAACCGCCACGGCCAAGCCCGCTCGCTGTCCAATCTGGGCATCATCGAGGAACGCCTCGGCGAATTCGCCTCCTCGGCCGCCCGGCACAGCGAGGCCATCGCGCTCTACCGCGAGATCGACGACCCCTACGGCCAGGCGGCGGCGCTGACCAACCTGGGCAACCTCGAGGAGTCGATCGGCGAGCACACCGAGGCAGCGCAGCACTTCCTGGCCGCGCACGACATCTTCACCGCGCTCGGCGAGCGTGCCGGGCAGGCCATCGCCCTGTCCAACCTCGGCCAGATCTACAGCTCGCTGGGCGAGGACACGCTTGCCGTCGCGAAACTGCGCGAGGCGCTGAGCCTGTTCCGCGAGATCGAGCACCGTGACGGGGAAGCGACCGCGCTGAGCAACCTCGGCACCGCCCTGTGCCGTCAGGCGAAATTCGACGAGTCCCTGTGGCACCTGGAGCGGGCGCTCAAGATCTTCCAGTCGACCAAGCACAGGTACGGTGAGGCGAGTGTCCTCAACGCGATCGGTGAGGCGTTGCGCACCATGGGCCGTGACGGCGAGGCGGCGCAGCGGCACCGGCTGGCGCTGGCGATCGCCGCCGAGACCGGCGACGAGGACGAGCGCGGCCGTGCCGCCGCCGCGCTTGAAAGCCTCGGCTGACGACCGCGAGGCGTGAGAGGGCGGTGGCAGCATGGCCGGACGAACAACTCGTTAGGCTTTCGGGGTGAAGGTTGCGCGGAGTGACACCCCCTGACCTGCCGGTCCGCCTCGGCATGTCGAATCCGACAACCAACTGACACGGAGGCGCGGATTTCGACAGCGAAATGCGGATCCTACAGCTGGGTTGTCTCGTCCTGGGTCATCGAGGCGGCGCGATGGTTATCTGGGGTTGTTGGCCTGTTCTCGCAGGTCAAAGCGCGATGATCTTGTCAGGCACGTAAGGCATGTGGACCGGTCTTGAAGGCATGTTGCTTTGAAGGGGTCCCAGTAGCAATCGCGAAAATCCCCGGAAGGCCGACCGTCCGCGTCGAACCAGGCGCGGCGGCGGCCTTTCACTTTGCCTCCTGGGGATCAAGACGAACCAGCCTTTCGATCATGAGCTTCAGGCTGGTGCCGGCCACCGGCGCGGAATCCGCGGCCAGCCTACTTGCCTTACGTGGCTGGCAAGATCATCTCACTTTGACCTGCCGGAAGAGGCCAAGAACCCCAGATAACCATCGCTGCGCTGGCTGGCCAACCGTCCAGAACATCCCGCCCCTGGCCACCGCGCCCCCGTCGCAGGGAATCGAACCGTCATAGGTGAGACACCGGCGGCCGCCACCTACTTGCCTGACAGTCCTTCAAGCAGCTGACCAGCAAGAACGCTTGAAAACCCAAGATAACAACCATCGACCTTACAACGATGGCGGTGACAGAAAGCCTGCCTAAGTGACAACTATCGTGCTTCGGCACAGCCGAACCGGCCGGAGCGCGCCCGCCGGCCGGTCCAGCATAGAAATCTACAACGTAAAGGGCTCGGGCTCGCCGCCGCGACATGGCACGACGAGCCCCGCAACCCGTCGATCAGAGACCGTACCGGCTCTTCAGGTGGCGCCACCAGTCGCGGAACATCCACGCGTCGAACTCGGTGATCTGGGCCGCGCTGCCCGCCTTCATGAGGAAGCAGCACTGCCCGGTCGGCGTCCAGTCGTAGAAGTCGTCCAGCCCGAAGGAGTGGCCCATCTCGTGCAGCAGGATGTGGATGTTGTCGGCGTTGAGGTTGGACATGTAGTACTCGCTGCCGATCCGCTGCCCCCAGTCGCCTCCCGCGCCGCCGCCGAAGCCGGCGGTCAGCCACAGCGACATGTCGTAGTGGTGAGAGGCGCCGCCCGGGCAGTTGGGGTAGTTGCCGCTCTGGTTGAAGAACCGGCCGCACGCCTGGGCGCACTGCGGCGCGTTCTCGCGGATGTCGTTGACGTAGATGTCGACGGAGGTGTCATTCCACTGGAGCTGGGCGCGGTCGCGCACGGCCCAGCCGACCACCTTGACCGGCACGCTGGCGTACGGCCAGCCGTTGTGGCCGACCATGACGTCCATCCACTTCTTGAACTGGCGCGTCAGCGCGGCGTGGATCTGGTCGCGCTGGGCGGCGGTCACCGTGGCGCTGGAGTCCCAGCGGACGCAGTAGTTGATCGAGCCGCGGTTGGCCATGATCTGGTCCCAGCCGTAGTTGCGGAAGCCGTACAGGTTGGGGTACGTGCTCTCCTGGTGCTGCCAGACCTCGTTGAGCGGGGTGACCAGGTTGGCGGGCGGGTTCCAGCCGGTCGAGCCGCCCGAGTCCGGCGAGAACGCCCTGATCTCCAGCAGCCCGACCGAGCCCTGGCCGCTCTGCAGGACCACTCGCAGCCGCGTGGTGCTGACCTGCGTGAAGGTGACGGTGTTGTAGGCGTTGACCGCGGTGGGGTAGGTGCCGGGGATGTCGGCGTAGGCGCTGCCGGTCCACCGCTGGAGCTTCCAGGAGGCCGGTACGCGGACGCCGCCGCCGTCGTCGAAGAAGTACACGTCGGCGGATCGGATGTTCTGGGCGGTGGGCCAGGTCAGCTCGGCCCACTGGCTGCCGGTGTTCGGCCAGGTGCCCCAGCGGCGGTTGACGGTGTCGTTGGAACTGGGCGGGTCGATGCCGTCGTTGATCGCCGCGACGCTCTCCCACGGCGAGGTGTACGAGGCCGACGGCGTGGCCGACCTGGCCACGTTCGTGTCGGCCATCGCCTCGTCGAGCGGTAAGAGGAGCCAGGTGATCAGCAGCAGGGGCAGGATGGCCAGGCGTTTCATACGGCGTCTCCGCGTGGTAGCGCTAACATGCTTGGTCGGGGTGCTGCCTTGCCTTGTTTCGAGCCTTGATCGCACGCCCCGGGACGGCCGTCAACCCGCGCGCGGCCGCCCGGCTGCCGACCTGCGGGTTCCCGGTGAAAGTTTCACACCGACAGCGAGGTCTCCTGACCGCCTGCGGTCACGGCGACGCGGCGGTACCACTCGTTCGACAACATCTCGGTGCGCGCCCGCTCCGGCAGCGCGGTCAGCAGCGTCATCGACGCGCCGCGCGCCACCTCGGACTCGTGCGCGTGCAGCGCGGCCCACTTGCGCTCGGCCCATCGTGCCACGTCGAGCCGGGCGGTGACCTCGTCGTCGGGGACGCCGGGCAGTGTGTGGCCGGGCTCGGGAGGCGAGCCGAAGACCTCCTGCCAGTGCGACAGCACGACGGAACGCGGGAGGGTCGCCAGGTAGAGGGCACGGGGCCGCCACGGGGCGCCGGCGTCGCGGTAGAGCTGGTCGTAGCCGGACGCCTCGACGGCGGCCATGGTCACGCGGTGCGCGTGCACGTGGTCGGGGTGGCCGTAGGCGCCATAGCCGTCATACGTGATCACGATGTCCGGCCTGAACTGCCTGATGTGCCCGACCAGCCGGCCGACGGCCTCGTCGAGTGGCACGTCCAGGAAGCGCGGGCGGCCGGGCGCGGAGGCGGCGTCGCGGGCGTCGGCGTACCCGAGCAGCCTCGGCTCGCCGGCCCCGAGGATCTCCAGGGAACGCCGCAGCTCGCCGGCCCGGCGCGTGCCCTCCGCCCAGGTGCAGGTGACGACCGCGGTCCTGGCGCCCTCGTCGGCGTACCTCGCCAGGGTGCCGCCCGTCCAGATCGCCTCGTCGTCGGGGTGGGCGTGCACGCACAGCAGGCCCGGATCCGCCGGTTCGCCGTTCATTGACATCACCGTAGTGGGTTCGCTTCTGCTTGTCGGAGCGTCCGCGTAAGGTGCCCGCATGGCGATGCTCATCGGACGGGACCGGCCCGCCGCCGTCCTGCGGGGTGAGGCGGAGCGCGCGCTGGCCGGCCACGGATCGCTCGTGCTGGTCATGGGCGAGGCGGGCGTCGGCAAGAGCACGCTGGTGGCGAGCGCGGCCGAGGAGGCCGTCCGGGGCGGGGCGCGGCTGGTCGGCGGCGCGTGCTGGGAGGGCGAGGGCGCGCCCGGCTACTGGCCATGGGTGCAGGTGGTCCGGCAGCTCGCGCCAGGAGCGACGCCCCAGAGCCTGGCGGGGGCGGACGCGCAGGCGTTCCAGCTGTACGACGCGGTGACCGCGCTGCTGGCGGACGCCTCGCGGGAGCGGCCGGTCGTGGTCGTGCTGGAGGACCTCCACTGGGCCGACGCCGCCTCGCTGAGACTGCTGGAGTTCGTGGTGCAGCACGCCTGGTTCGAGCGGCTGCTGATGATCGGCACCTATCGCGACGCCGAGGTCGACGGCCCGCTCAGCCTGCCCCTGGAGGCCAAGGCCACCACGCTGGCCCTGACCGGGCTTGATCGGGAGGCGGTCGGGCGGCTGGTGGCGCGCACCACCGGGCTTGAGCCGGACGCGGACCTGGTGACGGAGATCCACCGGCGGACCGGCGGCAACCCGTTCTTCGTCGAGCAGACCGCCCGGCTGTGGCAGGGAGGCAGCCCGCTCGCCACGATCCCGCCCGGGGTCGAGGCGGCGGTGCGGCGGCGGTTGTCCCGGCTGCCGGGGGAGGTGCTGGACGTGCTGCGGACGGCCGCGGTGCTGGGGCGGGAGTTCACGGGGGAGGACCTGTCCACCGCGCTCGCCGTGCACGAAACGACGGCCCGCGAGGGCGATCCCGGCTCCGCCGCGTCGAGCGAGACGGTGGCCCGGGCGCTTGATCAGGCCGTGTCGGCCAAGCTCGTCACGTCGCTCGGCGCCGGCCGTCACGCCTTCGTCCACGACCTGGTGCGCGAGACGCTCTATGCGGGGCTGGACGAGGCCGGAGCCCGGGCCGGCCACGCGGCCGTGCTGCACGCCCTGGACGGCGCGCTGCCCGCCACCCGGGCGCATCATGCCTACCTCGCCGCCGTCCCCGGCGCGCCGGACCTGCTCCTGGCCGCCGCCAGGGACGCCGAGGGGCGGATGGCCGACGAGGAGGCGGTCGGGCACTATCGCCGGGCCCTGGAGCTGACGCCCCTGTCAGAGCCGCGCCGGCGCGCCACGATCGGCCTGGATCTCGGCACCGCACAGAGCCGCACGGGCGACAGGGCCGCCGCAGCGCGCACGCTTGACGCGGCCATCGCGATCACCCGCGGCCTCGACGACCCCGCGTTGCTGGCGCTGACCGCGCTCAAACTGCACGAGCTCTGCTACACAGGCCGCGGCCGCTGGACGGACTTCGTCCACGAGGCGCACCTCCGCCTGGTGCGCCGGGCGGAGGACCCACGAGCCGGGCAAACGGGCGGGCGTCCGGCTCACGACTCCACGCACCCTCACGCGAACTCGCGCCCTCACGCGAACTCGCGCCCCCACGGGGACACGCGACCACCGGCCGGGGCGGCTCGGCGGCCGGGCGACGACGAGGCCCGGCCGCACGGCCTGCCGGGGGAGCCGGACACGGACACGGACACGGCCCGGCCGCACGTCCTGCCGGGGGAGCCGGACACGGACACGCCACGGCCGAGCACCGCGGCACGAGGGCCGGCCGGCGGCGGGGCGCGGCCGGATGTCGTGGCGAGGGAGTTGAGTGAGGTCGCCGCGGATCTGGCCAGGCGGGGCGAGGACGACGAGACGCTCGGTTTCAGCCTGCTGGCCAGGCTGGGCGCCATCTGGGCACCGGGCAGCACGGCTGAGCGGCTGGCCATCACCGGCGAGCTGGCGGCGGTGGCCCGGCGCACCCGGGACCGGCAGTTCGCGCTGACCGCCCGCTCCTGGCGGGTCGGCGCGCTGCTCGAGCTGGGCGATCCCCGCTGCCTGAATGAGCAGCGGGCCTTCGTCGCGGAGGCGGAGGAGTCGGGGCTGGCGCTGTTCGAGCACGAGGCCGCCGTGCTCAAGGCGATGTTCGCGACGCTGGCCGGGCGTTTCGACGAGGCGGGCACGCACATCGACGCCGCTTACGAGCTCGGCGAGCAGCCGGCCATCGGCAGGGGGGAGCTGCGCTGGATGCAGCGCTGGTCGGCCGCGCTGCTCAGGGGTCGCTTCGACGCGGCCGACGCCGTGCTCGCCGAGATGGAGCAGGGGGGTGGCCGGCACTTCCCGCTGTACAACGCGGTGACGGCGGTGCATCGGGGCGACGGGGGCGAGACGGCCATGCGGCACCTGGCGGAGATCATGGCCACCGGCGAGCAGTATCTGCGCTGGATGGCGCCGCTGTGGCTGAGGTTCCAGGCGCAGGCCGCCGCCGTGTCGAAGGACCCGGTGCTCTGCGAGCACGCGCGTGCCGCGATCGCCCCGTACGCCGGACAGTGGGGCGTGACGGCGACCGTGGCCGTCGAGGGCCCGTACGCGCACTGGGCGGCCGTGCTCGACGCCGCGCAGGAGCGCTGGGACGAGGCGATCGCCGGCTTCACCGCCGCCTACCGCGCCGCCGACAGGCTGGGGGCGCGGCCCTGGTCGATCGAGTCGCGGGCCCGGCTGGCGGAGGCGCTGCGGGCCCGCGGCGACGACCCGGCGCCGCTGATCGAGCAGGTGGAGCGGGAGGCCGCGGAGCTCGGCATGCTCGTACGGCTGCCGCGCCCCGGAGCCGCCTCCTTCCGCTTCGACGGCGAGGTCTGGACCCTGACCTTCGCTGGCCGCACCGTTCATCTGCCCGACTCCAAGGGCCTGGCCGACCTGCGGATCCTGCTGGAGCGGCCGGGCGTGGACGTCTCCGCGGTCGAGCTGCTCGACCCGCGGGGCGGCGAGGTCGTGGTCGCCGCGCGGGGCATGGGCGGCGACGACGTGCTCGACGAGGAGGCCAGGACCCGTTACCGGAGGCGGCTGGAGCTGCTCGACGACGAGCTGGACCGGGCCGTCGAGCTCGGCCGCGACCGGCGCGCGGCCGAGCTCGACGCGGAGCGGCAGGCCCTGCTCGACGAGCTGCGTGCCGCGACCGGGCTGGGCGGCCGGCCCCGCAGGCTGGGCGACGAGGCCGAACGCGCCCGCAAGGCGGTCACCAACCGCATCCGCAACACGCTGCGCCAGCTGGACCAGCGCCACCCCGAGCTGGCCGCCCACCTGCGGGCCTCGGTCTCGACCGGCGCGACGTGCCGCTACCAGCCTCCTCCTGCCGCTTCGGGGCTTCGCTGGACGTGATCGTCGCAGGTGCGGAACACCCTGCCGACCCGCACCTGCCCGCGCCGATCGTCAGCGCAGCTTGGCGAAGAAGGCGGCGACGTCCTCCGCGAAGAGCGCGGGCTGCTCGGCGGCGAAGAAGTGGCCGCCCCGGTCGTACTCGCTCCAGTGGACGATGGTGTGGTCACGTTCGGCCCAGGAGCGGATCGTGACGTCGCAGGCCTTGGACACGAGCACGCCGGTGGGCACCGTTCCACGCGCTGACCAGGCCTCGGACGAGCCGGAGTCCCACTCTCCGGCGTCGCCGGCGCTCATGTTCTCGTAGTACGAATGCGCCGACGACCATCCCGTGCCGGTCAGCCAGTAGAGGGTGACGTCGGTCAGCATGAGGTCGCGGTCCAGGGAGTCCTCGGGGAGTCCGTCCACCGGCTCGGTCAGCTCCTTGAACTTCTCCATGATCCACGCGAGCTGCGCCACCGGGGAGTCGTGCAGCCCGTACGAGATGGTCTGGGGCCGCTTGGACTGCGTCTGGAGGTAGCCGTCGTTGAGGTTCTCCATCGCGTTCCAGCGGCGCCGTTCCTCCTCCGTCAGCTTGTCCATCTCGCCCTCCTCGCCCGCGGGGAAGGTGAGGGCGGCGTTGATGTGCACGCCCACGACGTGTTCGGGGTCCTGCTTGCCCATTTCCGGCGCAACGAAGGATCCGGTGTCGCCGCCCTGCACGCCGTACCGGTCGTAGCCGAGCATCGCCATCAGCCGGGTGAACGCTCCGGCGACGCGCGCGACGTCCCAGCCCGCGCCGGAGAGCGGGATGGAGAAGCCGGAGCCGGGGAGCGAGGGGATGACGAGGTGGAAGTCGCGCGAGAGCGGCTCGATGACGTCCAGGAACTCCACGAACGAGCCCGGCCAGCCGTGAATGAGCATGAGGGGCAACGCGGAGTCGTTGCCGGAGCGGATGTGGAGGAAGTGGATGTTCTGGCCGTCGATCGTGGTGGTGAAGTGCGGGAGCTCGTTCAGCCGGGCCTCGTGGGCGCGCCAGTCGTAGCCGGTGCGCCAGTACTCGGCGAGTTCCCTGAGGTAGTCGACGGGCACGCCGCGTTCCCAGCCGGTGCCGGGCAGCTGCCCAGGCCATCGGGTCATGGTCAGGCGGGTACGCAGGTCGTCCAGGTCCTGCTGGGGGATGTCGATACGGAACGGGCTGATAGTCATGAAATTTCTCCTCTTGCAGGCTCAGGAGCGGAAAGCGGCGGCGTTCTCGGCGGCCCACTGGGCGAACGTCCGCCCCGGACGGCCGGTGACCTTCTCGACGGTGGGCAGGACGACGGAACTCGCGCCGGGCGGATCGGCGCCGAGCTGGACGGCGAACTCGATCATGTCGTCGCCCTCGCCTGCCGCCCGCATCGACGCCCGGTACTCCTCCTCGCTCAGCTCCTCGAACCGGATCTCGCGCTCCACGGCGTCGCCGAGCAGGCGGACCCGCTCGGCGGGGGTCAGCGCCTCGGGCCCGGTCAGCATGTACGCCTGCCCGGCATGCCCGTCGTCGACCAGCGCGGCCACGGCCACGGCGGCGATGTCGGCCTCGTGGACCACGGCTCCGGGATGGTTGCCGAAGACCCGTACCACGCCTTCCTCGCGGATGGACGCGGCCCAGTCGTAGGCGTTGGCCATGAACTCCACGCACAGCAGCTGCGTCCAGCCGAGGTCGCCGGCGCGCAGCGCCTCCTCGACCGAGGTCTCGTCCCAGCTGCTCAGGACACTGACCCGCCGCACGCCGGCCTTGGCGGCCAGCGCGACGATGTCGGGGCCGGTCGGGAGCGGCGCGTGGTCGTCGCCTCCGAAGGTGATCAGATGCAGGGCGGTCACGCCCTCGAGCGCCGGCGCCAGGGTCTGCGGCGCGGCCAGGTCGCCGCAGGCGACTTCCACGGAGGCGGGGAACCGGGCCGCCGCGGGGTTCCGGGTCAGGGCGCGAACCGGTGCGCCGCGCTCGACGAGCTGCGCCACGATCTGGCGACCGACCGTCCCCGTCGCGCCGGTCACGAGAATCGTCATGAAGAACCTCCTGGTCAAAACGCTTCGATGTCTCGACCAGGAGGCGCTACACGGGAAATAGCGGCCGCTAATCGTCATGAGATCGATCACGGTGATACCGGAAGGCCGCGGCTCCAGGAATGGTCAGTGCCGGCGGAGGGGTGCGGCGAGGTGTTCTGGGCATGCCCCCGGGCCCGGCAGGACGTTGAAGATCGCTAGCTCGGGAAGAGAGACGCCTTTCCCGGGGAAACGGCGGCGCTTATCGTGGTGCCTTCTCCCCATACGCCATTGACAGTGAGGCGGCCGCCCAGGCCGGCGAATTCGGCCCGCCGCCGGCGCAGACGGGCCTCGAACACCTCCACCGGTATCCCGGCGCCGTCATCGCTGACGGTCAAGCGCAGCCCGCCGGCGGCCACGGTGAGGGCGATGGAGACGGTACGGGCCGATGCCTGCCGTTCCACCTCCTCCAGGGCATCACGGATCGTGCCATGGACGATCTCGGCGATCACGGCGGGAAGCGGCTGCTTCGGCAGCGCCCATATCTCCACCGTGATCCCGGTCTGCAGCGACCATTCCGCCAGGTGGTCCGCCAAAGCCTGTGGGGCTGTGCGACTGCTTGTTTCGAGTTCCCCATGTGAGCTATTGATCATCTGCTTCTTCCATGCTCGTCACTGATCGAGTGCGCCTGAGCGGGCCGTACGGAGTGGCTGCGGGAACGGTCATCGCCGGAGCCACGCCCCCTATCGGGCCATGGCCACGCGTGCCGGTCATCCGGTCACCACGCTGTCGCAGAGTCGACGCATCGGCTGATGCCGCACCCTTCTCAGTCGCATTGCTTGAGGGGGACCCCCGGCTGCGGGGGAAACCGAGACCATCAACCGGGCTAGGGGACCGCCTGGAACGAGTGATCGAGACATGCCGCCAACGTACAGATCCGCGGGCGGCGTGAGATCAAACCGGGGGTGGACTTCGGCGTCAACTCTGGTGGTAGGCGTCCTTGGCGTCCGCCGTACGCGCGACACCCCTGTCAGGGGCGCGAGGAGGTTTCCCTGCCAGGGGTGATGAGGCCGGATTCGTACGCCAGCGCCACGACCTGGGCGCGGCTGGTGAGGTCGAGTTTCGTCATGGCGCGGTTGAGATGGGTTTTGACGGTGGCTTCGCTGACGCGCAGCCGGGTGGCGATCTCGGCGTTGGACAGCGCACGCGCAACCAGTTCGAGCACCTCGGCCTCGCGGGCGGTGAGGAGGTGCAGCGCCGGCGAGAGGAGGGCGGCGGGCGGGCCGGGCTGACTGGTGTAGGCCTCGATCAGGCGCCGGGTGACGCTGGGTGCGAAGAGCATGTCACCCGATGCGACAGTGTGGATGGCGGAGATGAGTCGTTCGGGCGGGGTGTCCTTGAGGAGGAACCCCGAGGCACCGATGCGCAGGGCGTCGTAGACGTACTTGTCCACGTCGAAGGTGGTCAGAATGAGCACCCGGGGCCGATGGTCGCTCTCCGCGGACAGGATGCGCTCGGTCGCCGCTACCCCGTTCATGCCCGGCATTCTGATGTCCATGAGGATGACGTCGGGTCGGGTGGCCGCCGCCTGGTCGACGGCTTCCTCGCCGGTCGCCGCCTCTCCGACGACGTCGAGGCCGGGGACCGCGCGCAGCAGCGCCGCCAGGCCCGCGCGGACGAGGATCTGATCATCGACGACAAGTACCTTGATCATGTGTTCGGCTCACCGTGTGACTGAGGAGGGTTGGTCGTCCGGGCGCGGGGACGACAGGGGCAGGGCGGCCACGACCTCGAATCCGCCTGACGGCTTCGAGCCGGCTGCGACCGTTCCCTTGTAGAGCTTGACGCGTTCGCGCATGCCGATCAAGCCGTGACCGTTCCCCTCCGGGGTGGCGGCCGCCCCGCGCCCGTCATCGGTGACGCGCAGCTCCAGCTCGTCGCCGTAATGGAGCGACACCCACGCCGTCGCCGGGCCCGCGTGTTTCAGCACATTGGTGAGGCACTCTTGAACGACGCGGTACGCGCACAGGTCGATCCCGGGCGCCAGCGGGCGTACCGTGCCAGTGATCGACACCTCGACCGTCAGACCCGCCGAGCGCACCCGTTCCACCAGCTGGTCGAGCCGTTGCAGGCCGGGTGCGGGATCATAGCCGTCCGCGTCGTCGTCCACGTCGATGCGCAGAACGGACAGCAGGCGTCTCATCTCCCCCATGGCCTCGCTGCCGGTGTCGGCGATGGTGGTGAGCGCGCCGCGCGCGGTGTCAGGATCGGAGCCGAGGACGTACCGGGCGAGCCCTGACTGGATCACGATGACCGACATGTGGTGCGCGACCACGTCATGCAGCTCACGGGCGATGCGTACCCGTTCCTCGGTCACGGCGCGACGAGCCTTGTCCTCCTGCTCGTGGCGCAGCCGTTCGCTGAGGTGGGCCAGCCGCCTGTTGCGCTCGACCAGCATCCGGGTGCTGTTGCCGAACGTCCAGGCGACGGCGACCATGATGCTCGTCTGCGCGAGATTCGGCCAGATGAATGCGTGCGGGCCGAGGAACGCCGCGTGCCACAAGGCGACGGCCGGCGCCAGGACGCACGGGACGGACACGGCGGGCGGTCGCCGGCCGGCCACGGTGTAGAGCGCCAGAAGCGGGGCCACCGAGTTGAGCCTGGCATCGTAACCGGCCGCGTGGAAGACGATCGCGGCGGCGCAGGAGATCATCAGCACGGTGACCGGGGCACGCCGGCGCCAGGCCGGCGCGAGGTTGGCCACAAGTGTCAACACCACGCCGGCGACGTCCAGCGAGCGCCCCGCATAGCCCGCATCGGCCGAGCCGCCGGACAAGACGAGGCCGAAGGTCAGGGTGACGGCGGCGACCACGGCGCTGAACAGCAGATCGGTGAGGAAGGGGTTCATCACGGCGAGCCGTCTGAGGGACGACAACACCTTTGCGCGCATCAGCGCATGCTAGCCGCGACCGGCCGCGTCACTCATCACTCGCGCGGCTGACCGCCGCTGCAACCTGGGCGGTATACGCGCGGCACCGTACCGCAGCAGGTTGACGGCTCGGGTGGAGCCGAGGACGGCATCGTCCTTGGGCGCGGCGGTCAGCGCCTCTTCGACGGGCTGGACACGACCCACCTGCGGCTGGTGCGGTCCACGTGGCTCGCCTCCGGCATCGTGGTGCTCGTCCACGAGCCGAAGCCATGACCGCACGCCTGCGTGGCAGGGGACCGGCCGGGGCGGGTGGCGGTCGTCCGGGCGATGCCCGCCATCCCCGTGTGGCGGGCATCGCGCCAGGCCCGGGTCACGCCCCTGCGGTCACCCGCCCACCGCCACGGTGTACTCGCGGGTGACGGGAGCGCTCAGCTTGTCGTGGTCTCTGAGCTGGACGGTGAACCGGTACGACCCGGCCTTGGCCGGCGTGCCGGTGACCGCGCCCGTGAACCGGTCGAGGCTCAGCCCCTCGGGCAGCGCCCCGCGCACGACCTGCCAGTCGTAGAACGGCACCCCGCCCTTGGCCCGCAGCCGCTGGTCGTAGGCCGCCCCCGCGGTGGCCGCCGGCAGCTCGGCGGTCTCGATCGAGGGCTTGAGGAACGGGGTGAGGTTCCGGTTCAGCTTCCAGCCGGCGTTCTCGGCGATCAGCAGTGTCAGCTTGGTCAGCTCCCACCTCCGGGTCGGGAAGTGGTGCCGCCAGCCGCCGTTCTGGCCGCTGAGCCGGTCCCAGTACGGCTCGTCGCCGGGCACGTGGTAGCTCGTGTCCAGCGGGACCGGGTAGCCCTGGTAGTCGATGACGTCCTGGTCGTCGCGACCCTTGGAGGCGACGTAGCCGGCCATGCCCTTCCAGTCGCTGTGGAAGGCGACCGCGTGGCCGTACTCGTGCATGACCAGGCCCTGCACGTCGATGTACTGGCCGAGGTCGCTCTTGTACCAGTCCTCGTCCCTCAGCGACGTGAACAGCTTCATGAGCTGCTCGTCGTACTCCAGGATCATGCTGGTCGAGCGGTGGTACGGGGTCGGCCGGCCGTTCTGGGTGTGGAACTTGCCGTTGACCGTGGGATAGCCGGTCGAGTACGGCGTCTGGATGCCGCGGAAGAACACGTACATGCCGTTGTACGGCTTGGCGTTGCTCGCCTCGACCTCGTTCTGCCAGTCGTCGCCCGGCAGCCGGTTCACCTCGTCGCCGGCCGGGACGGTGTCGAACGGCTCCAGGTCGAAGAACGCGAACCAGTTCCTGACCGCCCGCTCGGCCGCCTTGCGCACGCCGGGGTCGGAGAAGTAGCCGGTGATGTCGTCGTACCGGTAGTCGAAGTCGATGGGGATCGTCGGCTCCAGCGGCGTCTTCTCGTCCTGCTGCACCCGGATCGGCATGGTCTGCGTGCGTTTGGCGCCGGTGGCGTCGGTGGTCCGCATGACCCACTGGTGCCGCTCGTCGCGGCCCGCGCCCTGCTTGGAGTGGATGGCCAGCCGTACGACCTCGCGGTCGTACGGCCCGGTCAGCGTGAACGACTTGGTCGCGCCGGTGGCGGTCAGCTCGCTCGGCGTGTTCAGCATGAGCCTGGAGGTGCCTTTGGCGTGCAGGTCCACCTTCAGCGGATAGGTGATCCCGGGCACGCGCGGCGCCCGGACGGTCAGCTCGACGTACGGGTTGGCCAGGTAGCCCTGCCAGTCCACGAGCTGGACGCCGTAGTCGTTGACCTTGCGGAAGAAGATGTCGTAGACCTCCAGCGCGGGCGCCTCTCTGGGGGCGGCGAGGCTGGGGGAGGGGAGGGACAGCGCGCCCGCCAGGGCGGCGAGCGCGCCGAGTGCTGCGACCTTCCTCATGGAAGCCCTTCTAGGTGTTGGCCTTGACTTCGAGCAGCCCGACCGAGGCCTGCCCGCTCTGCAGCGCGACCCTGAGCCTGGTCGTGGTCACGGGGCTGAACGTGACGCGGTTGTAGGCGTTCAGCGCGGCCGGGTACGTGCCCGGGATGTCCGCATAGGCGGTGCCGTTCCAGTACTGCAGCTTCCAGGAGGCGGGCAGGCGCACGCCGCCGCCGTCGTCGAAGAAGTACACGTCGGCGGATCTGAGGGTCTGGGCCGACGGCCAGGTCAGCTCGGCCCATTGGGCGCCGGTGTTCGGCCAGGTGCCCCAGCGGCGGTTGACGGTGTCGTTGGAACTGGGCGGGTCGATACCGTCGTTGATCGCTGCCACGCTCTCCCAGGGCGAGGTGTACGAGGCCGACGGCGTCGCGCTCCCGGCCACGTTGGCCGGCGTGCCGCCGCCGTTCCCGACGGTCAGCGTGAACGTCCTGGTCACCGGTGTACTCAGCCGGTCGTAGTCCCTGAGCTGGACGGTGAACGTCGACGTGCCCGCCGTGGCCGGCGTGCCGGTGATGGCGCCGGTGAAGCGGTCGAGGCTCAGCCCGGCCGGCAGCGAGCCGCCGGTGATCTGCCAGTCGTAGAAGGGCACGCCGCCCTTGGCCTGGAGCGTCTGCTGGTAGGCGGCGCCCGGCGTGGCCTGGGGGAGCGAGGTGGTGACGATGGACGGCGGCAGGAACGGGGTGAGGTTGCGGTTGAGTTTCCAGCCGGCGTTCTCGGCCACGAGCAGGGCCAGCTTGGTCAGCATCCACCTGCGGGTGGGGAACAGGTGGGTCCAGCCGCCGCTCTGCCCGCTGATGCGGTCCCAGTAGCGCTGCTCGCCGGGGATGTGGTAGCTGCTGTCGAGCGGCACGGCGTAGCCCTGGTAGGCGGCCACGTCGGGGTCGTTGCCGCCGCCCTGCACGTACGAGCGCATGCCCGCCCAATCGCTGTGGAAGGCGACCGAGTGGCCGTACTCGTGCATGACCAGGCCGTGCACGTCGAGCACCGAGCCCTGGATCTCCGTCTTGTACCAGTCCTCGTCGGCCAGGGAGGTGAACAGCTGCTTGTTCGCCTCGTCGTACTCGAAGATCATCGCGGTGGAGCGGTGCAGCGGGCCCGGGAGCTGCTGGCCGTTCCTGGTGCTGTAGCGACCGTTGGCGGCCGGATAGCCGGTCGAGTACGGGGTCTGGATGCCGCGGAAGAACACGTACATGCCGTTGTAGGCCGACTGGTTGGTGACGTTGATGGTGTTCTGCCAGTCGTTGCCCGGCAGGTGGTTCGGCTCCGCCCCGGCCGCCACCGTGTCGAACGGCTGCATGTCGAAGAATCTGAACCAGTCCTTCACCGCCTCCTCGGCGGCGGTTCTGAAGGCCGGGGCGTTGAAGTAGCCGGTGATCGTGTCGAACCGGTAGTCGAACGCGATCGGCAGGCTCGGCTGCAGCGCGGTCTTCTCGTCCTGCTGGACGCGGATCGGCATGGACTGCTGGTACGTCGCGCCGCCCGCGTCCCTGATCGACAGCCTCAGCGTGTAACTTTCATCCTCGCCCGGGCCGCGCTTGGAGTGGATCGCCAGCCGGAACGGCTTCTGCTCGGTGGCGCCGGCGAAGGTGAGGGTCTTGGTCGCGCCCGTCGCGGTGAGCTGGCTGGGCAGGTCCATCATGAGCCTGGAGGTGCCCTCGGCCTTCAGGTCGACGGTGACGGGGTAGCGAACGTCGGGCGGGGGTTTGACGCTGAGCTCGACGTACGGGTTGGCCAGGTAGCCCTGCCAGTCGACGAGCTTGACGCCGTAGTCGTTGACGGTCCTGCCGAACATGTCGACGACCTGGGCGGTAGGGGCGGCGTGCGCGGGTTGTGGCACGCCGCCGGTGAGTAAGGAGGTGAACAGGACTGCCGCTACGGTGATTCGCCTGGCGCCCTTCGCGGCTTTCTGGGCGCGGCCGCATCCTTGGTCCATCCGGACTCCTCGAAGGATGGGAATAGGGTTTCCCACGCGCACAGTAAGGTGTTACACAGCACCGGTCAACCTCCGGTGCCGGCCCGGCGTCCGGGCCTCACGCCTGGCGGCACGGGCCCCGGTCCATCGGACGCCGGAGACTCTCTGATCTACAATGTAAAGGCGTCAGGCTGACGCGCGCCGCGTCGATTCTCGCAGGACCAGGCTGGCGGGGACGATGGTCACCCCGCCTCCGGACGGCCGGCCGCCCATGGCGTCCAGGATGTGCCGGGCCGCCAGGCGCCCGATCTCGCCGAGGTTCATGTCCACGGTCGTCAGCGGCGGCCGGCACCCCAGCGCCATCGGCTCCCAGTTGTCGAACCCCACCAGCGCCACGTCCTCCGGCACACGCCGCCCCCGCTCCCGCAGCGTCTCGGCCACCCCGCGGGCGATCTGGTCGCTGCCGCAGAAGATGGCGTCCACGTCGGGCGCGGCGTGCAGCAGCACGTCGGCCCCCTGCCGGCCCCACTCCTCGCTCCACTGCCCGAACAGGATCTCCCCGGCGGGTTCGAGGCCGGCCTCGGACAGGGCGGTGGTGAGCCCGTGGGCCCGGCGCCGCGCCGCCTGGAAACGTTGCGGCCCCGTGACGTGCCCGATCCGCGTGCGGCCGGTGGCCAGCAGGTGACGGGCCGCGAGCGCGCCGCCGCCCTCGTCGTCCGGGATGATGGACACATCGGACTCGTCGGTGGACTGCGTCATGGCGTACACGACGGGGACGGGCAGGTCGCGGCCGATGCCGGGGCGGGGCTCGGTGCGCCGGCCGGTGACGATGACGCCTTCGACGCGCCGGGCGAGCAGCCGCTCGACGTAGTGGCGTTCTCTGATCGGGTCGTCGCGGGTGTCGCACATGAACACCGAGATCTGGCCGGCGCCGAGCGCGTCCTCCGCGCCCAGCATCACCGGGATGCTGAAGCGGCCGAAGCTGTCGCCCGTGACCAGGCCGACGGTGTAGGTGCGCCCGGCCAGCAGTCCCTGGGCGAGCGCGTTGGGGCGGAAGCCGAGTCGTTCGGCGACGGCGAGGACCCGGTCGCGGGTCTCGGTCCGCATGCGGCCACGGCCGTTGAGCGCCTTGGACGCGGTGCCGATCGACACGTTCGCCGCCGCCGCGACGTCCCTGATCGTGACGGTTTTCGTTGTCCCTTCGGGCGGGCTGGTCAACCGGATTCCCCCTTTCGCGGACACACGTTGAGGCGCGGGATCGTCTCTTGACCCGTGATGTATCACACTTTACTCTCCGATTGAGAAAACCTATTCCCATGTTTTCTCAATGAGGGGTCAGGAGCTCGATGGAACAGATCGTTGGTCCCGCCGTTCCCTCCGGCCAAGCGGTGTGGCGGCCGATCGGCATCCGGGACGTCGCCATCACCGGCGGGCCTTTCGCGCGATGGCAGCGGATCAACCACGAGGCGAGCATCCCGCTGGGCCTGGAGCAGATGGAGCGCTCGGGCGCGCTGCCCAACCTGCGCCGTGCGGCGGGGGAGGGTGACGACGGGCCTTTCCAGGGTTACCGGTTCCAGGATTCCGATCTCTACAAGCAGCTCGAGGCCGTCGCGTGGGAGCACGCCCGCGCCCCGGAGCCCCGGTACGCCGAGTTCGTGGAGCAGGCGGCAGCCGTGCTGACCAGGGCGCAGCGGCCCGACGGTTACCTCAATTCGCACTACCAGGTCGTCAAGCCGGACAAGATCTACGCCGAGCTGGAGTACAGCCATGAGATGTACTGCGCCGGCCACCTGTTCCAGGCGGCGGTGGCGGCCGCGCGGGCGGGCGTCGGCGACAGCCTGCTCCCGGTGGCGCGCCGCCTGGCCGATCACCTCGTCGAGGTGTTCCTGACCGGCGGGAACGACGGCATCGACGGTCACGCCGAGGTCGAGACGGCGCTGGCCGAGCTGCACCGGCTGACCGGTGAGCGCGCGTACCTGGACCTGGCGGCCAAGCTGATCGACAACCGCGGCAAGGGGCTGATCGCCGACAGCGGCATGGGCCCGCTGTACGCGCAGGACCACCTGCCGGTGCGGGAGTCCGGCACCGCGGCCGGGCACGCCGTGCGCCAGCTCTACCTGGAGTCCGGCATCGTCGACGTCTATCTGGAGACGGGCGACGAGTCGCTGCTGGAGTGCTCGGTGCGCCGGTGGGAGGACATGGTCGCCACGAAGACGTACATCACGGGCGGCCACGGCGCGCGTCACGACGGCGAGGCGTTCGGCGAGCGGTACGAGCTGCCCTCCGACCGTGCCTACAGCGAGAGTTGCGCGGCCATCGCGAGCATTCACTGGAACTGGCGGCTGCTGCTGGCCACCGGCCAGGGCCGGTACGCGGACCTGATCGAGCGCACGCTCTACAACGCCTTCGCCGCCTCGACCTCGGCCGACGGCGTCCGCTTCTTCTACGTCAACCCGCTGCAGCGCAGGAACGATCTCGTCGAGGACGCTTATCTGGGGCGGCGCAGGGAGTGGTTCGCGTGCGCCTGCTGCCCGCCGAACATCATGCGCCTGGTGGCGTCCCTCGGCGGCTACCTCGCCACCGAGACGGACGCCGGCCTTCAGCTGCACCAGTACGTTCCCGGGTCCATCGACGCGGGCGGCGCCCGGCTGCGGGTCGACACCGAATACCCGTGGGACGGCCTGGTTCGCATCACGGTCGAGGAGGCCCCGGCCGGCGTGTGGGAGCTGGCGCTGCGCCTTCCGTCGTGGAGCGAGTCCACCTACGTCAACGGCCGGCTCGCCAGCCCCGGCAATGACGGATATTTCCGTATCCGTCGGCCTTGGACCAGCGGCGACACGGTGGAGCTCCAGCTCGACCTGACGCCCAGGCTCATGCATCCCCATCACCGCATCGACGCCGTCAGGGGCAGCGTGGCGCTCCAGCGCGGCCCCCTCGTCTACTGTTTCGAGCAGGCCGACCAGCCCGAGGGCGTCGAGGTGGACGACCTCGCCATCGCCCCGGGGGCCGAGCCGCGCGTGCTGGCCGGGCAGGACCTCGAAGGTGCCGGCCGCACTGTGCTCATCGAGATCGACGCCGTCGCCGTGGACCAGCCGCGCGACGGTCTCCCGTACACCGCCAAGCCCTCGGCGACCAGCACCCGCGTGACCGCGACGGCCGTCCCGTACTTCCAGTGGGACAACCGGGACGGCGGCGCGATGCGGGTCTGGATCCCCCTCGCGTAAGGAAGAACGTCGATGAGAAGACGCGACCTGTTAAGGCTGGGCGGTCTCGCCGCCCTCGGCACCACGGCGGCGGCCTGCGGCGGCTCCGGGTCCAGTTCGGCCGGGAACACGCAGCTGCAGTTCATGTTCTGGGGCTCGACCTTCGAGAAGGCGGCCGTCGAGCGCATGCTCAAGCAGTACGAGCAGAAGAACGCCGGGGTGAAGGTCAAGCCGCTGTTCACCCCCGACGAGTACGACGTGAAGCTCAACACGCTCGTGGCGAGCAACCGGCTGCCGGACCTGGGCTACGTGCCGATGTCGATGTCGTTCCGCCTGGGGGAGCAGGGCAAGCTGGTCAACCTGTTCCCGTACCTGAAGAAGTATCCGCAGCTGGCCGGCTATCTGCCGGACGCCTACCTGTGGACCGGCCAGGACAAGCTGCACGGCGTCGCGACGGCGAACGAGTCGATGCTGCTGTGGTTCAGCAAGTCCGCCGTCGCCGCGTCGGGGGTCACGCCGCCCGCCGTCGCCGCGTCCGCCTGGACGTGGGATCAGATGGTGGAGAACGCTTACAAGCTCACTGTTGACCAGAACGGCAAACATCCGGACGAGTCGGGCTTCGATCCCCAGCAGATCAAGCAGTTCGGCATCTCCATCAGCTTCACCTACGGCGCCGCCTGGTACGGGCTCCTGCGCGGCAACGGGGGCGACTTCGCCGACGAGGCGGGCAAGACGTGCACGCTGGATTCGCCCGAGGCGATCGAGGTGTTCCAGAACCTGCAGGACCTGGTCTACAAGCACCGGGTCGCGCCGGGCCCCGGCCAGCTCGCCGCCACCGGGGACGAGGTGCCGGGCACCAACATCCTGCTCAAGACGAAGCGGGTGGCGATGGTGGTGGACGGCCACTGGAGCCTGCTCGACATGAACGAGAGCAAGGTCGACTACGGCATGGCTGTGCTGCCCAGGTACGAGGAGTCGTTCACCGCCACTCAGGTGGCCGGCGCCTCGGCGGTGTTCGCCGGCGGCAAGCACGAGCAGGAGGCGGTGGAGCTGCTGGCCTTCCACAACGACCCGCGCTACGTCGACCTGTTCGCCAAGGGCCTGTGGATGCCGCAGGAGAAGAAGTACTACGAGGATCAGGCGGCCATCGACTCCTGGACCAAGAACGCGCAGCACCCGCCGGAGTTCCGGACCGCGGTCGTGGACTACGCCCGCGACCACGGCGTCCCCGACCTGCGCAACCGCGTCAAGAACATGTCCGCCATCTCCAGCGACGTGCTGACCCCCGCCCTGCAGGAGCTCGAGACCGGCAAGCGCCCGGCCGCCGAGATCCTCAAGGCCGCCGCACCGAAGATCACCGGCATGCTGCAGGGCTGGCACCACACCCAGGACCTTTGATGCGCCGCCTGGAAACCCGCTGGGGCATCCTGATGGCGTTGCCCGCCATCCTCGGGTTCCTGATCTTCACGATCGGCCCGATGGTCGCCTCGGCGTTCTTCAGCCTGACCGACTGGACGATCGGTGCGAGCCCGTCGTTCGTCGGGCTGGGCAACTACGCCGCGATGGCCCGCGACGAGCTGTTCTGGAAGTCGCTGACCACGACCACGTACTACACGCTCGGCTCGGTGCCGCTGGTGCTCATCATCAGCTTCGCCGTGGCCATGCTGCTCAACCAGAAGGCCCGCGGCCTCGCGGTGTGGCGGACGATCTTCTACCTGCCGACGCTGGTGCCCGCGATCGCCAACGTCGTGCTCTGGATCTGGATCTTCAACCCGGACTTCGGGCTGCTCAACTCCCTGTTGCGGCAGGGTGGGCTGCCCGCCTCGCAGTGGCTCTACGCCGAGTCCACCGCGGTGCCGTCGCTGATCATCATGAGCACATGGGGTTTCGGCAACACCATGGTGATCTTCCTGGCCGGGCTGCAGGGTGTGCCGCGGCATCTGTACGAGGCCGTGTCGATCGACGGCGGCGGCCCGTGGCGGCGCTTCTGGCACGTGACGCTGCCGATGATGACGCCGACGATCTTCTACAACCTGGTGGTGGGCGTGGTCGGCACGTTCCAGGTGTTCAACCAGGCGTACGTGATGACCGAGGGCGGCCCCAACCACGCCACCCTCTTCTACGTCTACTACCTGTTCCGCAAGGCGTTCACCGAGAGCGAGATGGGCTACGCCAGCGCGCTCGCCTGGACCCTCTTCATGATCATCATGGTGGTGACGTTCCTGATGTTCAGGAACGCCCGCCGCTGGGTCTATTACGAGATGGCGGGTGCCCGATGACCGCCGTGGCGGCCCCGGACGATACCCGTGCGCGCGGCGTGGCCCCCACCCAGGGGCTGCGCAGACGCCGCAGGTACGGCCGGGTGCTGCTGTACGCCGCCCTGCTGGCCGGGGCGATCCCGACGTTGTTGCCGTTCGTGTGGCTGGTGCGCAGCGCGCTCATGCAGGACGCGCAGATGTTCGTCTCGCCGCCGCAGTGGATCCCCGCGCCGTTCCAGTGGTCGAACTTCGGCGAGGCGCTGACCACCCAGCCGTTCGGCCGGTACTTCGTCAACACGCTGGTGATAGCCGTCATCAGCGTCCTGGGCACGGTGCTGACCTGCTCGGTGGCGGCCTTCAGCTTCTCCCGGCTGCGCTGGCGGGGGCGGGACGTGGTGTTCGCGCTCCTGCTGAGCGGCGTGATGCTGCCGTACGCCGTGACGCTCGTCCCGACGTTCGTGATGTGGCAGGAGCTGGGCGCGCTGGACACGATCGCGCCGCTCACCGTGCCGAGCTGGTTCGCCGGGGCGGGCGGGGGAGTGTTCAACATCTTCCTGCTGCGGCAGTTCTTCCTGACGATCCCCTTCGAGCTGGACGAGGCCGCCTACATCGACGGGGCCTCGCCGTGGCGGGTGTTCTGGACGATCGTCCTGCCGCTGTCGAAGCCCGCGATCATCGTGGTCACCATCTTCACCTTCATCGGCACCTGGAACGACTTCCTCGGGCCGCTGCTCTACCTGCAGAGCGAGGAGAACTACACGCTGTCGCTGGGGCTGGCGTCGTTCCAGAGCATGTACCTGACGCAGTGGGGGTATCTGATGGCGGCGTCGGCGGCCGTGATCGCGCCGATCATCGCGCTGTTCTTCTTCCTGCAGCGGTACTTCATCGAGGGCGTCACGCTGACGGGGATCAAGAACTAGCGACCCGGCCAGGCGGCCGGCCGGCCGCGACGGTGTCCCCGTCGCCGCGCGTCAGCGGCGGGGGCCGGTGCTTTCGCGGACCACCAGCTTGGTGGCCAGCTCTACCCGCATGGTCTCGAGTTCCTCGCCGGCGATCCGCTGGAGCACCATGCGCGCCGCCACCGCCGTCATCTCCGCGAGGGGCTGCCGCACCGTGGTGAGCCGGGGCGTCACCCACTCGGCGAACGGCAGGTCGTCGAAGCCCACCACGCTCACGTCCTCGGGCGCCCGGAGCCCGCGATCGTGCAGCGCCCGATAGGTTCCCAGGGACTGGTGGTCGCTTCCCGCGAAGACGGCCGTGGGCGGATCCGGCCGGCCGAGCAGGTCGAGGGCGTGGTGGTAGGCCAGCTCGTGGCCGAAGTCGCCGTGCCGTATCAGCTCGGGGTCGAAGGCGATGCCCGACTCCTCGAGCGCGGCGCGGTAGCCGTCCAGGCGGGCACGCGCCGACAGGCGCTGCGGCGGGCCGCCGATCATGGCGATCCGCCGGTGGCCCAGGTCGAGGAGATGGCGGGTCGCGATGAAACCGCCGGGCCAGTTCGTGGCGCCGACGGACGGCACGTCGGGGCCGGGGTCGGCCGCGGGATGGACGACGGCGAACGGCAGGCCGAGGCGGCGCAGCTCACGCTCCTGGGCCGGGGAGAGCTCGGACAGCACCAGGATGGCCCCGAGGGACCCGCGGTTGGCCAGCGCGTCGAGCCATTGCCTGGCCAGCCGGGAGCGCCCGTGGACCGCCGAGACCACCAGGCCCATCCCGGCCCGCTGGACGACCTCCTCCGCGCCCCTGATGAGCTCGACGGCCCACGGGCTGTCCAACTCGTTGATCACGAACTCGACCAGCCCGCCGGCGTATTCCTGCCGGCCGGGAGCCGTGTAGCCGTTGAGGCCGAGCAGGCGCTGGACTTTGGCCCGGGTTTCCGCCGAGACGTCCGACCTTCCGTTCAGGACCTTGGACACGGTCGAGACGGACACGCCGGCTTGCTCGGCGATGTCAGACATCCTGCTCCGACGTCGCACTCTACGAAACCTCCGCGAAAGTCGCCCAGATGCTGGAGAAGCCTGACATGGCCGTGTTTTCCACGCAAGTCAGCCTTGACGGACATCGGATGTTTCGCTTACGTTGCCAGGAACTCTCAGAAGTTGCGAAAGGTATCGCAACTATCCCCCCGGTCTGAGGTGCCGCATGAGAATCCCTCTCGTACTCCTCCTGCTCGTGAGCGCCGCAGCCTGTGGCGGAGGCCCGGCCGCCGAAAGCTCGGAGGAGTTACTCGTCTGGGTGGACAACACCCGGACGCCCGCCGCCAAGCAGTACGCCGGCGCGGAGAAAGGATGACCATGCGTTCCTGGCTGCAGGACTGGACCCGCGACCTGGTCGAGCCACTCGTCCCGCACGTCAGCCCGGGCGGCGCCCGGGTGAGGCTGGGCGTGAACGCCGCACTGCACGACGACACCGCCGCGGAGCTGGAAGCCTACGCCCGGCCGCTGTGGGGGCTGGCCCCGCTCGCCGCCGGTGGCGGCGCCTTCGCCCACTGGCCGCTGCTGCGGCGGGGCCTGGCCGCCGGCACGGACCCCGGCCATCCCGAGTACTGGGGCGAGCCGGGCGACGAGGACCAGCGGATCGTCGAGATGGCGGCCATCGGGTTCGCGCTCGCCCTGGCTCCCGAGCAGCTCTGGGACCCCCTCGACGGCTGCGAGCGCGACCGGGTGGCCGCCTGGCTGGCCACCGCGCTCGAGCGTTCGACGACCGACAACAACTGGCGCTTCTTCGGCGTGCTCGCCTCGCTCGGCCTCGACAGGGTCGGAGTGGCCCACGACCGCGCGCCGGTCGAGGCCCGGCTGGACCGGCTGGAATCGTACGCGCTGGGCGGCGGCTGGTACGCCGACGGGCCGACCGAGCGGCGCGACTATTACGTGTCGTTCGCCATGCACTTCTACGGCCTCCTCTACGCCACGCTCGCCGGAGAGCGGGATCCCGCCAGGGCCGAGCGCTTCCGGGAGCGGGCGGCGGCCTTCGCGCCGGACTTCCAGCACTGGTTCGCGGCCGGCGGGGCGGCGGTGCCGTTCGGGCGGAGCCTCACCTACCGGTTCGCGCAGGCGGCGTTCTGGGGGGCGCTGGCGTTCGCCGGGGTGGAGGCGCTGCCCTGGGGCGTCGTCAAGGGATACCTGGCGCGGCACCTGCGCTGGTGGCGGGGACGGCCGATCTCCGACCCGCGCGGCGTGCTCACCGTGGGCTACGGCTACGCGCAGCCGACGCTGGCCGAGCAGTACAACGCACCCGGCTCGCCGTACTGGGCGATGAAGGCGATGCTGCCGCTCGCGCTGCCCGCCACGCACCCGTTCTGGACGGCGGCCGAGGCGCCCGCGCCCGAGCTGGAGGAGGTCAGCACCCAGCCGCACGCGGGCGCGGTCCTGATCAGGGCCGAGCAGGGGCGGCACGTGGTCGCGCTCAGCGGCCGCCAGCATCACGCCTGGGTACGGCACGGCGCGGACAAATACGCCAAGTTCGCTTACTCCTCGCATTTCGGCTTCAGTGTGCCCGCCGGAGCGTCCGGGCTCGAGCAGGGCGCCTACGACAGCGCGCTGGCGCTCAGCGACGACGGCGTCCACTACCGGATCAGGCAGGAGCCGTTCGACTGCACCGGGGGCGACGGGTGGCTGTACTCGCGGTGGCGGGCCGCCTCCGACCTGGAGGTCGAGACCTGGCTGCTGGCCGAACCGCCCTGGCACGTACGGGTGCACCGGCTGCGCACGGGGCGCGCGGTGCGCTCGGCGGAAGGGGGCTTCGCCATCGACCGCGACCTGCCGCTCCTTCGCGACTGCGGACCGGGACACGCCCGGGCCAGGGGAGAGCCGGGCCTGTCGGCGATCGAGGACCTGACGAGCCGGCCGGGCGGGGGCGGGGCGGCGGACCTGACCCGTCAGGGGAGGCTCGTGGTGGCGTTGCCCGGCACCAACGTGCTGGCCAGGCGAACCCTCATCCCGACGCTGGTGGCCGAGCACGAGCCGGGCGAGCACTGGCTGGCCTGCGCCGTGCTGGGCCTGGCCGGCGCGCCCGGCGGCTGGCCGGCGGCGCCCGCCGTACCGGATCTGACCGCACTTCTCGCTGCCGACACACCCGGAGGACCCCCATCATGAAACGACTCATCCTTTTATGCGCGCTGATCGTGGCGTCGGCGGGGCTCACCGCGCCCGCGCACGCGGCGCGGCAGACCCACCTCTACCTCTCGCCCGGCGGCGACGACGCGGGGCCGGGCACGGCGGCGCGGCCGTTCCGTACCCTGCAACGCGCCAGGGACGCCGTGCGCGCGATCAACGACGACATGGACGCCGACATCGTGGTCCACGTCCGCCGCGGCGACCACCGCCTGGACCAGCCGGTCGAGTTCACCGCCGAGGACTCGGGCACCGGCGGGCACCGCGTGGTCTACCAGGTGTGGGACGGGCCGCCCGGCTCCGCCAGGTTCGTCGGCGGGCGGCAGGTCACCGGGTGGACCCGCTATCGGGGCAACATCTGGCAGGCCAAGGTCGGCCACCGGTTCGACACCCTCTACGAGAACGGCGTGCGCGCGGTCAAGGCCCGCACCCCCAACCTCGCCCCCTCCGACCTGGTGACCGCCAGGGCGGGGTACTTCGTCGGCGAGACCGGCGACCCGAGCCACTCGGTGCTGCACTACAAGGCGGGCGACTTCGACCCGACAGGCTGGGACCTGCGTGACGCCCAGCTCTACCTGTGGCCGCGCGCCAACTGGTTCGCCGAGCACGCGCCCATCGCCTCCATCGACCAGGACGCCCGCACCATCACGCTCAAGAACGAGGCCAGGCACCCGCTCGGCCAGCCCAACTACCCCTCGCGCTTCTACTTCCAGGGCATACTCCAGCTCCTGGACGCGCCGGGCGAGTTCCACCTCGACACCGCGTCCGGCACCCTCTACTACTGGCCGCGGCACGGGTTGGGCGACGTGGTCGCGCCTCGCACCGAAACCCTGCTCAAGCTGACCGGGGCGCACGACCTGACCTTCGACGGGCTCGGGTTCGAGGCCACCGACTTCACCGACTGGTACCGCCACGGCTACCCCTTTGAGAACGGCTCGGGCGAGAACCACCAGTACGCCATCTACGACCGGCAGATCGAGATGGCCGCCAACCGCACCGGCATGATCTTCATGACCGACACCCACCACATCACCATCAGCCGCTCGCGCTTGCGCAACTCCGGCCATTCCGCGATCTACGCGTTGTTCGCCAACCACGACAACCGCATCGAGTCCAACCTCATCGAGCACACCGGTTACGCGGGCGTCTTCCTCGAAGGCCGCTACCCGGGCGAAGGCGACGTGCTGACCCGCAACGTGATGACCGGCAACCTCATCCACGACGTCGGCGAACTCCTCGGCCACGGCGCCGGGTACATCCTCATGCAGGCGTCGGACAACGAGATCTCCCACAGCGAGATCTACAACTCCCCGCGCTTCGGCACCTACCTCGCCGGATACCGGGAGATCCCCAACGAGCACCTGTACACGCGCGGCAACACCGTCAGGAACCTGAACATCCACGACGTCATGCAGGACAGCCGCGACGGCGCCGGCGTCTACACCTTCGGCACCAGCACGGCGCCCGACGGCCCCTTCCAGGTCAACACCCACGACCAGATCGTCGTCAACAACGCCTACAGTCACCCCGAGGCCAGCAACAGCCAGGGCCACGCCGGCTCCAACCCGGCGGCCGTCTACCTGGACGAGGGCACGTACGGCACGGTCGTCAGCAACGTGCAGGCGGAGAACATTCAGCGCGATCCGGTCTACAAGACCAACAAGAGCGCGGGCGTGGTCACCAACTCGAGCTGGCAGCCCGCCTTCGACGCCTCGAAGATGGCCTACCCCTCGATCGGGCTGCGCGCCGGCTTCCCCTACCGCACCCTGCTCGTCAAGGCGGGCAGCCCGTCGGACCGGCACTTCCTGCACGGCAAGCGGGGAACGGCCGGCGACGTCACCTACCGTCAGGGGACGTTCTCCTACCGCCTGCCGGTGGACAACGGCACCTACCAGGTGCGGCTCACCTTCGTCGAGCCGGTGTTCGCCGAAGCCGGCAAACGGGTCTTCTCCGTCGCCGCGGAAGGCCGAGACGTCGTGAGCGACCTGGACGTCTTCCAGGCGTCCGGCGGCCAGGGCAGGCCGATCGTCCGCGAGGCGCGGGTGCGCGTCACCGACGGGCAGCTCGACCTGGCCTTCACCCCGACGGCCGGCGAGGCGATCGTCACCGGCATCGCCGCCATACCCCGCTGACACGGTCGTCCGGCTCGGCGGCCCAGACGCTCCGTCCTCGTGGATGCCATGACATGGCGGCATGTCTCCTCGCGGTTGCCCATGCAGGGGCGTCTTCTGGTTGGCATGTGCGGCATGTAGTGTGGTGGCTTGTGACGACGTTCCGGATCAGCGAGGCCGCGGCGCTGCTCGGGGTCAGCTCCGACACCGTCCGCCGCTGGGTCGACTCCGGGCGGCTGGCCGCCGAGCGGGACGAGCACGGCCACCGGCTGGTGAACGGCGCCGAGCTGGCCGCGTTCGCCCGCGCTCAGATCGAGGCCGTCGACCCCGGGCGGTCCTCGGCGCGCAACCGCTTCCGCGGGATCGTCACCGAGGTGATCAAGGACTCGGTGATGGCCCAGGTGGAGATCGCCGCGGGGCCGTACCGCGTTATGTCGCTGATGAGCCGGCAGGCCGCCGACGAGCTGGGACTGGAGCCGGGGGTCGTGGCGGTCGCCGTGGTCAAGTCCACCAACGTCGTCGTGGAGATCCCCGCCCACGAGCGGGAGTGAGGAGCGGCCACGGTGTTCAGGCGACGTCTGGGATGGGTGGTCGTGATCGCGGTCGCCTGCCTGTCCGCGTGCGGCTCCGGCGGGCCTGCCACGTCCGCCGGCGGGGGCGGGGCGAAGGAGATGACGGTGTTCGCCGCGACGTCGCTGACCGGCACGTTCACCGAGCTCGGCAAGGTCTTCGAGGCGGCCCATCCGGGGACGACGGTGCGGTTCAACTTCGGCTCCAGCGCGACCCTGGCCCAGCAGATCACCCAGGGGGCGCCCGCCGACGTGTTCGCGGCGGCCAGCCCGGCCACCATGAAGACGGTCACGGACGCGTCCCTGGCGGGCGCGCCGGTCACGTTCGCGCGGAACACCCTGCAGATCGCCGTGCCGGCCGGCAACCCGGCCCGGGTGGACGCGCTGGGGGACCTGGCCGGCCCCGAGGTGAAGGTCGCGCTCTGCGCCGAGCAGGTGCCGTGCGGCGCCGCCGCGGTCAAGGCGCTCGGCGCGGCCGGGGTGAAGATCACCCCGGTGACGCTGGAGCAGGACGTCAAGGCCACGCTGACCAAAGTCGAGCTGGGCGAGGTGGACGCCGCGCTGGTCTACAAGACCGACGTCATCGCCTCGGCGGGCAAGGTCGAGGGGATCGCCTTCCCCGAGGCCGCCCAGGCGGTCAACGACTACCCGATCGCGGCGCTGGCCAAGGCGCCCGCCGGCGCGGTGGCCAAGCAGTTCGTCGATGTGGTGCTGTCGCAGCGGGGCAAGGACGTGCTGGCCAAGGCCGGGTTCGAGGTGCCCTGATCACGATGAGGCCGTCACAGGAGAAGCAGCTCGCCGGGCGGCTGCCGTGGGTGCTCGTGGTGCCCGCGCTGCTCGGCCTCGCCTTCCTGGTGCTGCCGCTGGCCGGGCTGGTGATCCGCGCCCCCTGGCCCACGCTGCTCCAGCGGCTGGCCGAGCCGCAGGTGCTGGAGGCGTTGCGGTTGTCGCTGGTGACGGCCACCATCGCGACGGCCGTGTGCCTGGTCCTGGGCGTGCCGCTGGCCTGGCTGCTGGCCCGGGTGGACGTTCCCGGCCGGCGCCTGGTGCGCGCGCTGGTGACGGTGCCGCTGGTGCTGCCTCCGGTCGTCGGCGGTGTCGCGCTGTTGCTGGTGCTCGGCCGCCGGGGCCTGGCCGGCCAGTGGCTGGAGTCGGCGTTCGGCCTCACCCTGCCGTTCACCACGGCCGGGGTGGTCGTGGCGGAGGCGTTCGTGGCGATGCCGTTCCTGGTCATCAGCGTGGAGGGCGCGCTGCGGGCCGCCGACCGGCGTTACGAGGAGGCGGCGGCCACGCTCGGCGCCTCCCGCTGGACCGTCTTCCGCCGTGTCACCCTGCCGCTCGTCGCCCCCGGCGTGGTGGCCGGGGCCGTGCTGTGCTGGGCGAGGGCGCTGGGGGAGTTCGGCGCCACGATCACGTTCGCGGGCAACTTCCCCGGCAGCACCCGCACCATGCCGCTGGCCGTCTACCTCGCCCTGGAGACCGAGCCGGAGGCCGCCATCGTGCTCAGCCTCGTCCTGCTCGCCGTCTCGGTGATCATCCTGGCCGGGCTGCGCGACAGGTGGGTGAACAGCCCATGACGCTCGACGCCCGCCTGGTCGTCACCCGGCCCGCGTTCACCCTCGACATCGCCCTGCAGGTCGCGGCCGGCGAGGTCGTCGCCCTGCTCGGTCCCAACGGCGCCGGCAAGACCACTGCCCTGCGCGCCCTGGCCGGGCTCACCGCCCTGTCCGGCGGCGGCCGCATCACGCTCGACGGCCGGCCCCTGCACACCCTGCCGGCCGAGCAGCGCCCCATCGGCATGGTCTTCCAGGACTACCTGCTCTTCCCGCACCTGTCCGCCCTGGACAACGTCGCTTTCGGCCCCCGCTGCCGCGGCGCCTCCAGGGGCGCGGCCCGCCGCGTCGCCGCCGCGCTCCTGGACCGCGTCGGCCTGGCCGGCCACGCCGCCGCCAAACCCCGGCGGCTGTCGGGCGGCCAGGCCCAGCGCGTCGCCCTGGCCCGGGCGCTGGCCGTGGAGCCGCGGCTGCTGCTGCTCGACGAGCCGCTGGCGGCCCTCGACGCGCACACCCGGCTGGAGATCCGCTCCCAGCTCCGCCGCCACCTGGCCGACTTCGACGGCGCCACCGTCCTGGTCACCCACGACCCGCTCGACGCGATGGTGCTGGCCGACCGGCTGATCGTGGTCGAGAACGGCGCCATCGTCCAGCAGGGCGCGCCGGCCGAGGTGGCGCGCCGGCCGCGCACCGACTACGTCGCCCGCCTCGTCGGGCTCAACCTCTACCGCGGGCTCGGCGACGGCACCCGGGTCAAGGTCGGCGATCTGCTGTTCAGCGCCATCGAGCAGCTCGACGGGCCGGCGTTCGTGGCGTTCTCGCCCGCCGCCGTCGCCCTCTACCGCACCCGGCCCGACGGCAGCCCGCGCAACCTGTGGGAGGGCGTGGTCGACGGCATCGAGCGGCACGGCGACAACGTACGCGTCCACCTCGACGGCCCGATCGCCGCCTTCGTCGACATCACCCCGGCCGCCCTCGCCGACCTCGACCTCAGCCCCGGGCAGCGCATCTGGGCCTCGGTGAAGGCCACGGAGACGCACGCGTACCCCGCCTAGATCACGATCGGCACCCGGGTGCCGGTGCGGACCGACTCCAGCGCCGCCGTCACCATGGCCAGGCTGCGGATGTTGTCGTGGCAGTCGCCCTGCGGCGGCCGTCCCGTACGCAGCCCCGTCACGAACTCCTCCAGCCCCTCCGCCAGCCCGGTGTAGCGCCTGCGCCCGGGGAACGGGTCGGCCTCCTGCTCGTACGACCGCACGACCTGCCCCTCGGCCCCCTCCGCAGCCGGGTCGCCGTCGCCGTCCCAGCAGGCGGTGCCGCGCGTGCCGGCGGCCCGCCAGCTGCCCGTCCACGACGTCGGCCGCCCGGGCGCCGACCAGCTCCCGGTGAACGTGTACCGCAGCCCGCCGGTCATCTCGAAGATCGCGGTGGCCGAGCAGGCGCCCGGATACCAGGTCCACCCGGGCCGGAACGACTCGCAGTAGACGGAGACCGGATCGGTCCCGGATACCGCCCGCGCCGCGTCGAACAGGTGGATCGCCATGTCCTGCAGCAGCGGGTGCTCCAGCGTGTAGAGGAACGGCGCGCCCCGGTAGGGCATGAAGAAATCCGAGGTCAGCAGCCCGAGCGGACCCAGCTCGGCCACCGTGCGGCGGAAGGCCACCAGGCTGCGCATGTAGCGGCGGTTCTGGTTGACCGCGAACAGCCGCCGCGCCTCGTCGGCGGCCTTCACCATGGACCGCGCCTCGTCCAGGGTGACCGACATGGGCTTCTCGCTCAGCACCGACACCCCGCGCCGCAGCGCCGTCACCGTCACCTCGTGGTGCGCCTGGGGGACCGTGCAGTTGACGATGAAGTCCGGCTCCTCGCCGTCCAGCACGGCGGTCAGCGACGTGCTGACGGGCAGGTCGTCGAGGCCGAGCTCGCCGGCGGCGGCGACGGCACGGTCCTCGGCCACGTCCACCCAGCCCACCAGCTCGGTGCCGGGGTGAGCGAGCAGTTCCGGCGCCCACTGGCCGCCGATGAACCCGGCGCCGACCACCACGGCGCGCAGCGGCCGGTCCTCGCCGACGGTCGCGAAGGTCAAGGCGGCTCCTACCACTGGATGGGGGTGTGGGCGTTCTGGAGCGGCTCGCCGACGCCGTCCGGCGGGGCCGCCCACAGGACGGCGTTGGCCAGCACGCGCCGCACGCCGGGGTGGTGGTAGACCGGATACTCCTGGTCGCCGGGGCTGAAGTAGAAGACCCGGCCCAGCCCTCTGCGGTAGCAGCAGCCGCTGCGGAACACCTCGCCGCCGCTGAAGTTGCTGATGAAGACGAGCTCGTCGGGCTCGGGGATGCCGAACGGTTCGCCGTACGTCTCCTGGTGGTCGATGACCAGCGGATGGGGCACGCCGCGCGCGATCGGGTGGCCGGGGGAGACCGTCCAGATCAGCTCCCGCTCGCCCGCGTCGCGCCAGTTCAGGGTGCAGGTGGTGCCCATCAGCGCGCGGAAGATCTTCGAGTAGTGGCCCGAGTGCAGCACCAGCAGGCCCATCCCGCCGAACACGCGCCGCCGGACGCGTTCCACGACCTTGTCGTCCACCTCCTCGTGCGCCATGTGCCCCCACCAGGTCAGCACGTCGGTGCCGGCCAGCACCTCGTCCGTCAGGCCGTGCTCGGGATCGTCGAGTACGGCGGTGCGCACGCGTACGCGCTCGCCCAGCGCCTCCTTCAGCCCGGCCGCGATGGCGCCGTGGATGCCGTCGGGGTAGCGGCGGCGCACCTCCTCCTCGCGCGGCTCGTGGTAGTTCTCGCTCCAGACCGTGACGTTGACCGCCATCCGCTTCCTTCCGGGTCGTGGCTCGACGCATCGATTCCTGCCCAGGCGGCGGTCCCCGGGAAACGGCGCTTCCGGACCTTTCCGGCATTCGGCTGGAGCGCCTACCCGGTCAGGGCGTTCAGTGCGCGATCCACGTCGGTTGTGGTGTTGTAGACGTGGAAGCTGGCGCGTACCTTGCCCGCCCGCACGGCCGCCCGGATTCCCGCCTCCGCGAGCCGTTCCCCGGGGGCGTCCACCGACACGATGGCGGTGCCGGCGGGCTCGAGGCCCAGTCCCGTGCGGAAGCGGTTGGCGAGGGCGACGTTGTGGTCGTGGATCCGCTTGACGCCCAGCTCGTTGAGCAGCTCGATGGCCGGGGCGGCGCCGACGTACGAGAACCAGGCCGGCGACAGGTCGAACGCGCGGGCGTCGGCCGCCAGCCGCAGCGGCGGCCCGTAGTAGGAGTCCTCGCCGGCCCCGCCGTACCAGTTGGCGGCCAGGGGACGCATGCGCTCGCGCAGCCGCGGCGACAGGTAGCCGAAGGCGGCGCCCCGCGGCGCCATCAGCCACTTGTACGCCGCGCACGCCAGCGCGTCGAGGCCGTCGACGTCCACGGGCAGCCAGCCGCACGCCTGGGAGCCGTCGGCGATGACCAGCGCGTCATGGGCGCGGGCGGCGGCCACGATGTCGCGCAGCGGGGCGACGTCGCCGGTGGCGGACTGGACGAGGCTGAAGGCCACGGCGGCGGTCGAGCCGTCGACCGCGTCGGCCAGCCGGTCGGCGGGCACGGCCTCGATCTCGGCCGCGACCGCCCAGGGGAACAGGTTGCTGGTGAACTCGATGTCCGGCACCACGACGCGGGCCTTGGCCGGCAACGCCGTGGCCACGACGGACATGATCTGCGACACGGTCGAGCTCACGGTCACGTCCGCGGCGTTCGCGCCCACCATGCGCGCGAACGCCGCCCGCGACCGTCCCACGGAGGCGTCCCAGGGCTTCCAGTCGCCGGACCCGTGCCGCCACTCGGCGAGCACGGCCTGAAGCTCTTGGAAGGCGTGGCGCGGAGGCAGGCCGTAGGAGGCGGTGTTGAGCCATCCGGGGTCGGCGTCCCAGAGCTCGCCTGCGGTGGCGATGTCCATGGGGTCAGACTAGGCGGTCTTGCCGGGGCGGAGGCGGCCGGGCAAGATCGCATGGGTTCGGCGGAAGGAGAGAACATGCGGTGGCTGGACGTGCGCCGGCACAGTCTGACCAAGAAGGGCGAGGCGCGGGGCCGCGGCTCGCATCTGTCGGCCGGCGGCGTCGCCCTGGCGCGCTCCATCGGCTCCGGGGCCGGGCCCTACGAGCGGGTCGTCACCAGCTCGTCCCCGCGAGCCGTGGAGACCGCCGTCGCCATGGGGTTCGCCGTCGACGACACCGTGGAGATGCCGTCCGGGTACGTGCCGGAGGAGATCCCCCGGCATGCCCAGTGGGAGTGGAGCGAGCCGTACCTGCGGCTGGCGGAGATCGTACGGGCGGATCGCGCCGCGGCGGCGGTGGGCGAGGCCCTGCGCGCGATCTGGGCGGACACGGCCGGCGGCGTCGCGGAGGGCGGCACGGCGCTGCTGGTCGGACATGGCGGGGGGATCGAGCTGGCGCTGGTGGCGTGCCTTCCCGATGCCCCGCACGCCTCCTGGGGAGCGCCGTTCGGGCACGGCGACGGCGTGCGGCTGGGCTACGCGGATGGTCGTTTCGTGAGCGCCGAGTTCCACCGGGCGCCTCCGCACTAGTGAATCTACAATGTAAAGGCGCCTGCTTCGGTGAAATTTTCTACCTCGACGACTCCAACAGCCGCAACAAGAGAGAAGCCAGGTCCGTCCCGTGCGGCAATCAGCACGATCGCTCCTCGGACGCTCTCTCACCGGTGGTCGCCGATCATGAAGCTGGTCTGCGGTGGCTGGTTGCAGGACCGCGAGCACGGCCGGCTCATCAAGGCGGTCAGCGCCGTTTGTGGCGTATTTATGGCGGCTCTATGGTGGCGCGGATAGATAATCGCGGAAGATGTACTGCCTCTTGCGGGAAACGGCCCGAGAAGGAGCATCTAATATGTCACGCCCATGCGAAGCGATTGGAGAACGACTGCATGCAAGGTAAGCGTGCGACGCGAGCTGCGCTGGTCATCGCAGTCGCCACCGTCCTTACGACCATCGGCATCGCCTCTCCGGCTCAAGCCGCAAAGTGGCGCGTGTGGGGGGTATACGAAGAATACGAGACATGCTTCGCCGCCGGCGAAGCGCTGAAGGACTCCAAGTACACGTCGAAATTCAAGTGTGACTGGGACAGTCCATACTTCGCTCTGTACATCTGGAAATGATCCCGTACTAGAACATCAAGGGACATTCGGCAGACATGGCAGGCACGGTTACGCGGCCCAATGAGAGTCGTGTGACCGTGCCGCATGGTTGGAATGAGTGCACCTGTCGTCGCTGCCTGTGCCGGTCGGCGTCACGGGGTCCAGTCAGCGAGACTCGGTGACCGCGCGCCTTGCGTATGCCCTGGACCGGCACAGGGAGCGGTCACCTTGCCGAGGCCGTGTGGGCGCTAGTACTTGCGGCAGTCGTGCTTGGCCAGAACCAGGCTCATCCCGGCGACCTTGTTCTTGAGCGACACGTAGAAGAGGTAGCGCGCTTTCTTGTTGCCCGGTACGCCGGCGGTGGGATACCCGCCCGGACCGCGCCGCAGATCGGGGTAGGCGGCCTTCAGCTGGGCCCTGGTGGAGCCGATGCCGATGCCCTGAGGCGTTTTGAGGTCGGTAGGAGCGACGATCATGGCCAGGCCGTACTTCTTCGAGATGTACATCCCTACCCGGTAGTTGGGGTACGGGTTCTCCTTCAGGTCCCAGGCCGTGCATCTGGCGGAGTCCCCGACTGGTTTGCGGGCGATTCTTCCGGTCGCCTTGGCCTTGGTGGCGGTCATGCCGAGCTTCAGGTTGCCGTACCCGTACGGCCCGAGCGTCGGCTTCCGGGCGGCGAGCGCTGCGGGCGCGACGGCGACCGGCATGACACCTCCCGCCAGCGCCACCACCAGCGCTGAGCTGCCGATCCGCAGGGCTGTCGTCGTCCGCTTCATAGTGCTTCCTCCTTGATCTTTGACTTGATCACTTTAGTGATAGTTCGGATTGGTTGTGGGGAATTCGTGCATCGCGGTGGCGATCACTTTGACGATGCTGCGGACAACGGTCCGGCTCTGACGGTCCTTGGTCTCGTAGGAGCGGGCGATCATGTCGCAGGCCTGGACGGTGAGTACGTGCCCGGTCTTGAACGAGGCTTCGGCACGCGCGGCCGCCAGGCCGTAGGCCGCGACGCGGACGACAGTCGCGTCGTCGAGTTCCGCGCCCTGGAACGCACCGTCGTGCAGCAGGACGAGCATGCGCGCGGCGTGGTCGGGGTGGCCCAGGTCGGTCGAGAGGTCGCGCAGCATCCCGGACAACCACATGCGTTGGTGGTCGATGACCGCGCGCACCGGGTGGCCGGGGTCGGGGTACTCCGCGGCGGCGTTGAGGAACTGGCAGCCGGACGTGGTGGCCGATCTGATCGTGGAGGCCGCCAAGGCCACGCGCTCAACCTCTCCTCAGTCGGTTCTACTCAGCGCGCGGCCAGTCAGCCGCTGCGCTCGTGGGGACGGCGGGTTGTGGAGGAAGAGACGAGGAGAACGATCTTCCCGCGCCCGTGCCCGGTTTCGACGGTGCGGTGCGCCGCGGCGGCCCCTGCCAGTGGGAAAATCTGCCGGACGTGTAGCTTGATCTTGCCTTGTGCGTAGAGTTCTACGACTTCTTCTAGTACTCCAGTGACATTTCGCGATCATGGTTGGGATCTGCGCTGGTAGTGGCAGCGTCGAGCGGCGGCTTGATGACGGCGGCGCCATTGTGAC
>NZ_JBITMD010000035.1:0-107101 GCF_044465905.1 Nonomuraea sp. NPDC049480
CCGCCCTCGGCATACCAGACCTCCCCACCGGGCACCACAACTAGCCGTATCTCCGACTTGACAGCCCACCCCCGCCACTTAACTACGTGGCCTTGCCGCAGGGGCCGGTGGTGTTGAAGTACTTCGCTCGGGGTGGCCGCATGGTCACAGTGTGCCATCGCATCCTCGGTCATTACGAGGCTTCCGCATCGAGAACGCCGGGGTCGCCTTCTCCAGCCAAGGCATCCCGATGACGCTGTACCAGGCTGACCACGCCTCTTTCGCGGCATTCGTACCATCGCCCGTCTCCGACGACACCAGCGGATCCATTGCCCCTTACCGCGTACCTCCGAGCGGAGCTCGACCGCCTCGCCGCCAGGCCGACGAACGCCGAGGTGATCGAGAGAAGGGCCCGCCGCGACAGACGCGGTGGACCGACGACGGAGGACACCGTGTCCGAGATCCGGCGGATCCGCGAGGCATCGTGATCATCATCGACTCATCCGCCATGGTCGACGCGCTCATTGACCACCCCGTCAACCCTGCGCTTCTGGCGCTCAATGCGAACGAGGAGCCACATGCGCCCGCGCTGCCGGACTTCGAGGTGATCAGCGCTCTACGCGGACACTGCCTGGCGGGGAAGCTCGATCAGTTCCGGCTCGACGAGGCGGCCGAGGACTTCACCGCCTTGCGGATCCAGCGGTACCAGATGACGGACCTGCTCCGCCACATCCTCAACCTGAAGGACGATAGCCGGCTGGGCGTGCCAGGCTGACCGTCGCCGAGACGCTTCGTGCCGAGTGAGTGCGGTGCTGGGCTCAGAGCGCGAAGGCGGCCTTGGTCCACATGTACTGAGCGTCCAGCACCTCGCCCAGCAGGTCGAACAGCTCCCCTTCGGGCTCTCCCTCGACCCGCGCCGGCGCGGCGTATCCGCCGGACGGATCCCGCTCGGCCAGCAGCAGCACCTGGGCGCCCTCCCGGTCCACCCCCAGCGCCACCGCCGCCTCCCGCGCGTCCACGCACGCCTCGACGTCCCCGTCCCGGTAGTAGCCCTCGACCAGGTTCGCCCACAGGGCGCGGGCGGCCTGGCTCCGCTCCGGAGCGAGCGCCCGCGCTGCCACGACCATGACCAGCGCGTCCACCCGCATCGCGGTCGCCACCCGCCTGCGTGACTCGTCGAACGCCTCCTTCGGCGGCACCGGCTGCGCCCGCATGGAGTCCGCGGCAGCGCGGAGCAGGGCGGCCGGGTCGAGGTCCGCCGCGCACGCATCCATGTCGTACTGCAGGTAGCCGACCAGCGGGAACGGCGGATCCGGCAGCGTGTTGTAGCCGAGGAAGAGCCTCGGTCCATCGTGGCCGCCCGACGGGTGGGTCAGCGCTCCGTGCGCCACCCGTCCCAGTCCTCCACTCCCGTGATCGGGAAAGCTGTTAGCCGACTGCAACATTGCCATGCACGAATTGTGGCAGACGCATTACCCAGAGTGGCGCAAGTTTTGAACTGCCGGAGTTGGATCTTCTCGACGCGGCCGGCACCACAGGCCCCGGCAAGAATCGTAAGCTGCACAGGTGACCGCGGAAGAGATCGGCCGACCGGCCGACGTGGAGTCCCTCTTATCCCGTCACCGTTCCTCCCCCGTCACGGTCGACGGCTGGGAGCCCGTGCCGCCCTGGGCACCATTCCCCCTAGGAGAACCGCCGTGCGCGTCCACCTCGTCGCCCCGTTCGTCGCCCTGCTGTTATCGAACGCCCACGCCGCGACCGTGGTGCCGTACGAATGCACCACGGTCGCGACGGGCGAGAAGCAGCAGGTCAGGTTCGACGTCGTCCTCAAGGTTCCCGCCGGCGCCGGGATGCGCGAGAACCTGACGATCGGCTGGACCGGCTCGTACGCCGGCGGCGACGAGCTGCTCGCGCCCACGACCGGCCTGGACGACGGACTCAACCTGTACGCCTACGCCGGCATCAGCGGCATCACGGGGCTGACCTCGGCCACCGGCGTGGCCCAGCTCGGCACGGTCACCGCTGGAGCGCCCATCCCCCTCCCCACGACGACCGTCAATCTGACGACGACAACGCCCGAGAAGGAGGATGAGGGGACGGTCCACGCGGCTGCCATCAACTTCGGCCCCAGCCCTCAGGAGCCCGTGATCGAGTGCGAGATCCAGAACAGGGGCGCCCTGACGGAGTACCCCCTCAGGGTCGGCACGGGCAATGGCACGACCTCTCCCAGCCCCGACACCTCCGAGACGGACGACGAAGACGACGAGGACGCCACCTCGACGCCGGGGGCGACCGCCACCGTCACGACCACGGAGACGAGAACCCCCGAGGGAGGGGCGGACACCGGAGGCGGCGGCGAGGCCGGGCAGGACGGGCGGACGCTGATGCTGGCCGGCTCCCTGCTGATCCTCACCGCGGGCGCCGGCCTATGGCTACGCAGGCCCAGGCGCGTTCCGCGATGACGACAGGCACAGCAGGTGTGGGTACTTCTGCGCGGTTCCCCGGGACCTCCGAGGGCTAGGTTTCCCCAGGTGCACGCGAGCCGGTGAACCGCCTCGGCCGGCGAGAGGCGTGCGGCTTCTCGCGCGTCCCGCGCGAGAACACGACTCACACCAGGAGAAACCACATGACCATGCCCTCAACGGCCCCATCACGTCGTCGCCGTGGCCTGCGCGTGTCCGCGCTGCTGGCCACCGTCGCGGCCGCGGGCACGCTGCTGGCGGGGAACGTCACCTCGGCCGAGGCGGTTCCACCGGAGGTGATCAGCCGATGGAACGACCACCTGGTCCACTCCAACTCGATCAGCCCCGGCTTCAGCCGGCTCATGAGCACCGGCTCGTACACGGTCACCGCGAAGCTCTACGCCGAGAACACCGGCTCACAGCCGATCAACTATCTGTGCACGATCGGGACGGGCCCCAACTCGGACAGCGACATCACCGAGGTGACGCTGGCGCCGCACAGCAGGCACAGCATCTTCCTCAACGTCGTGCACCACTACCCCAGCACGGGCCCGCTCAGCTTCGGCTGCACCAAGCCCGCGGGCTCGTCCCAGGTGCTGATGAAGCAAGTCAAGATCACCGCCGTCAAGGTGAACACGCTGGACAACCAGCCGTTCTGACCTGATCGGCCAGAGGGCCGGCCGCCGCGCGCGACCGGCCCTCCCGCCACGCCGGAGCAAAGAGCGCCCCGCCATGGAGATGTTAGCAAAGGTTAGCCTAACCTTAATGGAACAAGCACTTCACCCTTGACAGAATCGGGATGAAAGCCAAGCAAAACAATTAAACGCATAATATACGCACGCCGCGCCGTACATATTCCGCGACATTAGCGCTTGCTATAGAGTCGGCAATTCCCCGACCCCCCATTGGAGCGCCAATGGATCGCATCACCCTGCGCATGGACAATGATGAGGATCTCCGAGAGCTTTTCTCCTGGATCCGTGACGACTCCTATCTGCGCGCCAACAGCGGAATCGGCATGACGCGCGTCGAGCAGGCGCCCGATGCCATGGGCGCGTCGTTCGAAGCAATCAAGATCGTCATCGAGAGCGGCTTCGCGCTCGCCAACCTGGCGATCGCGATCGCCACCTACCGGCAGGCGCGCCGCTCACGCGAGCCCCTCACGATCACCTACAACGAGGTGACGATCACCATGCCGGCGTCCGAGGCGGCCGACGGCGAGGCGGTGCTGGCCGCGTTGGAGAAGGCCCGCTCATGACCACGCTGCCCGATCCCGCCTCCTCCCGCTGCGTGATCATCGGGGTGAGCGACTACGACGGAAAGGCGTTCGCTCCCCTGCCCGCGGTCTGGAACGGCATCACCACGCTCACGGGGGCGCTGCGCGATCCGCGGATTCTGGGGCTGCCGCCCGAGCACTGCGTCATGGTCGCCAATCCGATGACACCCGCCGAGTTGATCGATCCCGTGGCGCGGGCGGCCGCGGAGGCCACGGACACACTGATCGTTTACTACGCCGGCCACGGCATGCTCGACGGCGATCTGAAGCTCCTGCTCACCCTGCCGAGTTCGGATGGAGACAAGGCCTACACCGGTGTGCCCTACGACTGGGTGCGCCGCGCCATCGCCGACAACCACCGGGCCCAGCGTCGCATTCTCATCCTCGACTGCTGCTACAGCGGGCGGAGCATCGGCCAGATGAGCGGGCCGAGCCTGCAGGAGGCGGCGGTCGTGGAAGGCACGTGCCTGCTGACGGCGTCGGCCAGGGACGCCCAGGCCCTGTCGCCCAGCGGCGAGGACTACACGGCGTTCACCGGGACGTTGCTCAACACGCTTCTGCGCGGGATCGACGGCGGTGGCGACCACCTCACGCTGGACCAGATCTATCGCGACGTCCGGCAGAGCCTGGAGGCCAGGGCGCGGCCGGTGCCGCGGTTCAAGGACATCAACGACATCGGCCGCCTGCCCTTCGTCCGCAACCAGCGGGTTCCACTGGTGAGCACCGATGTGCGCCGTCCGACGGGCCGCACTCCCGTGTGGGGGAAGCGGCACGCTGTACGGATCACTTCAGGTGCGGTGGTGGTGGCCTTGGCCGCCGGGATCGGCGCATACGTCGCCTGGCCTGACCAGCGACAGTGCTCCGCCGGGGTGTCCCTGGTCGACTTCTCCGATGATCTGGACTCCAAGTCCACCGAATTGGGGCAGGTGGGGGATCTTTCGGCGCTTGCGATGGTGACACCGCCGGACGAGGCGGTGGCCCTGTCGGACCATGACGTTCCCAGGGTCTACCCGCTCGCGCTCGGGGAGGACGGGCTGAGCCCGAAGATCGGCCGGCCGATGGAGTTGAAGCAGGAAAACGGCGATTCCTTCCCAGACGGGACGCTCGACGGGGAAGGATTGGCCGTGCATGGCAACCGGTGGATCGTGGCCTCGGAGTCAGGTCCGGCCATCAAGATGTTCGACGCGACGTCGGGTCACGAGGTCGGTGAACTGCCGGTGCCGAAGGCCATCACGCATCCGCCCGACGGGGACGGCATCACGGACGCCTCCTTGGAATCGCTCACCGCCACGCCGAACAAGGAGTCGCTGTTCGCCGGCACGGAGGTCGCGCTGGACCGGGATGGTGCCATCGACAGCGGCAGGCTGCGCATTCTGCACTACGACCTCAGGTCCAAGAAGCTCAAGGCGCAGTACGCCTATCGCGCCGACGGCGGTCTCAAGCTGACCGAATTGGTCGCGGTCGATGATCAGAATTTCCTGGCGTTGGAGCGATACTGGATCGAAGACCAGGGAAACACGATCAGGCTCTTCTATTTCTCGCTGAAGGGCGTGCAGCCGATTCCGGAGGGCGCGACACTGCGGGATCGGACGCTACGGGATCAAGAGCATGCGTATTACCCGGAGAAGAGGCTGCTCGCGGACCTGAAGGGCTGCCCGGATCTGGGCGCGACGACTCCGCAGACGCAGGCCAACCCGCTGCTGGACAATATCGAGGCCATGGCCTACGTGGAGAACGAAAAGGCGCTCTATCTGCTCTCCGACGACAACTCGGCCACGAATCAGGTCACGCGCCTCTACAAGCTCAGGTTGGAGTTGCCTCCCGGACCCGAATGGGGATGAGGCGTTCGGAACGACAAAACCCCAAGCCGGCCGAGGCCGGCTTGGGGTTTTGGATCTTGTGCGCCGCCAGGGACTCGAACCCCGGACCCGCTGATTAAGAGTCAGCTGCTCTAACCAACTGAGCTAGCGGCGCCTTGCAGAGAGGAATATACCGGTGATCCCCATCCTGGTCGAATCGGTATCCGGCGGACCCGTACGGCTAGAATAAAGTTCGCCTCCAAGCTCCGGCAGACAGGATCATCGATGTTCGACTCGCCCGCCGACGTGATGGAGCGGCTCGCCGCCGTGGACTACCTCTCCGACGACGCCATCTCCACCTCGGTGTTCCTGGCCGCGGCGCTGGGCAAGCCGCTGCTGGTCGAAGGACCGGCCGGGGTCGGGAAGACGCAGCTGGCCAAGGCGGTGGCGCTGGCCACCGGCGCCGAGCTGATCAGGCTGCAGTGCTACGAAGGGCTCGACGAGGCCAGGGCGCTGTACGAGTGGAACTACAAGAAGCAGTTGCTCAGGATCCAGGCCACCAGCGACGACGACGACATCTTCACCGAGGAGTTCCTGCTGGAGCGGCCCCTGCTCAAGGCGATCAGGTCGGCGGACCCGACCGTGCTGCTCATCGACGAGACCGACAAGGCCGACGTGGAGGTCGAAGGGCTGCTGCTGGAGCTGCTGTCGGACTTCCAGGTGACGATCCCCGAGCTGGGGACCATCGCCGCGACGCGCAAGCCGTACGTCGTCCTGACCTCCAACGCGACCCGCGAGCTGTCCGAGGCGCTCAAGCGGCGCTGCCTCTACCTGCGCATCGAGTACCCGACGCCCGAGCGCGAGCGGGACATCGTGCTCAGCCAGGTGCCGACCATCCGGGCCGACCTGGCCGAGCAACTCGCGAGGACGGTGGCGACGCTGCGCTCGCTGGAGCTGAAGAAGGCCCCGTCGGTGGCCGAGACCGTGGACTGGGCCAACACGCTGCTGGCCCTGGGGCGCGAGGAGCTGGACGAGGCGACCGTGGCGGGCACGCTGGGCGTGGTGCTGAAGCACGCCTCCGACCAGGCGCGGGCGATCAAGGACCTGGGGCTGCCGGATGCCTGACTCGCTGGTGGACCGGCACGTCGGCTTCGTGCGCGCGTTGCGCGAGGCCGGGGTGCCGGTGTCGGTGGCCGAAGGGCTGGACGCCGCGAACGCGCTGCGGGTGATCGAGCTGGCCGACCGGGAGTCGCTGCGGGCCGCGTACGCGGCGACGCTGGTCAAGAAGCCCGCGTACCGGCCGGGGTTCGACGTGCTGTTCGACCTGTGGTTCCCGGCGGCGACCACCGGCCTGCACGCCGAACGCCGGGAAAGGCCGGTGGATCCGGAGACGGCCACCGTCGAGGAGCTCCGCGACCACCTCGCCCGCCTCCTCACCGACGGCACCGACCCGGAGATGCGGGAGTTCGCCCAGGCCATGGTCGCGCGCTTCGGCCGCCAGTCCGCGAGTCCCGGCCGGCAGAACTGGTTCTCCTACAGCGTCATGCGGGCCCTGTCCCCCGAGACCCTGATGGCCCGCATCCTGCGCGAGGTCCTGGCCGGCCGGGAGCGCGGCGGCCTGGCCGAGAAGACTGTCCGCCAGCGGGTCAACACCGGTGTCCGGCGCTTCGAGGAGGCCGTCGCCACCGACGTGCGCCGCCGCATCGCCGAGGACTCCGGGATCGAGCGCATCGCCCGCTCCGCCGTACGCCCTCCGCTCGACCAGCTCGACTTCCTCCGCGTCACGAAGGCCGACCTGGCCCGGCTGCGCAGGGAGGTCCATCCGCTGGCCAGGCGGCTGGCGGCGCGGCTCACCATCAAACACAGGAAGGGCAGGCGCGGGCGGCTGGACTTCCGCAGGACGATGCGGGCCTCGCTGCAGAGCGGCGGCGTGCCGCTGACCACGCATTTCAGGCCGCCCCGCCCGCACAAGCCCGAGCTGGTCATCCTCTGCGACACCAGCGACTCGGTCTCGTCGTTCGCGCACTTCACGCTGCTGCTGACGTACGCGCTGCGGGAGCAGTTCACCAAGGTGCGGGCGTTCGGCTTCGTGGACACGGTGGACGAGATCACCAGGTTCTTCGTGCCGGGCACCGATGTGGTCGAGGCCATGACGAGACTGGCGAACGAAGCCGACATGGTCCGCTTCGGCCGCACCAACTACGGCCACGCCCTGGAGCGCTTCGCCGAGCGTTACGGCGACGCCATCGGCCCCAGGACGTCGCTGCTGATCCTCGGCGACGCCCGGTCCAACTACCAGCCGCCCGCCCTGGACGTGCTCAAGTCCCTGGTGTCCGGGTCCCGCCACGCATACTGGCTCAACCCGGAGCCGCGGCGGCAGTGGGACACGGGCGACTCGGTGGCGGGCGACTACGGCACGGTGGTCCCGATGTACGAGTGCCGCAACGTCGCCCAGCTCACCGCCTTCATCGAGACCCTCGCCTGAACCAGGCGTGCTGAATGGTCACGCGAACTACCGCTCTCGGGCCTAACCGTTCGCCGCCCTGTGTTGAATGGTCGCGCTCACTCGGCCCTCGCTGGTCACGCGAACTACCGCTCTCGGGCCTAACCGTTCGCCGCTCCGGCCGCCTGCAGCTTCAGCAGTTCCCTGGTCGCCGTGCGGGTCAGGACCTCGATCTGCTCGTCGGTGTAGAGGCGGTCCTCGGAGGCCTTGATCACCTTGGCCGTCAGCCGCGGCTTGAGCAGCGTCAGCCCCTCGGCCACCAGGATGCCGCCCTTGGGCATGTCCCCGCAGTGGACCGCGAGCATGGGCGAGATCGACACCGGGATGCGTGTCTCGCGGGTCAGCCGCTCGGCGAACGCCTCGGCGGCGTCCACCAGGCCCTTGGCCGTCTTGGAGCCGTACTTCTCGCCGAAGAAGAGCCGCCCGGCGTAGCAGGCGATCTCGGTGTCGGGGCTCCAGGACTCGTTGTCGATGACCCACACGCCGGCCGGGCCGATCACCAGGTGGTCGATGGAGGCCTCGCCGCGGATGGCGCGGCCGTCGAGCACGGTGTAACCCTGCCGGCCGAGCGACCTGCGCAGGATCCTCGCCGTGACCGCCTCGCCGCGCTTGGCCCCGCGCCAGACGGCCGTCGCGTGAAACGACCGCCAGTCGAGGAACCAGTCACCGCCGGCGATCAGGGCGGCCAGAAGGAGGCCGAACAGCGGTGCGGCGCCGGTGAGATCGAATCTGACCCCCAACGCGACGCCGATGACGAACCCCACAGCGGCCTTGATGTACCTGGACCTACGCCGGTTCTGGGCGTCCTCGCGCCAGAACTTCTCGTACCACCACTGCGGGGAATTCCCTGTGTACTTCTCGCTTTGCTGCACGTAGATAGAGCCACCGGGCACGGCAAACTCCCCGAATGAGTTGATGAATCACAGGATCTGCCACGCCGAAGATCCCTCGCCGGTCAAGGGATACCCGTTCCTCAACCAAGGCAAGCCTAAGGTGACAGGATCCCAACCGGCAAGATGGGCAACCGACCAGTCGGTATGATGTCACCGTGAGTCATGTGAAAGAGGAACCGGTCAGACAGCGGCTGCTGGCCGAGGCAACCCGGCTGTTCGCCGAGCGCGGGTTCGAGGGCACCAGCGTGCAGGAGATCGTCGTGGCGGCCGGCGTCACCAAGGGCGCCATGTACCACTATTTCGACTCCAAGGACGACCTGCTGCACGAGATCTACGCACGCGTGCTGCGCATGCAGATGGACCGGCTCAGCCAGATCGCCGACGGGGCGGGCACGCTGAAGCAGCGCCTGCACAAGGCCGCGGCCGACGTCGTGGAGACCACGACCGCGAACCTCGACGACTCCAAGATCTTCTTCAGGTCGATGCACCTGCTCGCCCCCGAGACGCAGAAGACCGTGCGCGCCGAGCGCCGCCGCTACCACGAGCGGTTCCGCGCCCTGGTGGCCGAGGGGCAGCGCGCGGGCGTCTTCAGCGACACGGTCCCGGCCGAGCTGGTCGTGGACTTCTTCTTCGGCTCGGTGCACCACCTGGGCACGTGGTTCCACGCGGACGGGCCGCTGACCGGCGCCCAGGTGGGCAGGCACTTCGCCGACCTGCTGCTCGCCTCACTCGGGGCCGGGGACGTCGACGAGTGAGGTCAGCGCCTCGCGGTGGTCGCCGGGCGTGCCCAGCGCGATCTCTGCCGCCTTGGCGCGCTTGAGATAGAGATGCACGGGGTGCTCCCATGTCATCCCGATCCCACCGTGCAGCTGCAGCGCCTCCTCGGCGGCGTGCACGGCCACGCCCGCGTTCCACGCCTGGGCCACGGCCGCGGAGACGGGCGACGGGTCGGCGACCGCGTTCCTGGCGGCGGCCCTGGCCCTGACCACGTCGAGCCACAGGTCGGCCAGCCGGTGCTTGATCGCTTGGAAGGAGCCGACGGGCCGGGCGAACTGGTGGCGCTCCTTCACGTACGCGAGCGTCGCGTCGAGACACCATTCGGCGACCCCGAGCTGCTCGGACGCCAGCAGCGCCGCCCCCGATCGCAGCACGTCAGCCAGGTCGCAGGCCCCGGCGCGGCGGGTCTGCGACCGCTCGAACGTCACGGTCGCGACCGGCCTGGTCAGGTCGAGCGAGGGCACGACCTCGACGGCGGCGTCCTCGACCACGTACAGGTCGCCGTCCACCGGCACCAGCAGCACGTCGGCCACGTCCGCCCCGGCCACGCCGGTGACGGTCCCGGACAGCCGCCCGTCCTCCAGCCGCACCGACGACCCGCGCAGCGGCCGGTACGGCGAGGCCGCGAACGACACCACCAGCGCCGCCGTCCTCAGCCCCTCGGCCAGCTCGCCGAGCAGCGCGTCCCCGGTGGGCAACAATGCGTACGTGGCCAGCACCGAGCTGGTGAAGAACGGCACCGGCGCCACCGCCCGCCCCAGCTCCTCCAGCACCACGGCCACCTCGCTGGCCGACGCGCCCGCGCCGCCGTGCTCCTCGGGGATGAGCAGCCCGGCCACCCCGATCTCGCCGGCGAGGGTCTTCCACAGGTCCAGGTCGTAGGGGTCGGACTCGATCCGCTTCAGCACCGCGGCGGGCGGGCAGCGATCGGCGAGCAGCCCGCGCACGGTCGCCCGCAGCTCCTCCTCGACCTCCGAGTACAGCAGGGTCATCGCGGCAGGTCCTTCCAGGGCACGTCCTTGTCGACGCGGGGTTCCGAGGGCAGGCCGAGCACCCGCTCGGCGATGATGTTGCGCAGGATCTCCGATGTGCCGCCCTCGATCGAGTTGCCCTTGGCCCGCAGGTAGCGGTAGCCGGGACCGCGGCCGTAGAAGTCGACGTCCTCCGAACGGCGGAACGTCCAGTCGTCGTAGCCGAGATCGCGCATGAACTCGACCTCGAAGCCGGACAGCGCCTGGTTGAGCTTGGCGAACGACAGCTTCATGCCGGAGCCCTCGGGCCCGGGGTGCCCCGCGGCGAGTTGCTCCCGCAGCCGCGCCCCGGACAGCCGGGTGACCTCGGCCTCCACCCAGAGCGACAGGAGCCGCTGGTGCAGGTCGTGCGTGCGGAGCTCGGGCCGCTCCTGCCAGGCGTCGAGCACCATGCCGACCATGCCGCCGCCCCGCCGCACGGGCGCACCGCCGATGGCGACGCGCTCGTTCATGAGCGTGGTCTGCGCCACCCGCCACCCGTCGCCCACCTCGCCCAGCCGCAGATCGTCGGAGAGGCGCACGCCGGTGAGGAAGACCTCGTTGAACTCGGCCTCGCCGGTGATCTGCCGCAAGGGCCGCACCTCGACGCCGGGAGCGTGCATGTCACAGATGAAGTACGTCATCCCGCGGTGTTTCGGCACGCCGGGATCGGTGCGGGTGACCAGGATGCCCCACCGGGCGTGATGGGCGCCGGACGTCCACACCTTCTGGCCGTCCACGACCCATTCGTCCCCGTCCCTGACCGCCCTGGTCCCGAGCGTGGCCAGGTCCGACCCGGCGCCGGGCTCGCTGAAGAGCTGACACCAGATCTCCTCCCCCGTCCACAGCGGGCGCAGGAAGCGGCGCTTCTGCTCCTCCGTGCCGAACGCCAGGATCGTCGGCGCGGCCATGCCCAGCCCGATGCCCTGCACGCCGATGTTGATCTGCGGCGTGCCGGCCAGCTCGCGCTCGACGACCTGCTGCAGCTCCCTCCCCACCCCGAGCCCGCCGAGCCCTTCAGGGAACCACACCCAGGCCAGCCCGGCGTCGAACCTGGCCCGCAGGAACTCCAGCCGGTCACCGTCCGGGTCGTGCCCGGCCAGGAACGCCGCCACCCGCTCCTTGATCTCCGCCTCGTTCACATCCACCTCTTCAGCTCGCGATAGGCCAGCGACCGCTTGTGGACCTCGTCGGGGCCGTCCGCCAGGCGCAGCGAGCGGGCTCCGGCCCACAGGCCGGCCAGCGGGAAGTCCTGGGAGACGCCGCCCGCGCCGTGCACCTGGACGGCCTTGTCGAGGATCCACTCCACGGTGATCGGGGTGGAGATCTTGATGGCCTGGATCTCGGTGTGGGCGCCCTGGTTGCCGACTGTGTCCATGAGCCACGCCGTCTTGAGCACGAGCAGGCGCAGCTGCTCGATCCTGATGCGGGACTCGGCGATCCAGTCCTGGACGACGCCCTGCTGGGCGATGGGCTTGCCGAACGTGGTCCTGGCCAGCGCGCGCTTGCACATCAGCTCGACCGCCCGCTCGGCCATGCCGATCAGGCGCATGCAGTGATGGATGCGGCCGGGGCCGAGCCTGGCCTGGGCGATGGCGAAGCCGCCGCCCTCCTCGCCGATCAGGTTCTCCACCGGTACGCGGACGTCCTGGAACTCGATCTCGGCGTGGCCGCCGTGGTCGGCGTCGGTGTAGCCGAAGACGTGCATGCCTCGTTTGATGTTCAGGCCGGGTGTGTCGCGGGGCACCAGGACCATGCTCTGCCGGCGGTGCGTGGGCGCGTCGGGGTTCGTCTTCCCCATGACGATGAAGATCTTGCAGTTGGGGTTCATCGCGCCGGAGATGAACCACTTGCGGCCGTTGATGACGTACTCGTCGCCGTCGCGGACGATGGCGGTGGCGATGTTCGTGGCGTCGGAGGAGGCCACGTCGGGTTCGGTCATCGCGAACGCGGAGCGGATCTCGCCGTCGAGCAGCGGGCGCAGCCACTCCTTGCGCTGCCACTCGCTGCCGAACATCGACAGCACCTCCATGTTGCCGGTGTCCGGCGCGGCGCAGTTGGTGGCCGTCGGCGCGATGGTGGGACTTCTGCCCATGATCTCGGCCAGCGGGGCGTACTGCAGGTTCGTCAGCCCCGCCCCCTGCTCGCCCGGCAGGAACAGATTCCACAGGCCGCGCTTCCTGGCCTCGTCCTTCAGGTCGGCCATCAGCGGCGGCGAACTCCAGCCGCTGGTCGCCGCCTGCTCTTCGAAGGCGGGCTCGGCGGGGTGGACGCAGTCGTCCATGAAGCGCAGCAGTCGCTCGCGCAGGTCCTCGGTGACCTTGTCAAAGGCGAAGTCCATGACGCGAGCCTACCGACCGGCCGGTATGAGTGTCGACAGGTGGTTCCCCACAAAAAAGGGCATGTGGCCATAATCGTGATTTCGCGTTCTCTCTAAGGTGGTCGCCATGACCGCGAAGCTGCCTGCTCCTGTGGTGCTCGAGAACGACGTCGTCCGGCTCGAGCCGCTCACTTTCGACCACATCCCAGACCTGTTCGCCGCCGGAGGCGGGGACGACGAGTTGTGGCAGTGGATGCCCGTCGCGGCCCCGCGGTCGGAGGAGGAACTGGGAAAGGTCGCGCTCGGGCTGATCCACGACGATCAGCACATCCCCTTCGCGGTGGTGCTCAAGGAGACCGGGCGGGCCGTCGGCTGGACGACCTACGCCGGCGTGCCCGGCTTCGACGCGAGCGTCGAGATCGGCTGGACCTGGTACGGGCGTGCGTACTGGCGTACCGCCGTCAACACCAACTGCAAGCTGCTGCTCCTCGACCACGCCTTCGGACTCGGCTACAACCGGGCGCTGCTCAAGACCGACAACCTGAACCTGCGCTCCCAGAACGCCATCAAGCGCATCGGCGGCGTGCACGAGGGCACTCTGCGCCGGCACCGAAAGAGGCCGGACGGCACCTGGCGCGACACCGTCTATTTCGGCATCCTCGAAGAGGAATGGCCAGAGCACCGGGCTCGCTTGAATCATTCCTAGAGAGGCGGCGTCCGATCCCGCATGACTGATCGGCTGGGGGGCTACTGGCTGGGTGCCCGGCTCGACGGCGGCGGGCGGACCATCGTCCGCGAGGCCTACGACGAGTCGGGTGTTCGCCACGCCCTGGCTATGCCCCTCTCGCCGGACCGCGCCCTTCTCGTGGCCTCGGCCGCGGCCGCCGCCCAGGTGCGTTCGCTGTCGGTCGCCACGCTGGTGGCGGCCTGCCTGGACCGGGATCCTCCGTACCTGGTCAGCGAGTACATCGAGGGCCCGACCCTGCGCCAGGTCGTGGACCGGCACGGGCCGTACGCGGGCGACGACCTCTACCGGCTGGCCGCCGCCACCGCCACCGCGCTGGCCGCCGTCCACGAGGCCGGCGCGGTCCACGGCGCGCTCACCCCCGCGAAGGTCGTCCTGGGAGCCGAGGGGCCGCGGCTGGTCGGCCTGGGCCTCGCCGACGGCTGCGACGGGACCGCCGCGGACGTGCACGCCTGGGGGCGGCTGCTCGTCTTCGCCGCGTACGGGTCCGACGACCGATTAGGCCACGGCGAGCGGCTGGACCGCCCGTTACGCGGGCTTGTGGCCGCCGCCCTCCACCAAGACCCCGAACGCCGCCCGAACGCCCGCCAGCTCCTGATGTCCCTGCTCGACGCCCCGCAGTCCCAGCAGGGCCGCCTGCTTCCCCCCGAGCCCATCGACGACCCGCCGCTCGGCGCCCGGGCCGAGGCCGTGTACCTGCTCCTCGGGCCGGCCGACCAGGACAAGGTGCCTGATGTGTTCCTGCGGCTGGTGGGGCCGGACGCCGAGGGCGCCGACACCGTGACGCCTGCCGCACGGGAGGACCTGGTGGGCGGGCGGGACGCGGATGAAGCAGGCGCCATCGATCGGGTGCTGGAGGCGTACACGAAGGAAGGCCTGATCACGGATCGCCGGAGTCGGGAGGGGCCGGTCGGGGAGGCCGGTGCGGCGGGTGTGGGTGCGGACGGGGTGACGATCACCTACGCGGCGCTGTTACGGGCCTGGCCGCGGCTGCGTGAGTGGCTGGACGGCGAGCGGAACGGGCTGGCCGTGCACAGGGAGCTGGCGCGGGCGGCGCGGCGGTGGGAGGCCGGCGGGCGGCGGGAGTCCGAGCTGTTGCAGGGCGAGCCGCTGGACCGGGCGCTGGCCTGGGCGACCGGCGGGCGTCGGCGGATGACGCTGAGCACCGGCGAGCAGACGTTCCTCGACGCGGCGATGGCCCGGGGCCGCAGGCGGTCACGCCGGCGTTGGGCCGCCGTGGCGGGGTTGCTGCCGGTGGTGCTGCTCCTGGCGTTCTGGCAGGCGTTCTCGCAGCGCAACGACGCCGACGGGCGGCTCGACCAGGCGATGGCCAAGGTGGCGGCCTCGCGCGCGGAGGCGATGCGGCTGACCGACCCGGTCACGGCGCGCAAGCTCGGCCTGGCCGCCTGGCGGCTGGCGCCGATCCCGGAGGCGCGGCGGGCGCTGACGGCGGCGGACACGGCGGTGGCGGTGTTCACGGATCCCTGGGCGGGGTCGCGTTCACTGCACGCCATCAGCGACGACGCCTCCAAGCTGGCGGCACTGGAGGAGAACACACTGCGGGTGTACGACGTGGCGTCGGGCCGCGAGATCGCCAAGACCGCGGGACCCGCGCAGAGCGTACGGGCCATGGCGTGGTCGCCCGACAATCGGACGCTGGCGCTGGTGGGGGTCGATCGCTCGTACCTGTGGGACATCCGGTCCCCGAACGTGGGCCCGCCCTTCGGCCGAGGGCTCGGCGCGCCCGGCGAGCAGGCGGCGTGGTTCAGCCCGGGCGGCGGCCTGCTGTTCGCGGCGGCCAGGCAGTCGGGCGAGCGGTGGGCGTGGGACCTGCGGGCGCGGCGGGCGGCGTTCGTGGGTGAGTACGCGGTGGTCGGGCCGGACGATCGTGTGTCGCTGGTGTTCGCGGGCACCCGGTCCGAGATCAGGCGGTCCGGCGGCCGGGAGTCGAGAGCGGCGTGGCTGGACAGGATGCCGTGGGAGTACACGACCTTCGCACCGGACGGGCGGCGGGTCGCGATCGCCGAGGAGAGCGGCATCCAGATCTACGGGCTGGACGGGGTGCCCACGGACTACGGGCGGCTGCGGCCGTCGCCGGGTTACCTGCGCTTCAGCGAGGACGGGCGGCTGCTGGCCGGCACGGACAGCGATCGTGTACGGGTCTGGCGCCTCGCCGACGGCATCCGGTCGGACGACGCGGCCGAACCGGAGGGCGGCGCGGGGCTCGACGACGGCGCCACACCTGGCGGCGGCATGCTGATCGTCGATCGCCCGGTGACGGCCGCCGGTGTGGATCGCCGCGCGCAGGCCGTCTTCACACCGGACGGCCGCCTGCTGCGGGTGCTGACCGGACGTGGCGTCGTTCTCACCATCGACCTGGCCCCCGAGCCACCGCCCGCCGACCATGCGACGCACATCTGCACCCGGTACGGCGGCCTCTCCCCGCAGGAGTGGGCCAGGCACCTGCCGGAGCTGCCGTACCGCGACGTGTGCTGAGCCTGGGACGCGGGCACAATGGCGAAGCCATGACGGCCACCACCGGCCACGGCGGGCTGGTGCCGAGGACAAGTCAGCGGAGCATGCCGGCCAGGAGATCTTGTATGGCCTCGTTGAGTTCTTCCAGGGTGGGCACGGCGCCGGCGCCCGCTATGGCGTCGAACATGAGACCCTCGCCGAAGGCCACGAGCTGGCGTGCGTGCCGTACCGGATCACGCGACCCCAGCGCGGCCAGCATCGCGACGGCGGGGTCGCGGAAGCGGCGGCCGGCCGCGTCGTAGATCTCGCGCAGTTCGGGGCGTCTCGTCGCCTCCAGCGCCAGTTCGTAGCGGGCCAGCGTGCGTCTGCGGTCCTGCAACTGGATGTGCAGCCCCTCCGCCATCCGGCCGGGAAGGTGGGACAGCTCCAGCGCCTCACTCTGGTACGCCGGCGCCAGGGCCCGCATCTCGAGCTCCGTGAGCCGCGCCAAGGTCAGCTCCAGCAGGGCTGCCCGGGTGCGGGCCAGGTTGGACGTGGATCCCGGTGGCAGGCCCGCCGCCTCGTCGACGGCCCGGTGGGTGAGGCCGCGCATGCCTCGCTCGGCCAGCAGCGTGATGGCCGTGTCCGCAACGGTCTCAGAGCGCTTCACGGAACTCGATACTACAGGGGTAGTGCAACCCGACTACAGGCGTAGTATGGTGACACTACAGACGTAGTGAGAAGGGTTCCGAGATGCCCAGAGCTGTAGTGATCGGCGGCGGTATCGGCGGGCTGACCAGCGGGATAGCGCTGCGCGGCCAAGGCTGGGACGTGACCGTGCTGGAGCGGGCGCCGAAGATCGATCCGGTCGGTTCGGGGCTGGGGATCGCGGCCAACGCCCTCAAAGCTCTCGACACGGTCGGTCTCGGCGACCGCATACGAAAACTCTCCAAGATCCAGGGGCAGGTGGGGATCCGCCGGCGGGACGGGCGGTGGCTGGTGCACACCACTCCCGATGCCGCGGAGGCCCGCTACGGGGACTCTGCGGTCGTCATGCTCCGGGCGACGCTGATGGAGGTGCTCGCGGGCGCGCTGGGGGACGATGATCTGCGACTGGGCGTCAGCGTGTCGGGAGTGGACGCCGACAGCGGTGTCGTGCACACGGACGAGGGGGATCTCCAAGCCGATCTGGTCGTGGCCGCCGACGGCATCCGCTCGAAGACCCGGCACATGCTCTTTCCGCAGCACCCCGGTCCGGCGTACTCAGGGGTCACGGCCTGGCGCGGGCTCATACCTCGGGGGGATCTGGACGTCCGGAGCATGGAGAGCTGGGGCAGGGGGCTCATCTTCGGGGTCCACCCGCTGAACGGGGACGTCGTGTACGTGTACGCGACCGATGTGCTGCCCGCCGGGACCGTGTTCGGGGACGAGAGGGAGGAGTTGCTGCGGAGGTTCGGTGACTGGCATGAACCGATTCCCGGCCTGCTGCGGGCGGCCGATCCCGCGGACATCATCAGGAACGACGTCTACTCCTTCGACACGCCGCTCCCTGCCTTCCATCGCGGGAAAGTGGCGCTGGTGGGCGATGCCGCGCACGCGATGACGCCGAATCTCGGACAGGGGGCGTGCCAGGCGATCGAGGACGCGGTGGTCCTCGCCCACCTGGCCGGCCGCGCCCGCGGAACGGCCGATCCCGGCCACGGCTACCTCGCCGCCTACACCGCGGCCCGGCTGGAGCGGACGTCCAAGGTGATGCGGCAGTCGATGAGCATCTGCAGGATGACCAAACTCCGCAATCCGGTCGCGATCTGGTTGCGTGACCTCGGAATGTCCGTGGCCGCCAGGGCCCTGCCGGACATGATGCTGAAGTCCATGGACGAGGTCCTGCGCTGGCACCCGCCGGTGACGGCTGATGGGAGCGACCAGGATCAGGGCCCTGCTGTCCTCCGGCCCAGGAGGAATTGACGGTCCGATGTCCGACGGCGTCCGCGGACGCCTGAGAGCGCAGTCAGCTTGCTTCTGAGGAAGCCGTCACCGGGCGGGGCGGGGCGGCGGGGGCGAGCTCGACGGGCGCCGGGAGGCTGTGGTCCGGGGCCAGGCGGCCCAGGGTGATGGTGCCACCGATGGTCAGGGCGCCGGCCAGCAGAGCCGGGATCGCGGTGGACGGGCTGGTCGGCAGTGGCTCCCCGAGCAGGATCGCGCCGGCCATGACCGAGGTGATCGGGTCGATGACCTGCACGCCCGCGTACGCGATCCCGAAGTATCCCACCGCGTACGACCGCTGCAGCAGCACCACCGCGCAGACCAGCAGCACGGGCACCGCGAGCGTGAACCAGTGGACGAGCCGCCCCCAGTCCCCCTCCATGCCGCCGCCCACCACGCGCACGAACGTCGACACGCTGGCCGTGACCACCCCCGCGCCCACGGACAGCAGCAACGCCCGGCCAGGGCCGTGGACGCGGGTCGCGAACAGCTGCGTGATCAGGACGATCACGCCGATCACGGCCAGGAACACGAGCGCGGCCCCGTCGCTCAGCCGCGGCGTCACGTGGTGCGGCGGCACCAGCAGCATGAGCCAGAGCAGCCCCACGGCCACCGCGATCGAGCCGAAGATCTCAGCCTTGTACGGCTTTCGCCCGTACATGAACGCGGCCAGCGGCACGGCGAACACCAGCGTGGCCACGCTGATCGGCTGGACGGCGACCAGCGGCGCGAAGCTCAGCGCCACGGCGTGCAGGCAGGCGCCGGTGAACCCGATGGCCCCGCCGATCCACCAGCGAGGGCGTCTCACCAGCTTGAGCGAGGCGCCTTCGGCCACGGCCTCGTACTGTTGCAGAGCCGCGCCGAGCGCGTATCCAAGCGCCCCCGCCAGGGCGATGATCAGGCCGACCCAGGTCATGATCGCCCCCCAAGGGCCATGGATCCTTCCAAGAGCATTGCTCCAGCCTATGGGGCGAGCGGGGCGGCGGAATCATACTTTAGGCTGATCATTGGCTAATTGAGACCTGCGACCGGTACGGGCATGTAGCCCCGGCGCAGGCCCCCGCCGCAGGTCAGGACGCCTCAGGGCACAGGCAGAACAGGTGGCCCTCCGGGTCCTGCATCACGATCCAGCGCACCCCTTCCTCCGTGACCCCCGGCTGGAACTCGGGCTTGGTGGCGCCGAGCGCGATGCACTCCTCGGCCGCCTTCTCCACGTCCGGGACGCGGAAGTCGAAGTGGAACTGCTTGTCCGGGCTGGGCCAGGTGACCGGGGTGCGCTCGGGGACGCGGCCGAAGTAGATATTGGTGGTGCCGTCGCCCACGGCTGCGTACTCGTCCTCCGAATACTGGATCTCCCAGCCGGTGATCTCGTGGTAGAACGCGGCCAGCTTCTTGGGCTCCGCGCAGTCGAGGGTGACAGCCAGGAGCTTCGCTTTCGTCGTCATGACCTCATCGTTCCAGGCGTACCTGCCACCTCCTGTCAGGTACCGAAACGAGAAGGGCCGCGCCCAGCCAGGGGCGCGGCCCTCCTTTCAGGGCACGTGGAGGTCACCCGGGGAACCGGCCGTAGTAGTCCCCTATCCGGGCGCGGTACTCGGGCTCCTTGAACGTGCCCGCGTCGAATTCAGGCGCGTCCTTGATCTCGGCCTTGGTACGCGCGACGTGAACCACGCGTTCCTGAGGATCGATGCTCGTGACGACCTGCGCCGGGAGCATGACCTTCTTACCGAAGATCCACGGACCGGTGTCGACGATGATGTAGCTCTCGCCGACCTCGTACGTCGCCTCGTCGACGGACCCGATCCGCCCATCCGTCGCCTGGACGTGGTAGCCCACGAGGTCCAGGCTCTGGCCGCGGTCGTAGACGTCAGGTCGATAGTCCCAGAGCTCCATAGGGGCTCGTTCCTCTCTCTTCCGTCTTCTCGGGCACAGCTCCCGCTACCCGGGCACGGCCGCGTAAACCCATTGCAAAGAGCTTGCAGGCAGGCGCAGCGCTCGGCGTGCTGGTGGCGGGACACCCGACACGCTGACCTGACTCTCCTGACAACCGCCTGCCAGGTGCTCCTGGGAGCCCCAGGTGCGGATACCATCCGCGTCAACGGACCCTATCGCGAAGGGGGCCAGATGACTCTGCACAGCGCACACGAGTGGGCTCCTCCCGGCGTCGATCCGGAGCAGCCCAGCGTGGCCCGCGTCCACGACGCCCTGCTCGGCGGCCTGGAGAACTTCGCCTCTGACCGCTCGGTGGCCAGAAGGCTGAAGGACGCGGTCCCCGAGGTGGTGGACCTGGTCTGGTGCAACCGGGCCTTCGTCGGCCGGGTGGTCGATTTCCTCGTCCGCGAGGCGGGCATCCGGCAGATCATCGACCTGGGCGCGGGGCTGCCCACGGTGGAGAACACGCACGAGGTCGCGCAGTTCGCCGACCCCAGGTGCCGGGTGGTGTACGTCGACATCGACCCCATGGTGGAGCCGCACGCCCGCGCGATCCTGAACGGCAACCCGAACGCCGGCGCCCTCACCGCCGACGCCCGCGACGTGAACGCCGTACTCGGGCACCCGACCCTGACCCAGCTGATCGACCTGTCACAGCCCACGGCGATCCTGGCCATCGGGCTGCTGCACCTGTTCCCTCACCAGGAGGACCCGCACGGGCTGGTCAGGCGGTACATGGCCGCGCTGGCGCCGGGCAGCTACCTCGCCGCCTCCAACTTCATGAGCTCCCCCAGCCCCAAGGCCAAGGCTCTGGAGACGATGCTCCAGATCACCATGGGCACCGGGTACTTCCGCGACCCGGCTGTCATCGCCGCCTACTTCGACGGCCTGACGCTGGTGGAGCCGGGCGTGGTGCACTTCCCCGAATGGCGGCCGGACGAGCGCCTCCCGGGACCGCTGGCGCCCTGGGAGGAGATCGTGCTGGGCGGCGTCGCCCGCAAGCCATGACATCGGGCTAAGGTGATGATCGTGCCGCGACGACTGATCTGCTCTCCGCCGCCCGCCCAGTAGCGGGCGGCCTTTCACGAGTTCTCCGGGTCTGACCGATCCGGGGGTGGTTGCTGCCCGCGTACCGGGCCCATTCCCACCACTCCACCCGGAGAGCTCCTGTCATGACCCATGTCTCCGCCCGGCGGGGCGCCGTGTACGTGTCCGTGGCCGCGACCGCCTGGGGCACCGGCGGCGCGGCCGGCTCGCTCCTGTTCGAGACCGGCGGCCTCGGCCCCGTCGGCGTGTCCCTCTGGCGCTACCTCATCGGCGCCGCCTTCCTCCTCGTCCTCGCTCCCCGTCCCGCCGATCTCACCCGGCTGAGCTGGCGCGTCCTGCCGGTCGGCGCCGGGATGGCCGTCTACCAGACCGCGTACTTCGCCGCGATCGCCCACTCCGGCGTGGCCGTCGCGACGGTGGTCACGATGGGCGCGACACCGGTCTTCACCGCCCTGGGCGGCCGCTTCCTCCTGCGCGAGCGCCTCGGCGGGGTCGCGCTCGGCTCGCTGGCCACCGCGCTGGCCGGGCTCGCCCTGCTGACGGCCGAGAGCGTGCTGCAGGCCGGCGCGTCCTCCATCGCCGGCATCGGCTTCGCCCTGGTCTCGGCGGCCGGATACGCCGGGGTCACCCTGTTCTCCCGCCGCCACCGGGACGACCCGGGGGGCATGTCGATCGGCGGGTTCGTCGTCGGGGCCGTGTGCCTGGCGCCGTTCGCGCTGGCGGAGGGCGTGGTGCCGGAGGCCGGCGTGGCCTCCGTCGCGCTGCTGCTCTACCTGGGCGCGGTGCCGACGGCGCTGGCGTACGGGCTGTTCTTCCGCGCTCTGACCGCGCTGCGCGCCACCACGGTCTCGATCATCTCCCTGGGTGAGGCCGTGGGCGCGGCCCTGCTCGGTGTCGCGATCTTCGGCGAGCGGCTCACACCTCTCGCCTGGTGCGGGTGCGTCCTGCTGCTCCTGGCGGTCGCGGTCCTGGCGGCACGGGCCGAAGCGGGCTGACTCGGGCAGGAGCGGTGTGACGGTTCAGAGCGCCGGATGGGCTAACCTCCCCTACGGCGGCGCTTGCCGTATCGTCGCTCCGCTCCTGTCCTTCCGTCGAGGGAGTCGAGGGAACGGTGTCGGCGAAGCGTGCGTTGGAGGAATTGTGGCCTCAATCAAGGGAATGTTCAGGAATCTCCTGGACCGTCCGGGCGGCGTGCCCCTGACCTCCTACCAGAAGGTCGTCACGGCGGCCGGCGCGCGTGCCGACCAGGTGCGCGAGCTCGACAAGCTGCCCAAGCCGGGCATGGACGACCTCGCCGAGTTCTGCGCCGTCGCGCGGGAGGCCGCCGACCGGACGCTGGGACTGCGGCCGTACGACGTGCAGTTGCTCGGCACGCTCGCGCTCCTCGACGGGAAGGTCGCCGAGATGGCGACCGGCGAGGGCAAGACGTTGTCGGGCGCCATGGCCGCGGCGGGCTACGCGCTGCAGGGCAAGCGGGTTCACGTGATCTCCGTGAACGACTACCTGGCCAGGCGCGACGCCGAGTGGATGGGGCCGCTCTACGAGGCGCTCGGCGTCAGCGTGGGCTGGGTCGGGCAGAACTCCACGCCGGACGAGCGGCGCGAGGCGTACGCGAAGGACGTGACGTACGGGCCGGTCAGCGAGATCGGGTTCGACGTGCTGCGGGACCGGCTGCGCACCGACGCGAGCGAGATCATCGTGCCCGCGCCCGAGGTCGCGCTGATCGACGAGGCCGACTCCGTGCTGGTGGACGAGGCCCGCGTGCCGCTGGTGATGGCCGGCGCGGCCGACCCCGGCGACGCGGTGCCCGAGATGGCGGCGCTGGTCAGGCAGCTCGTGAGGGGCTACCACTACGAGATCGACGAGCAGGCGCGCAACGTCTACCTCACCCCCAAGGGCGCCGACAGCGTCGAAAACCTCCTGGGCGTCGAGCTCTACGACGAGCACGAGCCGGGCACCCTCATCGAGCTCAACCTGGCTCTGCACGCCCACGCGCTGCTGGCCCGCGACGTCGACTACATCGTGCGCGACGGCAAGGTCCAGCTGATCAACCCCTCGCGCGGCCGGGTGGCGGTGCTCCAGCGCTGGCCCAACGGCCTGCAGGCGGCCGTGGAGGCCAAGGAGGCGCTCTCGCCCAGCGAGAAGGGCGAGATCCTCGACTCGATCACCGTGCAGGGTCTGATCCGCCGCTACCCGCAGATCTGCGGCATGACCGGCACCGCCGTGGCCGTCAGCGAGCAGCTCGGCGAGTTCTACGGGCTCAAGGTCGCGGTGATCCCGCCCAACCGCCCCTGCGTCAGGGAGGACGAGCCGGACCGCATCTACCCGACCGTCCCCGACAAGGACGCCGCGCTGGTGGAGGAGATCCAGGAGGTCCACGCGACCGGCCGGCCCATCCTCATCGGCACGCTCGACGTGGCCGAGTCGGAAAACCTCGCCATGCTGCTGCAGCGGCGCGGCCTGGAGCCGGTCGTGCTCAACGCCAAGAACGACGCCGAGGAGGCCGCGATCATCGCCAAGGCCGGCGAGCGCGACGCGATCACCGTCTCCACCCAGATGGCCGGGCGCGGCACCGACATCCGCCTCGGCGACGGCGTGGCCGAGCTGGGCGGCCTCTACGTGATCGGCTCGGGACGCCACGCCAGCAGCCGCCTCGACGACCAGCTCCGGGGCCGCGCCGGCCGACAGGGCGACCCGGGCGGCTCGGTGTTCTTCGTCAGCACGCAGGACGACCTGATCACCCAGTTCGTGCCCGACGAGCGACCGCCCGCCGCCGACCCCGACGGGCTCGTACGCCACCGGCGCGGCGCGTACATCGTGGGCCACGCGCAGCGTGTCGCCGAGGGCGTCAACCTGGAGATCCACCGCAACACGTGGCGCTACACCCGCCTGCTGGAGCACCAGCGGGAGCTGATCCTGGAGTGGCGCGACAAGGTCCTGCACGGCGACGCCGCCGCCAAGGCCCTGGCCGCGGCCGACCCCGAGCGCTGGGAGTCGCTTCCCGAGGACACCAGGGACGAGACGGCCCGGCAGATCGTCCTGCACGCCATCGACACCTGCTGGACCGAGCACCTGGCGTTCCTGACGGACCTGCGCGAGGGCATCCACCTGCGGGCGCTGGGCCGGATGAGCCCGATCGACGAATTCCACCGTGAGGCGGTGGCGGAGTACAAATCGCTGCTGGCCGAGGTGGAGCGGCGGTCGCTGGCGGCGTTCGAGGCGCCGGAGCCTGATCTCAAGCGGCCGGCGGCGACGTGGACCTACCTGGTGCAGGACAACCCGTTCGGCACGGAGTGGGACCGCATCCTCAGACGCGTCAAGAACGCCACGCGGCGCGGCTAGGGCCACTTCGGGTCGCCGGACGGCTCGACCGGCCCGTTCAGCACGCCGAGGCGTTCCAGCAGGGTGATGAACGTGCTCGCGTACGGCGAGTCCTCGACCACGGCGGCCACGCGCGGCCAGTCGACCTGCTCGCGCAGCGCACGCACCTGGGCCAGCAGCGCCCCGTAGTCACAGGCGTGCTCCGACAGCGGCAGCAGCCACGAGATGACCAGGTCGGTGGCCTCCAGCACCGGGACGATCACCGCCGACGCCTTCAGCGGCTCGGCCCGGTCGAGCAGTTCGTCAGTGATCGGCAGGTCGGACACCCGGTAGATCAGGTCCACCAGCCGGCCCTCGTCGTACGCCTTGACCAGCCAGTCCTCGGGCGGCTTGGCCGTCTGGAAGCCGATGCCGCGCAGCGCCTCCAGCGCGGCCGGCACGTCGTGCTCGGTGAGCACGAAGTCCACGTCGTGCAGCGAGGGCGCCGCGCCTCTGGCGTACGCCGCACAGCCCCCGGCCAGCGCGAACTTCACTCCGGCATCCTTCAGCCCGGAGCTGGCACGCTTCAGCGTGTCGAGGATGGCGTCGGTGACCGCATGGCCGTGGCTACTCATAAAATCGGGCTACCCAGCCGATGGTCGAGTAGGCGTTGATGACGAGGTCCTGAGGGTAGCGCCAAGGGCTATGACCGAAATCGCGGAGAAAACGGAACGAACCTACGAGGGTGAGCACGACCGGCCGCTCGGCGGTTACGCCGGAATCCTCGGCGCTTACGGCGGGACGGTGGCCGTGGCCGCCGCCGCGGCCGCGCTGGCCGGGCGGCGGGCTCCCGACCACGTCGGGGTGATGGATCTGCTGCTCATGGCGGCGTGCACGCACAAGGTGTCGCGGCTGGTCGCCAAGGATCCCGTCACCAGTCCGCTCCGCGCCCCCTTCACCCGGTACGAAGGCGAAGGCGGCCCCTCCGAGGTCCAGGAGAGCCCTCGCGGCCCGATCGGCGAGCTGCTCGCCTGCCCGTTCTGCGTCTCGCAGTGGGTGGCCACCGGATACGCCGCCGGCCTGGTCCTGGCGCCGAAGGTCACCCGGCTCGTGGGGGCGACGATGACGGCGGTGGCGATCTCGGACTGGCTGCAGCTCGCCTACGCCAAACTCATGAAGTCGGCGTCCTAGGCAGGTGGTCCCAGGCCGGGCGGCACCGGAGCGCATCGGACGGATCAGGCCCGGCGGCGCAACGCGGCGACGGTGGCGGCGGCCGCGCCCCCGGCCAGGGCCAGGAGGACCCCGCGGCGGTGCTGGGACAACCACACCTGCGGGCTGCGCCCGTGGGAGCGCCGGTCGAACGCCCCATGGGCGCCGTAGTCCGTGGTCTCGTCCGCCGGCTCCCACAGGTTCGCCGCGTCGTTCGGCGGTTTCTCGTCGGTCTGCTGCGAGCGGATGCCGGTCCGGGCCACGTACCGGTCCACCAGCGCCGGGGCCACGCGCTGCGCCAGGAGAGTGGCGACCGTGGGAGTGCCCACCCAGTACTCCTTGCGCTCCGGGTGCTCGGCCGCGTACACGATGGCGCCGGCCGCCACCTCCGGCTGGTAGATCGGCGGCACCGGCTGCGGGTGGCGGCGGAGCTTGGACAGCACCCAGTCGAACTGCGGGGTGTTGAGCGCGGGCAGCTGGACCAGGGTGACGTGGATGTTGCTCCGGTCGGCCAGCAGCTCGGTGCGGACCGACTCGGTGAAGCCCTTGATCGCGTGCTTGGCACCGCAGTACGCCGACTGCAGCGGGATGCCGCGCTGGGACAGCGCCGAGCCCGCCTGCACGATCGCACCCGCGTTGCGCGGTCTCATGAGGTCCAGGGCGACCTTGGTGCCCCAGACGTAGCCGAGATACGTCACCGAAGTGGTGCGCTCGTACTCGTCCGGGGTGATGTCGGTGAATTTGGCGAAGACGCTGGAGAAAGCGATGTTGATCCAGACCGAGATCGGCCCCAGCTCCGTCTCGATCTGTTCGGCCGCCCGCCTGACCTGCTCGTAGTCCGCCACGTCCGCCTCATAGACCTGGCCGGTGCCGCCCGCGACGCCCACGTCCACGGCCGCGGCTCCCAGCCCGGCCGTCCCCCGCGCGATCAGGGCGACCTTGGCGCCCTGCTGCCCGAGCTCACGTACGACGGCGCGCCCGACCCCGCCACTGGCGCCCGTCACCACCACGACCCGCCCACGAAGTGGTGCCATGTCGAGATCAGCCCGCCTCTCCGTCGCTCCGCTGCTTCTGGCGTCGTATGGCCAGCACGATGTCGACCACCGTGACCACGGCGAATGCGACGGCGACACCCGTCATCACGGGCGCCTGGGTGAGGATGCCCAGCACTGTGAACGCGAACAGGAACACCAGCAAGAACGACCCCACCCTGATGTGCACCACGTCGCGCGGTGTGGCGGGCACCATGGCGTGGCCCTTGCGGTCCCGCTCCTCGTGCCATCTTCCGTTTTCAGACATGGCGCCCATCTGCCCCACCTGTTTGTCACCTAACGTCCTGGGTAGCCGCCCTCCGTGCCCGAGCTGCATCCCAGTGACCAGAGCGAGCCGGGAATCGTGAGGCGGCGCCGCGGGCGCGGGTTCGGCTACATCGGTCCGGACGGCCGCCCGGTGCGCGACCACGCCACGCTGGCGCGGATCAAGTCCCTCGCCATCCCCCCGGCCTGGACCCACGTGTGGATCTGCACGTCGCCGTACGGCCACCTGCAGGCGGCCGGCACGGACTCGGCCGGGCGCAGGCAGTACCGCTATCACGATGTGTGGCGCGAGCAGCAGGACCGGGCCAAGTTCGACCGCGTGCTGGAGGTGGCCGAGCGGCTGCCGGCGTTCAGGAAGGCCGTGGACGACCAGCTCCAGGGGCGCGGCCTGACCAGGCAGCGGGTGCTGGCCGCGGCGGCGCGCCTGCTCGACATCGGCTTCTTCCGCGTCGGCGGCGAGAGCTACGACACCTATGGCCTGGCCACGCTCAGGATGGAGCACGTCACCTGCCAGAACGGCACCATCATCTGCTCCTACCAGGCCAAGGGCGACGTCATGCGAGAGGTCGAGGTGGCCGACCCGGGGGCGTGCGCGGTGGTGCGCTCGCTCAAGGCGCTCGGCACGGACGGCGAGCTGCTGCGTTACCGGCACGAGGGCGGCTGGGCCGACGTCAGGAGCGAGGAGATCAACGACTATCTCCGCGAGATCATCGGGTACGAGGTCACGGCCAAGGACTTCCGCACCTGGCACGCCACGGTCCTGGCGGCCGTGGGGCTGGCGGTCTCCCGCCCGGCCGGCGCGGAGGGACCGGCCAAGAAGCAACGGGCGGTCACCCGTGTCATGCGGGAGGTCGCCGAGTACCTGGGCAACACCCCCACCGTGGCCCGGGCGTCGTACGTGGACCCGCGCGTCGTGGAGGCGTACGACCAGGACAAGACCATCGCCGCGGTGCTGACCGAGCTTGGAGCGGACGCGGACTTCGGCCAGCTCGCCACGGCGGGCACGGTCGAGCGGGCGGTCATCGACCTCATCCGCACCGTTTGAGCGGTTCGTGCCCGGGCATGCGGCGACAGAAGAAGGAGGCGAGCGATGGAAGCTCCGCAGTACGTCGCGGCCCGCGTCCAGCAGGCGCTGGCCGAGGACACACGTACGCACGAGCTCGGCATTCGCGTGGACATAAGAGGCGACCAGCTGTTCCTGCGTGGTCAGGTGAGCGGGGCCGAGCAGCGCGAACGGCTCGGCCAGGTGGCTCACGAGGCCGCTCCCGAGCTCCGCGTGCACAACGAGATCCAAGTCGTGGACGCCACCGAGCCCGGGGAGGATGAGCACCTTGACTGAACTGCGCATAGCAGCCGTGGGAGATATCCACCTGGGTGAGGACATGCGCGGCAAATACCGCAAGAGACTCGAGGGCATCGAGGACCGCGCCGACGTCTTCATGCTGACCGGGGACCTCACCAGGCACGGCACGCTGGAGGAGGGCAAGCTGGTGGCCGACGAGATGCGCGGCCTGCCCATCCCCGTCGTAGCCGTGCTCGGGAACCACGACTACCACTCCGACCTGCAGTACGAGATCGCCGCTGAGTTGCGCGACGCCGGCGTCATCGTGCTCGACGATGACGGCGTGGTCATCCAGGTCGGTGGCAAGAAGGTGGGCGTGGTCGGCGGGAAAGGCTTCGGCGGCGGGTACGCGGGCAAGTGCGCGAGCGAGTTCGGCGAGCGCGAGATCAAGAACTTCGTGGCCCACACCCGCTACATCGCCGAGGCGTGGAAGGTCGCGCTGAAGGAGATCGTGGCCGACCACCGCGTGGTGTTGTCGCACTACTCCCCGATCAAGGAGACGCTTGAGGGCGAGCCGCCGGAGATCTACCCCTTCCTCGGCAGCTACCTGCTGGCCGAGGCGGTCGACACGGCCGGCGCCGATCTGATCCTCCACGGGCACGCGCACAAGGGCAGCGAGAAGGGCATGACGCCGGGCGGCATCAGGGTGCGCAACGTGGCCCTGCCGGTGCTCGGCCGCTCGTACGGCGTCTACTGGCTGGGCGAAGAGTTCTGACAGAGCACCCGCGCCGGGTCGATCAGTTCCTCCGGATCGTCGCCGACGCGAAAGCGCGAGGCCTGGACCAGAGGGTCCAGGCCTTTTCTTTCCAGATCATGACCGCGCCGGGTTTGTACGATATATCAGCACAACTATGGAACCGCTGGACCGTTCTCGAGGGATCGGTCCAGCGGCGTAGTCGGACGGGGATTCGCGTGATCGATATCCCTAGACATTGAAGATGCTGACGCCGCCGGGCCCGACCAGGAATCCGAGGACGATCAGCACGATCCCCCAGAGGAGGTCGCGCCGGGCCAGAATCACGTAGATCCCGGCGATGACGAGTATTACCGCGATGATCCAGAGCAAAGTAGCCATGCTTTCGCAACTGCCCTCAGGGCCAGCCACATAACATGTTTTTCCCCGCCCTAAGGGGCAGGAGCCAGCGTATGACGACATTCGGTTATTTCCTGTCTTGCGAGGAACACGGCCCGAAAGAGCTGGTCCGGCAGGCCAAGGCCGCCGAACGCGCCGGCTTCGAGGCGCTCTGGATTTCCGACCACTTCCACCCGTGGCTCGACGAGCAGGGGGAGTCCCCGTTCGTGTGGTCCGTGATCGGAGCCCTGGCCGAGGCCACGTCCCTGCCCATCACCACGGCCGTGACCTGCCCGCTCGTCCGCACCCATCCGGTCGTCATCGCCCAGGCCACCGCCACCACGGCGGCGCTCACGGACGGCCGCTTCCGGCTCGGCGTCGGCACCGGCGAGGCGCTCAACGAGCACGTCATCGAGTCCCGCTGGCCCCCGCTCGCCGAGCGGCTGGAGATGCTGGAGGAGGCCGTCGGCCTGATGCGGGAGCTGTTCACCGGCAAGCTGGTGACGCACCGGGGCCGGCACTACCGGGTGGACACGGCCCGGCTCTACACCCTGCCGGACGAGCCCGCCCCCATCCTCATGTCGGGATTCGGCGAGAAGTCCATCGAACTGGCCGGCCGCATCGCCGACGGCTACATCTCGACCGGCCCGAGCGCCGAATCCGTCCAGCGGTTCCGCCAGGCGGGCGGCGCGGGCAAGCCGGCGCTCGGCGGGCTCAAGGCCTGCTACGCCGCTGACGAGTCGGCGGCCCGCAAGACCGTGCACCGCCTGTGGCCCACTCAGGGCATCAAGGGCGAGGCGTCACAGCTCCTGCCGCTGCCGCGGCACTTCGAGCAGCTCGCGCAGATGGTCACCGAGGAGGAGGCCGTCGGCGGCAGCCCGGTCGGCCCGGACCCCGAGGTCCACGCCCAGGCGATCAGGCAGTACGTCGACGCCGGTTTCGACGAGGTCTACGTCAACCAGATCGGCGACGAGCAGGACGCGTTCTTCGACTTCTACGCGCGTGAGGTCCTGCCCAGAGTGCGCTAGCGAGACGGCCTCGCCGAGCCGAGTTAAGCGGAGCGGTGGGGGTAGGCGGCCTGAAACCGTCTCGAGGAGGGTCATGATGCCCGAGCGCGATCTTCAATACCTGGCCGAGCTGGCCGCGCAGCTACGCGTCGACTCCGTGCGGGCCGCCGCCGCGGCCGGCTCCGGCCACCCGACCTCGTCCATGTCCGCGGCCGACCTGATGGCCGTGCTGTTCGCCTGCCATCTCCGCTACGACTTCACCGATCCCCACCATCCGGCCAACGACCACCTGATCTTCTCCAAGGGACACGCCTCCCCCTTGCTCTACTCGCTCTACAAGGCGGCGGGGGTTGTCGACGACGAGGAGCTGCTGTCGTTCAGGAAGCGGGGCAGCCGGCTGGAAGGTCACCCGACGCCCCGGTTGCCCTGGGTGGACGTGGCCACCGGGTCGCTCGGGCAAGGACTGCCGATCGGCGTCGGGGTGGCCATGGCGGGGCGGCTGGAGCGGCTGCCGTACCGGGTCTGGGTGCTCTGCGGCGACAGTGAGCTGGCCGAAGGGTCGATTTGGGAGGCCGCCGAGCACGCCGGGGACGAGGGGCTGGCGAATCTGACTGCCATCGTGGACGTGAACCGGCTCGGACAGCGAGGGCCCACCCGGCACGGGTGGGACACCGGGGCGTACGCGCGCAGGTTCGGCGCGTTCGGATGGCACACGATCGAGATCGACGGGCACGATCCCGGGCAGATCGACTTCGCGCTGTCGGACGCGTGCAACACGCGCCGGCGGCCCACGGTGATCCTCGCCAAGACCCGCAAGGGCGAAGGGGTCCTGGAGGTCGAGAACCGCGAGGGCGCGCACGGCAAGGCGCTGAAGGACCCCGACAAGGCCGTCGAGGAGCTGGGCGGGCCGCGGAACGTACGGGTCGACGTGCGCACACCCGACGAGGCGCCCGCGCCGTACCGGTTCGAGGGCGGGAAGCTGGAGCTGCCGCGGTACGTGGTGGGCGAGTCGGTGGCCACGCGGACGGCGTACGGGGAGGCGCTGGCGGCGCTCGGCGCGGCGCGGGGCGACGTCGTTGCGCTGGACGGCGAGGTGGCGGACTCGACCAAGACCGAGACGTTCGGCGAGGCGTTCCCCGAGCGGTTCTTCGAGATGTACATCGCCGAGCAGCAGCTGGTGGCCGCCGCCGTCGGGCTGCAGGTACGGGGCTGGAAACCGTACGCGGCCACGTTCGCGGCGTTCCTGACCAGGGCGCACGACTTCATCAGGATGGCCGGGGTGAGCCGGGCCTCGATCCGGCTGGTCGGCTCGCACGCGGGCGTGGCCATCGGCGAGGACGGGCCGTCGCAGATGGGGCTGGAGGACCTGGCCATGATGCGGGCCGTGCACGGCAGCACCGTGCTCTACCCGTGCGACGCCAACCAGGCGGCGGCGTTGATCGCCGAGATGGCGGACGCCGACGGCGTGTCGTACCTGCGGACCACGCGCGGGAGCACGCCGGTGATCTACGAGCCGGGCGAGCGCTTCCCCATCGGCGGGTCGCGGGTGCTGCGGCACTCCCCCGGTGACCGGGTCACGGTCGTGGCGGCCGGGGTGACCGTGCACGAGGCGCTGGCGGCGGCCGACGAGCTGGCCGCGGAGGGGATCCCGGTGGGCGTCATCGACCTGTACTCGGTCAAGCCGGTCGACGCGGCGGCCCTGTCCGAGGCGGCCACCACCACGGGCAACCTGATCACGGTGGAGGACCACCGCCTGGAGGGCGGCCTCGGCGACGCGGTGATGGACGCCGTCAGCGAGCTCGGGCCCCGGATGGTCAAGCTGGGGGTGACGGGGCTGCCCGGTTCGGCGACGCCGGAGGAGCAACTGGCCGACGCACGCATTGACCGCCGCGCGATTGTCGCGGCGGTCAAGCGGTTGTTGTGACGGCGTCCGTGATGTCGGGCGGCGTCACCGCGCCTTGGCGGTGGCCTTCCTGTTGGCATTCTTGATGGCGTCGACCAGCTCCTGCTTGGTCATCTTCGACCGGCCGCGGATGCCGAGCCTGGCGGCCACGCCCTGCAGGTGCTCCTTGCTGGCGTTGGCGTCCACGCCCTCGGCCGTGCGACCGGAGCGGTCCGTCGCGCCCTTGTCGGAAGGGCCCTTCTTCGACTTCGGCTCCCAGTGGTCGCCGACCTTCTCGAAGGAGTGCTTCAACGCCGCGAACGCGGTCATATGGGCGCGCCGACCCTCGCCGTACTGTTCCACGGCATTGTCGTGCGCCTTGATCCACGTGTTCTGCGCCTTCTTCGGCGAACGCTTGATGGTCGACGGCAGCTCTTCGACGGCGGGCATGCCGATTCACCTCCTACAGCGGTGGTTCGTCGTAGTGGCGGCGGTCCTCGTACACGGTGGTCCTGCGGGTTTCAGGCTCCTCGTAGATCTCATGGCGGTGCACAGGCTCGTCGATCGGGCCGACCGCCCTGCGGGTGACGCTGATCCGGTAGAGCCCGAACCCGAGTCCGACCAGGCCCCCGAGCATGAGGATGACCCCCACCACGTTGATGTCGAGGCCGGCGAGATCGAATTCGACGGCCCAGGTGAGGATCGCGCCGAGCATGATGAGGATGATGCTTCCGGCGATGGTCATCAGATTTACCTCCTTGACACGAAGGAACCTCTATCCACATGTCGAAAAACAAACCAGTCGTGGTGATCGGGCTCATGGGCTCGGGCAAGACGACGGCCGGCGTGCTGATCGCGGAGGCGCTGGGCCTGGACTTCAGTGACAGCGACCCGTTCCTCAAGGCGAAGTACGGCGGCAGCGCCGCACAGATCGCCGCCCGCGAGGGCGCCGACACCCTGCACCGGTACGAGGCCGAGCACGTGCTCCACGAGCTGGCCGGGGAGCCCCGGGTCATCGCGGCGGCCGCAAGCACGATCGAGGATCCCCTGGTGCGGGCGGCGCTGCGCGCGGCGTTCGTGGTCTGGGTGGACGCCTCCGACGAGGTGCTGGCCGAGCGGATGAAATCCAGCGACCATCGCCCCGACTTCGACCCCGCGGCCATGCGGGCCCGCCGCGAGCCCTACTTCCGCGAGGTGGCCGACCTGGTGTGCGACGTCGGTGTCATGCGGCCCGAGCAGGTCCGGGACACGGTGCTGCGGGAGCTGGGCCGGCCCGCTCCCCGCGATCCGGCATAATGATCACCACGCGTGGGTCCCCCGAGACACGCGGGGGGACCTGTGGTGTCATTCCGGACAACCAACCACCCGCGCCATGCATCTAAGCATCAGTGATGATGGTGCCCGGCGATCCCGAAAGGCTTGGCGGCTACTGGCTGGCGGCCCGCCTCGGCGCGGGCGGACGCGGCGTGGTCTACGACGCCTACGACGACGAGGGCCGCAGGTACGCGGTCACGGTCCCGCGCGGCGAGGTGGCCGGGCGGCGCCGGTTCGAGCGCGTGACCTGCCCGCATCTGGCCGAGGTGGTGGCCGTCGGAGCCGACGAGGGCGTGCCCTACGTGGTGAGCGAGTACGTCGACGGGCCCGACCTGCGGCGGGCGGTCGAGCTGCACGGACCGTACAAGGGGGACGATCTGGTCGCGCTCGCGGGCGCGCTGGCCGCCGCGCTGCGGGCGCTGCACGAGGCCGGGCTGACGCATCGCGGGCTGAACCCGGAGAGCGTGCTGCTGGCCGCCGGCGGCCCCAAGGTGATCGAGCTGGGCCTGCCCGCCGCCGGATCGGTGGACGGCACGTTCACGTACCTGGCCCCCGAAGTGCTGACCGGCCAGGAGGCCGGAGCGGCGGCCGACGTGTTCGCGTGGGGCGCGGTGGTGCTGTTCGCGGCCACCGGCCGGGACCCGTTCCGCGGGGAGAGCCTCGGCGGGGTCATGCACCGGGTGCTGGCCGTGGACCCCGACCTGAGCGGCCTGCCCGACCCGCTGCTGGAATTGGTCGGGCGCGCGCTGGCCAAGGATCCCGCGCACCGGCCCGCGGCCGGCGAGCTGAGGATCGAGAACACGGCCGGGCTGCGGCCGCCGGAGGGGCACGCGGGGCCGCGCTCGCTCGGCGAGGTGGCCGAGGAGGCGTACCTGGCGCTCACCCCCCGTCAGCAGGAGGAGGTGCCCGGGCTGCTGCTGCGCCTGCTGGACGGCGACAGCCCGCACGACGAGGGCGCCGTGCTCGCCCCGCTGTTGAACGCCGGCCTGCTGGTACGCCGCAGCGTACGCGTGCCGCCGGCCGAGACCCCGGTCGGCAAGCTGGTGGCCGTCAGCGACGGCCGGGTGGCGCCGGCCAGCGCCGCGCTGTACCGCGCCTGGCCCCGGCTACGTGGCTGGGTGGCGGACGAGCGCGAGAGCATGCGGGCTCACCGGGCCATCCGCGAGGCGGCCAGGCACTGGTCGGAGCACCGGCGTGACCGGAGCCGCCTCCTGCGCGGCGAGCAGCTGGACACGGCGCTCGGCTGGGCCGCGACCAAGCGCCGCCACCTGCGGCTCAACCAGCTCGAACGCGACTTCATCAACGACAGCGTGACCCTGTCCAAGCAGCGCAGGAAGGTGCTGTGGCCGTCGCTGGCGGCGCTGGGCGCGGTGCTGGCCGTCGCCGTGTCGATGTCGGTGGTCACCGTGCAGGGCCAGAACGAGCTGCGCGAGCAGCTCGTCGAGGCCAACGCGCGGGCGGTGGCGGCGCGGGCGGAGGCGTTGCGGACGTCCGACCCGCGGACGGCGATGCGCCTGAGCGTGGCCGCCTGGCGGCTGTCGCCGGTGTTCGAGGCGCGGGCCGCTCTCCAGGCCTCGCTCGTGCAACCGGAGCTGGGCGTGTTCACCGATCCCGCGCCCGACTCGCGGGCCCGGTACCTCTTGCGCGGCGACGAGCTGGTCAAAGGGGACGCCGACGCGGTCACCGTGTGGAACGTCGCGGACGGGCGGCGGGTGGCCTCGTACGGGCTGCCGCCGGGCAACGCGGCGCTCAGCGACGACGGGCGTTTCGCGGAGGGGGTCGACGGCCGGCCGTTCGAGGTGGCGACGGGGCGGACGCCGGCCGCGGGCGTGTACGCGATCAGCCGGGGCGACAGGACCAGGGTGTACCGGGGCGGCCAGGTACTCTTCGAGGTCTCCGGCCGCAAGGTGGCCCTGGCTTCGGACGGGGCCCGGGCGGCGATCTCCCGGCTGGACGGGCGGGTGGAGCTGTGGGACCTGGCGCGCCGGAGGAAGACGGCGACCGTCACGGTCCGGCCGCCGCGCGCTCCGGCCGCCGCCGCGCCGTCGCTGGCGTTCGACCCGGGCGGGACCGTGCTGGCCGTGGCGGGACGCAACGGGGTCACGCTGGTGGACCCGGAGAAGGCGGCGGCCGGCGAGCTCGACCCCGCCGCACCGGACGGCCGGAAGCCCCGCCAGACCGATCGCGCCGCCGAGCGCGGGGAAGCGAACGATCCGCGGCGGACCGGGCGGACCCGCGAGCTGGAGACGTCCGCTGCCCGCCCCGCCGGGAACGCCGGCACCGAGCAACTCTCGGCCGCGCCCCACGGAACCTCGTCGGACGTCCCCGTCTTCAGCCCCGACGGCCGCCTGCTCGCCCTGCCCGGCTCGGGCGAGGTACGCGTCTGGAACGTGGCCGAACGGCGCCTCGCGGGCTCCTACCCGCTCAAGGACCCCCAGCCCGGCCTGTCCTTCTCCGCCGACGGGCGCTCGTTGCGCTACCTGAGCGGCACCGGCTCGGTCGTCTCGCTCGACGTGTCCGGCCTCCCCACGCCCGCCGACGAGCACGAGGTCGCCGCCTTCTCCGGCAACGGCCGGTTCGCGGCCAAGGAGGTCGGCGACGCGACCGAGCTCACCGACACGGAGGGGCACAGGAAACTGGGCAGGATCGCCGCGGCCGGCGACCTCGCCTTCAACGTGGGCGGCAGCCTGCTGGCCGTCGCCGGCGACCCGGTGACCGTGTGGGAGGTGGCCGGAAGCAGGCTGGTGGCCACCATCGACGCGGGCGGCGACGTGCTGGCCGTGGCGCTCTCCCCCGACGGCGACCTGCTGGCCACCACGCGCGGCAGCACCTTGGAGACGTGGGACGTACGCGCGGGGCGGCGCGTCCGGACGTACGCGGGCGCGGGCGACCTGGCGCTGGCCTTCAGCCCGGACGGCGCCACGCTCGCCGCCGGCGCCCACCTGCTCGACCTGCGCACCGGCAGGGTCACGCCACTCGACCTGCGCACCGGCGCAGCGGCGGACGCTCCGGTGCCGACCGCGCTCGCCTTCTCCCCCGACGGGCGCACGCTGGCGTTCGGGCTGGACGGCGGCCGGGTGCTGCTCTGGGACCTGGACGGGCGCGGGCGCCTGGGCACGATCGAGACGGGCACGTCGGCGGTGGACGAACTGCGCTTCTCACCGGGGGGCGACCTGCTGGCCATCGACGCCGGCCGCACGTCGCTGTGGGACGTGCGCACGCTGCGGGAGGTCGGCCAGGTCGCCTCGTGGGCCGCCGGGCTGGCCTTCAGCCAGGACGGCAAGCGGCTGCGCGGCGTGGCGCTGGACGGCACCGTGCGCGAGAGCCCGGTCGATCCGGTGCTGACGGCCAAGGAGGTGTGCGCCCGTGCGGGCGGGTCGCTGAGCAGGGCGGAGTGGTCCCGGCTGATCCCGGAGAGCGGCTATCGGGACGTGTGCTGACGGGCGGCGACAAGTCGGCGACCAGAGGACGGAAAGCGGCCGCGCCCATGCTGTCGGCATGCGAACCGTACAGATCCCGGCCGTCTCGCCCCGCAAGGAGAGCGACCGCGAGCCGGACCTCACCTCGATGTACGTCATCCACCGCGCCATGCTCGCCGACCTGCGGCGGCTCACCGACCTCCTCGGCGGCACCACCCCTCTCCAGCCCGCCAGGGACGAGGCGGTACGCGAGTACACGGCCCTGCTGCTGACCGAGGTGCACCATCACCACGCCAACGAGGACGACGTGCTCTGGCCGATCATCGAACGGACCGCGAGCCAGGCCGTGGACCTCGCCCCCTACACCGACGACCACCAGGCGCTCGCCCCCGTGCTCGACCGCTGCCACACCGGCCTCCACGGCGACCGCCGGCAACTCGGCCGGGCACTCGCCGACCTGCTCGACCTCCTCGACGATCACATCGCCGAGGAGGAGTCCAGGCTGTTCCCGATCATCAGCAGGTTCGTGCCCTACGAGGCGTACGCCTGGGCGGAGAAGCAGGTCGCCAGGCGGGCGTCTCTCGGGCAGCTGACCTTCACCGCGCCGTGGCTGATCCGTTACGCCACCCCCGAGGAGGCCGCCAGGCTGCTGGCGGGCGCGGGTGCGCCTCTGCGGCTCCTGGTCGCCCTGACCAAGGGGCGGTACGCCCGGCGCGAGCGCGTGGTCTTCGGCTAGCTGTCCGGGTACGTCTTGACCACCTTGCCCTGGAGGTTGGCGACCAGGTATCCCCCTCGGCCGTAGTCGTCCGAGGCGTAGACGAGCAGCACCTGGCCCGGGGTCACGAAGGCGTTGTCGTTCTCCACGATCACGTAGTGCGTCGTGGGCTCAGGAACGCCCAGGTCTTTGTCCGCCTTCTTGATGAGCGCGGGAAGAGCGTTCCAGTTGAACTTGTCCAGGTCCACCAGAGGGCCGTCCACCTCGCGGCCCTTTCCGGAATGGGTGACGGCGCCGTCGCGGTAGGCGTACATGTCGTAGAGGCTCTTGTCGTTCTTGAGCGGCGCCTCTATGGAGGCGTAGGTCGGGTAGACCGTCATCCCGACGACCTTGCTGCCGCCTATGGCCGCCTTCACCTTGGTGATCATGGCTTTCATGCCGGCGGGCGTCAGGAGGTTCTCGGGCTGAGGGCTCTCCGTTTCCGTCTCGGCCGGGGTCTCGGTGTCGGTGGTCGCGGTGGGGGTGTCGTCCGCCGCCAGCGGCTGGTTGGTGCCGGTGGGCTCGGTGTTGGCGGTGGTCGTGGGCGGGAGGAACCGCCACACCAGCACGCCGGCCACCACGACCGCCGCGATCGACACCGCGCCGACCGCGTTGCGGGCGGCGCGGCGGGGGCGGTGCGAGCGCACCGTGCCCACCTGCGAGATCGGCGCCGCACCCCACGCGGGCTGCTTCGACGCCGCATGGCCGTAGCCGGGCGGCTTGGTGTGCCCGGACATGGGCGGCGCCATCCCGGCGGGTCCGGACATGGGCGGCGCCATCCCGGCAGGTCCGGACATGGGCGGCGCCATCCCGGGAGGCCCGGGAGGCCCCGCATGACCGGCGAGCGGCACCGGCGCCGGATGCCCCTTCCCGGCGAACCCGTGACCAGCGGCTCCCTGGTCAGGAAAGCCGGGGCCGGGGCCGGTGGCCGCGGCCAGCATGCGGTCCAGGGTTTCGGGGTCGGGCCGGGCCGCCGGGTCGCGCTGGAGCAGGGCGTAGAGCACGGGAGCGAGCGCCCCGGCCCGCTCCGGCGGCGGCACGTCCTGGTTGAGCACGGCCGCCAGCGTCGCCAGCGTGGTGCTCCTGCGGAGCGGATGCCGCCCCTCCACCGCCACGTACAGCAGCATGCCCAGCGACCACAGGTCGGAGGCCGGGTCGCCTTCGTGACCGTTGATGCGTTCGGGCGCCATGTACTCGGGCGAGCCGATGAACGACCCGGTGGCCGTCAGGCTGGTGGACTCGCGTACCGCCGCGATGCCGAAGTCGGTGAGCACCGACCGGCCGTCCTCGCGCAGGAGAACGTTGGCGGGTTTGACGTCGCGGTGCTGGATGCCGACGGCGTGCGCGGCCCGCAGGGCGGACAGGACCTCGCGGCCGAGCCTGGCCGTCTCGGCCGGCGTCATCGGCCCGCGCTGCAGGCGGTCCTGGAGCGAGCCGCCGGTGACCAGCTCCATGACGATCCACGGGTAGTCGTGCTCGCCGGGGTCGACGATGTGGTGGATGGTGGCCACGTGCGGGTGGTTCAGGCGGGCGAGCGCCCGGGCCTCGCGCAGCACCCTGGCCCGCAGCTCCCGGGCCCGGGTCGGGTCGTGCTCGTCCATGGAGGAGTCCGGCGGGCGTACCTCCTTGAGCGCGACCTCGCGGTGCAGGGCCACGTCCCGGGCGCGCCACACCAGGCCCATGCCCCCGCCACCAAGCCGCTCCACAAGCTCGAAGCGGCCGTCGATCACCCGTCTGTGCATGCAGAGCAGCGTAGGGCCGAGCCGCTGTCCCCGTCATCTGCACGGATATGTCCGCCGTGTGCTTGCGCGGAGTGCGACCCCGAGTCAATGCGGAAGGCGGCGTTCCCCGTCGGGCCGGTCGCCGAGTGCGGCGCGGGCCGCGTCGATCCACGGCCGCACCCCCGCCCGCTCGGCCACCGCCAGCGCCTCCCGGTAGTGGGACTCCGCGGGCCGGCCCAGGTAGGCGGCCAGGTCGCCGAGGACCTGGGCCGTCGGCCACACGGCCAGGTACCCGGTGCTGCCCACCGGCTCGGCCGAGAGCGGCAGCAGCCTCTCGTACGCCTCCTCGACGCGCACCCGGTCGTCGATCGCGACCCCGAGCAGCCCTCGCACGGCCGTCAGCATGTGCCAGAAATAGTCGGCCCGGATCCGCGACAGCCGGCCGGCGACCACGGCCCGCGCCTCCTCCACCCGCCCGGCGTGGCAGAGAGCCAGCGCGTACAGCTCCAGGCACTGCTCCTGCCACGGCCCCTGGGTGGCGAAGAGCACCAGGTCGGGCAGCATCGGTGTCGGGTCGCCGCGCATCAGGTGCATGCCGTACAGCGCGAGCATCAGCAACCCCACCTCGTGCTGCCACATCCCGAGACGCCCCGACAGCTCGGCGGCGGCCCGCCAGCGGGATTCGGCCTCCCCGTGGTCGGCTGCCAGGGCGGCACGCAACCCGTCGTAGAAGCCCGCGACCGCCTGGGCGAGCGGCAGGTCGTACAGCTCGGCCAGGTGGTGGACCCTGGCGGCCTCCCGGTCGGCGACGTCGAACCGGGCCCGGTTGATGGCGGCCTGCATGAGCGTGAGACGGCCGAGCACCTCGACCGTCACGTCGCCGTCCGCCAGCCTCACTAGCTCGGCGCCGATCTCCGCGCGCTCGTCCTGCCCCCCGTACCGGAAGGACTGGTGGATACGGCCGTTGAGCGCCAGCACGAGCAGGTCGCGGTCGCCGAGGCGGCGGGCCATCGCGACGGCCTCCCGCGAGGCGAGGTAGCCGCGCTCGGTCTCCTCCCCCTCCAGCTCGAACGCCAGCGTGGTCAGCAGCCGGCAGCGGGTCCCGCCGTCCTCTGGCGGGAGCTCGGCCAGCGCGCCCTCGACGGCGTCGATCAGGTCGGTGTCGAGCGTGCCGTACTCCCTGTTGCTCCAGAACGTCGGCACGTCGAACGAGACGATCACCCTGGCGAGCAGATCGGGGTCGCCGAGCGGGAGCGCGTCGCGGATCGCGCGCTCCCTGTGGGTGCGGGCCCTGACCAGTTGCCCGGTGTTGGCCAGCGCCGCCACCAGCGACAGCGTGAGCTCCAGCCGTTCGCGCGGGTTGCCGTCGAAGGCGTCCAGCGCCTGCTGCCACAGCGCGGCGGCCTCGTGGTGGGCGAAGCGGCGCTCGGCCTGTTCGGCGGCGAGCCTGGCGTACCGGACGACCTTGGCCGGGTCGGCGGCCGCGGCGGCGTAGTGGTGGGCGAGCGCGGCCACGTCGCCCGGGGCGTGCTCCTCGATGGCCCTGGCCACGCGCAGGTGCAGGCGGGCGCGGCGGATGCGGGACAGGTCGTCGTAGAGGGTGTCGCGGATGAGCACGTGCGCGAACCTCAGCCGCCCCGCCTCGGGCTCGGTGAGCAGCCCGGTGACCAGGCCCGACTCGATGGCGGCCAGCACTGCCTCCTCGTCGGCACCGCTGACGGCGGTCAGCACGTCCACGTCGCTCTCGCGACCGATGACCGCGCCGTGCCGCAGGATGGTCTGCGCCTGCGCGGGCAGCCTGGCGACGCGGCGGCGCAGCACGTCACGTACGCCCGCCGGGATGCTGTCCGCGCCTTCGGCGTCGAGCAGCCGGGCGCTCTCCTTGACGAAGAACGGGTTGCCGCCGGTCCGCTCGGCGATCTCCGCGACCGTCTCCGGCGCGACCCGGCGGCCACAGGTCACGGTGATCAACTCCCCGACCTCGGGCGCGGGCAGGCCGTCGAGCCGTACGCGGACTGGTTCGCGGGCGGCGATGGCGGCCAAGGCGTCGGCGAGGTGCTCGTTCGGCTCGGTGTGCCGGTAGCTGCCCACGACCAGGACCGGCAGCCCGGCGCATTCGCCGATCACGTGTGTGAGGATCGCCAGGGTCTCGGCGTCGGCCCGGTGCAGGTCGTCGAGCACGAGCAGCAGCGGCCGCCCGATCGAGGTGACGAACGCGCTGACCGCCCGATGCAGCCGGAACCTGGCCCCCGGCACGTCCCCGCGCACCGGGACGTCCACCAGCAAGGGCGCGAGCGCCTCGGGCTCGGCGGGCGGGAAGCCGGCGGCCAGTTCTCTGAGCAGTTCGGCCCACGCCCAGCCGGGCGGGGCGCCCTCGTACTCGGGACAGCGGCCCCATCCGACGGTCCAGCCGCGTTCCGTCAGGCGGGCGCGTAGCTGCTCGATGAAGGCCGTCTTGCCCGCGCCCGGCTCGCCGCTCACCAGCACGACGCCGCCCTTGAGCGCGGTCACCTCCGCGAGCTCGGCGCGCCTGCCGACGTACGGCTGGTCGACGGCGACGGCCCTGGCGACCGGTGCGGGCGGCGGCGCGGCCTCGCTCAGGTGGGCGGCCTGCGCCAGGATGTCCTCCTCCAGCCGCCGCAGCTCGGGCCCGGGATCGACGCCGAGTTCCTCGACCAGGTGCGCGCGGGCCCGGCGCAGCGCGCCCAGCGCCTCGCCCTGCCGCCCGCACCGGTAGAGCGCCCTGGCCAGCAGCGCCCACGCCGCCTCGCGCAGCGGGTGCTCACCGGCGAGCCGCTCCAGATCCGGTACGGCCCGCGCCGCCCGGCCCAGCCTGATGACCGCGTCCGCATGCCGCTCGATCGTGGACAGCCGCAGCTCCTCCAGCCGCGACGCCTCGGCGTCGGCCCAGTGGGCGCCCGCGAACTCCTGGTACGCCGGCCCGTGCCACAACCCCAGCGCCTCGGCCAGCCGCTCGTGGGTGGCGGCCGGGTCGCTCACCATGCTCTCGAACCGCCAGGCGTCCACGGCGTCGGCCGCCAGGCGCAGTGCGTACCCGGGCGGCTGGGTCACCAGCACGCCGGCCGGGGACCGCGGTGATCTGTCCGGTTCGAGGGCGCGGCGGAGGTTGGACACGTACGACTGGACGGCGGCCAGCGCCTTGGGCGGGACCTCGTCGGCGTACAGGTCGTCGATGAGCCGGTCCACCGGGACGGCCTGCCCGCCGGCGGCCAGCAGGCGGGCGAGGACCGAACGCTGCCGGGGCCGGCCCAGCCCGACCGGCTCGCCGTCGAGGTGAGCGGCGAGCGGCCCGAGCACGCTGAAGGTCAGCACGATGCTGACACGGTACGCCAGCCGCCGCTCACTCCCCTAGATCGCTCAGCCTTCCGATGAGGGCCGTCCGGGAGGCGATCCCGAGCTTGGTGTAGATGTGGCTGAGGTGGTATTCGACCGTCTTGACGCTCAGCACCAGCTTGCGCGCCGCCTGCCGGTTGGTCAGCCCCTTGCTGATCAGCACCGCCACCGTGTGCTCCTGCGGCGTCAGCCCCAGCCGTGCGGTGTCCTGGGGCCGCAGCACCGCCCGCCCGCTCGCGGCCAGTTCGAGATCGCACTGCTCCAGGTACGGCAGCGCTCCCAGCCTCGACAGCGTGAGCTGGGCGGCCTCGAGCTGCTCTGCCGCCGCCGACCGCCGTCCCCTGCGGCGCAGGAACGTTCCGTACGCGAGCTGGATCCTGGCCTCCTCGAACGGCATGTCGATCTTGGCGGAGTGCCCGAGCGCCCCCTGGTAGAGGCTCTCCGCCTCGGCCGGCTCATGCCTGGCCGCCAGCAGGCCGGCTCTGGCGCGGGCGGCCGCGGCCAGGACGCTGCGGCGCTCCCTGCTCAGGGCCAGCAGCTCGCACGGCACCAGGACCTCCTCGGCCTCCGCCGGCCTGCCCGTGTTGACCAGGGCGTCGGCCAGGAGCGTGCGCCAGAGCACGACAGCCGGCTCGTCCGGCAGGTTCGCCCTGGTCAGCGGCATGAGCGCGGTGATGACCGCCTCGTGGTCGCCCCTGGCGGTCGCCGTCAGCGCGTCGGCGCCGGCCGTACTGACCTGGGCCGGGACGTTGTCGGGGTGGCACGCGGCGCGGGCGGCGCGTACGTGGGCGAGCGCCCGGTCCCACTCGCCGCGGGCGGCGGGCACCAGGGCGGCCACCGCGTGGGCGTAGCTCGCCAGCCACACCTGGCCGAGGTCGTCGGCGATGGACGCGCCGATCTCGGCGTGCGCGGCCGCCTCGTCCCACCGGCCGAGCCGGTACTCGACCTGCGCCAGCGTGCTCGCCACCAGCATCTGGAACGGCGCCTCGCCGTCGGCGCCGGCCGCCAGCACACCGAGGAGGTCGTCGTGCGCCCCGGCCAGATCATCGGCCCACAGCCGCAGCGTCCCCCTTCCGAGCAGCGCGTCGAGCTCGCCGGGCGCCCCTTGCGCGGGCGCGGGCAACTCGCCGCACAACGCCAGCCCTTCGTCCACCCGTCCCGCCAACCCGAGCCCTGCGAGCCGAGCGAACCGCACCAACCCACCGCCGCCGGCGGCGGCCTGCGCACTCGCGTCCGGGCGCGACGTCCGGGGTGCCGGGGGCCCGGTGGTCGCGGCGCGTTCCGCCCAGCGCACCGCCGCCGGCCCGTCTCCATGGATCAAGGACGCCAGCGCCTGGCGGCTCGCGATGCCCGCGGCCAGCCGCGGGTCCCCGGATGCGTGGGACCAGGCGTTGCCGAGCTGCCGGCCGGCCTCCTCCAGCCGCCCGGACACCAGCGCCACCGACCCCAGCGCGTAGTCACGGACCGCGGGATCGCCCCCGGGCGCCACCTGCGCGGCCATAGCGCCCGCGTCCGCCGGGCGGCCGGCGGCGAGGAGAGCCTCCACCGCCTCTGCGATGAGCCGGTCCCGGGCGGCCCCTTCCCCCGTGAGCTGTACGGCCCTGGTCAGGCAGCCGCACGCGCTGGACCACCGCCCGGCCGCCGCCTGCCGCCGGCCGATCCTGGCCACCTCCCGCACCAGCTCCTCGTCCACCTGGTCGGCCGCCGCGAGCCGGTGCTGCAGCCGGTGTACGACGTCGTCCACCAGGTCGGCGGCCAGCAGGTGCAGCCGTCGCCGCGTGGCCGGGCCGAGGTCGTGGTAGATGGCGGCCCTGACCAGCGGGTTCGGGAAGCCGACCGAGACCCCGGCGCCGGTGCGCCATTCGGCGAGCAGCCCGGCGCCGGCGACCTGCTCCAGCGCGGGCAGCGGCTCGGCCAGCTCCGCCATGCGGGCCACGAGGTGCAGCGGCGCGGAGGTGCCGAGCACGGCGGCCGCGGTCAGCAGCCGCTGCGCCGCGTCCTCGCACCGGCCGAGCCGGTCGAGCACCAGCGTGGTGTACGCGCGCGGCGCCGGCAGCGGAGCGTCCACGTCGGCCAGGGTCTCGGCGCGTACCTGCTGGAGCAGCGCGCGGGCGTGCAGCGGGACGCCCTTGGTGTGCTCGTGCAGCCGCTCGGCGGCCTGCGGCGTCAGCCGCACGGGTCCCAGCCGGGCGCTGAGCGCCTGCAGCTCGCGGGCGTTCAGCCCGCTGAGCGGCAGCCGGAGCGCGACGCTGCTGCGCAGCAGCCGTCGCAGCCCGTCGGGCAGCCGGGGATCGTCGCTCTCCCTCGCGATGAGGAGGGCGAGCACCCGATCGGTACGCAGCCGCCGCAGCGCGAACGTCAACGCGTGCAGCGACGGCAGATCCGCCCACCCGGCTCCGTCGACGGCGATGACGACCGGCGCGACACGCTGCAGCTGACCGAGCAGCTCCAGCAGCGCGGCCCCGACCATCAGCGGATCGGGCTGTGTGGCCGCGCCAGGACCGGGCAGCCGGGCCAGCACCTCGGGCAGCGGCTGGGCCTGCGCCCCGAGCTGCCCCAGCACGCCGTACGGCAGCCCGGCCTCCCCTTCCTCCCCGCTCACGTCCAGCACGATCGCGTTCTCGATCGCGGACAGGAACTCCCCGGCCAGCGCGGTCTTGCCGATGCCCGCCGGCCCTTCCAGCACCACGAGACCCGACCGGCCCTCGCAGGCGCGGCCGAGCTGGGCGTGGAGCACCGCCAGTTCCCGGCAGCGGCCGACGAACTGTTCGTCCCGGGAGCGCTCGGGTCCGTTGCGAAGGGCGCGGGCTGTCATGGACTCACCCCCTGGCCCATTCATGGTGGGCCTTGGCCCGGCGACCGTCCAGTCTCCGTCTGACCCGAGTCAGCTCTTCCGGTCATTAGGGAGTCGCCCCGGGGTTATCCCCAGGGCGTTCCCTGATGCTCACTGCAGAACGCGTTCATAGCGTCCAGCGTGATGAATGCCCTCGAACCGGGAGAACATCATGCCGTCCTACATCGCAGAGGAGCAGCGCGGGACGGAGGCGCGGATCCTCAACGTGCTCTTCCCAAGATCCTCCAGGGCCTCCAGCTGACCCATCAGGCGGCCGGCCAGTTCGGCGCGCGCCCGCGGCAGCTGCCCATGGGCCCGCGGGTGGAGCACCGGCCCATGGACCACCTCGAGACCTACGCCGACCGGTCCTTCATGGACGTCGCCTCCGTGCTCATGCCCGTCGTCCAGGCCATCACGCCGCCGCTGGTGGAGCAGTTGCTCTCGTTCGGACCGCCCAAGGCGGACACCGACCAGAACGAGGAGGACCGCTTCGCCCAGTTCGTGCCGCAACTCGCCGGCACGATCACGCCCATCGTCGTGCAGGTGCTGCCGGGTCTGCTCCAGACCATGCACGGCGCCCGCGCCCAGCATCCCGTACGCGTCACCGACCACGAGCTCAACCAGCGCTACTTCGGCCCCATCCTGCAGGCCGCGCTGCCGGCGATCGTCACGGCGCTGCCCGATCTGCTGGCCATCGTGCACGGCGACCAGCGCGCGCCGATCCGCTACGAGCGGATGCCCGGCCGCGGCCCGCTGCAGCTCATCAGGATCGGCAGGAATGACCTCGTCAACGCGCACCGCCTGCGCGACGGCGACGTCGTCCACCTGGCCGAGACCCCCGCCCCGCCGGGCACCACGGAGATCCGGATCAGTATGGCGCCCCACGCCCAGTGGTGGAAGGGCGTCGAGGTCACCGACGACGGCGACCGGCGGATCTGCCTCGTCGAGACCGAGGGCGAGACGTACGCGAGCTTCGACTCCAGGTCCCTGCAGACCGGCGGCCACATCGTGTTGTGGAAGGCCCAGCTGTTCGGCGTCCGCACCCCGATGTACGTCATCCCGGCCGGCGACCTGTCGCCGGACGCCAAGTGCTTCACCTTCCACTGGGCCGCGGACTGATGGCCGGGCCCACGCTGCGACTGGGCAGCACAGGAGAAGACGTCAGGCGGCTTCAGGAGCTGCTGCGCGCCCGGGGCTACCGCGTGCCGGCCGACGGGTACTTCGGCCCGTCCACCTACGGCGCCCTGTACCACCTGCAGCAACGCGAGGGCCTCCCGGCCGACGGCGTGGCCGGCCCCACCATCTGGCGGGCGCTCGGGGAAGTGCGGGAGCGGCCAAGGCCCGCCGAGGCGCCCCCGGGCGAGCAGGCCGAGTGGACCTTCATGGTCTACATGGCAGGCAACAACAACCTGTCCGACGCGGCGGGCCGCGACCTGGCGGAGCTGCGAGCGGTCCCGTCGTCCGACGGGGTACGCGTGACGGCCTTCGTCAAGCAGCAGGACGCCGGCGGCCGCGCCAGGCACATGGAGATCGGCCTGGGCGGCGCCCCCGACCTGATCGAGGAACTGCCGGGGAGAACGGACTCCGGCGATCCCCAGACGCTCGTCGACTTCGTCCGCTGGGCCGCCCGGCGCGCGCCCGCCCGGCGGTACGCGCTGGTGATCTGGAACCACGGCGGCGGCTGGACCCCAGACGACCTCGACCAGCTCTACATCCAGGTCAGGGGCCGACGGGTCAGGCGCGACGTCGAGAGCGGCTACGTCCGGCGGACCGCGCGCATGGCCGTGGCCGACGAGGAGCCGGCCTTCTCGGAGCTGGCCAGGCTGACGGAGACCCCGGAGATCACCAAGGCGGTGTTCACGAAGTCGCTGGAAGAGGTGCTGAAGCTGCCCGGCGCGCAGGACCGCGCCATCGCCAGTGACGACGGCACGCTGCACTCACTGGACACCATCGAGCTGCGTCACGTCATGGAGCGGCTCCACGACGACCTCGGCCGGCCGATCGACCTGCTGGGCATGGACGCCTGTCTGATGAGCAACCTCGAGGTCTGCTACGAGATCCGCGAGCACGCCGGCACGGTGGTGGGCTCGGAGGAGCTGGAGCCGAACGAGGGCTGGCCGTACACCGAGATCGTCTCCGCCCTGGCGGCGAATCCGCGCATGGACGCCAGGGAGCTCGGGCGGATCATCGTCGAGCAGTACGCCGACTCCTACCGCGGCACCCGCCAGACCGTCACCCAGTGCGCGGTCGACGCGACGCGGATCGGGGAGTTCATGCGGGAGTTCCAGACGCTGGCGGGCGGCCTGCGGCAGCAGGTGCTCACCAACCGGTCCGTCGTGGACAGCGTCCAGTCGGTCGCCACCCGGTTCCATCTCGACCGGTCCCTGATCGACCTGCGTACGCTCTGCCTGGCGCTGGTCGCGGACTCGCGTACCGATCCGACGCTGGCCTCGGTGGCCGACAAGCTGCTGGCCATCCACAGCCCGGGCGGATTCGTGATCCAGGAGGCCCACCAGGGCCAGAAGGTGGAGGACTGCGGCGGGCTGAGCGCGTACTTCCCGATGGAGCGCACGATCTCGGGCTACTACGCGGACCTCCAGATCGCCCAGCACACCGAGTGGGAGGAGTTCCTCAGAGAGTACGCGAGCGCGCGTACCATCAAGCGATAGGAGCCACATGCCGGCCATCGGCCGGCGGCGCTGGGGCTATTGCGGCCCGGGACCGGCCGCAATAGCCCCTACCTTTGAGCCATGGATCCCCTCATCAGCCGGAGGGCGCTCAACCGGGCCACGCTCGACCGGCAACTCCTGCTGCGCCGCACGGACATGGGCGTTGTGGACGTCGTGGAGCATCTCGGCGGCCTGCAGGCGCAGACCCCGCACACCTGGTACACCGGCCTGTGGAACCGCATCGCCGGCTTCGATCCGGCCCACGCCGCCGACCTGCTGCAGTCGCGGGCGCTCGTCCGCATCGCCCTGCAGCGCTCCACCATCCACCTGGTCAGCGCCCGCGACTGCCTGGCCATGCGGCCACTGCTGCAGGTGGTCACCGAGCGCGGGACGCGGACGACCTACGGCAAGCGGCTGGCCGGGGTGGACTTGGACGAGCTGGCGGCGGCCGGGCGGGCGCTGCTGGAGGCGCGGCCCATGACGTTCGCCGAGCTGGGGCGGGCGCTGGCCGAGCGGTGGCCGTCGAACGACCCGCACGCGCTCGGCCAGGGGGTGCGGTGGCTGGTTCCGCTGGTGCAGGTGCCGCCGCGCGGGCTGTGGGGCAGGAGCGGGCCGGTCGCGCACACGAGCGCGGAGTCCTGGCTGGGATTCGAGGCTCCGCCGATGACGCCCGCCGAGCTGGTGCTGCGCTACCTGGCGGCGTTCGGCCCCGCGTCGGTGATGGACGTGCAGACGTGGTCGGGGCTGACCCGGCTGGGTGAGGTGGTGGAGTCACTGGACCTGGTGCGGTTCAGGGACGAGACGGGCCGGATCCTGTACGACCTGCCGGACGCCCCGAGGCCGGCCGACGACGTGCCGGCCCCGGTGCGGCTGATGTACGACTTCGACAACCTGTTCCTGTCGCACGCCGACCGCTCCAGGGTCATCACCGAGACCGGGCTGGCGGCGCTGCGGGGCTTCATGGGCACCAACGTGCCACCGCGCACGATCCTGGTGGACGGCTTCACGGCCGGCGACTGGACGGTGACGCGCGCCAAGGGAGTGTCGACGCTCGGCATCCACCAGTGGGAGCCGATCCGGGTGCTGGACGAGGTGGAGAAGGAGGGGCTGCGGCTGCTGGAGTTCCTGGCGCCGGGCGACCGGCACGAGATCGCGGTCTTCGACAGCCCCTCCAAACCCTGACCAGAGCCTGACTCAGGCGGCGGAGCTCTGGGCGTTCAGCTCGGCCTGCCGCTGGACCTCCTGGATCTGCTCATCGGAGACGACCAGGCTGCCGAACTGCCGGACCGCCTGATAGTAGGTCCAGGCGAGCCCGTCACAGGTGGACTTGGAGACTCCTGAGTATCGGGCGCACACTTGGCGCATATCGAAGTAGAACGCGTCGTCGATACGTGACTTGTTCGCCGGGAATTGGTTGACGGCCTTGTAATTGCGGTACCCGAAATCGTGCCGGCGGCACGACATGCGGAAATCGAAGCCGAGCGGCTGGTCGGGACTGCTCGAACACAGGTCGGTCGACCAGTCGAAGGCGTAGTCGGCCCAGGACGCCTGGTTCTCCCAGGCGGCGCGCCAGGAACCGGCGCTGGCGGCGGTGGGCTGGCTGAATCCGGAGAGTGCGGCGAGTTTCTGCTCGAGGGTCACCGCGTGGGCGGGTAACGCGAACCCGAGTACGGCGCCGAGGGAGAGGGCGAGCATGACGAGGGAGCGTCTGACCATGAGGAACCTGCTTCTCTGCTCGGGAGCGGGTGTGTGTCATGGCAAGGTTCACCTGACGCCCTCACGATGAAGCGAAAAGCGGGAAAACGCAGAAGCAGATTGTGCTCAATTTTTCGGCGGCCTTCACCGAGCGTCGCCCTTTACAAAGAGCCGATTTTCTGTCAGCGACCGAGTCAATGCGTGCCCCTGCCCTCGGCCTCGTGCCGTCGAGGATCTCAGCGAGCAAGAAGGCCGCCGCGGCGGCGCGGCCCGCGCCGCCGCGGCGCCTGCCCCGCGACGAACCTTCGCCCGAACGTCCGCCGCCCGTAACCGGCTTTACCCCCAAACAGCGCCGCACGTCACCCTGAATGTCGTAACCTGCCGCAATGCTCGATCAACTTCTCGACGAACTCTTCCAGGCCGCGGACGATCGGGACCCCGCCCGCTTCTTCGCCGTCCTGCCGCGGCTGTACGCCGCCGCCCAAACCGCCGAGCAGCCGGCGTTGTCGGCCGCACTGGCGCGGGTCGGAGATCTCTTCGAGCGGGTCCCGCTGAGGATCGGCGCCCGCCTGGGCGTGCTCTGCGGCGCGCTGGCCGAGCTCGGCGGCGATCCGGCGCCGGTGGCCGAGCCCCTGGTGAACGAGCTCAGCGACGTCCTGGAATTGGCCGGCGGGTTCGCCGCGGCGTGGCGGACGGCCACGGGCGAGGAGCCGCCGGAGCCCGTGGACGACGACCACGCGTGGACGGAGGCCACGGCCGATCGCCTGACGGCCGGGCCGCTCACCCGGGAGCAGGCGATCGAGCTGACCGACGCGTGGTCGCTCGCGCACCTGCGCGCCCTGCCCGTCATGTCGATCCTGCAACTGTCGCCGCGGGTCAGAGCCGCGCTGCCGGGCCGCGAGCGACTGATCGCGGCGCTCGGGACGGTGCTCGACGAGCGTCCCGACCTGGAGTTCCTCGCCGGGCTGCTGCGGGTGCTCGACGACGAGCGGCTGATCGTCCTGCACCGCGAGAGCGGACGCGGCTACGAGGTCGTGATCGGCGGGATCGGCGACAACTTCCAGCTGCACACGCTGCTGGCCGACGCGCTCAGCGGTCCGGAGGCCGACGGGCTGCTCGACGGGGTCCGGCCGGACCCGGACTGGGTGCGGTCCGCCACGGACGGGCCCGTGGATCCCGGCGCGCCGCCGGTGCGCGGCCAGTTCAACCTGGTGGACGCGAACGGCAAGTGGATCTGGAACGAGGGCCGCCCTGCCGACATCCCCCGCCTGGACGGGGCGCGGGTCGTCGTCCTCGACCCTCCGCCGTACGAGCGGTCGTGGAGCCCGGGCCGGATGTACCCGATGATGCGGCCCGCCGTGCGCCTGCGGCGGGTCCTGCCCGCCGAGGAGGCCGCGGAGTGGCTGGCCAAGGTCGTGCCTGAGGGCGGCGCCGGGCGGTGACTTTACGGCTGCGCCGTCCTGGGGAAGGGTTGAAGGTAGGGAGGTGGTCGTCATGGAGTACAAGCAGTGGAACATTCAGATCTGGATCAGCGAGGACGATGACGACGCCCTGACCACGGCCACGGCGGTGCTGTTCACACCGGACGGCAAGCGGCACGAGAGCGTGGCGCACGCCCGCCGCAACCCGCACGACCGGCCCGTGCCCGGGATCGGGGACGAGCTGGCCGCCGGGCGGGCGTTGTCCAACCTCGCGGCGAAACTGATCGAGGACGGCGCGAAGGACGTCGCCGATTTGGCCAGTACGGCCTGAGGAGCGGCCGCCGGCCGGCCTAGAGCAGGCCGGCGGTGGCCAGGAGTTTGCCGATCCGGCCGATCTCGTCGTCGTTCAGCGGGATCTGGGGAAGCGCGGTGATCGGGCAGTCGATGACACCGCGCAGGTGGAGTGCGGCCTTGAACGCCCCGAGGCCCGACGAGCTGCCGCCCATGCGCGTGCCGCCGACCCGGACGATCTCGAACAGCCTGACCAGGCGTTCCTGCTCCGCCCTGGCCGCCTCCCAGTCACCGCGGGAGGCGCAGCGGTACAGCTCGGCGTAGCCGTGCGGGTCCACGTTCCCCAGCCCGGGCACGACGCCGTCGGCGCCCATCCACAGCGCGGAGTCGACGGTCACCTCGGACCCGGTGAGCACGCTGAACGGAGCCTCGCGCCCCATGATGACCTGCCGCATGGCGCCGTCGTCGCCGCTGGAGTCCTTGACCCCGGCCAGCACCCCCTCGGCGGCCAGCTCCAGCAGCAGCTCCACGCTCAGCTTGGTGTGCACGGACACCGGCAGGTCGTAGGCGTAGACCGGCAGCCCGCCGCGGGCGGCGATCGTGCGGAAGTGTGTGCGGATCTCCTCCGGGTGGGTGCGCGTGTAGAACGGCGCGGTCGCCACCAGCCCGGACGCCCCGGCCTCGATCGCGGCCCTGGCGTGTTCGAGCACGCGGGGCGTGGTCATGTCGATCACCCCGGCCAGCACCGGCACCTGCCCGCCGACGTGCCCGACCACGGTGTCCAGCACCGTCCGGCGCTGCGCGTCCGTCAGGTACGCCACCTCCGACGACGAGCCGAGCACGAACAGCGCGTCCACCCCGCCCGCCACCAGGTGGTCGACCAGCCGGACGAGCGAGGCGGCGTCCACCTGGCAGTCGGGGGTCATGGGGGTGCACACCGGAGGGATGACACCGGTCACCCTCGCGGACTCGGCGAGATCAGACATCGTCATGCGCGCTCCTGGATCAGCTCTACATCTGTCGCTCCCGCCGCCACCGGGTGGTGGCAGTGGAAGAGGTGGTGGTCGTCGTCGGTCCGCGCGGCGGGCATCTCCGCGGCACAGACGTCATCTGCCCGCCAGCACCGGGTGCGGAACGGGCAGCCGCTGGGCGGCCTGGTGGCCGAGGGTACGACGCCGACGAGCGGGATCGGGTTGATGGGTGAGATCAGCCCGGGCGTGGCCGAGAACAGCGCCCTCGTGTACGGGTGCCGTGCCCGCATCGGCACGGCCTGGGCGGGCGTCTGCTCGACGATCCTCCCGAGGTACATGGTGACCACGCGGTCGCTCATCCTGCGTACGGTCTGGATGTCGTGCGAGACGAACACCAGCGCGAGCCCGAGCCGTTCCTTCAGATCGAGCAGCAGGTTGAGGATCTGGGCGCGGACGGACACGTCGAGCGCACTGGTCGGCTCGTCGGCGATGAGCAGGTCGGGCTCCAGCGCGAGCGCCCTGGCCACGGCCACCCGCTGGCGCTGCCCGCCGGACAGCTGGCCCGGCAGCGCGTCCCCGGCGCTCGCGGGCAGGCCGACCAGGTCGAGCAGCTCGCGTACGCGGGCGTCGCGCTCGGCCGGGGTGCCGCGCCGGTGCACGTTGAGCGGGTCGCGCAGCACCTGCCGGACGGGCAGGCGCCTGTTGAGCGCCGTGGAGGGGTCCTGGAAGACCATCCCGACGCTCGACCCGATCAGCGCCCGCCGCTCGGTCTCCTTGAGCGCCCACAGGTCCCGGTCGCGGAAGGTCACGGTGCCGGCGGTCGGCCGTTGCAGGCCGACGAGGACCTTGGCCAGCGTGGACTTGCCGCAGCCCGACTCGCCGACGACGCCGACGGTCTCGCCGGGGCCGACGGTGAGGTTCGCGGCGGTCAGCGCGAAGACGCGGTCGCGTGAGAACACCCCGCCCGAGCGGGCCTTGTGCACGACGTGCACGTCCTTGAGCTCAAGCATGCTGCTCGCTCCTCGCGAGGTTCACGGCCGGGTGGTGGCAGGCCACCGCGTGCCGGTCGGTGTCGCCCTCCAGCACCGGGGCGCTGGTACGGCACACGTCCGTGGCCATCGGGCACCGGTCGGCGAAGCGGCAGCCGGCCGGGAAGTCGGCCGGGGACGGCACCACGCCGGGGATCTGCGTCAGCCGTTCGGCCCCCGACTCCAGCGACAGCACCGAGCCGAGCAGGCCGCGGGCGTAGTGGTGGGCGGGCGCGCCGACCAGGGTCGCGGTGGCGCCGGTCTCGACGATCTGGCCGCCGTACATGACGACCACGCGGTCGGTGACGTCGGCCACCAGCGCGAGGTCGTGCGAGACCAGGATCAGCGCGAACCCGAGCTCCTCGCGCAGCCGCAGCAGCAGCTCGATGACCTGCGCCTGGACGGTCACGTCGAGCGCGGTGGTCGGCTCGTCGGCGACGATCAGCTTCGGCTCACGCGACAGCGCCATGGCGATCAGCACCCGCTGCCGCTGCCCGCCCGAGAGCTCGTGCGGGTAGGCCGACAGGGTGCGGCGAGCGTCGAGGCCGACCAGTTCCAGCAGTTCTGCGGGGGTGCGCCGGCCTCCGCGCCGGGTGAGCTGCTTGAGCTGGGCCTTGATGGTCATGGCCGGGTTGAGCGAGGACAGCGCGTCCTGGTAGATCATCGCCATCTCGTGGCCGAGCAGGCGGCGGCGGGCGCGACGCGACTCCGCCAGCAGTTCCCGCTGGTCGAAGCGGATGTGGCCGCTGACGCGGGCGTCGCGGGGCTGCAGGCCCATGATGGTGAGCGCGGTCAGCGACTTGCCGCAGCCGGACTCGCCGACCAGGCCCAGCACCTCGCCGGGGCGTACCTCGAAGCCGATGCCGTCGACGATGTCCACACCTCTGGGGAACCCGATGCGCAGGCGTTCCACGGACAGGATCGGCGGGCCCTGCGGGAGCGGGCGGGCGCGTTCGGCCAGCCTGCGCGCGGCCTCGGCCAGGCCGGGCAGCTGGACGATCTCGCCGGAGCCGGGCTGGGCCTGCTCGAACGCGTCGTCCTTCTTGGGGACGGCCTTGCGCGCGGCGGGGGCGGCCCAGGCGTCGGAGATGCCTTCCGACAGGATGTTCAGGGCCAGCACGGTGATGAGGATCAGCAGGCCAGGGAAGACCGTGGCCCACCAGCCGCCGAGCAGGACCATGTTCTTGCCGTCGGCGATGACGCTGCCCCAGGACGGGTTCGGCGGGCGTACGCCGGCGCCGATGAACGACAGCGACGCCTCGAACACGATCGCGTCGGCCACCATCACCGTGCAGAACACCAGCACCGGGGCGGCGCAGTTGATCGCCACGTGCCGGACGACGATGTGCGGGGTGCGGGCGCCGATGATGCGCTCCGCCGCCACGTAGTCCTCGCCGTACTGGGCGAGGACGTTGGCCCGCACGACCCGTGCCACGGACGGCATAAAGAGGAAGGCCATGGCCATGACCAGCACCGGGATGCTGCCGCCGAACACCGCCACCAGCACCGCGGCCAGCGCGATGCCCGGGAAGGCCATGATGACGTCGAGCAACCGCATGATCGTCTCGTCCAGGGCGCGGCGCGAGGTGGCCGCGACCGCGCCCACGATCGCCCCGGCGACCAGGGCGAGGCCGGTCGCGCCGAGGCCGATGATCAGCGACCAGCGGGCGCCGTGCAGGAGCCTGGACAGAATGTCGCGGTTGGCGCTGTCGAGACCCATCCAGTGCGCGGCGGAGGGACCGCCACCGGCGGCCGCCTGCTCGTACGGCGAGTACGGTGCGATCCACGGCGCGAGCAGCGCGGCCAGCACGACGACGGCGACGATGCCGACCGCGACCCACGACAGCGGCTTGAGCCTGCGGAAACGCATTCCAGGCCGGGCCAGGCGCTCCGTCAGTCCACGTCTCATGCGGCACTCCTGAGCCGGGGGTTGACCAGCAGGTAGAGGACGTCGACGACCAGGTTGACGACCATGAACCCGACCGCGATGGTGAGCACGACGCCCTGGACGACGGCCGGGTCGCCGTCGCGCACCGCGTTGATCATGAGCTGACCCATGCCGGGCAGGCCGTAGATGGTCTCGATGACCACGGTGCCGCCGATCAGGTAACCGATGCGCAGGCCCAGCACGGTCAGCGGGGTGATCAGCGCGTTGCGCAGCACGTTCCTGCCGATCACCACGATCGGCGGCAGGCCGCTGCCGATCGCGGTGCGCACGTAGTCGCGGTCCAGCTCCTCCACCATCGACGTCCGGATGATGCGGGTGAGCTGGGCGGCGATCGGCAGCGACAACGACAGGGCGGGCAGCGTCATCGACTGCAGCCAGCCCGTGGTCGAGTCGGCCGGGTTGATGTAGCCACCGGTCGGGAACAGGCCCTCGCCGACGGCCAGGTACTGGATCATCAGCAGCGCCAGCCAGAACGGCGGCGCCGCCACCCCGACCAGCGACACCACCCGGATCACCTGGTCCGGCCAGCGGTCGCGGAACAGCGCCGCGGTCACGCCGAACACCAGCGCCAGCACGACCGCCACGGCCAGGCCGAGGAACGTCAGCTGCAGCGTCAGCGGCAGCGCGGTCGTCACGGACTCCAGCACCGGCTTCTTGGTGAGCACGCTGGTGCCCATGTCGCCCTGCGCGAGGTCGGCCACGAAGCGGACGTAGCGGATCGGCAGCGGGTCGAGCAGGCCGTTCTCCAGCTGGAACTGGCGGATCTGCTCGGGGGTCGGGTTCGCGCCCTGGAAGTAGGCGTACTCCGGCTTGCTGTTGGAGAAACGCATCACGATGAAGACGAACGCGACCACCCCGAGCAGGATGGGGACCAGGACGAGGAGCCGCCGCAGCAGCATCCGGGCGACGAGCGTCATGTCCTCTTCGCCTGCAGCAGGTTGATGCCCGGGTACGGCTGGGCGCGGATGCCGGACAACTTCTTCGGGTCCCAGGCGGTCATCAGCTCGTTGTGGACGACCGGGTAGAGCACGGCCAGCTCCGCCACCAGATCCAGATATTTATGGATCAGCTCGGCCCTCTTGGCCTTGTCCGTTTCCTTGCTGGCCTCGTCCATCATCGTGAACAGCTTCTTGGCGTCGTCGCCGCCGTCGATGTGGCTGTACTTCATCCACAGGCCGCCCGGCACGTAGTTGTAGTGCAGGATCAGGTCGGCGTCCATGCCGAACTGGTTGGGGTTCGAGGCCGCCGCGACCACCTGGTAGTCCTGGAACTGGTCCATCTTGGTGAACAGCGCGGCCGTGTCCTGCGGCTCCAGCGTGGTCTTGATCCCGATGGCCTCCCAGGAGGCGGCGATGGTCGGCAGGCAGTCGGCGATCCAGCTCACGTTGACGGCCATGAGGTTGATCGTCAGGTTGCTGACGCCCGCCTCCTTCAGCAGCGCCTTGGCCTTCTCCGGGTCGTAGTCGTAGACGACCGAGGCCCGCTTGTGGTCGGGGTGGCCCTCGTTGAGGAAGGAACTGGAAGCCGTGCCGTGGCCCTTGAGCGCCACATCGATCATCTTCTGCTTGTCGATCGCGTAGTGCAGCGCCTGGCGCACCCGTACGTCGCCGAAGGGCTTCGCGGCCGTGTTGAACATCAGGAACATGTGGTTCATGCCCTTGCCGCCCTCGACCGTCAGGCCCTGCTGCTTGAGCTGCTCGACGTTGGCGTACGGGATGTTGTCGGCGATCTGCGCCTCGGCCGAGCCGCCGGAGATCTTGGCCACGCGCGCGGAGGCGTCCACGATCGTCAGCCAGTTCATCTTCTTGACGGTGGCCGGGCGCGGGCCGTTGTAGCCGTCGAACGCCTCGAAGGAGGTGTTGGACTTCGGGTTGTGCTGGACCATCTTGTACGGCCCCGAGCCCACCGTCTTGCCGCTCTTGGCCTGGTCCCAGGCTCCCGGCTGACTGAACACGTGCTTCGGCATGATCTTCGCGATCGTCAGCCGGGGCGCCGCGTCCGGGAACGGGAACTTGAAGACCAGCTCGACGTTCTTGTCGTCGATCTTCTTCACCTCCTGCAGCCAGGACTTGAAGAAGTTGCCGACCAGCACGTTCGCCTCGGTGTCGAGGACGCGTTCGAAGGTGAAGACCACGTCGTCGGCGGTGACCGGTTGCCCGTCGTGCCACTTGGCGCCCTCGCGCAACGTGAACCTCCACGAGGTCGCGTTCAGGTCGGACGGCAGCGCGGTCGCCAGCGCCGGGTACGGCTCCCGGGTGATCGGGTCGGTGTCGAGCAGTCCCTCGTAGATGTGGCTGATCCCGGCCATCGCGAACGCCGACGCCGTCTGCGTCGGGTCCCAGCTCTGGTCGTTGCCGTAGCCGATGACCGCGGTGATCAAGTCCTTGTTGGATCCCGCGCCGACCGAACCGGTCGAGGCCGGTCCTCCGGAACAGGCGGAGACGGTCGCCGCGACGAACGCCGCCGCACCCGTCGCTCCGCTGTAACGCAGGAAGTCACGGCGGCTGAACTCAGAGCTCACGGATGCCTCCTGGATTGCCTAGGACATGGAACGTGGGACATCCCATGTCCTACCTTGTGCGTAAAGTGGACGCTAAATGCCACCACGGCTTGAGGTCAACAGAAGATTTCAGGATTGTTACCTACGACGAAAGGATCCTTCATGCCCGCTGTCCCGCGTCCGGCGCGGCCCAGCCGTGCCTTCGAGGCCCAGGAGGGCGTCAAGGACCTGATCGTCCGGCGCGGGCTGGTGGCCGGTGATCCACTGCCGACCGAGTCCGAGCTCATGGAAGAGCTCCAGGTCAGCCGCAACTCGATCAGGGAGGCGCTCAAGGCTCTGCAGGCGGTCGGGATCGTCGACATCCGCCACGGCTTCGGCATGTTCGTGGGCCGCATGTCGCTGGCCGGGCTGGTGGACGAGCTGGCCTTCCACAGCCGCATCACCATGCAGAACGGCAAGAACCACCTCGCCCACCTCGTCGAGATCCGCGAGATCCTGGAGCGCGGCCTCGTCCAGCGCCTCATCGACCTCGGGTCGGAGACCGACCTGGCGCCGGTCGCCGACGTGATGGCCCGGATGGACGCCGAGGCGGAGACCGGCCTGGTCTCCCCGGAGACCGACCGCCTCTTCCACGACCTGCTCTACCGGCCGCTCGGCAACCCGCTCGTGAGCCAGCTCCTGGGGGCGTTCTGGGACGTTTACTACCAGCTACGCGACCATCTGGGCACGCCGGACGAGCCGCCCGGCGACGTGGCCAAGCGGCATCGCGACATCTACACGGCCGTCCTGGCCGGCGACGGCCCGGCCGCGGCGGCCGCCGTGACCGCCCACTTCGACGGCGTACGCAACCGCCTGGCCCGGCTCGGGGACCGGACGTATTAGGCGGGCCGGCGTTCGACCCGGCGCCAGAGCCGCCGCCACTCCCCGTACCACTGCGCGAACCACGGGTGGGCCCCGGCCAGCGGCATGATGTACGCCACGGTCTGCAGGTAGTAGCGCCGCTGGAACCGCCACGGCATCCGCTGCAGCTCCTGCACGTTGCTCGCCCGGTCTGCCAGCTTCACGAGCACGGCCTCCGGCGGCGCCTTGACGAGGGAGCTCAGGTAGTCGGCCTTGGCCACGCCGCGCGGCTTGGTCACCCACCGCACGAGCTCCGCCACGCGGCCGCCGAAGCACCGCGCGATCTCCCGCTCGGTGCACGCCGTGTCCTCCAGCACGTCGTGCAGCACGATCGCCACCAGCACGTCCTTGTCGCTCACCCCGGCACCGGCCACCGCCACCTCCAGCGCCTCCAGCAGATGCTCCAGGTACGGCCGCCCGGTCGGCCGCTGCTGCGCCCCGTGCCACCGGCGGGCGAACGCGACCGCCTCGCGCAGCGCGTCCACGGTGGGCGCCGGGAGCGCCGCGGACAGCGGGCCTTCCGCGTGCTTCCAGGACGTCCAGCTCGTGAAGATCTCCATCCCACTCCCTTCGGGGCGTGTCCTAGGCTGAGGATATGGCCGAGCTCGCCGTCCCTGACGGCTCGTGGACGTTCAACGGCGAAATCCTGCGCATCGTGCCCGGCAGCGGCAAGGACGTGCACGAGCTGCGCAAGACGATGGGCGAGGTGGTGGTGCCGCGCGACGCGATCGCGGGGGCGGCGTTCGAACCGGCCCGCAGGGGCGGGCATCTGCGGCTGCGGCTGCGCAAGGGGGCCGATCCGCTGTCCGACGTGGTGGCGGGCGCGCTGGGAGCGCCCGCGGACCCGTACCGTCTGTCGGTCCCGAAGACCCGCGTGGGTGCCGCCGAATACTTCGCCGACGAGGTCCGCGACACGCTGACGATCTACCAGACGCCGGCCGGTCCCTGCGAGGACTACTTGTTACCCGGCCCCGACGTGCCCATCACCGCCACGGCCGGCGACGGCACGGTGTTCTTCGACGGCGAGAGCGTGCGCCTGGAGTGGACCGGATTCGCCGACGAGAAGAAGGAGAAGGCCGGGCCGCAGGAATTCCCGTTGTCAGACATCTCCGGCGTGGAGTGGAAGCCGCAGGCCGGCATGGGCTACGGCACGCTGCGCTTCCGGCTCAAGGGCGAGGGCCCGGCCAAGCCGCCGCAGAAGGACAAGCGCTGCGTGGCGTGGGGCGTCCAGCGCTACGGCGGCGCGACCGCCCTGGTCGCCGCGGCCGTGCTGGCCCACCTGCCGCGTAACGTGCCCGAGCTCCCGCCGCCTCCTCCCCCGGTCTCCGACGATGTGCACGACGCCGTCCTGCGCCGATTGGCCGAACTGGGCGAGCTGCACCGCTCCGGCGTGCTGACGGACGAGGAGTTCTCGCAGGCCAAGCAGGCCGTGATCCGCCGCCTGGGATCGTGAGACGTCTGCCGGGCGAACCGCACGCCCCCTCCGCCGAGGGTTACCACCGCTGAGCGGGGCCGCCGTCAGATGGGAATGACCCGGGGCAGGCGCGGGGAGGCGAACCAGTCGGGCTTGTGCTTGCGCAGCAGCGTCTCCCCGTCCCGCTCCCAGGAGAAGTCCTTCTTCTTGAGCAGCCGGCGGAAGACCTCGCCGGCCTTGCCGGCGTCCTGCGCGGCCAGCCGGCGCAGCGGCACGGGGGTGACGTCCTCGTCTCGCAGGTACGCGGTCACGACGTCGCGATACCGCCGGCGAATGATCAACGCGGGATCGGCGAAGACCTCCTGCGCCAGGTCGAAATCACGGTAGAAGCCGAGGCCGTCTTCTTCGTCGAAGATGACGGCGACCTGCTCGTCGCCGGTGAAGGGGAAATCGGGCAGGTCGGGCCGGGTCCACGGCCCGCCCTTGCTGCCCGCCCGCTCATAGGAATGCCGGTAGAAGGCGAGCATCTTCTCCTTCACCTCGTCGCCGGGCACGACGATCAGATCGCTCCCGAAGAGGTCGATGAACGACGCGCGCTGCTCGGCCTGCAGTTTCCAGCCCTGGGTGAGCTTGTCGGAGTTGCGGAAGACCAGGTGGGGGCTCTTCATCTGCAGGTTGCGCAGCCCGGCCAGCACCGCATCCGCATCCGCCGCGGGGAACGCCGTGGGCGTCCCACTGATCATCCAGTCGTCGCGACAGGCACGACGCTGCCCACCATGATCGTGCCCGGGGCCGTGAGAGCCTGGATGCCCTCGGGGCCCATGTTCGAGCGGATCCGATAGGTGAGCTCGTCGACGTGGTTGAAGGCGACGATCCCGTCGTCCCCGTACGGCTGCCTGCTCTCGAAAAGCCCCTGTACGTGGTCCGACCAGGACAGCAGCAGATCACGGTCGGCGCCGGAGGACGACGCGGCCGAACCGCGGCGACAAGGCGTACTCCATCAACTCGCCCTTGAGGTCCCCGGCCCGCTCCATCAGATCCATGACACCCTTACCGTCGCTTCGGTCCCGGCCCAAGGTAGCGGAGGTAACCGATGGAGTGCGTTTCCGGACGTGATCAGCGGCTCACGCCGTCCGCGGGTCGCTGCAGAAGGCTCAGGTCGGCCCGCCGGGGCAGGCTCTCCCAGTCGCCCTGGGAGGTCACCGCGAACGCCCCCGCCGCGCACGCCGTGCTGAGCCGCCGCTCCGGCCCGGCACCGGCCAGCCAGTCCGCCAGCCACCCGGCCGCGAACGCGTCCCCGGCTCCCACCGGGTCGACCTCGGTCACCTCGTACGGCTCAGCCCGGTGGACGACGCCGTCGGACAACTCCATGGCGCCCTTCGCGCCGAACTTGACGAGCACGTGCCGTGGCCCATGGGCCGCCAGCGCCTTGGCCAGCTCGACCGGCTCCTGGGCGTCGGCGATCAACCGGCCCTCCGCCTCGGTCGCGAACAGCACGTCCACCTGGCCGACCGTCTCCCGCAGCCACGCGCCCGCCTCCTCGGGCGTCCACAGCGCCTTGCGGTAGTTGACGTCGAGCGAGACCACCACGCCCGCGGTCCGCGCCTCGGCGATCGCGTGACCCACGGCCTCGCGTGCGGAGGCGGACAGCGCGGGCGTGATCGCGGAGACGTGCAGCACGCGGGCGGACCTGATGAGCTCCGGGTCGAGGTCGGCGGCCGACAGCCGGGAGCCGGCGCTGTCCTTGCGGTAGTAGCGCACGTCGATGAGGTCGGCCGTGCGCCTGCCCTTGATCATCAGCCCGGTGGGCGCGCCGGGGTCGGGGATGGCGCGCGCGTCCACTCCCTCGCCGGCGAGGGTCGACCGGATCAGGTCGCCGAACTCGTCGGCCCCCACCCTGCCGACCCATGTCACGCTGTGCCCGAGCCTGGCCACGCCGATGGCGACGTTGGACTCGGCGCCGCCGAGGCCGAGGTCGAAGTCGCGGGCGAAGCGCAGCGGCCCGGTGCGGCGGGCGGCGAACAGCGCCATGGTTTCTCCGAAAGTGACGAGATCGGTCATCGCTCGGGGCTACCCAGCTTTCTCGAGATCCGCGCCGCCGCCCCGGCCACCAGCGGCCCGAGCTCGCGTACCCGCGCGGCGGTGATCCGCGAGGTGAGCCCGGAGACCGAGATGGCGGCGCCGACGGCGTCGTTGTGGTTGAAGATCGGCGCGGCCACGCAGCGCACCTCGGGTTCGTTCTCGCGGTCGTCCACGGCGTAGCCTCGGCGCCTGATGTGCGCCAGCTCGGCGCGCAGCCGGTCGTGGTCGATGATCGTGTGCTTGGTCCTGGGCTCCAGCGTCAGCTCATCCACGGCGTCCTCCGGCTGCCAGGCCAGGATGGCCTTGCCGACCGCGGTGGCGTGGACCGGGCCGCGGCTGCCGATGCGCGAGCCCATGCGGACGTTGGCGTCGTTCTCCACCTTGTCGATGTAGACGACGTGCGGCGGGTCGTACACGACCAGGTGGACGGTCTCGCGTACCTCGCTCATCAGCCGGTGCGACTCCTCGGCCGCGACCGCGCGCAGGTCCAGGGTGGCGAGGTAGGCCTGGCCGAGCCGCAGCGTGCCGTGGCCCAGCCGGTACGCCCCGGTCCTGCGGTCGCGTTCGAGCAGCCTGGCCTCGATGAGCGGCACCGTCAGCCGCAGCACCGTGCTCTTGGGCAGCCCGGCCGCCTCGGCCAGCTGGGTGAGCGACAACCCGGGGCACTCGCGTACGTGGTCGACCACGGCCAGCGCCCGTCTGAGCGAGGCGGACTGGTTGCGTTCGGACACGAGGGCCAACATACCTCTGAAAGCACATCTGCAACACAGCGTTTTGCAATGCAGAACAACCAGCTACGACTGGGGCAGGATCATGGCGGGCACTGACCGGGCACTGCCCGTGCTCAGATCGGAATGACGCGGGGCAGGCGTGGGGAGGCGAACCAGTCGGGCTTGTGCTTGCGCAGCAGCGCTTCCCCGTCCCGCTCCCAGGAGAAGTCCTTCTTCTTGAGCAGCCGGCGGAAGACCTCGCCGGCCTTGCCGGCGTCCTGCGCGGCCAGCCGGCGCAGCGGCACGGGGGTGACGTCCTCGTCTCGCAGGTACGCGGTCACGACCTCCCGATACCGCTGGCGGATGACCAGCGCCGGCTCGGCGAAGACCTCCTGCGCCAGGTCGAAGTCACGGTAGAAGCCGAGACCGTCTTCCTCGTCGAAGATGATGGCGACCTTCTCGTCGCCGGTGAAGGGGAAATCGGGCAGGTCGGGCCGGGTCCACGGCCCGCCCTTGCTGCCCGCCCGCTCATAGGAATGCCGGTAGAAGGCGAGCATCCTCTCCTTCACCTCGTCGCCGGGCACGACGATCAGATCGCTCCCGAAGAGATCGATGAAAGACGCGCGCTGCTCCGCCTGCAGCCTCCGGCCCTGGGCGAGTTTGTCGGGATTGCGAAAGACCAGGTCAGGGCTCTTCAGCTGCAGGTCGCGCACCCCGGCCAGCACGGCGTCCGCGTCGTCCGCGGAATACGCCATGGGCTTCCCGCTGATCATCCACTCGTCACCGACCGGCACGATGCCACCGATCATGACCGTGCCGGTGGCCACGACGTCCTTGATCCCCACGGGGCCCATGTTGGAGCGGATCCGGTAGGTGAGCTCGTCGATGTGGTTGAGTGCGACTATCCCGTCGTCGCCGTGCGGCTGCTTGGTCTCGAAGATCCCCTGTACGTGATCCGCCCAGGACAGCAGCAGATCACGGTCGGCGCCGGAGAACGTCTCCGCGAACATCTCCAGGATGGTCTGCCCGGATTCCAGCCGCCGACTGTAGACCAATGCCTCCAGCCTGGCCGTGAGCAGAGCCTCGTCGTCGTCGCCCACGCCGCCGGGGAACGCCTCGTGCATCGCGTCGGAGACGACCCGGCCGAACCGCGGCGACAACACGTAGTCCATCAACTCGGCTTTGAGCTGCCCGGCCCGCTCCATCAGATCCATGACACCCGAACCTACCGAAGGGACAGGCCGCCGACGTGACGAAACCGCCTGGCAGCGCACCAGGCGGTTTCGGCTCGGGGCGGCATCAGATGCCGGGCAGGCGGGTCACACCGTCACGTCGGGCCTGGTCGGCCACCGCGGCCGCGACCGCGGGCACGACCCTGGGGTCGAACGGCTCGGGTATGATCCGGTCGGCCGACAGCTCCTCCTCCACCACGGCGGACAGGGCAAGGGCCGCGGCGACCTTCATGTTCTCGGTCACGGCCGAGGCGCGTGCCGACAATGCGCCCCTGAACACACCCGGGAAAGCCAGCACATTGTTGATCTGGTTCGGGAAATCACTGCGCCCGGTGGCCACGATGGCGGCGTGCTCCCTGGCGATCTCCGGATGGATCTCCGGCTCGGGGTTGGACAAGGCGAACACAATGGAGTTCGACGCCATCGACGCGATGGCGTCCTCGCTGATCGTCGATCCCGACAGGCCGATGAAGACGTCCGCGCCGATCAGCGCGTCCTCGGTGGTGCCGTTGTAGCCCGACTGGTTGGTCGTGGCGGCGATCAGCGCCTTGTACGGGTTGAGGTCCTTACGGCCCTGGTGGAGCACGCCTTTGCTGTCGGACACGACGACCTCGCCGATGCCGGCGTTCATCAGCATGCTGGTGACCGCGAGGCCCGAGGCGCCGGCGCCCGCCACGACGGCGCGCAGGTCCCACAGTCGTCGCCCGGTCAGTTTCGCCGCGTTGCGCAGCGCGGCCAGCACCACGATCGCCGTGCCGTGCTGGTCGTCGTGGAAGACGGGGATGTCCAGCAGTTCCTTGAGCCGGCGCTCGACCTCGAAGCAGCGCGGCGCGCTGATGTCCTCGAGGTTGATGCCGCCGAAGGACGGCGCCATCCTGGCGATCGTCTCCACGAGCTCGTCCACGTCCGTGCAGTCGAGGCAGAGAGGCACCGAGTCCACGCCGGCGAACTGCTTGAACAGCAGCGACTTGCCCTCCATGACCGGCATGGCCGCGGTCGGCCCGATGTTGCCGAGGCCGAGCACGGCGGTGCCGTCGGTGACGACGGCGACGACGTTGGACCGCCAGGTGTAGTCGTCGGCCAGCTCCGGCCGCTCGGCGATGGCCGTGCACACGCGGGCCACCCCCGGCGTGTACGCGAGCGACAGGTCGTGGACGTCGCGTACCTGTACGGACGGGCGTGTGGTGAGTTTGCCGCCCTCGTGCAGGCGGAAAGCCGGGTCCTGGGCGAGCAGCGCGGCGAGGCTGATGGGCGGTGTGGTGATTTCGGTCGTCATCCGGCGCTCCTAGAACCGCAGCAGCCGGCCGGAGGGGGTGCGCATGTCGAGCACCTCATTTCCGGTCCGGACCCGCGACGGGCGCGCCGTCTTTTTGAGTTGCGTGACTTTCATGATTCCGCACCTTTCCGGGATGGGTGAACTGCGGATTCCGTGAGAGTCCTCGGCCCGCCGTGCTGCTGGCCGGCCCCACGGATGTGAGGAAGAACACAGGCTCGAGTGTCACACGGCGCGGAATTCTCGGTCACCCCACGATCCCCCTATGCCGGAGCGAGGCCCAGGTGGAGGTACGAGGCAGTAGGGGTTGTCCGCTATAGGGGTGGGCCGCGACATTCGAATCACAGATCCCGGTGAAAGGACAACGATGACGGTCCTGACCGCTATTTCCACCGAAGCAATACTCGATCCCAGGTCGCCATCGGTACGCCTCTCGCGACTGCTGGACCACGGCTCGATCGTGCCGATGTCCGGCGACGACGAGAGCGGCGTGCACGCCGTGCACGGGCTGATCGACGGCTCGCCGGTCGTGGCCTTCTGCACCGACGCGACCCGCATGGGCGGCGCGCTGGGCTGGGTCGGCGCGAACCGCATCGTGGAGGCCATCCAGCTGGCCGTCCGCCGGCGCTGCCCGGTGATCGGCCTGTGGCACTCCGGCGGCGCGCGGCTGGCCGACGGCGTGGAGTCGATGGACGGAGTCGGGCGCATGTTCGCCGCCATGACGGCGGCCTCCGGCCTCATCCCGCAGATCTCGGTCGTGCTCGGACCGGCCGCAGGCGCCGCGGCCTACGGGCCCGCGCTGACCGATGTGATCATCATGTCGGACTCGGCCCGCGTCTTCATCACCGGGCCCGACGTCGTCCGCACCGTCACCGGTGAGGACATCGACATGGCGGGTCTGGGCGGTCCGGAGGCGCATGGCCCCAAGTCCGGGGTCGCGCACATCACGGTCGACTCCGAGGAGGCGGCGTACGACCGGGCGCGCCTGCTGGCGGGGTTCTTCACCCACCCCGGCCGCTTCGACTTCGCCGCGCTGTGCGAGCCGCGCGACCTGCGCGCGCTGCTGCCGGACCAGCCGCGCCGCGCCTACGACGTCCGGCCGGTCGTACGCAACCTCCTGGACGAGGACTTCCTGGAGCTGCAGCCGCGCTGGGCCCCCAACATGGTGGTCGGGCTCGGCCGGCTCGGCGGGCGGGCCGTGGGCCTGCTGGCCAACAACCCGCTGCGCAAGGGCGGCTGCCTCGACTCGCTCTCGGCCGAGAAGGCCTCGCGTTTCGTGCGGATGTGCGACTCGCTCGGCGTTCCGCTCGTGGTCGTGGTCGACGTCCCCGGCTACCTGCCGGGCGTCCAGCAGGAATGGGGCGGCGTGGTCAGGCGGGGCGCCAAGCTGCTGCACGCCTTCGCCGAGTCGGTCGTCCCCCGGGTGACGCTCATCACTCGCAAGTCGTACGGCGGCGCCTACATCGCCATGAACTCCCGCTCGCTGGGCGCCACCGCGGTGTACGCGTGGCCCGACGCGGAGGTGGCGGTGATGGGGGCCGAGGCGGCCGTGGGCATCCTGCACCGCAAGCGGCTGGCCGCGGTGCACGAGTCCGAGCGGGCGGACCTGCACGCGCGGCTGCTGCAAGAACATCAGCGCACTGCCGGCGGGGTCGAGCGTGCCATGGCGCTCGGCGTGGTCGACGAGGTCATATCGCCTTCGGAGACCCGTCGCCGGCTGGCAGAGGCACTGGCACAGGCACCGCAGTCCCGCGGCTGCCACACCAATATCCCACTCTGAATCGAGGAGACCATGTCAACCATCACCGTCATGCTCCTGGGGGGCCCGAATCACCTGCCGCAGGAGCGGCGCATCATGACCGTCGCGAGGGGGTGCGAGAAGATCAAGCTGCCGTTCGGCAGCGGTTATGAGCACTTCCTGCACCGCGGCGAGCAGAAGAAGATCGACGGGCGGGAATTGCCCGTCTACCAGTGGATCATGCGAACGGCCATCGCGGAGTAGACATGTCGGCGTTGCTCGCCATCAGCGACCTCCACATCGGCCACGCGGAGAACCGGGAGATCGTGGAAGCGCTCAAGCCCGGGTCCGCCGCTGACTGGCTGCTGATCGCGGGCGACGTCGCCGAGCTCATGGCCGATGTCGAATGGGCGTTGCGCCTGCTCAGCAGGCGCTTCGCCAAGGTCGTGTGGACTCCTGGCAACCACGAGCTGTGGACCCACCCGAGCGACCCGTTCCGCCTGCGCGGCGCCGAGCGGTACGACCATCTGGTGCGGTTCTGCCGCGAGCTCGGCGTCGTCACGCCGGAGGACCCTTACCCGGTGTGGGAGGAGTCGCTCATCGTGGCGCCGCTGTTCTCGCTGTACGACTACACCTTCCGCGTCCCCGGCGCGCGCTCGCGGGCCGAGGCCCTGTCCCAGGCCTACGAACGCGGCGTGATCTGCACGGACGAGATGCTGCTCCACCCGGACCCGTACCCCTCGCGGCAGGCATGGTGCGCGGCCAGGGTGGAAGAGACCGAGCGGCGGCTGAACGACCTGCCCGCCGGCCTCCCGGCCGTGCTGGTCAACCACTGGCCGCTGGTCCGCGGGCCCACCGACATCCTGCGGTACCCGGACTTCGCCCTGTGGTGCGGCACCGAGCGCACCGGCGACTGGCACGTGCGGTTCAATGTGCACACGGTCGTCTACGGGCATCTGCACATTCCCCGGACCACGTGGCACAACGGCGTCCGCTTCGAGGAGGTGTCGCTCGGCTACCCCCGCGAATGGCGGCGGCGGCGCGGCGCGGCGGGCCTTTTACGGCCGATCGGCCGGCGAAGCGCTTAAGGGTGTGCTAGGGGTGGGAAATCGCGCTGCCCGGCGATTCAATATGAGCAACAGGTTTGACGGATGTTTATCCGGCCGGCGAGGTGAGGCATTGGACTAGACGTCGTACTCCTTTTGCGAAGCAGCCACAAAAAGAAGAGCCATCGCCCATGACAAGACGGGCGATGGCTCTCTCTGTGTGCAAAATTTCCCGAATTGCCGGAATTTCCCGGAAACGCCGCGGCGGCCGCCTTTCGGCGGCCGCCGGCGGGCCGGCGACGTTCGTCAGCTGGCCGTCGCCAGCTTGACCTCCTCGATCCTGCCGCAGCGCCCGGCGGCCGCGCCGACCGCGGCGAGGGCAGCGTCGACCACGTCGGTGCGGACGCCGACGCCCCAGACCGTCGTGCCGCCCACCTTGCACTCGGCGTAGACCATCGTCTCCATGCTGGTGATGCGGCCGGTGCTCCCGGTGCGGTGGACCGCTCGCACATCGATCCCCCAGGGCGCCAGCGCGGCGCCGATGGATCGCACGGCCTGCTCGCGCTGGCCGTGCACGTGCAGCGTGGCGCTGATCCGCTCGCCGCCGGCCCCCGGCAGGCCGGCCGCGTCCCCGCGGGCGACGTACTCGCGCTCGAACAGCGCGCGGATCTCGTCCGGCGACAACTCGCTGCCCCGCAGGTCGGTGTCCGACTGGACGACGCGGGCGAAGTCCCTCTGCAGCTCGCGCGGCAGCTCCATGCCGTGCCACGCGCTCATGATGTAGGCGATGCCGCCCTTGCCGGACTGACTGTTGATCCGCACGATCGCCTCGTACGTGCGCCCGACGTCCTTGGGGTCCACGGGCAGGTACGGCATGGTCCACGGCATCTCGTCGACGCTGACGCCGGACTCGGCGGCCTCGAGCTCGAGCCGGTCGAAGCCCTTCTTGATCGCGTCCTGGTGCGAGCCGGAGAAGGCGGTGTACACCAGCTCGCCGCCATAGGGATGCCTGGGGTGCACGGGGATCTCGTTGCAGTGCTCGACCGTGTCGCGAATGTGGTCGATGTCGGAGAAGTCGATCCGCGGGTCCACCCCGTGGGTGAACATGTTCATGCCCAGCGTCACCAGGCACACGTTCCCCGCGCGCTCCCCGTTGCCGAACAGGCAGCCCTCGATCCGCTGGGCCCCGGCCAGCAGCGCCATCTCGGCCGCGGCCACCCCCGTGCCCCGGTCGTTGTGAGGGTGAATGGACAGGCAGACGTGCTCCCGGCGGGACAGGTTGCGGTCCAGCCACTCGATCTGGTCGGCGAACACCGACGGCAGCGAGCGCTCCACGGTGGTGGGGAAGTTCAGAACGATCGGGCGGCTCGCCCCGGGCTCCCACACGTCCATGACGGCCTCGCAGACCTCCAGGGCGAAGTCCGCCTCCGTCTCGTTGAAGAGCTCCGGCGAGTACTGGTAACGCAGGTCGCAGTCCGCCAGGTCCCGCTCGGCGTACTTCATCATCAGCCGGGTGCCGTGCACGGCCAGGTCCTTGCACTGCGCGCGGTCCATGTCGAACACCACGCGCCGGAAGAGCGGCGCGGTCGCGTTGTAGAGGTGGAAGGTCGCGCGGGGGGCGCCGGCGAGCGCGCATACCGAGCGCTCGATCAACTCGTCTCTGGCCGGTACGAGCACCGAGATCCACACGTCGTCGGGAATCCTGTCTTCCTCGACCAGCATGCGGACGAAGTCGTAGTCGTCCTGGCTGGCGACCGGGAACCCGACCTCGATCTCCTTGTAGCCCATGCCGACGAGCAGCTCGAACATCTGCAGCTTCCGTGCCGGCGACATCGGGTTGGCCAGCGACTGGTTTCCGTCACGCAGGTCCGTGGACAGCCAACGCGGCGCGGCCAGGATCCTCTTGTCCGGCCAGGTGCGATCGGCCAGCGCCAGCGGAGTGAAGTTGGCATAACGTTCCACGGAGCGGGTGGGTGACATAGTGAATCCCCTTCGCTGGTTCATGGTGTGCCTCTAGGAGATCTCCGGTCACAACGTACAATCGGCGGGGCGCGCGGAACAGGTGGGGGATCACGAGAATGCCCGTCCTTAGCCATAGGATCGGGCGGAGTATCGAGAGTGCGGGTCCCGGTATCTTTCGACGCACCCCCCTTTTCGCACCCCTGCGCGCCGATCACAATCCGGTCATGGCGGCTATCGAATCGGCGTTGCTCCAGCGCGGCGGGATGTGCCTGGCGGAATCCCGTCCTTCAGTCCAGCTGATGTATCTGCTGCGTTTCCTCACCGGTGCGGCGCTGTGCGCCGAGGTCGCCGGCGACAACGGCCACTTGGGCAGGACGGCGTGGGGCGCCGTCGCCTGGATGACGATGCTGTTCGCGATCTACCTCTTCAACGGCGTCACGGACCTGGAGGAGGACCGGCTCAACGGCTCGGGCAGGCCCATCGCCCGCGGCGACCTGGAGCCCGGCCTGGCCAGTTCGGTCGCGGTGTGCACGGCGCTGCTGTCCCTCGTGGCCGGCTTCGCGCTCAGCCCGGTGATGGGCGGCATGCTCGTGGCCATGCTGGTGCTCGGCTACCTCTACTCGGGCCCGCCGTTCCCGCTCAAGCGCAGCTCCGCCGGCACGGTCTTCACCGGGTTCGCCGCGACCCTGCTCACGTACTTCGGGGGCGTCTTCGCCCATGCGGGCCAGCTCACGAGCTCGACGATGCTGATCGTCTTCGTGGTCGCCGCCTCGCTGTGGACGGCCCTGGTGGGCTCGACGGCCAAGGACCTGCCGGACATCGAGGGCGACGCGCAGGCGGGCCGGGCGACCTTCGCGGTCGTGCACGGTGAGCGCGTGCTGCGCCGGGCGATCACCCTCGTCGCGCTCGGGCTCGCGGTCGCTTTCACGGTGGTGATCCTGGTCCTGGATCTGCCGCTGTGGTCCGGCGCGCTGGCCATGCTCGCCGGGGCCGCGGTCATCGCGGTCCTGTGCGCGAAGGGCTTCCGACGCGAACCGTACGGCGCTTTCATGGCGACCCAGTACGCCCTGCACGGCCTGACGATCCTGCCGCTCGCCTGACGACCGGCAAGGCCCTGCCTGGGCGGATCTTCCGGGCAGGGCTCAGCGCCGGCGGTTCCTCCGGCCACCGATCGGCGGGGCTCAATCCTCAGCGAAGGCTCCGGCCCCGCCGTGCAGGAAGACGTCCTCCAGCCGCCGGCACGTCGCCTCGCTCAGCACCACCCTGCTGGAGACCGCGTTCATCTCCAGGTGGACCGGATCGCGCGTGCTGGGGACCGGCACCACGTGGGGCCCCCTCGACAGCAGCCAGGCCAGGGCCAGGCGGCCCGTGCTGACGTCCATACTCGCCGCCTCGGCCTCCACCTGCCTGAGCATGGCGAGGTTCCGCTCCAGCTCGGGCGTCTTGAAACGGGGATCGGTGCGGCGGACGTCTCCGGGGGCGAGTGCCCGGCTCGAGATGCCGCGCCCGGCCAGGAAGCCACGGCCCAGCGGCCGGCAGGCCATCATGCCGATCCCGAGCTCGCGCGCCACCGGCAGCTGGTCGAGCTCGACGTCACGGCACATCAGCGAATATTCCATGGCCAGGGCGGCGATCGGGTGGACCTCGTGCGCCCGGCGCAGCTCCTCCCCCGTCACCCCGGACAGGCCCACGTGGCGGACCTTCCCCGCCTCCACCAACTCGGCCAGCTGACCGGCCGTCTCCTCGATGGGCACGGACCGCGCCTCGCAGCCGACGATGTAAAGGTCGACGAAGTCGACGCCCAGCCGCTTCAGCGAGGCCTCGCACGACTGCGCCAGCCGTCCGGAGTCGGCGTCGCGCTGGGAGGTCCCCGTCGACAGGAGGAGTTCGTCACGCCATGGCCTGATGGCCTCGCCGACGAGTCGTTCGACTTCACCGCCGGCGTGATCATCGGACATTGCTATTAATGTCACCCCGGTGTCGGGGAGACCATGGATCAGTGAAATCGATTCCTCTCGGTCCACTTCGCCGTATACGCCTGAGAGAGCCAGACAGCCGAAGCCAAGACACGAGGTCACCGGCCCCGTATCGCCTAGCTTCCTGTTGTCCACGACACTCCCTCCACTCGACGTCATGGGTATTACCATACGATCTGGGCTTCAGGATTGCGTCACAACCCCTATCCGCCACGACGTCGGTGAATAATTGGGAAATTTATCACTTATCACAGCCTGACAGGCCTCGCAACTCCGAGTTATGTGCTCTGTCAACAATGCTGTCCACCACGCGGATTCCGCGTGGTGGACAGACTCTGGAGGGTTTCAGCGCATCGTCGGGCTGAGCTCCAGATTGGCGGGCAGATCCGAACGCTGGGTGATGCCGAGCTTGCGGTAGATGCGGGTCAGGTGCTGCTCGACCGTGCTCACCGTGATGAACAGCTTGGCGGCGATCTCCCGGTTGGTGTAGCCGACCGCCGCCAGGCCGGCGACCCGGCGCTCGGCGTCGCTGAGGATGGCGGCCACCTTGCTCATTTCCGCGTTCTCCCCGGCGGCGCCGGAGCCGTCACCGGCCAGCGCCTGGCTCAGGGGCTGGGCGCCGCACTCCTGGGCGAGGGTGCGGGCGCGGCTGGCGATGATGCCCGCCCTGCGGAACTCTCCGACGCCGTGGAAGGCCTCAGTGAGATCGACCAGCGACCTGGCGAGCTCGTAGCGGTCGCCGCAGGCGTGCAGGCGGTCGGAGGACTGCCGCAACAGCATGGGCCGGTGCCTGGCCTCGCTGGTGGCGGCGAGCACGCGCAGCGCCATACCGTGCGTACGGGAGGCCCCCGGGCCGCACCGCGACATTTGCTCCTCGATCAGGACGCGGGCCTCCTCGGTCTTGCCCATCCTGATGAGGGCCTCGGCGGCGTCGGCCCGCCAGGCGATGAACCCCGGCGTGTCCATCTCCCACTCCCCCATGAGCTCGCCGCAGAAGCGGAAGTCGCGCAGCGCGGCCGCCGAGTGGTCGATCGCGAGGTGGTAGCGCCCGCGGGCGTGCAGGTAGTGCAGCCCGAAGCGGGTCTGCAGCATGGCCTCCGGCACCGGCGTGTTGACCTGCTCCAGGGCCTCGTCGTACAAGCCCATGGCCGTGGTGGCCAGGATCAGGTTGGCCAGCGGCGCGCCCACGGCCACGCCCCAGCTGGCCGGCGGGATGAGCTGCAGGGCCAAGCGCGCGCACGAGGCCGCGGTCTCCAGGTCGCCGCACCGCATGGCGATCTCGGCGCGGATCGCGGTGAGCCGGGCCCGGCGGGCCGGGGCGCGGCGGGACTCCGCCTCCTCGATGAAGGCGTCGCACCAGGGTGCCGCCTTGTCGGGCCAGCCTCCGTAGACGAGGGCGAGCAGGGAGCTCTCCACCGTGTCCATGGACATCTCGTCCAGGTGGGAGCTCCGCAGGATGCGCTCGACCATGCTCAGTATGCGCTCGCGCGGCCCGCGGGTGAGGACCGAGGCCAGCGCGTTGGCCGCCTCCAGCCGGCGGCTCACCCGCACCGGCAGCACGGGCTCCCTGGCCTGCTCGCTGGTCGACCTGTCGACGTGGGCCAGCAATGGGGGCGCCGAGCTGCGCAGCCACAGCCGGGTGCCGATGAGCTCGGCCACGGTCTGCGGCTCGGTGTCGCCGCTCTCCTTCAGGTGTTCGAGCACCTGGCAGGCCTCGTCCACCTTGCCGTGCCACAGCAGCGCCCTGGCCAGGACGACCGCGTCGCTGCCGCGCAGGGTGCCGTTGTGCAGGGCGTCGGTCAGCTCGGCGATGTGCTCGCCCGGGGTTCTGGGGTTGATGCGCCATTCGGCGCGCATCAGAAGCGTCGCGATGGTGGTACGCCGGCGCTCGTCGGTGCATCCCCGCCAGGCGAGCTTGAGATAGTCCACGGCCAGGTTGACGAACCCGTCGTCCAGCCGGTGCAGTGCCGCCGACTCCAGCACGGGCACGGCCCAGGGCAGGTCGGCCGCCTCCGCGCCGAGCAGGTGCGTTGCTATGGCGACCGCGTCGGCGCCCTCGGCGTAGAGCAGTTCGGCGGCGCGCCGGTGCACGCCGCGGCGCACCTCGTCGCTCAGCTCGGCCAGCACCGTCCGCCGCGCGATCTCGGCCCGGTAGCGGCCGGAGCGCAGCAGCCCGGCGGTCTCCAGCCAGTGCAGGGCCTGGGAGACGATCGCGGGGTCCGGGCCGATCATGCGCTGCAGGAGGTCCGGGTCGTCCAGGGCGGCGAGCCAGCCGGCGACCTGCATCAGCGCGGGGTCGGCCCGGTGCAGGCACGACAGCACGGCCTCGCCGTAGCGTTCCCCGGGGGCGCCCCCGCTCGTCCCGAAGTCCTCGATCAGGCCGCGGAGCAGGAGCGGGTTGCCGCCGCTGAGGGCGTACCACTCCGGCGCCAGGCCCGCGGCCACCTCCTCGTCCAGGTGCTCGGACGTCATGGTGGTCACGGCGTCGTACGACAGCGGCGCCAGCCTGACGGCGGTGCAGTGCGGCTGGCGCAGCATCTCGGTGGCGAACGAGCCGTGCATGTGCTGCCGGTATTCAGCCTGGCTGAAGACGACCATGAGCGGCGAGCACCTGGCCCTGCGTACGAGGTAGGAAAGGCAGAGCAGCGAGGCCCGGTCCGCGTAGTGGACGTCATCGATGACGATCGCCAGCGGGTGGCGCTCGGCCAAAGAGAGCAGCACCGCGCAGAGTGAGTGCACGATCTGGGCGTCGATCTGATCGAAGCCGTCCCCCTTCGCGGGAGAGGCCATCTGCGCGCCCTCGCGCAACAAGTCGGCCGCGAGCGCGCTCGCGTCCTCGCGTAACGGCGCGTTCTGGAAAAGCTGCCCGAACACGCCCAGCGGGAGGTCGCTCTCCGCCCGGGTGGCAGCCGCCACTAGCGGCAGCGCGCCCCGTTCGAGAGCCTGCTCGGCGAAAGCGTGCAGCAACTCGCTCTTGCCTGTCGCGACGACCCCGGTCACCATCGCGACCCTGCCCTTGCCGGCCACGGCCTCGGCGAGGAGGTCGTGCATGGAGGTCATGGCCGCATCTCTCTCGAACAGCCCCATGATGGACACCCCTTTTTCAGAAAGGCAATTTGCGACCGGAAGGAGTTCGGAGATCCAAAGAGTTATTCAGCTCTTTTTTCGGCTTCGACGTCTTGATCTGCCGGATTTGCCTCATGACCCTCAACCTCTTCCGCACCCGCTTCTGGGTTGACGGTCATCACGCTAGGTGTTAGCACGGCGGGCCGACAATACGACATATCCTTAAAAAGCGCTTGTCGCGTCATACGGACCAATCGGCCTCCAACTTTCGGACCACAGCGTGGTCCGAGTCATATCGCCGAGTCGTACCGAAGGGACCGGCGCACCAGGTCGCAGGGCACTCGAGGCCGGCACGGGCCACAGCGGCAGGCAGGCAGACAGGCGGGCAGGGTTAATTTGAGCCTGGCTCATGTCAGACGGCCGCGATAATGATCATGACAGGCTCACAGCTCACAACCGACCCCAGATGAATCGTTAGGTCAGACCCCGCCGCGCCGACCGCGCCACGCCGCCGATCACAGAATGCGGACATTTCCATATGTGACCTGTTTGCGCTGGTCAGTGGCTTGAACCACGAAGGCGAGGGCCCTGCCGACCTGCACTCACTATCTTCATACAGTTGCCTACTCACCGGTGTTGACCCAAGATGTAAGCATTTCTGCAGCTCTCCAAGGGGACACGGTGGGAGACATTGCGCAAAAGGGAGATGCTACGGGGCCAGCCAACATTATCGAGGAGTGTCGAACGGACATCCTGCAGAAGTACGAGCAGGGGCTTACCGCCATCGGCAGTGTGCTGATCAAGGACCAGCGCACGAAGACCCAGGTCATGACCAACGCGAGCCAGATCCTGACAGAGATGGCCAACACGCTACGCACCGGAAGACTGCAGGACGACGAGGAGTCCGTGTTCCTGGCTTGGGACATCGGCGTCTCAAGGGCATCCGCCGGCGTCCACCCCCGGGAATCGCTCATGGCGGCGTCGGTGTTCTTCCGAGCCGCCTTCACCACGCTCAGTCAACGACTCCTGGGGGAGAGCCAGGCCGCGCAGTTGCTCAAGCTCGTGGTCACGGCTCTGGAGCAGAGCATCTCCATGCGCATCAGGGAGGCCGCGAGCAGTTACACGGGCTTCCTGCTGAACAAGGTGACCGAGGCGCAGAGGGCCGAGCGCCAGCGGATCGCCAGGGAATTACACGACCGCATCGGCCACAGCATCAGCGTGGCCCAGCGGCAACTGGAGCTGTCGAACCTCTACCGGCCGACCGAACCGGCGAAAGCGCTGGCCAAGCTGGAAATGGCGCAGCAGGCCATCCAGGAGACGATGTACAACCTGCGCCAGGTCACCTCCGACCTCCATCCCCCCGGCGGCAGGACTCTCGAGAAGGGCCTGCTCGGTTACCTCGACATGGTCGGGGCCGACGACGTGCAGATCGAGCTCGTGGTCAACGGAGACCAGAGCTGGGCGCCCCCGAACGTGAGCGAGGAGTGCCTGCTCATCCTGCGTGAAGCGGCCCGCAACGCGCTCACCCACGGAGCACCCTCGGCCATCCTCATCAGAATCGACGTCGCCCCCCACGAACTGGTCGCCTCCGTGATCGACGACGGATGCGGCTTCGACCCCGACCAGCCGACGCCCAAGGGAAGCATGGGACTGTCCTCCATCAGGGAGCGCACCCAGCTACTCGGCGGCACGGTCACCATCGCGAGCGAGCCTGGCCGGGGAGTTAGGATCGACCTCACCGTCCCCCTCCAGAGGCGATCCGATGATCAGGAGTGACCAACCGACCACGATCGCCATAGTGGACGACCACGCGCTCTTCCGGGAAGGACTCAGGGAGATCCTGGACGCCCAGGACGGGCTGGCCGTGGTCGGCGAGGCCGGCACCTCCAGCGGCGCCCTCAACCTCGTGGCGGACGCGAAGCCGGACATCCTCCTTCTCGACGTGGAGATCCCCGGCGACTCGGCCACCGACACCGTGACGCGCCTGCGAATGCAGTCGCCGAACACCCAGATCATCATCCTGAGCATGTACGACGGGCCGCAGCTGCTGCGCAGGCTCCTCGCCGCCGGCATCCGCGGCTACCTCCTGAAGAGCGTCCACTGGCACGAGCTGGTCTCGGCCATCCGCAGCGTGCACGACGAGCCGGAACGCGTCGTCCTCGCCGTCTCGCGCGAGAGCCTCGCCCAGATGGAGAGCGCTCCTTCCGAGGTGCTGACGAGCAAGGAGCGGGAAGTCCTCGAACTGGCCGCTCAGGCGCTCAGCAACCGGCAGATCGCCGCCCGCATCAACACCACGGAAGCCACGGTCAAACGCCACCTCCGCAACATCTTCGTGAAGCTCGGAGCGGCGTCCCGCATCGACGCCGTCAACCGGGCGATCGAGGCCTCGCTGATCCAGCCGTCGAGGAATCGTACCGACACATGACCAGCCCCCTTATCAGCCTGCGTTGACCCCGGAACAGCCGCTGGACGGCCCGAGAAGACGGGCCGTGACATTCCTTTCCGCCAGGGCCGTGCCTAGCGTGGAATTGTGAATGCGAATGCCTTGATCGGGAGCATCCTTCCCCCGTGGGTCGTGGCCGTCGACACCTTCGACGACCACGACGCAGTGCTCTTTCCCGCAGAAGAAGAGGTGATCAGCCGATCGGTGGAGAACCGGCGCAAGGAGTTCGCCACGGCACGCATGTGCGCCAGGGCCGCCATGGGCGTCCTGGGCCTGCCGCCGCAGCCTCTCCTGCCCGGCGTGCGTGGCGAGCCTCAGTGGCCGATCGGCTTCGTGGGCAGCATCACGCATTGCGCGGGTTACCGCGGCGCCGTGGTCAGCCCCGGTGCCGACACCATCACAATCGGCATCGACGCCGAGCCCGACGAGCCGCTGTCGAACGGCGTCCTGGAGGCCGTCTCGCTGGCTGAGGAGCGCAAGGCGCTGAGCGCGCTCGCCGCCGACTACCCGGACGTGTCGTGGGACCGCCTGCTGTTCTCCGCCAAGGAGGCGGTCTACAAGGCGTGGTTCCCGCTGGCGAAGCGGTGGCTGGACTTCGAGGACGCGATCTTGACCTTCGATCCGGTGGCGGGTAAATTCTCCGCCCGGCTCCTGGTCACCGGGCCTCAGGTGGAGGGCCGGCAGCTGATGGGCTTCTCCGGCCGGTGGATGGCCACGGAGGGGCTCCTGCTCACCGCCATCGCGCTGTCCGCCAGCTCGGCCTCCCGGCGCCGCCGCTCGGCGCTCAAGCGTCCCGTCCCGCAGGCCATCGTGCGCGCCTGACCCGGCCGCGAGGCCCCGGCCGCGAGGCGCGACAGGCCGATGCCGCGCGCACGAAAACGGCCGCGTACATAAATAGTTCTGGACACGTTAATAACACGGCCGGGCACGCGAAATGACGGTGGCGTCGATGCGATCCGCCACCGTCACAAGGATTTCTTCGCGTCAGCGCGTCAGCTGTCCCGGGCCGTCCAGCGAAAAGTCTTCATACAAAGCAGCAGGGACCCCGCGCACCAGGCGACGAGCACAAGTGCGATCATCGGATGCTCCCAAGAGCCGGCCGGTTCCATGGCCGCCGCGTGGTCGGGCAGGAACACCGACCGCACCCCCTGGGTGATCCACTTGAGCGGGAACAAGGCCGCGAAATACTGCAGAAAACTCGGTACATCGGAAAAGGGCATGTAGACGCCTGAGCAGAACTGCACGATGAGGAACGGCAACGTGATCACCGCGTTGGCGCCCCGTGTGGACTTCGGCAGGCTGCCGACGGCGATGCCCAGCAGGGTGCACGCGATGCCGCCGAGGAAGAGGACCCAGGTGAAGGTCACCCACTTCTCGAACGAGGCAGGCAGCTGCAGCCCGAACAGCAGCACCCCGACCACGATCAGGATGGCGACCTCGGCCACCATGCACACCAGGACCTGGATGACCTTCCCGCCGAAATAGGCCATCCGCGGCATGGGCATGCCGTACAGCCTCTTCAGCGTCCCGTCGTGCCGCTCCAGTGCGACGTTGATGCCCAGGTTCTGGAAGGACGTGCTCATGATGCCGGCGCCGATCATGCCGGCGGTGAGGAGCTGCGCAGCCGTCACGCCGCCGATGTCCGGCTTGTTGGCCTGCATCGCGCCGAGCAGCAGCAGCATGACCGCCGGGAGCGAGAAGATGACGATGAACTGGCTCTTGGTGCGGAAGAAGCTCCGGAGCTCCAGCGCGCCACGCTTGAGCGCCAGCCGGCCGACGCTGGGCAGGCGCGCCGTGCTCGCGGTGGGAATGCGGGTGGGTGGTCTTGACATCGTGGTTGTCACGGCTGGTCTCCGATAAGGCCGAGGTAGATGTCTTCGAGGCTCGGGCGGGTCACGCTCAGCTCGGGGATCTCCCCGTCGAACTGGGTGCCGAGTTCGGCGACGACCTTGGTGGGCGTCGCGGTCTTGACGCTGCGCTCGCCGTCCGGGGCGGACCAGGTGACGGTCGCCATGGCCTGCGCGCGACCGGCGAGCGTGGCCGGATCACCCAGCGCGACGATCTGGCCGCCCACGAGCACGCCCACCCGGCTGGCCAGCGCTTCGGCCTCGTCCAGGTAGTGCGTGGTCAGCAGGATGGTGGTGCCCTCGTCGGCCAGCCGCGAGATGAGGTCCCAGAACTGGCGGCGGGCCGCGGGGTCGAACCCTGTGGTGGGCTCGTCCAGGAAGACCAGCTCGGGGTTGCCGACGACGCCGACCGCCACGTCCACCCTGCGCCGCTGGCCGCCGGACAGGTTGCGGGTCCTGACGTCGGCCTTGCTGGTGAGGCCGACGAGCTCGATCACGTGGTCGGGATCGCGGGGCCGCGGGTAGTAGCTCGCGTAGTGATGGACCATCTCGCGAACGGTCATCTCCGCGGCGTCGGTTGCCGACTGCAGCACGATGCCGAGCCTGGAGCGCCATACGCGTCCGGCCCGGCCTGGGTCCTCGCCGAGCACGCTGATCTCGCCGGCGTCCCGGCGGCGGTGCCCTTCGAGAATCTCAACAGTTGTCGTCTTACCTGCGCCATTGGGTCCGAGGAGTGCGAACACCTCGCCTCTGGCGATATCCAGGTCGACGCCGTCGACGGCAAACGTGTCGCCGTAACGCTTGCGCAGCTCACGTACGCGCACCGCTGTATCGCTCATGCAATCAGGGTTGGGGATCCGCGCTGCCTCCGACACCCCTATTCCTGGTTTCACCTGGTCAGGGGCCAGAGTCGCAGGTAGGCCCCGAAATCAAGGAGTTGACCCCTATCAACCGATCGGGGGATGTCGTAAGAGGCGGCGCATGGGGACTCTGTAAACATGACAGTCATCGAAATCGAGGGCATGAGTAAGAGCTACCGAGGCCGCCAGGTTCTGGAGAGCGTATCCCTGAAGGTTGAGCGGGGCGAGATCTTCGGGATCGCCGGCCCCAACGGCGCGGGCAAGACCACGACCGTCGAGTGCATGGCCGGCCTGCGGCAGCGCGACGGCGGCGTCCTGCGCATCCTCGGCCTGGACCCGCAGACGGACCGGCGCGAGCTGCTGCCGCGCCTTGGCGTCCAGCTGCAGGAGGCGTCCCTGCCGGACGCGATCAAGGTGGGCGAGGCGCTGAAGATGTACGCCTCGTTCTACGAGAAGCCCGCCGACTGGCGGGTGGTCATGGACCAATGGGGGCTCACCGAGCGGCAGCGCTCCAGGTTCGGGAACCTGTCCGGCGGCTGGAAGCAGCGGCTGTTCATCGCGCTGGCGCTGGTCGGCAACCCGGAGGTCGTGTTCCTTGACGAGCTCACCACCGGCCTGGACCCCTCCGCCCGCCGCATGACCTGGGGCCTGATCCGGGAGATCCGCGACCGCGGGGCGACCGTCGTGCTGGTCACCCACTTCATGGACGAGGCCAAGGCGCTGTGCGACCGCATGGCGATCATCGACCACGGCCGCGTCATCATCCAGGGCACCCCGGACGAGCTGATCGTCCAGGGTCGTACGGAAAACCTGGAGGACGCGTACTTCGCGCTGACTGGAGGGCTGGCGGCATGAGAGGCATCACGCAGGTCATCGGGGTCGAGCTCAAGCTGATCGTGCGGGATCCGATGTCGGCGTTCTTCGCGCTGGCCTTCCCGACGGTCATGCTCTGGGTCAAGCTGCGCACGGGCAAGCCCCTTCCCGGCGGGCTGCCGTCGGTGGACGCCAACGTGCCGATGCTGACCATCTTCGTCATCGGCATGGCCACACTGGTCATCCTGCCGGCGACACTGGCCCAGTATCGCGAGCGCCTGGTGCTGAAGCGGCTCCGTGCCACCCCCGCCTCGCCCGGCATGCTGTTCGGCGCTCAGCTGGCCGCTCACGTGCTGCTGGCCGTGCTCGGCACGGCGCTGATCATCGCCGTCGGTGCCATCGGCTACGGCCTGTCGTCTCCCGCCAGCGTGGGCGCCGTGGTCGCGGCGTGGCTCCTGGCCGCGCTGAGCCTCAGCGGCATCGGCCTCCTGCTCGCCGCCGTCGTCCCCTCCGGCCGCACCGCGACCGTGCTCGGGCTGGCCCTGTTCTTCCCGATGGTCTTCATCTCCGGCGCGGTGATCCCGTTCGAGAGCATGGGCGGCGCGATGAAGTCCATCGGCGGGATGACGCCCATGGCGCCTGCCGTCGAGACGATCCGCGCCGCCTGGGAGGGTCAGGCCCTGTCCCCCGTGAGCATGGCCGTCATGCTGGGGATCTGCCTCGTCAGCGGCGGCATCGCCATCAAAGCCTTCCGGTGGTGAGCAACGCCGACCGCGAAAGGCCGGGACCGGTGGTCGTCTCCACCGGTCCCGACTTTTCGCGCTGGGACCGGGTCTGGCCCGTGCTGCCCTACCTGTTCATCCTGCTTCCCGCCGCGTTCTCGCTGTCGCAGAACTGGCGGCTGGACACGGTGGCGCTGGTGGTGTTCGCCGTGGCCTGGCACTGGTTCATGGTGGCAGCGCGCCCGGAGTGGATCAGTGTGCCGGCGGTGGCGGTCGTCTACTTCGTCGTCCTGCTCGCCGTCATCGGAGCGCTGGTCAGCATCGACTCGGTGTTCACGGTGACCGGGCCCGCGGCGTTCATCCAGTCCTTCACGCTGCTGCCCCGGTGGTGGGCGTACGCGGGTGTGGTCGCGACCGCCGGGGTGCTGGTCTCGATGCGGCCCGAGGCCGGGCGGAGCGTGACCGAGATGCTCTACTCCTTCCTGGTCGCGGCGCTCATCGCCTCCGCGGTGGGCCTGATCGTCAAGACCATCTCCGACCAGAACGAGAGCCGCAAGGCGATGATCGAGCAGCTCCGGGAGACCAGCGCCAAGCTGGCCACGCTCGCGGAGGAGAACGCCAGCCTGCAGGCCCAGCTGCTGAGCCGGGCCAGGGAAGCCGGGGTGCTCGGGGAGCGGCAGCGGATGGCCAGGGAGATCCACGACACCATCGCACAGGGGCTGACCGCCATCGTCACCCAGGTCGAGGCCGCCGAGGAGGCGCTCGAGGACCTGGCGGCCGCGCGTTCCCGCCTCGACACGGTGCGCACCTTGGCCAGGGACAGCCTGAACGAGGCCCGCCGATCGGTCCAGGCGTTGCGCCCGGCGCCACTGGCCGACGCCCAGTTGCCCGCCGCCGTGCGGGACGTCGCGGACAAGTGGTCGCAGACCACCGGCGTGCCCGCCACGCTGTCGGTCACCGGTGACGCCCTGCCGCTGCATCCGGAGGTGGAGGTGACCCTGCTGCGGGTGGCGCAGGAGGCGCTGGCCAACGTCGCCAAGCACGCGGCGGCCGGACGAGTTGCCCTCACTCTGTCGTACATGGAAGATGTCGTGGTGCTTGACGTACGGGATGACGGAGCCGGATTCAGCCCCGAGCCGCTGGATGCCTCCGTCGCGCCCGCTACCGTGGAGTCAGGCGGTTTCGGGCTCCTCGCCATGCGGCAGCGCGTGACGAGGCTGGCCGGCGACTTCCAGGTGGAGTCCGCTCCAGGCGAGGGCACCGGCATTTCCGCCACTGTCCCCGCCATCCCGGCCGCCGACACCGAGCCGCTTGCCGTCCCAGAAACGCCGGGTGAGATATGCCGATTCGTCTGATCATCGTGGACGACCACCCTGTCGTACGCGATGGACTGCGCGGGATCTTCACCGGCGACGAGTTCGAGGTGGTCGGCGAGGCGGGCGACGGGCCGGAGGCGCTGGCCGTGGCCAAGCGCACCAATCCGGACGTGGTCCTCACCGACCTGCGCATGCCGAAGATGAAGGGCGCCGAGCTCATCCGCCGGCTGCGCGAGCAGATGCCCGAGGTCCGTGTGCTCGTGCTGACCACGTTCGACAACGACGTCGACGTGCTGCCCGCGATCGAGGAGGGCGCGACCGGCTACCTGCTCAAGGACACTCCACGGGCCGAGCTGCGCCGCGCCGTGCAGGCGGCGGCCCGCGGCGAGACCGTGCTGTCGCCTTCCGTGGCGGGAGTGCTGACGCACAAGCTCCGCGCGCCGCAGCAGCAGACGCTCAGCCGCCGGGAGCTGGAGGTGCTCTCGCTCATTTCCCGCGGCGCCACCAACCGCGAGGTGGCCGTGCGGCTGTTCATCACCGAGGCGACCGTGAAGACGCATTTGCTGCACATTTTCGCCAAGCTCGAGGTGAAGGACCGCGCGGCCGCCGTGGCCGCCGCTTATGAGACCGGCCTGCTCAAGCCGGGGGCCGATGGCTGATTAAGGGCGTTTAGGGGTGGGCCGCCATTTCCATGGTTCATACCGTGGAACAGGCGGCCGTTTCTCTTCCCAGCTGAATTTTGGAGATGAGCCTATGAACACCCTTGCCCTGGCCGATCCTGGTGCCGAGTTGGAGATCGTCGGTGGCAAGGGCGAGTCCCTCGCCCGCCTGGCCCGGGCCGGCCTGCCGGTGCCCGCGGGTTTTCACGTCACCACCGGCGCCTACCGCGACTTCGTCGCCCGTCACGATCTCCGGGAGGCGATACTCTCCGGGGACGCGGCCGAGATCCAGGCGTTGTTCGCCGCCCATGAGATGCCGCCGGAGATCGCCGCCGACATCAGGGCCGCGTATGAGTCGCTGGGCGGGAACCCGGCGGTGGCCGTGCGGTCGTCGGCGACCGCGGAGGACCTCCCCGGGATGTCGTTCGCCGGGCAGCAGGACAGCTATCTCAACATCCGCGGCGCCGACCAGGTCCTGGACGCGGTCAAACGCTGCTGGGCCTCGCTGTGGACCGAGCGGGCGATCGCCTACCGCGACCGCCACGGCATCTCGCGGGACGAAGTGGCCATCGCGGTCGTCGTCCAGGAGCTGGTGTCCGCCGACGCGGCCGGCGTGATGTTCACCGAGGACCGCGACCGGCTGACCATCAACGCGGCGTGGGGGCTGGGCGAGGCGGTCGTCGGCGGCCTGGTCACGCCGGACACGGTCACGATCGACCGGGCCGTCCGCATGGTCGTCGACCAGCGGATCGCGGCCAAGACCGTCATGACCGTACGCACCGCCGAGGGCACCCGCGAGGAGCCGGTCCCGCCCGGCAAGCGCGAGGAGCCGGTGCTGACCACGGCGCAGGCGGTGGGGCTCGCCGAGCTGGGCATGGACATCGAGGAGCTGTACGGGCGCCCGATGGACGTCGAATGGGCGCTGCACCGCGGTCGTCCGCACATCCTGCAGGCCAGGCCGATCACCGGCCAGCGTGAGATGTGGAACGACTCGCTCAAGGGCGACTACCTGTGGAGCAACGGCAACCTGGGTGAGGCCATCCCCAGCGTCATGACGCCGTGCACCTGGTCGCTCGTGCAGGCGTTCATCTCCGAAATCATGATCGTCAGTGACCTCGGCGGGCACCCCATGTGCGGGAACATCGGCGGCCGCGTCTACATGAACATGAGCCTGACCGCCTCGCTCGGCAAGGCGCTCGGCATGTCCAAGAAGATCCGCGACACCCAGCTGCCGATCTACGGCAAGCTGCCCGAGGGCGTCGAGACCCCGCTGCTGCCGATGTCGCGCTGGCAGACCCTCAAGGCGGCCAAGCCGATGCTGGGCGGACGCCGCGAGATCCAGAAGCTCGTCGCGCGGATCCCGGAGTACATCGCCACCGCGCCCGCGATCACCGAGGAGCTCCGCGCCAAGATCGCTGGCAGCAACGACCTGGTGACGCTCTGGCAGGACGAGGTCGAGCCGCGGTTCGCGGAGTGCAACCGCATGCTCGCCGCCGCCGCCCGCCAGGACGCCGGCTCGCTCGTCTACCTCGGCGCCCGGCTGGCGAAGCTGGTCGGTGAGAGGGACGCCACCGTGCTGATGTCCGGGGTCCAGGGAGGGGACGGCAGGCTGGAGAGCCTCGGCCCGCTGCTCGGCCTGGCGCGGATCAAGCGGGGCGAGATCTCCCGCGAGGAGTACATCGGCCGGTACGGGCACCGGTGCCCGGACGAGTTCGAGGTCTCCGCGGCCCGGCCCGTGGAGAACCCGGACTGGCTGGAGGAGCAGCTCGCGGGCCTCACGGTCGATCCGGCGGAGTTGCTGGAGCGGCAGGAGGAGGCCGGCCGGGCCGCCTGGCGGCGCTTCCACGAGCGTTACCCGAGGAAGGCCGCGAAGTTCCGCCGCGACGTCGACCGGTGGGAGGCGATCGTCCGCTCCCGCGAGGAGACCAGGTCGGAGATGATGCGCGGCTTCTGGATGGTGCGTGACTTCGTGCTGCGCGCCGGGGAGGTGACCGGGCGCGGCGACGACCTGTTCTTCCTGACGATCGCGGAGATCCTGGACGTCCTGAGCGGCTCTCGCCGGCCGCTGACGCGGGTGGACGGGCGGCGGGCGACGTACGAGCTGTACAAGTCGCTGCCGCCGTACCCCGGCATCATCCGCGGCCGGTTCGACCCCGAGCGGTGGGCCGCCGACCCCGACCGCCGAGGCGACGTGTACGACGCCGCCGCGACGGTGGCGCCACCGTCGCAGACCATCAGCGGCTTCCCCGGCGCGGCCGGCGTGGTCGAGGGCACCGCCAGGGTGCTCGCGTCCGTGGCGGAGGGCGACCGGCTGGGCGAGGGGGAGATCCTGGTGACGACCGTGACGAACGTGGGCTGGACGCTGCTGTTCCCGCGGGCGTCGGCGGTCGTCACCGACGTGGGGGCGCCGCTGTCGCACGCCGCGATCGTGGCGCGTGAGCTGGGGATCCCCGCCGTCGTCGGGACCAGGAACGCCACCATGCTGGTGCGAGACGGTGACCGGATCCGCGTCGACGGGAGCACGGGCAGCGTCGAGGTGATCACGGAGGCGGCGCTCGTACTGAGCTGACCGCGGAACGCGACGAAGGCGCCGGGCTCGAGGAGAGCCCGGCGCCTTCCTGCATGTGGTCTCAGCGGGTGGCGGTGAGCAGACGCATGCCGAGCGGCAGGTCGAGCAGCCTGCCCGGGGTCAGCTCCGCCTCCTCCATCAGCGCCCGGTACTCCGCCTCGGTGCGTTCCCGTCCTCCGGTCATCACCATCATGTGCAGGTCGAAGGCGAGCGGCAGGTACGAGTCCCGTCCGACGACCCGCTCGATGACCAGCAGCTCGGCCCCCGGCGCCATCGCCTTCGCGCAGTTGGTCAGCAGGACGGCGCAGCGTTCGTCGTCCCAGTCGTGCAGGACGCGCGACAGCAGGTAGACGTCGCCGCCCTCGGGCACGGAGTCGAACAGGTCGCCGCCGGCCAGCTCGCATCTGTCCAGCACCCCCATCCGCTCCAGGTGCGCGGGCGCGGCCGCGATCACGTCGGGAACGTCGAACAGCACGCCCCTGGCCTCCGGGTTCTCGCGCAGGACGGCGGCCAGCAGGGCACCTGTGCCGCCGGCCAGATCGACCACCCGGCGCGGGCCGGAGAAGTCGTACGCGGCGGGCACGTGGCGGAAGAACGACGCGCCCGCCGCCATCCCCGCGTTGAAGACGGCCGCCTTGTCGTGGTCGCCGGCCAGGTGCGCGAAGACGGGCTTGCCGTGGACGTGCTCGAAGGCCGGCTCGCCGGTGCGTACGGCGTGCGCCAGCCCGCCCCAGGCGGCGGCGAAGTAGTCCTCGCCGTAGAGCGCGGCGAGCGGTCCGAGCGCCTCTCGGCGCAGCTGCGCTCCCATCGGGGTGAGCCCGTATCTCTCCTTGTCGTCGGCGTAGGCCAGGCCCACCCCCGCCAGCAGGCGGAGCAAGCGGCGCAGGGCGCCGGGGTCGGCGCCGACCTCCTCGGCGATCTGTTCGGGGGCCAGGCGGCGGCCGTGGAGCGTGTCCGCCACCCCGAGCCGGACCGCGGCGAAGGTGGCCTGCGCCACCCATCCTCCGGTGAGGATGCGCATGAGCTCCTGCTCCATCGTTCTCCTTCCTCAGGGCGTGGACAGCCACGTCATGGCGACGGCGCGGGACAGCGCCGCGATGACCTCGTCCTGCCGCGGCACGAGATAGAAGTGGTCGCCGTCCAGCACCCGGACGCCGCATCGGTCCCTGGTCAGCTCGCCCCAGCGGGCCGCCTGTCCTGGGGTCACCTCGGGGTCGTCCGCGCCGAGCAGCACGGTGACGGGGCAGGCGAGCACGCCGCCCGGGCGGTGCCGGTAGGTCTCGTCCACCCGGTAGTCGTTGCGTACGGCGGGCAGGGTCAGCTCCCGGATCTCCGGGTCGGCCATGAGCTCCCGGTCCACGCCGCCGAGCCGGACCAGCTCGTCGACCAGCTCGTCGTCGGAGCGTTCGTACGTGTCGCCGGCGCGGTGCTCGTGGGGCGCGTGCCGGCCCGAGGCGAACAGGTGCGTCACGCCCCGGCCCCTGGCCTCCAGTTCGCGTGCCACCTCGTAGGCGAGCAGCGCGCCCATGCTGTGCCCGAACAACGCGACCGGCCGGTCGAGAAGGGGCGCCATCGCATCGGTGATGAGCTTGGCCAGATGGTGGGCGTCGTCGATGAGCGGGGCGGCGCGGCGGTCGGCCCGTCCCGGGTACTGCACGGCGCGCACCTCGATGGCGGGCGCCATGTCCCGGTGCCAGCCGCGGTAGAAGCTCGCCGAGCCGCCGGCGTGCGGGAAGCAGAACAACCGTGTCCCGGCGTACGGCCTGGGCTGGTGGCAGTGGAACCAGTTCATGACAGCTCCGCGGCGGAGAGGGGTTGGGGCGCCGTCTGGACCAGCAGCTCGGGCCGGCCGATCGCGGCGGTGGCGGACAGCCAGAGGCGGCTGAGCGTCAGGTAGTACTGGCCCTGGCGCAGCGGGTCCTGCCCTTCCTCGGCCGCGCGGCGCAGCTCGGTCAGCGCCCGCCTGACGCCCTGGGGCCACAGCTTCGTGACGATGTCGTGGAAGGTGGGCGCCTGGGCGGGGCCGATGGTGGTGGCGCTGGGCAGGCGCAGGTGGTCGGCGCCGGTGGCGAACCGGTCGTCGGCGTCGCGGCCGACGTACATGCGGGGGCTCCACACGAGCGGGCCGTGGGTGTTGACCAGGGTGAGGCTGCCGCCTTCCGCGCCCACGGTGATGCGGTGCAGCAGGTGCAGGTGGGCGTCGGGGTCGTTGGGCGCGATCTGGTTCTGCACCCGGAGGGTCAGGGGGACGCCGCCGATCGTGCCGGTGAGGCAGGTGAAGGGCGCGCCCGGCGCGGTGGCGGTGAACGTCCACGGGCGCAGCGCGCCCAGGGCGCGGCCGAGGATGTCGAACAGGGCATAGGCGACGTGGACGCTGCAGGCGGCGTCGACGTAGAGCGGCTGCTGGAGCTCGAACAGGCGGCGGGCGGTGGCGATGAACTCGCGTACCGGGTCAAGGTGGACGTACAGGGTGTTCACGTGGTGGACGGCGGGCGCGGCGCGTGCGGTGCGCAGGCAGCGGGCGAGTTCGTCGGCGTGCATGGGGTGTTCCTGCAGCACGTGCACGCCGCGGGCGAGCAGGGCGGTGGCGAGTTCGGTGCCCTCGCCGCCGACGACGCCGGACCGTACGACCACGCAGGCCAGGTCGGCGAGGTCGGGCACCTGGTCGGGGTCGGTGATCAGCGGCACTCCATGCTGCTCGGCGTACGCGGCGGAGCGGGCGCCGCCGCGGGCGAGGATGCCGGTCAGTTTCATGGGGCCCTCCCGCAGGGCCGACAGGTAGATCTGGCCGAACTTGGTCCCGCACACCACGACCCGCTTCACAGCGCGCCCTCCTCGAACGCCGGCGCCGTCAGGTCGATGGGCGCCAGCCCGTCGGTGATCTCGATCGTCGCCACGGCGTCCAGTTCGGCCGGCATCCGCGCCGGGTCGAGGACGGCGTCGGCGTGGTGAACCCCCGGTGGGATGCCGCCCTCCAGCACGGCCGTGGTCGCGTGGGCGACGACGGCGGCGGTGAGCGCGTAGGAGTCGGCGGTGCGCAGCGCGAGCGTCCGGGTGCGCTGCGGGCTGCTGAGCTGGAAGAGCAGGACGTAGTACGGGGTGCGTCCGGCTAACTCGAGCTCGGCGGCGCGGGCCAGGCCGGCGGCACGGGGGGGACCGGCGGAGGAGGCCGCGGTGGCGGCGGTGGCCAGGATGCGGTCGCCGGTGATGACGTTGTACCAGCGGGCCTCCGCCAACCCGAGATCGCCGGCCACCCGCTCCGCCTCGGCGCTCAGGTAGGGGTAGGCGGTGACGGGTCCGGGGAAGTACGGCAGCTCGACGTCTTGGGCGGGGGTCAGGGCCCGGGCGACCCTGCCGCCGCCGCGCCACGCGGCCAGCGCGGCCCCTTGCTCCTCCTGACCGACGAGCATGACGTCGCCCGCGGCCGCGGGGGTCAGCCGGTCCAGACCGCCGGTGTAGACGTCGAGCCGGAGCGGCCCGCTGTCCGAGCCGGCGAGCGCGGCGAGATGACGCGGCAGCACGCCGGTCAGCCCGGGTAACATGCCCGCCTCCACCACCGCCACCCATCCATCCGCGGCGCCGTTACCGGTCCCCCCAGGCGCCAGTTCGGGGAAAGCGGCCGGGTTGCCTGCCGCGTCCACGTAGTCGGCGCCCGCCGCGCGGGCGGCTCGGGCCACTCGGTCCTGGAGCAGGTAGGAAGGGCCCGCGCAGTTGACGACGACGCGGCAACCGCGGCAGAACCGGGCCAGGGAGGCCGGGTCGTCGGCGTCCACCTGCCAGGCCTCGCCCTGCCCGCGCAGCGCGTCGCGGACGAAGCGGCGCGCCGCAGCGCCGTCCCGGCCGCCGACGCGGACGTCCCGGCCGGTGAGCAGCCGGGCTGTGGTGCTGCCGACCGCGCCGTAGCCGCCGAGGACGCCGATCATGCGTGGACCCCGGTGATCAGGCCGGCCACGCCTGGGGCGCGCGCCTGGTCGAGGCAGCTGAAGTGGTCCCCCTCGATGTCGTGCACGGTGAGCAGGCCCAGGCAGAGGTCGCGCCAGAAGCCGGTCATGTCGTCCTGCAAGGTCGGGACGAGGTTGGTGACGCCGCGCTGGCGCAGGAACGTGATGTCCCCCGCGTACGGCTCGGGGTCGTAGCAGGTGACGGCGGTGAAGCTCTGCTTGAACACCCGGTAGGCGAGATCCACCCGCTCGGCCGGCTGGCCGAGGCCGCCGGCCAGCGCCGCGAGCCGTTGCGGCGGCGGGGTGGCGGACAGCGCGGTGAAGCGGCGGCCGATCTCCGCCAGACCGTGGTCGCCGCTGCCGGCGAGCGCGGCCAGGCTGCCTTCGCGTACCTGCCCGGGCGACAAGTCCAGCACGGCGTGCAGGGCTCTGGCCAGGTCCTCGCCGGGGTAGCCGAGCCGGGCCGGATCGAGGCCGCAGGCCTGGGCGAAGCCGTACTCCAGCATGAGCTGATCGTCGATCCGGTACGGGAAGCGCGCGCTGCTGATGACGGTGAGCTCGGCGACGACCGCGCCGCTCTCGGTGAGCCGGCGGGCGACCTCGGTGGCGATCAGCCCGCCCATGCAGTAGCCGATGATGTGGTAGCTGGTCGCGCGTTCCTGGAGCAGGAGCCGGGCGTAGGAGCCGGCCAGCGCGTCCACCGCCTCCTCGGGCGCCAGCTCCAGGTAGCGCTGGGCATCGTTGATCGCCAGGCCGAGCAGCGGTGAACCGGACAGCTCCGGTACGAGCGCCCGGTAGGGGGTCAGGGTGCCGGTGCCGTCGTGGAGCAGCACCCGCGCCGGGCCTTCGCCGCCGGCCAGGCGGATCAGCGGGCCGGCGGGGGCGGCGGGCCGGCCGCGGTCGCGGTCGTCGCGGGCCTGGCGGAGATGGGCGGCCAGCGCGGCGACGGTGGGCTGGTTGACGATCTGGCGGACCAAGCTGTCCCAGTAGAGGTCGTGCGCCTCGGGCAGGTCCTCGCGGATCCGCCCGGCGAGCCGGGTGACCAGCAGCGAGTCGCCGCCCAGCGCGAAGAAGTCCTGGTCCCTGCCGATCCGCGGCAGGCCGAGAAGGTCGGCCCAGAGCGTGGCGAGCCGCCGTTCGAGGTCGTCTCGCGGTTCCTCGCCGGCCGCCACGCTCTCGCCGGCCGTACGGGGCAGCAGGGAACGCAGCTCCGCCCGGTCGATCTTGCCGTTGTCGGTCAGCGGCAGCCGGTCCACCACCTGGACGTGGGAGGGGATCATGTAGTCGGGCAGCCGTTCGGCGAGGAACGCCCGCAGCCCGGCGAGGTCGAGGCGTTCCCGGTCGGCGGGGAAGCGGGCGGCGAAGACGCACTGCCCGAGCGAGGCCAGCGGATCGGCCGGCTCCGGCAGGCAGGCCAGGGTGCGGGCGCCGGCCGCCTCCAGCAGCTCGAGCCACTCCTCCCGGGCGATGAACGTACGGTCGCGGCCCTGCCGCACGTCGGCGTAGTCGTGCGGGTTCATCAGGAACTCCATCGAGCTCATGATCTGCACGTGCTCGCGGGTGGTCTCGATGAACACCAGCCAGCCCCCGGGCGCGAGCAGCTCGCGGAACCTGGCCAGCACGGCGGCGGCGTCGTGGGAGTTGTGCAGGACGTTGGCGCACAGGATGACGTCGAAGGAGTTGGGCTCGTAGCCCTGGGCGCGGTAGTCGGCGTTGATGTCGAACAGGCCGTACCGCACCCACGGATGGCCGGCGAAGCGTTCGGCCGCCTGGTCGAGGAAGAACTTCGACAGGTCGGTGAACAGGTAGTCGACGTGGTGTCCGGCCAGCTCGGGGATCAGCTCGGCGCTGGTTCCGCCCACGCCCGCGCCGGCCTCCAGGACGCGGAGCGGCCCGCCGGTGTACTGCTCGGCGACACGGCCGAGCACGGCGCGCACGATGCGGTTGACGTACCTGCTGAGGACGTTGTCCTTGTACGCGCCTTCGGCGGTCTCCAGCTCGCCCTCGGGGAACAGCAGCGCGCGGGCGTCGAGCTCGCCGCGCATCAGCTCGGGCAGGTGCGTGGTGCTGACCCGCAGGAAGCTGATCAGCTCGGCTCCGTAGTCGAGCCCGTCGGCGAGGCTCTCGACCCGCGCCCAGAGCCGCTCCACGCCGGCGCTTCCGCGCAGGTTCCGGTACCGGCCCGCGGCGTCGCGGTCGAGCAGCCCGCGCTCGTGCAGCGCGGTGAGCCAGCGCCGGACCAGCCGGTGGTGGCCGGGCGCGACCCGCGCGGTGTCCAGGATCTCCGCCAGGTCGTGTGCGCTGTCCGCGCCGGTGAACAGCCCGCCCGTACGCAGCGCCGCCGCCATCGAGGTGAGCGCGATCTCGTCGAGCGTCTCGGCGACCGCCACCACGCGCGGCAGGTCGACGCCGTCGATGGCCGCGCGGGCCGCCGCCTGGGCCGCGGCGGCGACGTCGGGCGCGTCGTCCTGGTCTTCTTCCTTCTGCACGGCCTGCGCGAAGCCGATGAGGCGGCGTTCGAGCGCCCGGTCGCCGTCGACGATCACGGCGCCGGCCGCGACCGCCGGGTGCGCCTGCAGCGCGGTCTCCACCTCGGCCAGCTCGATCCGATGGCCGCGGATCTTGACCTGTGAGTCCTCCCTGCCGAGGAACTCGATGACGCCGCCGGGCCGGTAGCGGCCGAGGTCGCCGGTGCGGTAGAGGCGTTCGCCGGCGTGCTCGACGAAGCGCTCGGCGGTCTTGGCCGCGTCGCCGAGGTAGCCGATCGCCACGCCGGCGCCGCCGATGTGCAGCTCTCCCGGCACCCAGTCGGGGCAGGACCGCCCGGCGGCGTCGAGCACATGGAAGGTCTGGTTGGCCAACGGCGTGCCGTACGGGACGCTCACCCAGCCGGGCAGCGGCTCCTCGACGCGGTGGTGGATGGACCAGATCGCGGCCTCCGTCGCCCCGCCCAGGCTGATCACGTCCAGCCCGGGGATCCGGCGGCGGATCTGGCCGGGCAGCGCCACCGGGATCCAGTCGCCCGACAGCATCGCCAGCCGCAGCGCGGGCAGCTCCGCCCGGGGCTCGGCATCCAGGTAGTGCTGGAGCATCTGGAGCTGCGCGGGCACCGAGTTCCACACCGTGACCCCGTGCCCGGCGGCGAGCTCGGCCCAATGGGCGGGATCTCCCCTGCGGGCCGGGCCGGGCAGCACGAGGGCGGCGCCGGTGGCGAGCGTTCCGAAGACGTCGTAGACCGACAGGTCGAATCCGAGGTTGGCCAGTCCGAGCACGCGGTCGTCCGCGCCGATCTCGAAGCGGGCGTTGATGTCGTCGATGGTGTTGCGGGCGGCCCGGTGGGAGATCATCACGCCCTTGGGCACGCCGGTCGAGCCCGAGGTGTAGATGACGTACGCCAGGTCGTCGGGATGCCGCAGGGCCGATGGGACCTGCGCTGCCGGTGGGAGCGTGTCGACCGCGATCCAGCCGTCCTCGGCGCGCCAGGACTGCGTGAGGACCAGGCGGGCCGAGGCGTCGGCGAGGATGCGGTCGCGGCGCGCCGGCGGCTGCCCGGTGTCCACGGGGAGGTACGCGCCGCCGGCCAGCAGCGTGCCGAGCACGGCCACGACCTGTTCGACGCCCTTGTCCATGACCACGGCGACGATCTCGCCCGGCGTGTGCCCCGCCTCGTGCAGCGCGTGCGCCACCGCCGTCGCGCGGTCCAGCAGTTCGCCGTACGTGATCGCGCCCGCTTCGCTGATGACGGCAGTGCGTTCCGGCGTGCGGCGGGCCTGGGCCACCACCTCGTCGTGCAGCAACCCGTCGGGGAGCGGCGCGGCGGTGGCGTTGGCCAGGGCCCGGCGGTGCGCCTGCGGGGCGGGAAGCGGGACGGGGGACGCCGACGCCCACGTCTCACCGGCGGTCAGGTCGCGCAGGAGCGCGGTGAAGGCGGCGAACATGTCGTCCACGAGCCCATCGGGGAACACACCCGCGCGCACGTCCCAGTTGACCAGCAGCGCGCCGCGGTGCTCCTTGATCTGGCAGTCGATCCACACCTGGGGCGTCTGGCTGATGCCGTACTCGGGCGTCCCGTGCTCGGCGTCGTCCTGGCCGAGGCCGACGGCGCTGGTGAACACCACCGGCATCAGCGCGGCGTCGCGGCCGCGCCGGCGGGCCAGCTCGCGGATGACCTCGACGCCGCCGTGGCGGCGGTGCTCCATGTCGGCGAAGAGCTGCCTGCCGATGGCGCGGGCGCGGTCGGCGAAGGGGGCGTCCGGCGTGGTGTCGACGGCGAGCAGGTTGAGCGTGGTGAAGTCGCCCACGACCCGGTCGATCTGGGGGTGCAGCGGCGGACGGTCGAGCAGCGTCAGGTTGAGCGTGAACCTGGGCCTGCGGCTCCACCGCCCGATGACCTCGGCGTAGGCGGCCAGCACGGCCTGCGACGGCGTGGTGCCGGCCACGGCGGCCCGTTCCCGCAGCCGCGCCCACTCCTCCGGCTCCACCCTGCTCTCCCAGCGTTCGAACCGCGGGTCCGCGTCCTGGCCGAGCGCGGGCAGCTCGGGCGCGGGCGGCAGGTCGTCCATCCGTGCCTGCCAGTAGGCGCGGTCCCGGTCGTACCGGCCGCTCTCGCGCTGCGCGCGCAGGGCCAGAACGCAGTCGCGGAAGCTCACCGGTATCGGCGGCAGGTTCGCGCCGGGGTCGTCGTGCAGCAGGTGCAGCTCGGCGAGCAGGAGCTGGATGCTGACGTAGTCGGCGATCAGCAGGTCGATCGAGGCGTGCAGGAGCGCGCCCCGGTCGGTGAGAGAGATCCGCAGCTCGAACAGCGGCCAGGCGCCCGCCGGGTAGACCGTGTGCGCCATCTCCTCGCGGATGGCGGCGAGCCGCTCCTCCGGGTCGGCGCCGCGGAGGTCGGCCACGCGTACCTCGTAGCCGGGGACCTCGGCCAGCACCTCTTGGTGGCCGTCGGGATGGATCACGGCGCGGAGCATGTCGTGGCGGCCGATCAGGGTGCGCCAGGCGGCTTGGACCCGCTCCGGGTCGAGTCTGGGGAAGGCGACCTCGACGTAGCCGTGGCAGGCGACCCCTCCGTAGCCGAAGGCGTCGTTGCGGCCGAGCAGGTAGGCCTGCTGGACGTCGGTCAGCGGGAACGGGTCGAGGCGACGGGCGGGGTCCGGGCGCACGGTCTCGGCCGCGGACTCGCGGCGCAGGTGCGCGATGATCTCAGGCTTGGCGCCGACCAGTGCCGCGCGCCGCTCCTCGGTCAGGGCTCCGCTGGGCGCGCGGAAGCGGAGGCTGCCGTCGTCCTCCCACAGCCGGATGCCTGCCGCCTCCATGTCGGCGATCAGCTCTCGTACGGCTGGTGCCTGGGTCATAGCACGCCTTCCTCCGTCAGGCCGATCGCCTCGGCGCAGTCCGCGATGGTGGGGGTGGTGAAGAAGCGGCGCAGCGACAGCTCCACGCCGAGCCGCCGCCGGGCCAGCTCGGCGAAGCGGGTGGCGAGCAAGGAGTCGCCGCCGAGGGTGAAGAAGCTCTGGCCGCGGCCGGGGGACGGGATCTCCAGGAGTTCGGCCCAGAGGTCGGCCAGCTGTTGTTCCAGGCCTGGGCGTGGGGGGTCGTCGTCGTCCGGCAATGGGTCCGGTTGTGCGGCCAGTGCGCTTCTGTCGATCTTGCCGTTGGCGGTGAGGGGCAGGTGGTCCAGGGTGGTGATCGTGGGTGGGATCGCGTAGCCGGGGAGACGGTCCTCCAGGAACGTCTTCAGGCCGTCCACCTGGGAAGGGGTGACGAAGGCGGCCAGCCTGCGTTGCCGCCGGTCGCCGACCGCCAGGGCGACTGCCCGGGTGACCTGGGGGTGGGCCTCCAGCGCGGCCTCGATCTCGCCCAGCTCGATGCGGTGGCCCCGGATCTTGACCTGGTGATCGGCCCGGCCCAGGAACTCCAGCGTGCCATCCGGCCAATAGCGGCCCAGATCGCCGGTGCGATACCAGCCATCGACGAACTTCGCCGCCGTGGTCTCCGGATCACCCCGGTAGCCCTTGGCGACCCCGGCACCACCGATCCACAACTCCCCCGGCACCCAGTCCGGGCAGTCCCTTCCTCGCACATCGACTACTCGGTAGCGCTGGTTGCGGAGAGGGAAACCGTAGGGGATGGACGTCCAGTGCGCCGGGATGTGATCAACCTCGAAGGCGTTGGACCAGATCGCCGCCTCCGTCGCACCACCCAACGCCACCAGCCGACCCGACAACCGGGCCCGCAGATCCAGGCCCACCCAATCGCCCGACACCAACGCCAGACGCAGCGGCGGCTCGGCCACGGTCAACAGCATGTCCAGCAGCGTCGGCACGCTGTTCCAGACCGTCACCCCATGCGCCGCGCACAACTCCGCCCAACGCTGGGCATCACGCCGCTCGCCTTCCTCAGGCAACACCAGCGCACCGCCCGCCGACAACAGCCCGAAAATGTCGAACACCGACAAATCGAAGTCCAGCGCCGAGACCGCCAGCACCCGATCGTCCGGGCCGACCCCGAAACGCCCGTTGATATCCACCACCGTGTTCAGCGCCGCCCCATGAGCGACCTCCACACCCTTCGGCTCCCCAGTCGAACCCGACGTGAAGATCACATAAGCCGACATCTCCGGCGACACCGCCACCGGACCCGACAACGGCCGCCCTGCGCTCGGCAGCTCCGTCAACACCTCACGCACGCCAGCCCGCGACAGAATGCGCTCACGCCTGGCCACCGGTTGATCCACCCCGACCGGGACATACACACCCCCGGCCGCCAAGATCCCCAGCACAGCCGCGATCTGATCCGGCCCCTTGGGCAACACCACACCCACCGCATCACCAGGCGCAATCTCCAGACAGCCCGCCACCTCAAGCGCCCGATCCGCCAACTCCCCATACGACACCGTCCGATCGCCGGCGATCAACGCCACACGACCCGGCTCACGCCCCGCCCACGCGAAGAACCCCTCGTGAAGCACCCCCTCCGGCAACGGCCCTCGCGTGTCGTTCACCCGCTCCCGCACCACCGCCTGGCTGTCAGGCAGCCGCACCGGAGCGGCGACCGACCAGTCCCCCTCCGCCAGCCACTCCAGCAACCCCCCGTACACCTCGAACATCGCGTCCAGCACCCCGGGCGCGAACAGCTCCTCCACCGCGTCCCACCGGACCAGGAGTTCGCCGTCCACCTCCCCCACCTGACTGTCCAGCCAGACCTGCGGGGTCTGTGACACACCCCAGACGGGTTCGGCGAACGAGAGCCCGTACGCGCCCTCACCGGTGACGCCGAGCGTGCTGGTGAACACCACCGGCATGGTCATCTCGATCGCGGCCGACCGCCTGGCCAGCTCGCGCATCACCCAGACCGCCGAGACCTCGCCGTGCTCCAGGCCGTTCCACACCTCTTCCTGCAGCCGGCGCGCGCCGTCCAGCCAGGTGCCGCCCGGGCGGTAGCCGACGAGCAGGAGCGAGGTGAAGTCGCCGAGCACGCGGTGGATGTCGGGATGGACCTCGCGCCGGTCGAACAGCGTGAGGTTGAGCGTCAGCGCCTCCTGGGCGCTCCACCTGCTCAGGACCTCACCGAAGGCGGTCGCCAGCACCGTGGCGGGGGTCAGCTCGTGCTGCCGCGCCACCTCGGTGATGGCGCGCCACCGTTCAGCGGGCAGCCGGAGCTCGCGGCGGGCGAACCGCGGCCGGCCGATCATGGCGGGGTCGACACGGAGCGGCAACTGGGGAGCGGGCGGCAGCTCGGGCAGCCGGTCGGCCCAGTAGGCCTGTGCGGTTTCGAAGACGGCGGGATCGGGGTTCTGCGCGAGCACATAGTCGCGGAACGACACCTCGATCGGGGGGAGGACAGTGGTGGGGTCGTGGTAGAGCTGGTCGAGTTCGGCAAGGAAGATCATCATGCTCAGCGCGTCGACGATGATGTTGTCGAAGCTGATGCCGAGCCGTACGCGGCCGTCGTGGCGGACGGCCCGCGCGTCGAACAGCGGCCAGGTGGACACGTCGAGCACTTGATGCGACATCTGCTCGCGCAACTGCTCGACGCTGTCGGCGGCGGCGATGGTGAAGCGCGGCACCTCGGGCAGGATGCGCTGGAGCCCGTCGGGGTCGAAGACCGCGCGCAGCATCTCGTGGCGCTCGATCAGCAGGTTCCAGGCCGTTTCCAGCCGGTCGAGGTCGATGTCGCCGTCGAACTCGGTGTAGAAGTGGCAGCCGACGCCGCCCAGCGTGAAGTGCTCGGCCCGGCCGAGCCAGTAGGCCCGCTGCACCTCCGTGGGCGGGAACGGGTCGTGCCGGTGCTCGATGTCCGGCGTCAGCGCAGGGGTGGGCGGAGCCGCCTGTCCAACGGTGAAGGTGGCCGCGAAGTCGGCCAGCACCGGCGTCTGGAACAGCAGGCTGAGCTTGGCGTCGGAAACGCCTTCCGCGCGTAGCCGGGCGATCATGCGGGTGGCGAGCAGGGAGTCGCCGCCGAGGGTGAAGAAGTTGTCCGTGCGTTGTACGGCTGGGAGGTCGAGCAGGTCGGCCCAGATGGTGGCGAGCACGGTCTCGGCCGTGCCGATGGGCGGCTCGTGCGCGGTGCTTTCCGGGGCGTCGGCGACGAGGGCGACGAGCGCACTTCTGTCGATCTTGCCGTTGGCGGTGAGGGGCAGGTGGTCCAGGGTGGTGATCGTGGGTGGGATCGCGTAGCCGGGGAGACGGTCCTCCAGGAACGTCTTCAGGCCGTCCACCTGGGAAGGGGTGACGAAGGCGGCCAGCCTGCGTTGCCGCCGGTCGCCGACCGCCAGGGCGACTGCCCGGGTGACCTGGGGGTGGGCCTCCAGCGCGGCCTCGATCTCGCCCAGCTCGATGCGGTGGCCCCGGATCTTGACCTGGTGATCGGCCCGGCCCAGGAACTCCAGCGTGCCATCCGGCCAATAGCGGCCCAGATCGCCGGTGCGATACCAGCCATCGACGAACTTCGCCGCCGTGGTCTCCGGATCACCCCGGTAGCCCTTGGCGACCCCGGCACCACCGATCCACAACTCCCCCGGCACCCAGTCCGGGCAGTCCCTTCCTCGCACATCGACTACTCGGTAGCGCTGGTTGCGGAGAGGGAAACCGTAGGGGATGGACGTCCAGTGCGCCGGGATGTGATCAACCTCGAAGGCGTTGGACCAGATCGCCGCCTCCGTCGCACCACCCAACGCCACCAGCCGACCCGACAACCGGGCCCGCAGATCCAGGCCCACCCAATCGCCCGACACCAACGCCAGACGCAGCGGCGGCTCGGCCACGGTCAACAGCATGTCCAGCAGCGTCGGCACGCTGTTCCAGACCGTCACCCCATGCGCCGCGCACAACTCCGCCCAACGCTGGGCATCACGCCGCTCGCCTTCCTCAGGCAACACCAGCGCACCGCCCGCCGACAACAGCCCGAAAATGTCGAACACCGACAAATCGAAGTCCAGCGCCGAGACCGCCAGCACCCGATCGTCCGGGCCGACCCCGAAACGCCCGTTGATATCCACCACCGTGTTCAGCGCCGCCCCATGAGCGACCTCCACACCCTTCGGCTCCCCAGTCGAACCCGACGTGAAGATCACATAAGCCGACATCTCCGGCGACACCGCCACCGGACCCGACAACGGCCGCCCTGCGCTCGGCAGCTCCGTCAACACCTCACGCACGCCAGCCCGCGACAGAATGCGCTCACGCCTGGCCACCGGTTGATCCACCCCGACCGGGACATACACACCCCCGGCCGCCAAGATCCCCAGCACAGCCGCGATCTGATCCGGCCCCTTGGGCAACACCACACCCACCGCATCACCAGGCGCAATCTCCAGACAGCCCGCCACCTCAAGCGCCCGATCCGCCAACTCCCCATACGACACCGTCCGATCGCCGGCGATCAACGCCACACGACCCGGCTCACGCCCCGCCCACGCGAAGAACCCCTCGTGAAGCACCCCCTCCGGCAACGGCCCTCGCGTGTCGTTCACCCGCTCCCGCACCACCGCCTGGCTGTCAGGCAGCCGCACCGGAGCGGCGACCGACCAGTCCCCCTCCGCCAGCCACTCCAGCAACCCCCCGTACACCTCGAACATCGCGTCCAGCACCCCGGGCGCGAACAGCTCCTCCACCGCGTCCCAAGCCAGATGGAGCCCGTGGTCGTACTCGTTGATCTGGTGGTCGAGCCAGACCTGCGGGGTCTGCGTGATCATCCACCCAGGCGCGCCGAAGGCCTCGCGTACCTCGGGGGCGATCAGGTCGGTGCCCAGGTTGCAGGCGAACACCACCGGAGCTCCGGTGTGCTCCCCGTTGCGGGCGAGGTCCCGCAGCACGTCGACGCCGGAATACCCGGTGTGCCGGGCGTCGGCGCGGAAGCGGGCCTGCAGGGCGCGGGCGCGGTCGGCGAACGGCTGCGGCTCCGACAGGTCGGCGGCCAGCAGGATCAGGTTGGTGAAGTCGGCGACCAGGTGGGCCACGTCGGGATGGACGGTGTCGTCCCGGTCGAACAGCGGCAGGTTGAGCAGGAAGCGCGACTCGCCGCTCCAGGCCGCGAGCACCTCGCTGTAGGCGGCGGCCAGCACCATCGCCGGGGTCAGCCCGTACGCGCGTGCCCGCTCCTGGATGCGCCGCCACGAGTCCACGGGCAGCCACCGCTCGCGGCGGACGAACCTGGGCCGGGTGATCCGGCCGGGTTCCACGGCTAGGGGCAGCTGGAGCGCGCCGGGCAGCTCGTCCAGCCTGGCGCGCCAGTACTCCTGGTCACGGGCGCGCCGCGCCGCGCGTTCGGTCTGGCGGGCGGCCAGGTAGCGGGGGAACGAGTAGGACAGGCTGGGAAGCGGCCGGCCGAGGTAGAGCTGGGCCAGGTCCTTCAGCAGGATCTGCAGGCCGAGCACGTCGGCGACCAGGAAATCCACCTCGAAATGGACCCTTGTGCGCCCGCCGGGCAGCAGCGACAGCTGAATGTCGAACACCTCGCCCTTGGAGGCGTCGAAGCGGCGGTGCGAGAGCCGTTCCCTGAGGCTCGAGGCGGCGTCCTCGCCGAGCTCCGACAGGTCGTTGACGGTCAGGCCCGGCCAGGGGCTGGTGTCCATGATCTGCTGGGTGCCGTCGTCATGGAAGATCGCGCGCAGCATGCCGTGCCGCTCGATCAGCGCGCGGACGGCCTGCTCCAGCCTGGCGGGATCGATGCCCGGGCCGTCGAACTCCAGGTAGGCGTGGCAGCCTACGCCCCCGATGACCTGTCCGTCGCCCCGCCCGATCCAGTAAGCCAGCTGGACCGGGGTGAGCGGGAACGGCGCCGCCTCGTCCACGTCCGGCTCCGGCTCCGGCTCCGCGGGTACGTCGGCGCCGGACAGCCGCGAGCGGACCAGCGACCACCAGGCCGCGAGCGTGAACTCCGTCGCCAGCTCGGCGAACACGATGCGGGCTCCCGCGCGGCGCCAACGTCCGGCCAGTCGCATGGCACGCAGCGAGTCGAGGCCGAGGCTGATCAGGTCGGCGTCGTCCGTGACCGCGGCGGGGTCGAGATCGAGCTGGCCCGCGATGTCCGCGCGCATCGAGTCGAGCGTCGGTGGCGAGGCGGCGGGGCGGCCGGAACGCCGGGATGGCACGAACGAGACTTCGTCGACTTTGTCCAACACGAAAGAACCCGCCTCTCCACTGCTGCCGCAGACTCACGTCGCTTCCGCGGCCGGGGTGGACCCGGCCGCGGACCTCTTGGCTTGGGAGCTCCGCTCCCTTATCAGGCGTTGTCGAGGGCCGCCTGCAGCCTCCGGGCGAGCCCGGCCGGGGTCGGCTCCTCGAAGATGTCCTTCAGCTTGAGCCGGATCTTGGTCTCCCGCTTGATCTCCTGCAGCAGCTTGACCGCCAGCAGCGAGTGCCCGCCGAGCGCGAAGAAGTTGCTGGCCGGGCCGAGATCGTTGCGGTTGAGCATGGCCTTCCACAGCGCCACCAGGGAGTCGACCAGGGCGTCCCCGCTCTCGGCCGGGATGTCGGCCTCCTCGATGCCGGCCTGGGCGTCGCGCAGCTCCAGAGCCAGGCGGCGGAGTGCGGGGTAGTCGACCTTGTCGTTGCCGGTCATCGGGAAGGCGTCGATGGTCACGTACTCCTGCGGGGTCGCGGAGTACGGGAGTGACGCGCTCGCGTGCTCCCACAGCTCCACGGTGACCTCGGGCCGTTCCGGCGCCACCACGAACGCCCACAGGACCGCGTCGGCGCTGGGGTCGCCGACGACCACGACCGCGGCGGCCCGGACGTCCGGGTGGGTCAGCAGCACGTTCTCGACCTCGGCGAGCTCGATCCGGTTGCCGCGTAGCTTGATCTGGCGGTCGAGCCTGCCGAGGATCTCCAGCTTGCCGTCGGACGTCCACTGCGCGAGGTCGCCCGTACGGTAGAACCGGCCGTACAGGGGGTGCTCGCCGAACCGCTCCGCGGTCAGCTCCGGACGGTCGTGGTAGCCGATGGCCACCCCGTCGCCTGCGATGCACAGCTCGCCGCGGACCCCGACCGGCAGCGGGTGGCCGTCGGGGGCGGACACGTACACCTTGGTGTTGGCGATCGGCACGCCCACGTCCACGCGGTCCGCGGCGGGGTCGATCCGGCCGGCGGTGGACCAGATCGTGGTCTCCGTGGGACCGTACACGTTGTAGAGCTCGCACCCGGTCGCGGTCAGCCGCTTGGCCAGGACGGGTGGCATCGGTTCGCCGCCGCAGAGCACACGGCGGCCGGCCAGCAGGTCCGCGACCTGGTCGATCACCATGCGCCAGGTGGTCGGGGTGGCCTGGGCGACGGTGACGTCGTACCGTCGCAGGGCCTCGGCGAGCGGCTCGCCCTGAGTGCGCGCGTCGTCCGGCGCGACGGCCAGCCGCGCGCCCGTCGCCAGGGGCATGAACAGCTCCAGCATGGAGATGTCGAAGCTGAACGTGGTCAGCCACAGCACGGTGTCCTGCGGGCCCACCGCCAGCTGGTGCGCGAAGTGCGCGATCAGGTTGGCCAGGCTGTAGTGGTCGATCAGGGTCCCCTTCGGGAGCCCGGTGGAGCCGCTGGTGTAGATCAGGTACGCGCAGTCCTCCGGCCTGACGGTGAACGGCGCGACCGTCCCGGCGATCGGCGTCACCGAGTCCACGGGCACGAGCGGCAGCACCGTGCGGTCGCCGGAGACGGTTATCCCCTCGCCCGCGAGGACCACGGCGGCGCCCGCGTCGTCGAGCTGGTAGTCGAGGCGCTGCTGGGGGTGGTCGGGTTCGAGCGGCAGGTACGCCGCCCCGGCGAGCCACACGCCGAGCGCCGCCGCGGCCAGTTCGGGACCGCGCCGCGCGAGCAGCGCGACGACGTCGCCCCTGTTCACGCCGACGGCCTCCAGGGCGTCGCGAGTGGCCTCGGCGGCGGCCCACAGCCTGCGCAGGCCGACGCGGCGCTCGCCGTCGAGCACCGCGCCGCCGTCCTGTGGGAGATCGCCGTCTTCCTGGGGTGCGGCCGAGACCCGGCGGGCGATCCGCTCCAGCACGGTCGCGGGCGACACGGTGCGTTCCGTGGCGTTGGCCATCTCGATGGCCGCCCGGTCCCGGTGGCACCAGACGAGGACGTCCGAGAGCGGCGTGTCGGATTCCTCCGCGAGCGTGACGAGCAGCTCGTCGAAGCGGGCCAGCATCAGCTCCACGTCGGCCCGGTCGAACACGTCCAGGCAGAACGCGGTCCTGATCTTGATGGCGTCCGGGGTGGACGTGACGAAGAACTCCAGGTCGAACTTACTGAAACCGTTCTCGATCACCAACTGCTCGGCGCTCAGGCCGCCCAGCGTGAACGTGGAGGTGAGGTCGGCGGGGACGTAGTTGAAGGTGTGCCGGAACAGGTTGTTGCGCCAGCCGTCGCGGGGCACGATCTCCAGGAGGTCGTCGACCGGATAGTCGGCGTGCGACATGGCCTCCATGAACGTGCGCCGGACGACCCGCGCGTACGTGCGGAAGGTGTTCGCCCAGTGCACCCGCGTACGCAGCGTGAGCACGTTGATGTGGTAGCCGATGCGGGTGGCGGCCTCGGGCGTCCGGACGCTGACCGGCGAGCCGACGGTGAGGTCGGGGCCCGCGCCGTGGGCGGCGAGCAGCACGCCGTAGGCGGCCAGGAGGACGACCGACTCGGGTGCCCGCAGGTCGCGCTGCATCTGCCGGGCCGCGTTGCGGGCGGCGGGCGACAGCTCCCAGTTGATCACATCGCCCACGAGGGAGGTCTGCGACGCCTCCGGCTGCTCGCACCACAAGTCCAGGTCGCCGGCGTGGAATCCGTCCAGCTTCTCGCGCCAGAACTCGCCGCTGACGGGCGCGGGCTCCGGCTCCTCCCACGCCGGTACGATCTCCCGGGGCGGCGACTCGCCCGACGTCAGGGCGTTGTAGAGCGCGACGAGCTCGTTCATCAGCAGCGCCGACGACAGGCCGTCGAAGATCGCGTGGTGGATGGCCAGGCAGTAGACCTCGCCCGCCTCCTCCTCCAGGACGGCGGCGCGGACCAGCAGCCCGCCGTCCGGCTGGAACGGCCGCGCGACGAACTCCGTCAGCCACTCCCGCCCGGCGCCCGGACCGCCTTCCTCGAACCGCAGCCCGGCCTCCTCGGGCGGCACGACCTCACGCGTCATCCCATCGGTGTCGATGCGGAAGACCGTACGCAGGACCTCGTGGCGGCACATCAGGCGGTTGATCACCTCCAGCATGAGGGGACGGCTCGCCCGGCCCGCCACGCTGAACGCCACGCCCAGGTTGTTGACCCCCGTACCGGGGACGAACTCCTCCAGCATCCACAGCGCCTGCTCCTTGCGAGCGGCGCGCTGGCTCAGCACTTGCTCCATAATCATCTCTCCAGCAGCTTGGTGACGGCCCGGGCGACATCGCCGGACGTGAGCAGCACGTCGTGACCCTCGGTGAACGTGAGCTCTTCGGCGACCACGTTGTCGCGTCCGGCTTCGCGCATGCGGTTGAGGCCGTTGCGCGGATTGGAGGAGGTCACCGCGGCGGCGCTCCGCCAGCCCTCCCAGGGGTCGAGGTGATCGGCGTAGGTCAGGAAGGACAGGAAGGCGCCCAGCGTCTCCCACATCTCCTCGGAGTACTCGACGTCGAAACCGGCCCTTTCGAACGCGTTGTGACCGACATCGCGGAAGGCCGCGTACAGCTGGGCCGCGTAGCCCTCCACCGTGATCCCCTCGACCTGCAGCAGCCGGTCCATGGTCTCCCGTGTTTGGGCCACGTCCTCCTCGCTGAGAATCGAAGAGAGGATTCCGAAGACCTTGCCGAACTGGAAATAGACGTTCTCCAGGCTCGTGGGCTCCGGGTCGAACACGATGAGCTTCGGCGCCTTGCCCTGCAGCTCGGCCAGCAGGTCGACCAGCTCGGCCGCGTACACGGCGCCCACGCAGTAGCCCATGACCGCGTGCACCTTGCGGCCGCTCTCCTTGATGGGCTCGATCCAGGAACGGACATAGTCGGCTCCGTCAACGTCGGAACCGGGCGCCACGGCGGGCGGGTGCACGTGCCAGAAAGTCGCGTCGTAGTCCAGATTCCGCACCAGATCGGGGAAGCCGGCCTCCGCCCGGCCGGTCTCGGTGAAGTCCACGCAGAGCACCAGGTCCGCCGAGTCGGATTCGTTGAGCGTCGTCCAAGTGGTTACCAGGGTCATAATCATTCCTTTGATCGGCGTTCTGCCTAGGAACTCCCGCCCTCGAGGGCGAGCTGAATCAGGAGGTCGGTGTCCATGGTGTCGATCTCCTCGGTCCTGCCGTTCATCTCTCCGTCCTCATCCGGGCCGGCCAGGCTGAACAGGCTTTCCAGCAGCCCGGCCGCACGCAGCCGGGAGATCGGGATGGTGGTCAGGAGCCGGCGTACCTCGGTGTCGCTTCGGGACACGTCGGGCTCCGCGGCCGCGGCGGCCGGGAAGAGCTGCTCCAGTACGAAACGCGTCAGGTCGTGGGGAGTCGGGTAGTCGAAGATGAGCGTGGCCGGGAGCCGCAGCCCCGTGGCCGCGTTGATCTGATTGCGGAGCTCGACCGCCGTCAGCGAGTCGAAGCCGAGGTCCTGGAAGAGGCGCCGCGACTCGATCGCCGACTCGTCGGCGAAGCCGAGCACGGCGGCCACCTGGCCCTTGACCAGGTCGGACAGCGCGGCCCGCCGCTGGTCCTGGTCCATCGCGGCGAGCCGTTCCGCCAGCCCCTGGGTGGGGCGGCCGCGGCGGACCTTGGTCCTAGTCCGGGCGAATCGTGCGGGGATCAGCACGGCCCGGCCGGACGATACGGCGGTGTCGAACAGGGCCAGCCCGTCCTCGACGGACAACGGCTGAACGCCCGC
>NZ_JBITMD010000036.1:0-100210 GCF_044465905.1 Nonomuraea sp. NPDC049480
GCACATCCCCCGGGCACTACTCCCTGACGCCAAATACGCCACCAACTGACCGAACGCCCGAATTGACAGCCGACCCCGCCACTTAACTACGTGGCTTTGTCGCAAGGCCCGGTGGTATTGAAGTACTTCGCTGAAGGTGTTCGCATGGTCACAACCTGCCATCTCCGTGCTTTATGCGCCTGGGCCAGGCTCTCTCGGGCATCGACGATTCGTTCATGAAGCCTGGCGTTCCTCGCAGACGAACCAGACGATCTTGCCGTCCGGCGCCGGATCGACGCCCCAACGCGCGGAGTAGGCCGCGACGATTGCCAGTCCGCGTCCGTGCTCCTCGTTCGGTCCCGCCGGCAGCGGAGTCGGCCAGACGGGGCTGTGGTCGGCCACCTCGCCCCGGACGCTTCGGCCCTGCCGGTGCAGGGAGAGGGTCATCGCGGACTTCGCGTGCACGACCGCGTTGGTCACGACCTCCGATACCACCACGGTCAGGTCGTCGGCCAGAGCGGACAGGCCCCACGCGGTGAGGGCTTCGCGCACGAGCCGACGCGCTGCGGTCACCGTTTCGGGTACGGCGAGCAGGTCCCAGCATGCCTCCCTGCCGTCTGCCCGATCCTCTGGGTGCGCTCCGCTCACTGCCCTGGTCGTATGCGCGATCCGGGCAAACGGCGAACGCCGTCAGGAAAGACTTGCCAGCAACTCGGACACGCGGATCGTCGCGCCGTGGTCTGGGCCGTAGAGCCTGGTGAGGTCATTCCGCAAGTCCGTGAGGGTGACGCGAGCCTTGTCCACATCGCCGACGCCGACTTCCAGCTCCCCTATCTGGCGACGCAACTCCAAGAGCCGCGCGTCGTCCTCGGGGAAGCGGCTCATCTCATCCGCCAGCAGTTCGTGCATGATGTGGAGCGCGAGCTCGGGATCGCCCGCGTGGACGTGACAGGTCGCTTCCTGCAGCCTGCATTGGGAAATCTGCTCGTGGTCAGGCACCGGCTCAAGGAGCAGGTCGTCCGCGATCTGCCGGAACTCGCGTGCGGCCTGCCGATGGTCCTGGCTTGCGAACAGGACATCCGCGAGCTGTCCGCGCAGGCCGATCACGTCCGGGTCGGCCGCGCCGAGGTTGCGGCTTGCCGGGACGGCGACTTCGGCGAGTACGCCTGCCGCATCGCCATAGCGCGACTCTCTGACCAGCGACATCGCCTCTCTGCGAGCACGCCCGATGTCACTGCGGCTGAAGTCGTCATCCGCCGGGGTGTTCCTCATAGCAGGAACCCCTGACCGGGCCCCGTCAGTGAGAGTGCGGCTGATCGCGTGCGCGTACATCCGGACAGGGCTCGAGCCGGGAACTGTCATGTCGCCGAGCGGTCCCGTCCCCGCGAGGAACGGCATGAGCCGATCGTGCACCTCGGCCGCCGTCGCAGGGCGGTCTTCCGGCTGCTTTTCCAGCATGGACAGAATCAGCTCGTCCAGCTCCCTCGGCACATCCGGCCGGAGCTGCCCGACCGGTGCGGGAGGTGTGTTGATGTGCTGGTCCATCACGCTGTATTCGGACGGTCCGGTGAACAGATGCCGACCGGTGAGGAGTTCGTGCAGCACGGCGCCCAGCGAGTAGATGTCGCTCCTCTCCGTGGGTTTACCGGCGCTGACCTGTTCGGGGGACATGTAGGCGGCGGTGCCGAGCTGCTGGCCGGTCCTGGTCAGCTTGGTCAGCTCGGGATCGTCCATCAGGGCCAGGCCGAAGTCCACGACCTGGATGGAACCGTCCCGGCGCAGCATGAGGTTGGGCGGCTTCAGGTCTCGGTGCAGGATGCCGAGCTCGTGTGCCGCCGCCAGCACGGCCGCCACCTGGGCGCCGATGGACGCGACCCATCCCAGCGGGAGAGGCCCGTGCTCGGCGACGACGTCGTCGACTCCCGTGCCCTCGACGAACTGCATCACCATGAGCAGGCGGCTCCCGAGGGCCGGGTCCTGGTAGCTGCCGAAGTCGTGCAGCACGGGCGCGCCCGGGTGGGCGAGCCTCGACATGATCTTCGCCTCGTGGGTGAACCGGGCCTCAAGCTCGGGATCGGGCACCCCATCGGGAAACCGAATGAACTTGATCGCCACCCGTCGCCCGAGCTTCTCGTCTTGGGCGCCCCAGACCACGCCCATTCCACCCCTTCCGAGATGGACGGGATCAAGCCGGTAGCGATCAAGAACGAGAGTCACCCATGCCTCCAGAAGGGATCACTCGGGATACAGGCTTCCGTGGAAAAGGCCGTCGATACCGGCCGCCACAAGATTATCGCTGATCTCGCGAAGCGCACGGGTGGCGTCCTCGTAGGCCAGCAGTTGGCGGAAGGCGTCTCCGTACCGGCGTTGCTCGTCGATGGCCAGCCTGGGCAGCTGCGCGCGGCGAGGATCGAGCCGCACCGACGTACCGGGCCGGGCTCTTGAGCCGCTGGCGGCGCGCAGGCAACCGGCCAGGAAGTGAGGGTCCAGCCGGTCGGGGTCGGCGCGGATGAGCAGGAGCTGAGGGCCGAGGACCGCCCCAGATTCCGTCATGACCCGGGGAAACCAGCCGCTGCCCGTGACGATCGGAGAGACGACGTCATCGCGCTCCACCCGTGGGAGCCCGGGGGCGTCGGCGCTGTGACCCGTGGGCGCCCGCCCCAGTAGGAGGTCCTTGGTGGTGAGGACGGGAAGCTCGCCCTCGCCGGGGAGTTTGAGCGGGCCTTGAAGGATGGTCACGACCCCGGCGCGGGCAAGCTCTCCGATGCTGGACATCGCCCGATCGTGTCCTTGGGCGGGCGAGAGGCGAGGCAGGGTGGCGGCCAGCGACTTGGCCAAGGCCGCCGCCTTCTCCCGCAGGGCGGAGAAGCTCGACGGGTCAGGTTGCCCGAGGATCGATATCCGCCGGCTGGTCGTCAGGTCGACATCTTCGTCCAGGAGGTCGATGATCCTCACGACGTCGCTGCCTTCAGGAAGGTCCCTGGATTCGCGGAACGCCTGCCAGGCGGTCTCGGCGAGAGCCAGGTTCTCTCCGGCGTTCACCATCAGGACCTCGGACGGCGGTTGAACGCCGGCTTCAGGCCTGCGCAGGACCCACAGATCAGGGGCCCCGCTGGAAGCGGGGGCGGCACCGGCCGAGAGCGTGATGATCGCCCGGAGCGCTCCGGCGCGCAGCAGATTCCCCCGGACCCGGCGACCTGTCCGGCGGCTCGCGGCGACACCCGGCATCATGATGACCACCGTGCCGCCGGGCCGCACATGTGCCAGACAGTGCTGCACCCACGCGAGTTCCGACTCCCCACGGGGTGGCAGGCCGTACTCCCAGCGGGGATCGCTGGTCAGCTCCTCGTAGCCCCAGCTGCGCTCGTTGAAGGGTGGGTTGCAGATCACCACCTCCGCCTGCTCCCCGGCGAAGGCGTCAGCGCGCAGCGAGTCACCCGTTTCGACGCGCGAATCGTAATCGTGGAGCCGTAGGCGGATGGCGGCCAGCCGGGCCGCGCTCTCGCTCAGATCCTGGCCAAGCGTGCGTGATCCGGAGGATTCCAGGAGCAGCGTTCCCATCCCGCATGACGGGTCGAGCACAACGAGTCCTGAGGTTTCGCCGATGCGCGCCATGAGCTTGGCCACGTCCCGGGGGGTGGCGAGCAGCCGGCGGGAGTGAAGCTCCGCGTAGCGATCAAGGATGCCGTCGAACACATCGACCGGATTCTCGGCCCGGCCCACGTCGACGATCGCCGCGACGAGCTCCGCATCGATGTCGAGGCCGTCCGGAGTTGTCTTCCGCAAACGCTTGAAAAGAGCCCTTCCATCGAGTCCGGGCTCCTGCCGCAGGTGAAGGAGCACGGTCCCGGCGAATCCCACGGCCTCGCCGAGCCGCAGGTCATCGGTGGCCGATCGGAGCCTCTGCCAGAGCCGCTCGACAGGCGCCACTTCCACGTAGCGGTTGTGCCGGCGAAGCCACCTCTCGATCTCGACGAGGGAGAAGGCCGGACTCGTCGCGGTTCCGCCCACAGGCTGAGGAAAATCGTCGAACCGCTTGCGCCAGTTGCTGACCGCGGCCCGGCCGACGTCGGCAAGCCGGGCGATGTCCGCCGCGTTCACCGTGACGTCGTCGTGCATCTATCGCCCTTCCTCAGGCAACCAAAGATCATTTCCCGTACGGCGGAGCCGCTCGCGGTAGTCCTCATGACCGGGAAGCGCACGCTCCACGATCCGCCAGAACTCGGCGCTGTGATCGGCGCGATGGAGATGCGCCAGCTCGTGCACGAGCACGTAGTCGATCAGAGTCGGCGGGAGCTGCATCGTCGCCCAGTGGATGTTCACCTGGCCGTCACGGGAGCACGAGCCCCAGCGATAGCCGAGCGGGCGCACACGCAGCCCGCCCAGCTCGACTCCGATCCGCGTCACCCACGGCTGAACCCTCCTTGTGAGCCAGGGCTGGCCGACGCGGCGGTACCAGTCGACCAGCTCCTTCGGGCCACCGCCTCGGGCCAGCTCCAGCCGCCCGCGAATCAGGCGTACGTCACCGGAGTCGACGATGCGCAGCCGGTACGAGCGACCGAGATAGAGGAAGCCTTCACCGGAGACGAACTCCTTGTCCGGTGACGCCTCGCCGAGATCCCGCTTCTCGGCGACCTTGCCGTAGAGCCACGAGCGTTTGGCCTCGACCACCTTGGTCAGCTCGATCCGGGAAAACTGCGAGGGGACGACCGCGGTGATGGAGGCGTCCCGTTCCACCGTGAGCCGCACGCTCTTGCGGCGCTCACTGACCGAGACGGCGACCTCAAGGTCACCGACCCGCAGGACTCCAGGAAAATCACTCACGGTCACCAGCATGCCACCCTCATGCCCTCGGGATGTCCGCCCGGTTCTGCTGAACCACGTCACGCGCCTTGTCGGCGACCTGATCGAGCCGATGGAAATCCCCCAGATCGTGGGTGACCAGAATCTCGAGAATCTCCTTCCGGAAGTCCTCCACGTCCTGCCTCTTCTTCCAGAAGTCCCGCAGGTGGATGGTCCGCGTCGCCTTGAGGTAGATCTCCCGGCTGGCCTCGACGTACCGCGGGTCGTCGACGGCCTCGGCGGAGGTGGCCAGCTCGGTCAGCAGCAGGCCGAACAGAGCGTTCTCAACGGGGCTGAGATTGTGCGGGTTGTCCCGCCGATCCTCCACGATGTCCTCCATCAGATCCTTGAACGCGAGCAACTGCTGGTCCCATTCGTCCTTGAGCTCGGTCAGGATCTGCACCAGGCGCTCGCTGAGACGCTGGTAGCGGGCCGGGTCCTGGCCGCGGTGCACCTCGATGTGGTGCCTGATGGCGTTCTCCATCTCCGACGCCTTGGCCCGCGAACCGCCGGTCATCTCCTCGACCTTCGCCGCGAAGTTGGCCGCAGTCAGCGCGATCGGCGGGAGCTGCTGCTCGATGCCCAGCGAGGTCACGTGCTCGTCGATCAACAGCTTGATCTTCTTGCCGTACGCGCCCGGATCGAACTCGCCGCCGTCCACGCGGTAGCGCCGGTTGGCGGTCAGCTTGATGACCATGAACCGCTTGAGATCCGGCAGGTACGGCTTCGCGGCCGGATCCGGCAGCACCGTGTTGACCGTACGGGCGAAGATGGCCAGCTCGGCGTTGAACCTGTCGCGCCGCTGCGGATCGGCAAGGTCCAGAACGCAACCGTCCACGTCCACGGGATCGCGGAACATCATCCGGAGCCGCTGCAGCTGCGGCTCCAGCTTGGCGATCTCGACCCGCATCTCGCGTAACGCGTCCGCGACGTCCCTGCTTTCCCCCGAGTCGAAACTTTCGCCGGCGTAGATGCGCAGCGCGTCCACGAGGTTCTGCGCCACCCCGCGGTAGTCGACCACATAGCCGTACGGTTTGCCGTCCGCGGTCCGGTTGACCCTGGCCACCGCCTGGAGCAGGTCGTGCATCTCCATCTTGCGGTCCAGGTACATCACCTGCTCGATCGGCGCGTCGAAGCCGGTCAGCAGCATCGACTTGACGATCACGAAGGCGATGTCGTTCTCCCCGAAGGGGCGGGTGAAGCCGTCGACCCTCGCCTTCTGCTTGGCCTCGTCGGTCCACTCGTCGAACCGGCTCTCGTCCTTCGCGTTCCCCTCGGAGATGACCGGCACGAAGTCGATCCGCTTGAGCAGGTCGAGCTGCCGGTAGGCCCGTACGAGCTGCGCCTGACGCGGCTTCAGCTCGTCCGGGTCGCGGTCCAGCAGTTTCGGTGGCAGCTTCATGACGTCCCTGACCAGTTCGTCGCGGGCGTCGAGTAACGCATCCCGGTAGCGCAGCGTGGTCTCCCGGTCGTGCGCGACCACCTGGGCCTTGAAGCCCTCGGGCAGCACCTTGTCCACGTAGTGGCGCAGCATGTGCTTGGCCTTCACATCGACGAGCTTCTGAGCCGTCGAGACCGTGCCCTTGGTGGCCCAGCGCTGCTGGAGCTGCCGTCGCTCCTCGTCGGTCAGGTCCTCGAATTCCTCCTCGAAGAGCTCGTCCATGTCCTGGCCGTCACGGAGCGCCCCCTTGACCTTGAAGCCCTCGTACAGGATCGGCACGACTACGCCGTCCTCTTCGGCTTCACGGAGGCGGTAGGTGTCGATGAACGAGCCGAAGAGGTCCACGCTGGTCTTGCGCCGGCCCTTCTTCGTCATGATCGGCGTGCCGGTGAAGCCGATCCGGGCGGCGTTGGGCAGTGCATCGCGGAGGTTCGCGCCGAGGGAGGCGGTGTGCGAGCGGTGCACCTCGTCGATCAGCACCACGATGGAGTCGTCGGTGTTGACCTCGCCCATGTCCATACGATCTTTGGGCGAGCCGTCCTGGTTCTTCTGGATCATCACGAAGACGACGCCGGGGCCGCTCCGGCCGAGGTAGGTCCTGGCGCGGGCGCTGCTCTTGGCGATGTCCACCTTTTCGCCGCTCAGCTGCATGGTCTCCTGGAGCTGGTCCTGGAGCTGGGTGCGGTCGGTGACGGCCACGACCTTGTAGTGCGCGAGTTCCGCGATCGACCGCAGCCGGCGGACCAGGAAGGTCATGGTGAGGCTCTTGCCCGAGCCCTGGGTGTGCCAGATGATTCCGCCGCGCTGACCCGGCTTGCCCGTCAGCAGCCTGTGGACAGTCCGCTCCACCGCCCGGAACTGCTGGTAGCGGGGTGCCACCTTGACCGTCGTGCCGGTGTCGATGGTCATGAAGGTGACGAAGTTGTGGACGATGTTGAGCAGATTGACCGGGTCGAGCACGCCTGCGGCGAGGATCTCCTGCTTGCTGAGCTGCTCCTCGGTCTTGTTCCGCCGGGTGGCCAGCTCCGTCATGGTCAGGGGGTACGGGTCGCGCCAGGGGACGTAGTGCTCGTGGGCGGCGGTGATGGTGCCGAGCCTGGCGTCCTCGCCGCTGGTCGCGACCGTCAGCTGCACGGAGTGGAAGAGTTTCGGGGTGCCGGTGGCGCTGTGGAGGTAGCGGCGGATCTGGTCCACTGCCACGCCGAGGTTGCTCTGGGTGGGCTTCTTGCACTCGACGACGACGAGGGGGATGCCGTTCACGAACAGGACGAGGTCGGGGACGATCGACTTGCTGCCGCCGGTGCCGGGGACGTCCACGCGGAACTGGTTGACCACGGTGAAGTCGTTGTTCGCCGGGGTCTTCCAGTCGATGAAGTGGACCGTCCTGTCCCTACCGCCGTCGGGCCCGTCCACGGCGACGCCCTTGATCAGGAGATCGGTGACGTGCTTGTTGGCTTCCAGGAGGCTGGCGGCGGGGACTCGGGTCAGGGCGTTGTAGGCCTGGCTGACCCTGGTGTCGTCCAGCCAGGGGTTGCCCTGGCCGTCGAGGTTGATGCGGGCGAGGGCGTCCCGTACCTGGTCTTCAAGGATCACTTCGTCGAAGGTGGTGCGCAGGGATGCCTTCGCGATGCGGGGCAGGACCGCGCCTTCTTCGGCCCCGGCCGCGTGCTTCCAACCCATGCTTTTGAGCTGCTCGATCAGGTGACGCTCCACCAGCGTGTATTCGTAGTCGGTCACCTTCCGACTCCCCTCCGTAAACACCTGAACATTGTCACCCCCGAGCAAATCGTCGTCTGGCCGGTGCGAGCAGTGCTGGCCCCGGTCAAGGCGAAAGACCTTCCAGTACGGCTTCTGCCTCCGAAACCCGAACCCGCCCCGTCAGCAGGTCTTCCATGAGGCCCGCTTTGAGCATTTGAAGGCGAGATGCCTCCTGCCGTAGTTGATCTATCGTTCGCTCGCTTTCTGTGAGCACGTCATTTATTTTCCGCTGGATGGACAGATCTGTTGGTAGTTCAATGAGCGTTCGTCGCAAATTGGTAGGATTGATATTGACCTGATGCACCCCCGGTGTTGCGTAACGTCTGATTCGTTGTTGAATTGCAGGCTGATTCAGCCAGCGCACTAGATATTCGGGGTGCAGGCGATCAAGGTTCGGATTCAGGCGTACCAGATAGGAAGCGAATGTTGTTGGCCGCGAAATTTCGTTACGCCAAATTGAGGTGCGTCCGACATGGTCTATACTATTCGTTCGATTGAAGAGCACGTCTCGATCGCGGAGGATCAAGTGGCCTGGAACGGAAGCCGGCGAGTACTTCACCTCATGAAGGCGAATGCGTCCGCCTGACAGATTGTTCATCCTCAAGGTTGGGGTGCCTGTCTCATCACCCTCCAGTGCGGTTGAGATTCCGTAATCAGCAGACGGGACTACCTCAGCTAGCGGAATCAGTTCCCACTCATCTCCAAGCAGAAGCGGGTCGCTGCTTACTGGAATCAAGTCATGAGCGAGTCCGAGTCTGATGGTTACGGTTTTTCTAATTCTACTTTCGGTGAAGGTGATCTGCGAATCGAGAGCGTCAAGGATCTTTGTGATCCACCGCTGCTCATTCGCTGGCGGAATTAGTAGGCAAACTTTTGCTATACTCGTGCCAGATATCTTGGCCATACTCTCGGAAGTACCCTGCGAAATTGCCTGTATTTGGCGACGAACCGTTGCACTCCTAAGGAGAACTTCAAAGAAGTCTGGAGTGACTGAGTGGGCAGGGACTAGCCGCATCATGAGGTCAGGATAAATGCATGGGTTCCCTATATCTCGATAGCGGCCAACAAGACCAACAAGATTCCTTGTGTTCGCACGGGTGATCAGTAGATCTCCGTCATGGAGAAGGGCTTGTAGATTACGGCGATCCCTAGAAGGAACATTTTTAAGCTGGGTAGGAGAGAATCCAGTAGAGCTAATACAGGCCAGTCCCAAAGCGAGTGTTCCGGTCCAGGACGCGACCTCTTTTGGGGAGTATCCATTACGAGGCTTCTCGCGCAACTGGTCACCCAAGGTGCTTTCAATCCACGTCTCAGGCATAGCCAAGCTCCCTAAGGTAGTTCTTCATGCGAACAGCAGCCGCTTCGCGCTGGGTTTCGAGATCATGTAGCGTGATCGCATATTTGTCGGCCCAGACGTGGAACGCCGACTCGGCCAACCGGCGGGCAGCAGTCGTACGGGACTCCAACCGGGACGAGAGCTGGGACCGGAGGACATCGATCACTAGGTCGCGCCGCGAGCCATTGTCGAGAGCAGCGATGGCCATTCGGAGCCGGGGCAGGAAGTGGTCCTCCAGCTTTCCGACCTTCTTGCGGGCGGCGGCCGTACGCGCCTTGAGATTCTTGAGTGCGGTCTCGGAGAGCTGCTCCTCTGCAGGTTCGTCCTCGTCGTCCTCGGACGGTTTGGCCGTAGCCGCCTTCAGCTGAGCGTTCAGCTCGGCGTACTCTGCCTCGGCCTCCTCCAACTCCATGAGGTAGTCCGGGATGAGGGCAGGAACAACCCGATGGTCGCGTGCCTTGCGCTTCTCCGCAGCGACCTTCTGTTTGTCCCAATACTCGACTTCTTCCTCGTCCAGCTCGAACGCCGACTCGATCGTTGTCAGCCAGCCCTCGACCACACCCTCGAACCCGTTGAGCCCTAGAGTCTTGATGTCGTACTGCGCCTCGCCCCACCAGGCGGCCACGATGCCGGCCAGTTCGAACCGATCGAGCACCTTCAGCGGCAGCAGCTCAGTGACGAAGGAGTCGAGCAGTTCGGCCCGAGTCTCCATGACCTTGTGCGTGTCGGGCAACTCGATCAGCCGCTTGCTGTGCCGTATCCACCACTCGGAGAACGCCTTGCGCAGCCGGGCCTCGGTGGGCTCGGCCAAGGAGGGAAGGCGTTCGGCCGTTGCCTTCCATCCCTCGGGCAGGAAGTCGTAGTAGTCGGCATCGCGCTCAACGAAGAGCGCGGCCGGGTCGATGCCGAACGCTTCGAACAGTCCGGCCTTGGCCGCCGCCTCGGCCTTTGGGACGCCGCCGTGCAGGTGGGCGCGCACGTCCTGGGGCTCGGGCGGCGGGGTGTTGTCGACGTACCGCCGGATGTTGAGGTTGAAGTCGTTCTCCCGCAGTTCCTTGATGTCCACGACGCGGGCGAAACCGGGGATGTCCCGGTACTCCTCGTACGCGGCGACGATCTTCTCGGCGTGCTGCGGGTCGAGGTAGTTCTGCGCGCGGCCGGGGGTGAACTCGCGGTCGGCGTTGATGAAGAGCACCTTGTTGCGCCGATCGGCGGGCCGCGGGTCGGTGCCGCGCAGGACGAGGATGCAGGCCGGGATTCCGGTGCCGTAGAAGAGGTTGGGCGCCAGGCCGATCACCGCCTCCAGGCGGTCGTCCTTGATGATTCCCTCCCGGATGTCCTTCTCCTTGCCGCCGCGGAAGAGCACGCCGTGCGGCATGACCGTCGCGCCGATGCCATCAGGAGTGAGGACGGCGAGCACATGCTGGGCGAACATGAGGTCCGCCTTCTTGCCGCTCTCCGGCGCGTACCCGTACTTGAAGCGCTCCGTCTGCTTCATGTCGGCGGCCGAGTAGTTCAGAGAGAAGGGCGGATTGGTGAGAACCCGGTCGAAGCGGGCAAGCTCGCCGCCTTCGAAGTGCCTGGGGTCGGCGAGGGTGTCCTCGTTCTCCAGGTCGGCGTTGAGCACGCCATGGAGGATCATGTTCATCTTCGACACGGCCCAGGTGGTGCCCGCCGCCTCCTGCCCCGCCAGGGTCAAGTCGCGTGAGTCCAGGCCGTGCTCGTCGATGTACTCCTTGGCGTGGATGAGCATGCCGCCCGAGCCGGCGCAAGGGTCGTAGACGCGCATGCCGGGCCTCGGCTTGACCAGGCTGACCATCATCCGCACCACGCCGCGCGGAGTGTAGAACTCCCCGCCCTTCTTGCCGGCCGAGTCGGCGAACTGCCCGATCAGGTACTCGTACGCCGCGCCGAGCAGGTCGGGGAACTCGAAGTCCTCGTTGCGCAACCGCACCCGATGGAAGTGGTCGATGAGTTGCTGCAGCCGCTTGTCGGAGATGGTCGACTGGCCGACCTTGCGCATGAAGTCGATGTGCTCCAGCACGCCCTCCAGGGCGGTGGAGTTGTAGTTGGCCAGCCCTTCCAGCGCCTTGTTGAGCAGGTTGCCGGCGTTCTTCTCCCGGGAGTGGTCCTTGATGTACGACCAGCGTGACTCTTGGGGCACGAAGAAGCTCTCGCCCCGGTAGAACGCAGGGGAGCCAGCCATCCGCTCGGCTTCCTCCTGGCTCTTGCCCTGGGAGAGCCACTTCTTGATGAGCTCGGCCCGCACCACGTCGAACTGGTCGGAAGCGCGCTTCAGGAACAGCATCCCGAAGATGTATTCCTTGAACTCCGAGGCGTCCATCTTGCCCCGGAGGATGTCGGCCGCTCCGAACAGGTGCCGCTCAAGCTGCGGCAACGTCAGCTTCGCCACGAGGTGGCCCATCTCCTTCAGTCAGTGGGATATCCGGCTCAGTCTTGCAGGCATCTCATCAACGCGGCACGCGCTTCTCTAGTGTCGACCCGGCCACCGTTGACGCCACTCTAGCGCTAAGACGTTGGTGTGTACACACCCTAGAGTTTGATTGCATACAGAGTTCACAGCAACTAGTCTTCTCATTGCCATGTAGTCGAGGTGAGTGGGGGCGGCGGTGCGATCCCTGCGTGACGGGCGTGCGATTCACTTACTGGACATCGAGAACCTGACCGCGTCACCCCTGCCGACCATGGCGGAGGTCGAGCAGACCATGAGCGAATACCGGCAGCGGGTGCCGGTCGGCCCTCTGGACCAGTTCGTCGTTGGAGTTAATCCCCGCTCGCTTGTCGAGGTCGGTCGCGGGCTCCGTGGGGCCCAGATCCTGATCCGCTCAGGCCCAGACGGGGCAGACAGCGTGCTGACGGAGATGGCCATCGGCGACCGCATCGACCTGCGCTTCGAACGGGTCGTCATCGGCTCGGGAGACGGCTACTTTGCTGGCCTCGTCGCCTGGCTCACCGCCGCCGGCGTCCGCGTCACCGTCGTGACGCGCCATGGTGTGCTGAGCTGGCGCCTGTACGTGGCCACCAGCGACATCACTTACCTTGATACGGCGCTGGCAGCTTGATCGTCCGCGTCTCGATCTCTGCCTTTGACGCCTGGTCGATGACGTAAAAAAGCGCCTGACCGCCGGAAGTGGTCAGGCGCCGGCGAATGCAATATAGAAACGGCGCATACCCCAAAAGGGATGGCAGAGTCTCGTTGCCGAGGGCAATCAGACTATGCGTCGAACTCGCCGAGCTTGACACCGCCGAGGAAGGCTCGCCACTCGCCCGGGGTGAAGACGAGCGCGGGGCCGTTCGGGTTCTTGCTGTCACGCACGGCGACGATTCCGGGGATATTGCTGGCGACCTCGACACAGTTTCCGCCGTTGTCGCCGCTGAGGGAACTCTTCCTCCATGCCGCCCGGAGGAGGTCCGCATGGATTAGGTCTTGAGCTTCCATTGGTCTCGGGCTTCCTCGATCATCTCTAGAGACTGTCCCGGACGGTACGCCTCTGCTCGTAGTTTGTCATATCTATCCCAGATCAGCGTAACGAAGTCGTGTTCAGCTGACACCTCGCCTCTACCTGCGGAGTCCACCGATACAGCCGTGGGACCGTCCAGTAGCTCAGCGATGATGAAGCCGGACAGCAGGCCGGCGGTACACGGGGTGTCGAAGGGGACGACTTGCACCGTCACGTAGGGGCGGTCGGCAACGGCAAGGAGATGCTCCAGTTGCGCGGCCATGACTTGCGGACCCCCGACAGGGCGACGAAGCACCATCTCATCAAGGAGGACCCACAGCGTGGGCGGTGTTTCGGTGTCGAGGATGAGCTGGCGATGCATGCGAGCGCTGACGCCATCCTCAACGCTTTTGTCTGAGGTCCCCGCGAGCCCGCCTCGAAAGACAGCTCTGGCGTAGTTCTCGGCCTGGAGCAAGCCAGGGAACAGGAGGGGATCCCAGCTTCTGAGAACGCGTGCCGAGGGCTCGATCTCGTCTGTCCACCGGAGGTACCAGCCTGGCCCGGACGGAGATGTGATGCTGCGACACAGGCGGACGAAGCGGTCGCGTGTCCCGAAAATCTGATCGCATCCTGCGGCGAAGTCGGGCTTCGGCGTCCGGTCCCCCTTCTCAACATGCGCCACAAGCGATGACGAGCACCCCAAGCGCTTGCCGAGCGCTGCCTGTGTCAAATCGTGCTCTCTGCGGGTCCGCGCCAGCTCCTTGCCGAAGCGCTGAACTGGTGTCAGACGCGGATCAAGGTCGTTGCCCATGACTATCCCTCACCTGTCCTCCCCGGCATCTTGACGAGTGCTTGACGAAACTTGACAACGAGCCCCAGCCGAAGGGCTTTTTGGGACTCGAATGTGCGCTGATTTCTTCTACAAGATAAGTCTTCACCTGGGCAGACTGAAAGTCAAAGTTTCCGCTCCGCCTCTGGCCATGACAGGAAATGGACAGCGAAACGCAAGGGGTGGAAGCTTATTGACATACCTAGAGCGGGAGAAAATCGACATTCCCTAGAAAAGGATCAAAATGTACGGAAGGGATCTCTTGTTCAGCGAGATCACATCGGAAGCCGCCCAATCGGTGGAGGCCGCTGTGGCGGCGGAGCACTCAAGCTCTGTTGGGCAGAGCATGGTCTGGCGGCTTCGCGACGACGCTCGGGCGGTGGGTGATGCCCGGAACCTCGTCCGGCGCGCGCTCCTGCTGGTAGGTCTGGAGCGGGATCTCGTGGAGGACGCGGTTCTGATAGTCAGCGAGCTGGTCACCAACGCGGTTCTGTACGGTGACGCGCCGTACGAGCTGGTGGTACGAGTCGATTCGGTCGAAGTGGTCTGCATGGTGGTCGACGCCGGAGCCGCTCGCCCGATGCCGAGGGGTGCGGACACTCAAGCCGAGAGCGGCCGGGGGCTGCTGATCGTGGCGGAGCTGTCGGCCGGGCTGTATGGCTGCATCCCGCACGGGTTCGCCACGTGCCCTGGACTGGCGGGCAAGGCGACCTGGTTCGCGCTGCCTCGTACGGAGGGCCGGCGATGAGCGGGGCACAGGACCCGCTGGAGGAGTATCACGGCCTCCACGTGGCCCCTCTCCGGAGGGGTCACGAGCAGCTCGCATGGACGAGCCCGGCCGCTCGGTGCGGGCGGGTTCGGGTGCGCCGGCATACGTGTAGTCGTTGCGTGCCATGGTACGAGTTCTGCGTCGCGGGCGGGCTGGCGTTCGTCCGGCGTTCCACCGATGGCGTGATCCACGAGACGGTGTGGACGACGGTGGCCGAGGCGGAGCGGGTCTGGGGGGCGCTGCTCAGAGGTGCGGCCCGGTGAGTTCGCCTGTGCGTGGGGCGATGTTAGTCCTGCTGGCGGGGCAGGCTCGTCGAAGCCCGCTCGCGCGGGACATCCGGCTCAGTCTTGCAGGCGTCTCATCAACGGGGCATGTGCTTCTCTGGTGTCCGCCGGTATAACCGTTGACAGCGGAACTGGCGCCCGCTGTTCGGCTGGCTGGTGCTCCTGGGCCGAAGCGAGCCGGAAGGATTCGACGGGCTGATCAACGAGTACTGCTGAGCTGCGTTCCCCTTCCAGAGAACTCCAGTTCAAGCCCTGTGCGATGAGTTTGAAGCAGTACAGGTTTGATCCTGGTGCTCAGGCCTGTTCGGGCTCTTCGCCAACCTTGATCAAGGTTCCATTCGCGCCGCGTTCATAGCGGCGGGTCTCGTTCTTGGCCATCTTGGCCTCGACAGCGGAATCGAGGTCAATGCCGGACATTTCCGCGATACTGGTCAGGAAGAGCAGGACATCGGCGAGTTCCTCGCCGAGGGTCTCGGGGTGCTTACGGGCCGCTTCGAACGCTTCGGACAGTTCGCCGTGGGCGAGGGCGAACTCCAAGGGCATGTCGGTGATGTTGAACCCCTTGGCCAGCTTGTTCTCCCAGGCCCGCTTCTGGACGTCTCGGAGGTGCACCCGATTCTCCTGTGACCGTGGAGCCTCATGTGCTCCGTGAGGGTGACGGACAGGTTGTGAGCCTAGCGGCCATCGTTCCGTCGGTCAGGCGAACGGCTTCTCTCGTACGTCGCGTCAGGCGGCTTGTTCGTTGTCCACGGTGAGAACTTCCGTATGACGGGCCAGGTCCGCGAAGACCGTGAAATATCGCGCTGTGAGCGCCCGCAGTTCGTCGAGGGTGGGTGCCGTCCCGTCGCGGGCGAGAAGGCGGGCACGGATCTGCTCGGGTTTCGCGGTGAGGTGGACGAGGACACCTCGGCGGGCGGCCACGATGCCGAGTAACTCGGTGATCTGCCAGGAGGTCAGGCGGCAGCGGCCGTGCAGCAGCGGACCGTAGACCAGTTCGCTGATGAAACTGCGATCCAGGACCAAGCGGCCGGCCACGGTCAAGATGGTTTGGTGGCGCTGGAAGAGATCCATTCCCTCCGGGGTGCGATCGGCGTGCACCCGCTGGTAGCCGTATGTGGTGGCGAGCGCAACGGCGTAGGTTGTCTTGCCCACCCCGTCGCAACCCTCCAGCACGATCACCTCGTAGCGGTCGGCCCACATCGCGAGGTCGGCTGCCATCAGGCCTCCAGACGTTTGGCGAGTCCGTCGAGATCGCTGAAGGTGCCGGTCAGGCCGTACTGGATCATGAGGTTCCGGTAGTTGGGCTCGCGGCCGTGGGCGAAGGTCCACCAGCTGCCTGGCTCGGGGGCGTAGACGGGGCGGCCGGTGGCCGCGCAGGCGCCGATAACCAACGCCGCGCCAGGAGGCGTTTCGGGCCCGCGGATGTCCACCACGGCCAGGCTCGCGTGTGCCAGGGCGGTCCAATCTGCAATGGCTGTCAGGGTGGGATCCGCCGCGGCGTTGGTGAACCGCCCGGCCTGATGGGTGGCGAACCCGTGGGCTCGTAGGGCATCGGTGACCCGAGCGGTCCAGTCGTCGCCTCCGTACGGGGACGGCTCCAGATAGGCCAACCGCCGGCCGTTGATGCTGGGTGGCGGCATGGCGGGACCGGGCGTGGGCGAGCCTGCTAGAGCGTCGACTACCTCGATCGCTGCTTGGGTGACGGCGTGAAGGTTCTGGGCGAGGAAGCGCTGGAACCGATCATTCTCGCCGCCCGGGGGACCGAGCTGGGGCACGGAGATGACTCGGTTCACCAGGTGCTGGAGGAGCGGGTCAGGGAACGGCATGCGCAGCGCGGTGTCCGCAGTGGGGCCGTAGACCTGGAAGTCGGTGATGACCACGAGGATGGGGACGCCTCGGCCGGCGGCGTAGCCGATCTCCATACAGACACCGTCATCGAGGCTCGGTCCGTGCAGGATGGCGACCATCGCGTCGATCAAATCCAGGCGTTCGCTGTCCAGCTCGAACAGGCGCCGGCCCTTGCACGGGTGGTCGAGGGTTTCCTCGTCGGTGTCGCAAAAGGGGAGGAACACGGCGTCTGGCCCGAAGCGGCGGGCGAGGTGGTGGGCGATGTAGGCGCCCAAGGCGCGGTCATGGGCGGCGAACAGACGGTGGGCCACGTAGTAGAGCGCCACAGTGGAGCCTCCCTGGTGATCACTGGGATTCGTATGGCAGGCCTGGATCACGAGCCTGGCGGGTGGCTGCGGTCACGGCCGGCGCGAGCGCTTCCTGTTCCTCAGCGCCCTGGAGAACCTTGGCGAGGAAGGTGCCGACGAGGGTGTCTCCGGCGCCGGTCACCTCCGCCACTGGGCCGCCTTGAGGTAATTCGGCGCTGATCGCGCTGCCGTGGCGCAGCAGGGTGACTGCGCGGGGCCCATCGGAGACGACCACGGTGGCGAGCTCGTTCACGGCGACGAGATCGTCCAAGAGCTGGTACTCGGCGGCGTTGACGAACACCGCGCCAGCGTGTGGCAGGGCGTTCTTGGCCGCATGGATTTGCTCGGCGGCGGAGGCAAGGTGGAAGTCCAGGCTGAACGGATGCCCCGCCATCACGAGCCGCTCCAGGATCTGTCGGACGTCCAAGGGGCGGCGGCAGCACACGTGCCAGTGGTCGCAGCCTGATCGATCCAGCACGGCCACTGCATGAGCGGTGAGGGCTGTGGCGCAACCGTAGGCGGCGGTCAGTCCGATGATTTGACCCTCTGCGCCGTATGTCATGTCGAACCGGCAGGATGCGCCTGCAACGCTGGCCACATGGGATAAGTCGAGCCTCTCGGGCCAGGGTCGAGCGCGCAGGCGGACGAGATCGCCGCCGATGACGGCAACGGGGCGGGCGGTCATTCCCGCTCGGGCAGCGGCAAGGGCGACGTGTAACGCGGCGCCGCCGATCAGGACGTAGGTGCGGCCATCGGAGTACCGAGTGGAGTCGATTGAGATGTTGCCGATCACGCCAAGACAGGGCACCTGGCTACCTCCGGCGTCGGCGGGGCGGATGGTCGCAGTCGAGGACGGTGGAGCAGGCGGGCCTGTTGGCGCACACTCTCGGGCTGGCCGGAGGGTTGAGGAACAGGCGTTTGAAGTAGATCAGGACCAGGTGCAGCCACCACGTGGGCGTTGCCTGATCGGGAACGGTGACCCGGTACCCGCGGGCGAGGATGAGGTCCCGGTAGCGGGAGCCGTCTGCGGCGGCGCAAGCCTCCAGCAGAAGCCGCATCCGCTCGTGGGCAAACGCCCCGCTGCCCACCTGTATGCCGAGTAGCGGAGCGAGCTTGCCGACCATGCCGGAGTCCACGGGGATGATGCCGCAGTGGTAGCCGCGTGCGTAGAGGGCGGCGCACTGGGCGACCTTGTAGGACGCGCCGTTCACCTCGACGGCGAATGCCTCGATGTACTCGTCGGCTGGCATGGTGAGCGGGCGCCGGCCGCAGGCCTCCGACGTGGCGACGAAGGTCTCCAGTGAGCGGAGGTAGCGGACGCGGGCGTCTGCCAGGCCGATTGGGCGGACGAGGTCGACGATCTCGGAGTCCTGGAAGCCGATGAGTGCGTCCCAGCCGTAGGCGTCGGCCTTCTTCACCACCTCGGCGTAGACGTCGACCATGGCGTAGGACACTCGGGTGCTCCATCCGGCGACCAGCATCCGTATCCGCCAGTCGTCCACGTGCAGGGGCCACCACTGGTTGTTGTCGTGGTTGGCCTCGACTTCCGTCTTCACCTCCTCCTGTGCGCTGACGACCGAGACCAGGCCGTACAGGCGGGGGGCGAGTTCGGAGGTCTCATCGGTGGTGTTCACGGGCGCTCCCGAGGGCGTGCTGGGCGATGGCGGCGTTCGAGGAGGTCACGAGCCGTCCCAGCCGACGCCGCAGCATCGTGATCGCGGCCTGGGTGGGCCAGCCCGTGCAGGACAGTACGATCGCGTCCGCTTGCCGTACTGCCTCCTTTCCCAACTGATCCACGAGCGCAGCCTGTTGGTTGAGGGTGACTTCGGCGTATCCATCGGCCAGGCCGAGGCTCGCCGAGCCCGTGACAAGGACGCCTCGCTCGGCGAACTGGGTGGCCTCGACCTCCGTGATCTCGCGTGGGTAGGGCGTGACCAACGCGATCTTCCGCGCGCCGCGCTGCTGGAGCTGGGCCAGGATCGCCTCGAACGCGCTGACCACGCGCACCTGCGAACCGGCCGTGACTTCGGTGAGGCGGCCGAGTTGGGTGAAGGCCGCCGATGTGCACGCCAGGTAGACCCGGCCGAGCGATAGCCGGGAAAGCTGGTGGAGCGCCGCCGGGACGGCTTCGATCAGCCCGGACAGGAAATCCTCATCCAGCGCCGTACCGCCGTGGGCGGGCACCAGACGGGCATAGTGCCACACCGTCCGTCCACGGCCCCACTCCGGCAGTTCAGTCTCCACGACCCTGTTGGCCCAGGGCACCAGCACTCCAACGTGCGACACAGAGCGGCGGTGGTCAGACGCCTGGTGGAGCGTCATTCCGTTCTCCGTAGACGAAGCGGGGCGCGTGGGCGGTCACGGTCATGTCGGCGACCTCGTACAGCGGGCGGACGACGTCACGTTCCACGACCTGGATGGGGTAGGAGCCGAGGCGCCGATGCCAGGTGCCCCGGGTGGTGACGAAGAAGGAGTGCAGGTCGGTGATGTTGCGGCCCTTGGGGTAGACGCGCTGCTTCATCGGCTGGTCGAAGACATGGTCGATGTCCGCCTTCCAGTTCGTGAAGTGCTCGGCCGAAGGTGGCGCCTCCTGCTCCTGCATCGCGGCCAGTGGCGTGCCGGGGTAGGCGCGGGCCTGTCGGATGTTGATGCGGTGGCACAGCAGCCCGGCGTCCAGGATGCGCACCAGCTCGGCGAGGTTCTCGTAGTGGGTGCGGTGCGTCTCACCTGGTAGGCCGTAGATCAGGTTGAGGCCTGGGAGCAGGACGCTCAGCCCGCCGGGGCCGACTTGAGCACCCGCCTGGTTCACGTGCTCGACGGCCCGGACGAGGATGTCGGGCGTGCAGGTGAGGGTGTTGCGCTTGATGACCTCCGGGTCGAAGGACTCGATGCCCATCGGCGCGCAGTTGCCCTCGGTGCAGTATGCGGCGACCAGGCGGGCGATCTTCGCCCCTGCCGGTGAGGCGACGGCGAGCGGGTCGGCGTTGTCGATGTGCAGGGTCACCAGCTCGGGGGCGGCGGATTCCCGGATGCCGGCCAGCAGCTTCTCGATGGCTCCGGCATCGCGGTTCATGTAGGAGAAGAAGCAGGTCTGCTGCCCGAGCCTGAAGTGTCGTATGCCGGCGGCGTGCAGGATGGCCACCTCGGCCAGGACGTCCTCGACCGGTCTGAAGTCCACGACCGGGGCTTTGACGGGCTCGTTGCAGAAGTCACAGAAGCGGCGCCGGGTACAACCGCGGTAGAGCTCGATCTCGGCGACCGGCGTCCAGCACAACTGGTTGACCAAGTCGCGGTAGTCGACGCGGTCGGCGGCCAGCCGCTCGTACGGTGCTGCCTCCCGGGTCCCGGCGGTGATGTCGGCCGAGGTGATTGTGTGCGTATGGACGGCGTCGAACAACCCGCCGTAGGCGGCCGGGTCGGCCAGCGCGTAGGTGGCCAGCGGGCCGAGCAGTACGCGACGGCCGCGCGTGCAGGCCAGGGCTCGTGTGATCTCCTCGATCGAACCGTTCTGTGCCTGGAGATGCACCGAAGGCACGGCATCGCCCGCGATCACCACGGTGAGGGCGGCGTCGCGGAGCAGGCGGAGCGCATTCTCCCGGTTGACTGTGGCCGAGTAGGTGAGCCGATCCGACAGTGGAGGCCGCTCATGCGGCTGGCCGCCGTTCAGGCACCAGCGGACGTCATCGATCGTGAGGTAGGCGACCCGGGCGCGCGGTTGCGCCGTGCGTAGCGCGCCGTAGGCGGCTCGGGCGTAGGTGGACAGGTACGGCGGAACCCCCAGGCCGGAGGGTTCGACGGTGTAGCAGTCCAAGATCAGCAGGGTGGTGCGCGATGTCGTGCTCATGTGCACTCCAATCGTCAGCGTGCCCTTGTGGGGGTGGGGCTCGACTGCTCTTGGTTCTCGCTCACTGGTAGGTCTTCCCGCTCCTGCGTGGTCGGCTCGCCGGTATGCGGTATGGGTGAGAAGAATTGCCGGTGCAGGCAGGCCAGCATGACGCTGTTCATCGGACGTCCTTTGACGGTGGCGCGACGGACAGGTCGCCGCAAGGGTGAGCAAGGCGCAGGGTCGCCTGGTGGCTGGCGACCTTGTCGCGTCTCATTGGGTTGCCCCGGCTCGTACGTGGGCCGGGGGCTTCTCCACGATGATGCGAGGTTGCGTGGGCAGGTGAAGGCCCGGCTGGGTTCGCCACTGCTTCTGCGCGGCGTCGCTCATGAGACGCAGCAACTGCTCGGGGTGCTTGGCCGTGACGAGGATGCCGCCTTCGTCGGAGAAACCCCGATACATCAGGAGCCAGTCGCGGAAACGCCGCTGGTGCTGACGAACGTATTCGGCCCCGAAAGCGTCGGCAGCCGCGTCGCTCTCGCTGCTCATGAGATCTCTCCAGACGGGAGGGCGGCAGGGCACTCAGGGATACGCTGCTGGGGAAGCAACGCCTGCCTGGACGACGGGGCGAAACCGGGCGGTAGGACACAGCCGGCTACGGGATCGCCCAGAACCCGATACATCAGGCGAGGCCCCCGGAAGTTACGGCGCCCATGCAACATGCGCCAGTTGTCGAGCAGGTAGCCCTGCCCGGGCAGTAGCGCAATTTCGCGTGTGTGTCTTTCGATGGCCGCACGAAGAACGGGAACAGCTTCGGCGGCGGGGGTTGTGAAGTGTTCCACGCCGTCCAGGCGCAGCCGAATTCTCATCCGGCCGTCCCCGGTCGTCTCGAATACTGATCCCCAGTGACTGGCGAACCGGGCGGTGCGCGGTTGTTGTAGCGCCTTGAGCAGCTCCGGTGACTGGGAGGCCAGTTCGCGGTAGACAGTTGCCCCGTCTGCCACGTACGACTCGCCTCCACGGTCCGCCGATCGGGCGCATACGAGCATGACCAGCCGAGGTGGCAGGTCGAGGGCGGACGAATCCGTATGATGCTCCAGCCCTCTGGCTCCGAACCCGGCATAGCCGAGATGAGTGGCGATGGGGCCTCTGTCGCTGATGACCGTCACACCATCCGCGTCGGCGTCCCGGTGCCTCCAGGGGGTCAGCAGTTGCAGGGCGAGCCTGACGACCGATTGACGATGGTGTACACGGTCGAAGGTGATCACGCCGTCACGCGCCAGCATCCTGGCGGTTCGCGTCAGGGCGTCATCCGCCATCAGCGGCGCCTCGCTACCCGGCACCGCCACCGCAGGCTCACCGCTGTGGTTGTGGACCTCGGAAGTCGCATATCCGGCACTAGCCTCAGGCAACCTCGCAGCGATCCTCAAGGCGTACCGGCACACCGCGCGCGTCACCCAGGCCGTATCTGACCTGGACGCCCTCAGGCAGGCTCGCGGCTGATCGCGGGCCTGCTCTTTTGGCTTTGGGTGAGAGCGACCAGCGGAGGGAAAGTCTGCTTGATCGCGAGGAGGGGAGCGCGGAAGACATGCAGCAGACGAGACAGAGAAGAGACAGACTTGTTAGCGTCCACGGGAGTGGTGTACGGGTTTGACCGGCGGCGCCATACAGATGTGTTCTGCCTTGATCTTCTCTTGATCGTCGCAGAGGTCTGAGCTGGGACTGGCCGCAGAAACGATCTACCACGCGACATGATCCGCATTGATGAGCAACCAGTGAACCTTTTCCAACCTCCCCGATGGGTGACCTGGTCACAGCATGATCGCGATGCCGGTGTTCGGCCGGTGACATGAAGAAGCTCCTGGTAGACGGGTTGATCACCACAACCCACACCGTCGCAACCAGGAGCTTCCGGTGCTGTTTTATCGTGCCGCCGTCGATTTGTCGCATCAGACTCTGAACTACGTCGCCGGGGTGATCCGGCGCCACCGCAAGGCGATGGGGTCGCTCTGGCGGCGGCTGAACCCCGGTCAGCAGGCCTTGCTGGTGCTGGTCTACCTGCGCAAAGCAGAGACCTGCGCCGAACTCGGGGCTGGCTTCGGGGTGTCGACGGCGACCGCGTGGCGGTATGTGGAGGAGACGGTGGCGCTGTTGTCGGCGCGCTCGCCCAAGCTCGGTCAGGCGTTACGGAAGGCCAAGCAGGACGGACTGCATTACCTGGTGCTGGACGGCACGCTGATCCGCACCGACCGGGTCAAGGCCGACCGGCCCTACTTCTCCGGCAAGCATCGCGTGCACGGCATGAACGTGCAGGTCATCGCTACACCGGACGGGACGATCCTGTGGACCTCTGGAGCGTTGCCCGGCAAGACTCATGATCTGAGCGCCGCCCGCATCTGGGGCATCCTGCGCGCCCTGGAGCAGGCCGGGATCATCACCCTGGCCGACAAGGCGTATCAGGGGGCCGAGGGCCCGGTCCTCACGCCCTACAAAGGCAAGGACAAGCCCGAGTCCCAGAAGCAGGCCAACCGCGCCCATGCCAAGCTCCGGGGACCCGGCGAACGTGCGAACGCCCAGCTGAAGAGCTGGAAGATCCTCCGCAAGCTACGCTGCAGCCCCTGCAAGGCCGGCCACCTGTGCAAGGCCATCGCCGTTCTTCAGAACCACCGCGTCGCCCAGGCCGCGTGAAGATGAAAAAGGTTCAGTGAGCAACCAGCCATCTTGACCATCGGTAGTATGCGTCATTTGTTGGAACTCCCGTAGCGCCGAGCCGCTTGTGCGAGTTGCCATGAATGCCAGCCCCGAATTGCCGCGACGGGTCAGCACGCCGTCGGCGCATGGCCCCCGACTGTGTCGGAGTAGACGTCCAGCCCCCGATCCCAGGCGCATACGCTCGGCGCTTCTCTGCGCCACCCCGGGTTGTCAGTATTGACCCGTTCAGCGGATGGCCAGGCGCGTAACGCGACTGACGTCCTTCAGCAGAATTGCCATCTGCTGGCCGGTCCAACAAGTACTGGACTGCATCGCTTGAGATCGCGCAGACTAAGCGGACCGGCCAAGGTCACCGTGTTCCGGCGGAGCGCGGCGACGGTACGAACGTGCTCACACCTGCCGCACCCGATGCTCTCCCCCTGCTTTCATCGGAAGGATCCGCCCCATGCCCGACGGCGTCCCCGCCTCACGTCAAGGCAGACGCGCCACGATCGCCTCGTTCATTGGCACGGCTGTCGAGTGGTACGACTTCTTCATCTTCGGCACCGCATCAGCCCTGGTCTTCGGCACCCTGTTCTTTCCCGAGTCCGACAGCGGAGCCGGGACGCTGGCGGCGTTCGCCACGTTCTGGGTCGGCTTCCTGGCCCGTCCGCTCGGCGGCATCGTGTTCGGGCACGTCGGCGATCGCTTAGGCCGCAAGAACGTCCTGGTCATCACACTGATTCTGATGGGATCGGCTACCACGCTGATCGGTGTGCTGCCCACGTACGCCTCCATCGGGTACGCGGCGCCGCTGCTGCTCGTTCTGCTTCGCGCCCTGCAGGGTATCGCGGTGGGCGGCGAATGGGGCGGGGCGGTTCTGATGGCCACCGAGAACGCCGCCCAGGGACGCCGCGGCATGGCCGGCATGTGGGTGCAGCAGGGCTCGCCCGCCGGCGCCATCCTGGCCACCCTGGCCTTCCTCGTGGTGGGACGGATGCCCGACGACGCCTTCCTGCAGTGGGGCTGGCGCGTGCCGTTCCTGCTGTCAGCGCTCCTCGTGGTGATCGGACTGGTGATCCGGCTCACGGTGCACGAGTCCGCCGAGTTCCGCGCGGCGCGCAAAGCGGAGCCGGCCGTCAAGGTGCCTCTCGTGACGTTGTTCCGTACGGCATGGCCGCTGGTCGTCCTCGGCATCGGGGCGAGCGCGCTGGGGATATCCGCGGCCTACTTCACGAACACGTTCCTCGTGTCGTGGGCCACCACCGACCTCGGCGTTCCCCGGCAGACGATGCTGGACATCCTGCTGGTCATCTTCATCCTGCAGTTCCTCTGGCAGCCTGTCGCCGCCTACGTCGCCCGCAGGATCGGCACCGTGCGTCTCATGGCGGGCGCCCTGGCCGCGAACATCCTGGTCGCCGTCCCGATGTTCCTGCTCATCACGACCCGGGACGGTCTGCTGATCGGGATCGCCCTCGCACTCAGTGTGGTCACCGGGGCCTCGTACTACGCGTTGCTCGCCGGTTTCCTGGCCCAGGCGTTCCCCGTACGCGTCCGCTACACCGGCGTCTCCGTCGCCTACCAGCTCTCCAGCACGATTATCGGCGGTTCCACCCCGCTGGTCGCCCAGTGGCTGCTGATCAGCGGGGGCGGCAGCCACTGGCCGGTCGTGGGGTACTACATCTTCGTGCTCGTCCTCACGCTCGGCTGCGTGCTCGCGCTCGCCCGCCGCCTCGGGCACGATCAGCGGCATGCCGCCGCGCGAACCGCTTTGATCAATTCCTGAGAAGGGCCTCTCGTGCAACTCGACGCCATCTTCATCGACGGGCGCTTCACCACGCTCGATCCGCGCCGCCCTGCCGCGCGAACCCGCGTCCACTCAGCGCATGATGGGGACGGCCCGAATTGACCAGATCCAGCTCATTGACCTGCGCGGTGGTGGTGAATGTCGAGCAGCGATCTTCGACGCGGGCTGCGTGGCAGGCGTGACGAGTGCGAGGCGCTGGATGGGTTGCTCGCGAGCGCCAAGGCGGGTCAGAGTCAGGTTCTGGTGCTGCGCGGCGAGGCGGGGGTCGGCAAGTCCGCGTTGATGGACTACCTGGTGGCGAACGCGACAGGGTGCCAGACTCTGCGGGCTGCCGGCGTCGAGTCCGAGATGGAGCTGGCGTTCGCCGGGTTGCACCAGTTGTGCCTGCCGCTGATGGGGCGGATCGATCGCCTCCCCGGCCCGCAACGTGATGCCTTGGCCGTAGCGTTCGGCCTCAGCGCGGGGAGCGCGCCGGACCGTTTCCTGGTCGGCCTGGCGGTGCTCAGCCTGCTGGCCGACGTGGCAGAGGAGCAGCCGCTCGTCTGCGTGGTGGACGATGCACAGTGGCTCGATCAGGTCTCGGCGCAGACGCTGGCGTTCGTCGCGCGTCGGCTGCTCGCGGAGCGGGTGGCGCTGGTGTTCGCGGTCCGTGCATCGTCGCTTGGTCCGGGCGATGACCGGTTGCCGGGACTGCGGGAACTCGTGGTGAGGGGGCTGCGCGACGACGATGCGCGTGCGCTCCTGGATTCGGTGGTGCCCGGGCGGCTGGACGAGCGTGTCAGGGACCGCATCGTCGCCGAGACCCGAGGTAACCCGCTGGCTCTGCTGGAGTTGCCGCACGGTTTGACGGTGGCCGAACTGGCCGGTGGGTTCGTGCGCCCTGACGCGCGACCGCTGGCGAGTCAGATCGAGCAGAGCTTTCTGCGGCGTATCGGGTCGCTTCCGACCGCGACGCAACGGCTGCTGCTCGCTGCGGCCGCCGAGCCGGTGGGGGACGTCTCGCTGTTGAGACGGGTGGCCGAGCGGCTCGATATCAAGCCGGATGCCATGGCGGCGGCCGAGGCGGCGGGGCTGATCGAGTTCGGTACGCGGGTGCGGTTTCGTCATCCGCTGGTGCGCTCGGCGGCTTATCGTGCAGCGGAACCCGCGGAACGCCAGGACGTGCATCGTGCGCTTGCCGAGGCGACCGATCCCGGATCCGACCCGGATCGCCGAGCCTGGCATCGCGCTCACGCGGCGTTCGAACCCGACGAGGCCGTGGCCGGCGAGCTGGAGCACTCAGCCGACCGGGCCCAGGCACGCGGCGGCGTAGCGGCGGCGGCCGCGTTCCTGAAGCGCGCGACCGAGCTGACTCCCGATCCGGCCAGACGCGGAGCGAGGGCGGTGGCCGCGGCGCAGGCCACCTTCGAGGCCGGGGCTCCAGACACGGCGCTCGAGCTCCTCGCCGCCGCGGAGTTGTGCCCTTTGGACGGACTCCAGCGCGGACGGCTGGCCCGGCTCCGCGCCCAGATCGTCTTCGCGCGCAGGCGCGGCGGTGAGGCTGTGCCGTTGCTGCTCGACGCGGCCGGCCGGCTGGAACGCGTCGACCCCGGACAGGCACGCGAGGCGTACCTCGAAGCCATCGGATCAGCGGTCTTCGCCGGCAGGCTGGACGGACACGGGACACTTCAGAAGGTGGCCGAGGCCGCCCGCGCCGCACCGCCGGGACCGCGACCACCACGGCTGGTCGACGCACTTCTTGATGGCCTGGCGACACGGTTCGCCGAGGGCTACGTTGCGGGCGCGCCGTTGTTGAAGCGCGCTCTGCGGACGTTCCGGAAGGAGGCCGGGCGCAACGGGGACGACGTCATGCGCTGGCTCTGGCTGACCTATCTGGCCGCCGGTGACATGTGGGACGACGAGACGTGGCATGAACTGACCACGCACGCGGTCCGGACGGCTCGCGAGACCGGCGCGCTCAACTTCCTTCCCCTGTCCCTCACCTACCGCGCCGCCGTGCACGTGCACGCCGGAGAGTTCGACGCGGCCTCGGCGCTGGTCGAGGAGTCCACCGCGATCTTGAAGGTCACCGGCAACGCGTACCTCGGTTACGCCTCGATGCTGCTCCTCGTCATGCGTGGCGAGGATGTCAAGGCGTCGGCGGTGCTCGACGCCCGCGCCGAGTGGGCGTCGGGCACGTGGGGTGAGGGGCGATCGATCGGTGGGCGGCACTTCATGAACGCGGTGCTGTACAACGGTTTCGGTCAGTACCAGGACGCCCTGTCCAGCGCGGAACGGGCGTGCGAGTACGAAGATCTAGGGTTCTTCGGGTCCTGCCTCGTCGAGCTCGTCGAGGCGGCCGCCCGCTGTGATGCCTTCGATGCGGCCGCGGCCGCGCTGCGACGGATCGAGGAACGAACCACCGCCAGCGGCACGGACTGGGCCCTCGGCCTGCTGGCCCGTTCCAGGGCGCTGCTGTCCGACGGCCGGGTCGCCGATCTGCTGTACCGCGAGGCCATCGAGCACCTCCAGCGCAGCCGGATCACCGTTGACCTCGCACGGACCCACCTGGTGTACGGCGAGTGGCTGCGTCGCGAGAACCGGCGCGTCGACGCGCGCGAGCACCTGCGCACCGCCTATGAGATGCTGCAGCGTTTCGGCGCGAAGGCCTTCGCCGAGCGCGCCCGTCGCGAGCTCCTGGCCACCGGCGAGACCGTCCGCAAGCGCACCGCCGACACGTCCGACCGGCTCACCCCTCAGGAGGGTCAGATCGCCCGCTTGGCCCGGGCGGGCCTGTCGAACTCGGAGATCGCCGCCCAGTTGTTCCTCAGCCCGCGCACCGTCGAGTACCACCTGGGCAAGGTGTTCGCCAAGCTCGCCATCACCTCTCGCCACCAACTCCCGCAGGCGCTGCCTGATCACGGCCACGACCGTCCGTGAGCCCGAAGCGGCGTTTCGGCGCGGAATCACCCGGCCCGGCGCCCAGGTCCCGGCGGCATGGTGGCCGGCCGCCGCGGCGGCGAGGTGCTCGCTCATGAAAACGGCCAGGGCCGGGCTGCCGGCGATCTGCTTGCCCAGAATCCGGCGGCAGGTGCAATCCATCGGCTCCGGCACGCTGAGCAGAGGTGTCCCCGCACAGCACCCGCTCCATGCCGGTGTTCCGAGGTGCGGCCCGCCCGTGACCCCCGGGGGATGCCCCGGGGGTCACTAGGGACCCCGGCCAGGGTCACCCCGAGGCGAGCGCGGCACCTGCCCGGGCACAGTACGTGGTACGGGGGCGTCCGGCGGCAGGCCAGGGAGGGGTGAGTGCGGGATGCGGCTGTATGGCCGGAGGTTCGAGTGCGAGAGACTGGATCAGCTCGTGTCCACGGTGCAGACCGGGCGCATCTCAAGCTCGGTCCTGGTGTTGCGCGGCGAGGCCGGTATCGGCAAGTCGGCGCTGCTGGAGCACACGCGGGGCAGCGCGGCCGGCTGCCGGGTCGCCCTGGCGGCGGGCGTGGAGTCGGAGATGGAGCTGGCCTTCAGCGGTTTGCACCAGCTCTGCGCCCCGTTCCTCGACCGACTCCATCGCCTGCCGAAGCCGCGGCGCGACGCGTTGGAGACGGCGTTCGGGCTGAGCACGGGCTCGCGTCCGGACCGTTTCCTGGTCGGGCTGGCGGTGCTCAGCCTGTTCGCCGAGGTGGCCGAGAAGGAACCGCTGATCTGCCTGATCGATGACGCCCAGCGGTTGGACCCTGTCTCGGCGCAGGTCCTGGCGTTCGTCGCGCGCCGTCTGCTCGCCGAGCGGATCGGGCTGGTGATCGCGGTACGCGAGCCCGGCCTGCGACAGGAGCTGGCGGGGCTGCCGCAGCTTGAGGTGGGGCGGTTGAGCGACGGCGACGCCCGCGCCCTGCTCGACTCCGTGACTCCCGGGCGGCTGGACGAGCGGGTCAGGGACCGGATCGTCGCCGAGGCGCAAGGCAACCCGCTGGCCCTGCTGGAGTTGCCCCGAGGTTTGACGCCGGCGGAGTTGGCCGCCGGGTACAGCGTGCCGCACTCGCCGTCGGCCGGCCAGATCGAGCGCCGCTTCCTGCGCCGCGTGGAGTCGCTGCCGGCCCAGACGCGGCTGTTGCTGCTGGTCGCGGCGGCTGAGCCCATGGGCGATGTGACCCTGCTGGCCAGGGCCGCCCAGGCACTGAGCATCGACGAGACCGCCGCCGCGCCGGCCGAGTCGGCGGGGCTGATCACGATCGGGACCCGGGTGCGCTTCCTTCATCCACTGGTGCGTTCGGCTGCCTACCGGGTGGCGACCCCGGAAGACCGTCAGCGCGTGCACCGGGCACTGGCGGACGCGACGGATCCGCGGGGCGACTCCGAACGCCGCGCGTGGCACCTGGCCAACGCCGCAGCCGGTCCCGACGAGATGGTGGCCGCCGAATTGGCCCGCTCGGCCGAGCGGGTGCAGGCCCGCAGCGGGGTCGCGGCGGCGGCGGCGTTCCTGGAGCGGGCGGCCCAGCTCACCCCCGACCCCACGCTACGCGGCGGCAGGGCGCTGGCGGCGGCCCAGGCCAAATACCGGGCAGGCGGGTACGACGCCGCCCTCGGACTGCTCGACGCGGCGGCGCTCAGCCCTCTGGACGAACACGAACGCGCCCGTGCCCGTCTGCTGCGCGGTCAGGTCATGTTCGCCTCCACCAGCGCCAGTGCCGCCCTGCCGCTGCTGCTCGAAGCTGCCGGGCAACTCGAGTCCCTGGACCCGGGACTGGCCCGCGAAGCCTACCGCGATGCGCTGCTCGCGGTGATCACGGCCGGCCGTCTGCCGGACGGCCCGCGATTGGCGGACGTCGCCAGGGCGGCCCTGGCCGCGCCTGCCGGACCCGGGCCGGAGCGCACCGATCTGCTCCTGAACGGCCTGGCCCTGGTCGCCATGGAGGGCTACGCGGCAGGCGCGCCGGTGATGCTGCGGGCCCTGGACGCCTTCCGCGCCGGCGAGGTCTCCAAGGAAGAGGGGCTGGGCTGGCTTACGTTCGCCTGCCGCCTGGCCCATAACGTGTGGGACTTCGACAGCTGGTCGATACTCTCGGCCCAGCTGGTCGACCTGGCGCGTGAGACGGGGGCGGTGTCGGTGCTGCCGTCGGCTCTCCTGCTGCGCGTGTCGAACCGGGCCCTCGCCGGCGAGCTCGCCGACGCCGAGTCCCTGGCCGCCGAGGCACAGGCGATCGGTGAGGTGACGGGCAGCCGTTTCTTGGCCCAGTACGCGGCCCTGGTGTTCGAGCCGTTGAGGGGCAGGGAGAGCGCGACGCGTCAGGCGATCGAGGCGGTCGCGCGAGAGACGGCCCTGCAAGGGGAGGGCAAGGTGGCGACCGCCACCCAGTGGGCGAGCGCGGTGCTCTGCAACGGCCTGGGCCGCTACGAGGAGGCGTACGCCGCGGCCGAGCAGGGATGCGAGCACCCTCAGGAGCTCGGAGGAGCGTTCATCAGATCCTTGGTCGAGCTCGTCGAGGCCGCGGCCCGGAGCGGAAGACCGGCCCGCGCCGCCCAAGCCGCCGCGCGGCTCGACGAGCTGGCCCGGGCCAGTGGCACCGACTGGGCACTGGGCACGTCCGCGAGCGTGCGTGCCCAGGTGAGCGAAGGACCGGCCGCCGAGGCTCTTTACCGGGAGGCGGTCGAGCGGCTCGGCCGCACCGAGGTTCGCTTCACCCACGCTCGCGCCCGGCTGCTCTACGGCGAGTGGCTGCGCCGGGAGAACCGCCGCGCCGACGCGCGCGAGCACCTGGGCGCCGCCTACGAGACGCTCAGCCGGATGGGGGCCGAGGCGTTCGCCGAACGCGCCCGGCGTGAGCTGCAGGCCACCGGAGAAAAGGTGGGCCGGCGCTCGGTCGAGGTGAACATGACGTTGACCGCCCAGGAGGCGCAGATAGCGCGCCTGGCCGGTGAGGGACTGACCAACCCTGAGATCGGTGCTCAGCTGTTCATCAGCCCGCACACCGTCGAATGGCACCTGCGCAAGGTGTTCGTGAAACTCGGCATCGTGTCCCGCAAGCAGATCCGTACGATGCTGCCCAAGGACGCTGTGGCCACGACCTGACATCAGTCCACCGGAACGGCATCATGACGATGCCGAGGAACAGCATCTTCTCGGCGAAGACGCTGCCCACCACCTCCATGGCCTCGGGGTTGCGCTCCGGGTCCAGCGAGTACAGCGCGCACAGGTACGGCGGCAACGTCGCGTGCTCCAGCTCGATCGGCCTCCCGCAGGTGCTCACGCAGACTGTCGAGGGTGGCGATCCGCGCCGGCCCGCAAGCGGCGGTGCTCTTCCCCGGTTCCAGGGTTTCCGTCAAGTCCTCACCTGCTTCTCGTTCGCCGGGGGCACCCTTTCGCCGACCGGTTTTGCCAGCTGGGACCGGACGGCCACCGGACTCGTGACGGCCGACGGGAGCTTCCGCGGGCGCGTGCGCAACCGGCGGCGCTCTTCAGGAGTGATGCCGCCCCACGTGCCGCCCGGTTCGCCGGTGTAGGCGTCCCAGAACCAGGCCATCGCCTTGGCGGTCAGGTGGGGGCGTCGGCGAACTCCTGCGGAGACCCGATCGCGGTCCCCCTAGGGCCCTGGCCGACCCCAGGGAGCCGGGCCAGGGCCCCGACCACGGTTTACCCAGGGCGCGATGGGAGGGCCTCAGCAACGAGCGTGATCACAGTGGCATCCGCCGGGTGCCGGTGTGAACGGAGCCGAGATCGTGACCATGAACCTGTTGGAGCCGTGCGGAGACCAGGCGAAGCAGATCGATGACTGGCCGGTCAGCCGATGGGATGGGGCTGCTCCGGCGTTCGTCAGCGCCGCGCCCCGGCTTTTTGCGATCGGACTGCGTGTCCTGCAGGACGTGGGCGAGGCCGAGGACGTGGTGCAGGAGACATGGTTGCGATGGGCCCGCGCCAACCGCTCGGTGGTCGTCAGCCCGGCCGCGTTCCTGGCGTTGACGACCACGAGGCTGGCCATCAATGTCACGCAGTCCGCCCGCAAGCGCCGGGAGATCTCCGCCGGGCCCTCGCTTCCCGAGAGGACGGACCAGTCCGTCAGCCCCGAGACGGCGGCCGAGCGGCGCGAGGCGGTCGACGGCGCGGTCCGGCTGCTGCTGGAGAGGCTGACTCCCGCCGAACGAGCGGTCTATCTCCTGCGCATTGCCTTCGACTACCCCTACCGCCAGATCGGCGAGATCCTCCACCTGAACGAGGACCACACGCGGCAACTCCTGCGACGCGCCCGCCACCACCTCGCCACCGGGCGAATCCACCGCGTGACCACCACCGCGCACCAGCGCCTCGTACGGACGTTCCTCGCCGCCGCGCAGACCGGCGACCTCGCCGAACTGGAAGAACTGCTCGCCGCCGATGTCGCCCGCCAGGCCGCCGGGCCGTCAGCGCCGGGCAGCCGTCCAGACCGTGGCCGCGACGTCGCGCCCATTCCGCTCCATCGCCACTTCGAGCCCGGCACCGAGTGCCGCCAGGGCCGCGAAGACGCCGAAGCGGCGACGCTCAGAAGCAGGACCGGCGACGGCGGTCGCTGAGACCGCCCCCGCCGGTCCGTGGAAGTACGGCCGCCCAGAGAGCGAACAGCAGGATGAGGTCGTCGCCGGCGATGACGACGAAGGGCTCGCCCGCATCGAGCGCCCGCCTTCGACCCTCTGCCGGTGCCTCGCGAGCCTGGTCGGACTCGGCGACCATCGCGGGTGCGGTCACGGACCTACTTGGCCGAGGCGGCGCGCATCTTCGAGGCCTATTCACCGACCTGGATGATCGCTACGGGGCACGCGGCGTGGTGCAGGACGTTCTGGCTGACCGAGTCGTGCAGCAGCGCGCTGAGCTCGTGGCGGTGGTGCGAGCCGACGACGAGCAGGGACGCCTGGGACGCGGCCTGCGTCAGCGCCTTGCCCGGGCGCCCGGTCAGCGTTTCCTGGTGGAACGTGACCGTGGGGAAGCGCTCCTGCCACCGGACCAGGTCACGCTTCGGCAGGGGCGGACGGCTCCGATCGGCCGGTCCGTCCGCGCCGACATGCGCCAGCATCAGGGGATCCGCGGTCCGGGCGGCGTGCGCGCAGGCGAAGGCGAGCAGGGCCTCGCTCTCGCCGGGGTCGGCGATGCCCACCACGACGGGTCCGCCCGGCCGGACCGATCCGCGTACGACGACGACGGGGCAGGCCGCCTCGGTCGCGAGCCGGGCGCTCACCGAGCCCAGCAGCAGGCCGCCGATCTCGCCGAGCCCGCGGCTGCCCACGACGAGGAGCTCCGCTTGCTGCGAACGGCGCAGCAGCGTGCCGGCCGGCTCGGCTTCCGGCAGGTCGGCGGTCACGTCGATGGCAGGTGCGACCTGTTGCGCGCGGGCCAGCGCGGTGGCCAGGATACGTTCGGCGGCGTGCCGGAGGCCGCCTTCGGGGGGTGCTCCCGGCGCGGCTCCCAGGGGTACTTTCAGGAGAGGCCAGACGAAGGCGTGCACGATCTGCAGCGGCCGCCGACGGCGTTCGGCTTCGGCGGCGGCCCACTCCACCGCCCGCAGGCTGTCCTCGGAGTCGTCCACACCCACGACAACAGAGCTCATTCTTGCCGTCCTTTCAGTCAGCGGGCCAGCCATTGCGCCACCAGGTATTTCTTCGGCTGCGTCGCCGGTCATGGCCATTTGAGGAACTTTCCGACGGTTAAGACCTCGCGCATCAGCGCCGCGAGCTCGACCGGAATCGGCGGGATCGGGCCTCAAGGCCCGCGGAGTACTCGGCCGACGCCTGCCCGACGATCCGCGTGCATCGTGCTCCTTTGGCTGAATCGGCGAAGGTACCTCCGCAAGCAAGACCGAGTGGCGGCGCGAGTTGTGACATTCATGCCGGTGCCCGAGGTAGTTCGCGTTTCTGTCACGGTTTGCCTGGGCGTCCTGTCCAGAGAGGTACGACCACCGATGCGGGTCGAGCCGGGAGCAGGATGTGTCGAATTCGCCGCTGGCGTGGCCGGCGTGAACGTCGCCGGAGCCGCGATCATCGCGGTGTGGACCGTGCTGAACCCCAGCGAGTTGCGGCGCCGGCATCACCCTATGACCAGCGCGGCCCTACCACGGGCACCTCACGTGCCGTTGAAAGGCGTACCGATGAATGACCGCACATTGTCCACGGAGCACGACTACAGCGGGTCGGTGTTCAAACCGCTCTACGCCACGCGCGTCGCCGTGACCGGCGGCAACTCCGCCCATGCCCGTGCCTCCGGCCGGGTCCGCTCAGCCGACGGCGCTCTCGCCCTGGAGTTGCGCATGCCCGAGGAACTGGGCGGCGACAACCTCGGCCCGAACCCCGAACAGCTCTTCGCCGCCGGATACGCCGCCTGCTTCCAGGGCGCCCTCAGCCTGCTGGCCCGGCAGCACCTCCTCGACCCCGTGCCGATCACGGTGGAGGCAACCGTCACCTTCGGCCGCGACCCGGCCGACGGCGGCTACCAGCTACGCGCCGACCTCGTCGTGACCTGGCCCGGAGTAGACCGCGACACGGCCACCCCGCTGCTCGCCCAGGCGACCGCGCTGTGCCCCTACGCCAAGATGGCGCGCCACGGAATCCCCGCCACCATCAACCTCACCTCCTGAGCGCGCGCCTCGGCACGATCCATGACTCCACTGGACGCGAGAGCATTTTTCGTCCGATGTCCCATGACGCTCCACCAGCGTTCAGGGCCCCGGACGCATCCCTCGCGTGCCTCGCGGCCCGCCACGGCCTGCTTGATCACGTGTGTGATGGTCCTGGGGTGCTCCAGCTCGCCAGGATGAGAGCGACTGCGGCGAGGATCGGCACCGCGGTGAGGGGCCATCTCATGGTGCGGCGGGCTGCGTGGGTGGGGGACTGGTCATGACTCTGTCCTGTTCCGCGTGGGGATGGCGGCTCCGGCGGACGGGAGATCGGAGAAGGTTCGCGCCGGAGCCGCAGCCGAGCGCGTGATGCTCGACTCGTGTGAGTAAGACCGGCCACCAGCCGGCCGTGTGACGCCCCGGCCCTGATCGCCCCGGACAGCGCCGAAGGCGTCACATGTTCGGTGGCCGCCTGGTCTTAGCTGAGGCACCTATCCGATTCAACGCGCTGGTGAGAAGGGCGGATCATGTGGGAGACACATCGCCGGAGATCGGCCTCCTCGGCTTTCCACGGCTCCTTGCCGGGTGGCCGCAGTCATGGGAGGCGTCAGGCCATGACACACGATGAGGGGATTCACGCGTCCTCGCCGGACCGACCAGAAGCGGCGGGCCCGCACGTCCTGCCCCGTCCCGTGGCGGCGGTGATCGGTGGCGGGGGAGTGCTCGGGGCCGCGCATGCCGGCATCGGGTACGCGGCGGGGGCCGTCCAGTGAGCACCGTCGCGTTCCTCAACATCCCGATGCACGGGCACGTCAACCCGACGCTGCCGGTCGTGGCCGAGCTCGTTCGGCGTGGTCATTCGGTCACGTATCACATCTCGTCCGTGTTCTCGGAGGAGATCGCGGCCGCCGGTGCTTCCGTGTGCCTCTACCCCGAGGCTGACCGGCCGCTGGCCGATCCGCCGATGCCGGTCACGATGCTGGACGGGATCGCGCGCACCGCGGTGGATCTGCTGCCTCGGGTGCTTTCGGAGTTGCGTGACATCCGGCCTGACCTGATCGTGCACGACTCGGCCTGCTTCTGGGGCGCGGTCGCCGCCCGCGAACTCGACGTGCCGGCGGTATCGCTGTTCACCACATTCGCGTACAACCGTTATGCGCCCAGCCCCACCCGCCTGTCATGGAAGCTGCTGGCCCAGGCGGCGACCCATCCCCGCAGCGCCCGCGACTATCTGCGGTCTCGGTGGAAGCTGGGGCGCCGCTACGACACTCGCGGGTTGCCGCGGTTCGACCTCGCCAACGTGCGCCAGCCGCTCAACCTGGTCTTCACCTCGCGTGACTTCCAGCCGGGCGCCGGCATCTTCGACGAGTCGTTCCAGTTCGTCGGCCCCAGTCTGGGCGCCCGCCCGCGTGACCCGTCGTTCCCGGTCGATCGCCTGCGGGCCCCCGTGCTGTACGCCTCGCTGGGCACGGTGTTCAACGCGGGCCCGCGGCCGCTGCGCAACTTCGTCACCGCGCTCGCGCCGCTGGCCGGCACGGTGGTCATCGCTACTGGGCAGAACGATCCGGCCGTGCTGGACCCGCTGCCGGACAACGTGATCGCGCGCCGCTTCGTACCGCAGACCGAGGTGCTGGCCCGGGCCGCGCTGTTCGTCACGCACGGCGGCATGAACAGCGTCAACGAGGCCATGTACGACGGGGTGCCGATGCTGGTGATCCCCCAGGGCGCGGATCAGCCGCTCGTGGCCGGCCGAGTCGTGCAGCTCGGCGCCGGCCTGACGATCCACCCCAGGGACGCGGGCCCGGGACTCATACGAACTTTGGCCCGGCGTCTGCTCGACGAGCCGCGCTTCCAGGCCGCGGCGGACGGCCTGCAGGTCGCCCAACGCGAGGCCGGCGGCTACCTGCGCGCCGCCGACGAACTCGAGCGCTACCTGCGAGCGGGCGGCCGTGGCAGCCGGCCCGCCCCGGCGGATTCACCGCAGGAGCGCTGAGCGATGTCACCCCTCGTGATCATCCTCTTGCTGCTGGCCGGGCTGTCCGAGGCCGTCGGACGGCTCCTGCCCCTGATCGCCCGCCGTCCCCGCACGTCGCGGCCCCAACTGATCCCGCTTCTGCTGATCGGCGCCGTCGTCGAGGGCGCGGTGTTCGCGCTGTGGCCGCTGACCGCATGGACGCTCGCCGAGCTGACGTTGTCCGCGCCCCTGTCCGGCGTCGCCTCGTTCACCTGGACACCCGATCGGGTCGTTCCGCTGCTGCTCGCCGCCATCCTCGCGTTCCCGCTGCTCGGGCCGCTGCTGCACCTGCTGCTGCTCGTGGCGGTAGGGGCCGGCCTGGTGGCCCCCCTCGCCGCGGCGACCGGGCTGGGCTGGTGGGCCGCCGCCGGCTGTGTGGCCGTCGCCGGATTCGGGCTCGGTGCCGCCGTCGAGGTGGTCCGTCGCCTGGTGGTGAAGATCAGTGCCATCACCGGGATGAGGGAGGCGGCCACATGACCGAATTCCCGCTCCTGGTCCTGGTGCTCGGTCCGATCCTGCTCGCCGAGGCACTGCTCGCCCGGTACGAAGTGCTGGCGTACGCCGCCGGCTGGCGGGCTCCCACCACCGAGCTCCCGCAGGGCATGCCCTATGCCCGGGGCGCGGATCCGGCCCGCCCACCGGACGCGTACCTGGTCTATCTGGACGGCATCGGCAAACGTCGCGCCCGCGACACCCGTGACGGGGGCAAGCTGGTCGAGGCCTTGATCGCCGGGGCGCCGGAGCTGCGGGTGCTGGGTCAGGTGCAGCCCTACTCCCCGCTCGCCGCCCCGCTGGTCAACCGGCCTGTGTGGGAGTGGCTCCGCCACCGCGTCGGGCTGCTGCTGTTCCTGCACAACGTCGTGCAGATCTTCGTCGCCGCCGACCACCGTTACCGTCCGCTGTACAACCGCGCCGTGGGCACCCAGATCGCCGACCAGCTGCGCCGGGCCGGTTACCGGCCCGGCAGCGGCATCCCCGTGGTGCTGCTCAGCTACAGCGGTGGCGCCCAGGTCGCCATTGGCGCGGTCGCGGAGCTGCACGCCCGGTTGCGTGCTCCGCTGCTGTTGATCACTATCGGCGGGTTCCACAACGGCGCCAACGATCTCACCCACGCTGACCACCTGTACCAGCTCACCAGTGACCACGACTGGATCGAGCGGGTCTGCACCTGGATCTTCCCGCAACGCTGGCGGCTGTTCCGCCGCAGTGCCTGGAACAGGACCCGCCGCGACGGAAGAATCACCACACGACGGCTCGACCCGGCCACCCACGTCGGGCGCAACAGCTACATCAGCCCGGAGGCGCGACTGCCCGACGGCCGCAGCCATCTTGACCGCACCACCGACATCGTGATCGCCCTCGTCCGCGCCCACCGCGGAGCCCGGAAGCCGTCTCCCTGACGGCGGCTCGGCTTATGCGCCGTGGACGCCCTGACGGCGGTCGCGGGCGCGGAGCAGAGCCTTCACGAGTTCGCCGAGCCACAGCACGACCGAGCCGACGGCCAGGCAGGCCAGCCACTGTCCGGAGGTGAGATCGGTGGTGGTGAAGAAGCCGTGCAGGGCGTCCACTTCGACGATGAGCAGCAGCAGGGCGACGACCGCCAGGGTGGCGAGCAGCGGGCCGGCGTTGTGCAGGGTCTCGCGGTGGAACAGGCTGCGGGTGGGGTGGCGGACGGTGAGCAGGTTGAACGCCTGGAAGAAGACGAAGGTGACCAGCGCCATCGTGCCCGCGACGCCGGCCTGGCCCGCGGCAGGGGCGGGCCCCGGCGCCCAGGCGAGGACGGCGGTGGTGCCGGTCGCCATGATGGCGCTGGTCAGCAGGATGCGGATGAGGCGCTCGCGCGTGAGGATGGCTTCGCGTGCGGGGCGAGGTGGCCGGCTCATCGCGTCCGGGCTCACCGGGTCGACGCCGAGCGACATCGCGGGCGGGCCGTCCATGATGAGGTTGACGAAGAGGATCTGCAGGGCGGTGAACGGGGCGCCGTCGGCGAGGCCGGTCAGCGAGGTGATCAGGAACGTCAGGACGAAGCCGAGCGCGGTGGAGAGCTGGAAGCGGGTGAACTTGACGATGTTTTCGTAGATGCCGCGTCCTTCGCGTACGGCGCTCACGATGGTGGCGAAGTTGTCGTCGGTGAGGACCATGGTCGCCGCTTCCTTGGTCACCTCTGTCCCGGTCAGGCCCATGGCGACGCCGATGTCCGCCTGGCGGAGCGCGGGGGCGTCGTTGACGCCGTCGCCGGTCATCGCGACCACGTCGCCGCGGGCCTGCAGGGCGCCGACGATGCGGAGCTTGTGCTCGGGTGAGACCCGGGCGATGACGCCGATGTCGTCCAGACGGCGGGCCAGTTCGGTGTCGTCGGGGATCTGGTCGAGTTCGGCGCCGGTGACGGCCTGGCCGGGGATGTCGAGGTCGCGGGCGATGGCCGCGGCCGTGACCAGGTGATCACCCGTGATCATGCGGACCCGGATGCCCGCGTCGTGGCATTGCGCGATGGCCTGCCGCGCCTCCGGGCGGGGCGGGTCGACGATGCCGACCAAGGCGATCAGGACGATCCGGTCCAGCAGCCGCGTCGCGTCGTCGCCGGTGTCGAAGCCGTCGGCGGGGAAGTCCTGGCGGGCCACGGCCAGTACCCGGAGGCCGCGTCCGGCCAGGGCCGCGTTGGCCTCGTCGTGGCGTCGCCGGGCCTCCGCGTCGAACGCGGCGATCCCGTCCGGGCCCAGGTAACGGGTGGCCCGTGCGGCCAGGACGTCCGGCGCGCCCTTGACGAAGCAGCGTACGACGGGCCGCTCGTCGTCGCCCGTCCAGTGGTGGAAGGTGGCCATGAACTTGTGGTCGGCGTCGAACGGGATCTCCGCCAGGCGCGGGTGCTGCCGACGCAGTGCCTCGACGTCGATGCCGCCCTTCTCTGCGAGCACGACCAGGGCGGCTTCGGTGGGGTCGCCGACCACCTCTTCCTCGTCGCGGACCACGGCGTCGCTGCACAGCGCCATCGCGGTCAACGCCTGGTCCAGGGTGTCGGGTGGCGGGAGTCCGTCGGTGGAGCGGATCCGCCCGTCAGTGGCGTAGCCGCGGCCGGAGACGGTGAAGCGCCGCTGCTCCAGGACGAGCTCCCGGGCGGTCATCTGGTTGAGGGTCAGCGTGCCGGTCTTGTCGGTACAGATCTGGGAGGTGCTGCCGAGCGTCTCCACCGAGGACAGCCGCTTGACGATGGCGCCGCGGCGGGCGAGCCGGTCGGTGCCCATGGCCATGGTGAAGGCCACCACCGCCGGTAACCCTTCGGGGATGGCGGCCACGGCCAGCGAGACCGCGGTGATGAACAGCACGCCGAACTCTTGCCCGCGCGCCAGTCCGAGCACGGCCACGATGACCACCAGGACGGCGCAGATGAGGGCCAGGGTCCGGCCGAGCGCGCTGATCTGCCGTTGCAGCGGGGTCGGGGCGGGCTTGGCCGTGGCGAGCAGGCCGGCGATCCGGCCGGTCTCGGTCGCCATACCGGTGGCGGTGACCAGCATCTCGCCCCGGCCCCGGGCGACCGAGGTGTTCATGAACAACGCGTTGGTACGGTCGGCCGGCGGCGCGTCCTCCTCGACGCGGTCGGCGGCGGACTTGGCGACCGGCTGTGCCTCTCCGGTCAGCGCCGCCTCCCGCACCTCCAGCGAGGCCGAGGACAACAGCCGCCCGTCCGCCGGCACCAGGTCGCCGGCCTCGACGATCACCACGTCACCGGGAACCAGGTTCTCGGCATGCAGCCGGGCGAGCCGGCCGTCGCGCCGCACGGTCGCGGTGGTGGAGGCCATCGTCCGCAGGGCCTCCAGCGCGGCTTCGGCGCGGGACTCCTGTACGAAGCCGATGGTGGCGTTCAGCAGCACGACCACGGCGATGGCGAGCGGGGTCTCCCACTCCCGGGAGATCAGCAGGCTGACCACGGCGGCGGCGAGCAAGATCAGGATCATCAGGTCCTGAAACTGGCGCAGGAAAGCCCGCCAGCGCGGTTCGCGGACCGCCTCCCGCAGGTGATTCGGGCCATAGCGTTCGAGTCGTCGCGTCGCCTCGCTGGTCGACAGGCCCTGTTCCGGGGCAGCGTGGAGCATGACGGCGACATCGTGGGCCGGCAGCGCGTGCCACGGCGTTCGATCCGGTTCGATCATGTGGTCGTCCTCCGGTGGCCGCGTGGCCGTCTCCCCAGCCGGCGGTGTGGCCTCATGGTTTCGCAGTGGATCGCGGCCTCGGTCCAGCGGTTGGGGACTCGGCGTCCTTACCGAAGAGAGCTTCTTGAGGAGGGGGATGCGAAGGGTCCGCTCACCCTCCTAGGACCGGACGACCGGCGGGGTTGTGACAGTCTCCATGGCTTCGGTGTGAGGATCAGCGTGTCGTGGCGACTGACCGGAGGCGCGCCGGGGTCTCCGACCTTCGCAGTCCGGTCGCCTCATTTCCTGAATGAGCACCGACGGCCTTCGCGGCGCCCGACGGTCTCGCCGGGCTTCCAGCTCCTCCGGGCCGACCACGGTCAGCATCGGCTGTCCGGGCGCGCGGAACATCGTCACCACGAACGCCGATTCCTCCTCGGCGAGATGGTTGCCGTCCTGGTAGTGGATCACGTCCCCGCCGGTCCGGAGTGCCGGTGCGGCGGCGCGCCGGGGCTGTTCGGCGGCAATGTGACCAGGGGCGTCATCGCCTCGGTACGTGACAATGCCGCCGCGGGGTGACGCGGCGCAGGTCCGGACGATCCCCGGCGCTGAGCTGTCACAAACCGGGCGGCTGTCCTGTCTCACAGGAGGACGGTCTCACGGAGCGACAGGAGCGAGGTCTTGCCACCAGCCAGTATCAGGATTCGGATCCGGATGAGGGCGCGTCCCATAGACGAGCCGAATCGCGTCTCCAGCCAGCTGGAGCTGCTGTTCGACCTCACCTTCGTGGTCGCGGTCGCGGCCGTCACCGCCCAGCTCGCCCACCAGATCATCCAGGGGCACGCGCTCGATGGGATCGTCCCGTTCTTGCAGGTCTTCTTCGCGATCTGGTGGGCGTGGATGAACTTCACCTGGTTCGCCTCGTCCTACGACACCGACGACGTCGGCTATCGGGTGCTGACCATGGTGCAGATGGCCGGCGTGCTGGTTCTGGCCGCCGGGGTACCGGCCGCGGCCGAGCACGCCGACTTCGGTTTCGTGACGCTGGGCTACGTCATCATGCGGATCGGCCTGGTCGTCCTATGGCTGCGGGCCGGTCTGGAGGACCCGGCGCGCCGTCGCACCGCGCTGCGCTACGCGGTCGGGATCTCCGTCGTCACGGTGGGCTGGCTGTATCACTCGGTGCTCGCGCCCGTGAGCGCCGAGTTGCCGCTCTTCGTTCTCCTGGCGCTCTTGGAGCTCGCGGTGCCGCTGTGGGCGGAGCGGGCCGAGCCCACCACCTGGCACCCGCACCACATCGCCGAGCGTTATGGCCTGTTCACGATCATCCTGCTCGGCGAGAGCGTGCTCGCCGTGTCCAGAGGTGTCGCGGCAGCGCTGAAAACAAGCGAGATCAGCAGTCCCTTCGTCGTGATCGCTGTGTCCGGGCTCGTGGTGCTGTTCAGCCTGTGGTGGCTGTATTTCCTGGTGGAGGCCGGTGAAGGGCTCAGTGGTCGCCGCGATCGTTCATATCTGTGGGGGTACGGCCACTATGGCATCTTCGCGGCGCTGGCCGCTCTCGGTGCCGGTCTTGAGGTCGCGGTCGAGCAGAGCGGGCACGGAAGCATCGCCGGACCGTTCACTGTCGGCTACGCGGTCGCGATCCCGGTCGGCGTGTTTCTCATGCTGCTCTGGATGGTGCACGCGCTGGTCGTGGCGGAGTCTGTGATCCATCCCGTCCTGTTGTCGCTCTGCGCGGTCGTCGTCGGGGTGCTGCCGCTGGCTGTGCCCTGGATCGGTGTGCACGGTGTGGTCGCGGCGATCGCGGTGAGCTGCGTGTTGCTGGTCGCCGTCACGATCGCCGTGAACCACGTGCGCGTGCCGGCGCCGGATTTCGGGACCGTCCGTGGTCGGCGCCGGTGAGGGCCGTTCAGGAGACACCGGAGTGATCCGCCGGGCACGGGTACCGATGTCGACGTCGGCTACGACCTACGCGCGGGCGGCCGGCCTCGTGCGGATCTCGTCCGAGCTCGGCGCCGCCCCCATCCGATCCAGGTGGCGACGAGCGGTCTCATTCCCGGCGAACGCGTCGTGCGCGGCAGCTTGACCGGCTCGGCGATCGAGAACGAGGACGACCTGCGGGTCGCGCTCGACCGCGACACCCGTTCCCACAACGAGATGTTCCCGCTGAGCCGTGCGCCTACGGCGTACCAGCACATGCTCTCCGGCGACGCCGGCCTTCCGCGTCGTCCTCGACCCGACGAGATGAGGCAGTCATGTCCGATCAGCCGCTAGACGGAGTCGTCGCGCTCGTGACCGGCGCCAGCAGCGGAATCGGCGCCGCGACGGCGCGCCGGCTGGCCCGCGAGGGCGCCGCGGTCGCTCTGGTAGCCCGTCGCCGCGACCGCCTGGACCAGATCGCGAGCGACATCGCGAAGGTCGGCGGACATGCGGTCGCGGTTGAGGCCGACATCACCGAGCCGGAACGCGCCGAGGACGCGGTACAGGACACGCTGGACCGGCTCGGGCGGCTGGACATCCTGGTCAACAACGCAGGGATCATGCTGCTCAATACGGCACTGCACACCACCATCGAGGAGTGGGATCGGATGGTCTCGCTCAACGTGGCGGCGCTGCTGCACGTCACACACGCCGCCATCCCGCACCTGATCTACGCGGCGTCGACCTCCCCGCGGCAGGTGGCGGATCTGGTGAACGTCAGCGCGACGGCCGGCCGGGTCGTCCGTCCCGGGAGCAGTGTCTATGGCCTGACCAAGTCCGGTCTGAACGCGTTCGCCGAGTCGCTTCGCCAGGAATTGGTCAGCGAGCGCGTCCGGGTCAGCGTGGTGGAACCCGGCACCGTGGACACCGAGCTGGTGAACCACCTCAGCGAGATCACTCGGGACGCGGCCCGCCGGCAGGTCAGCGGAATTGAAGCGCTGCGGCCGGAGGATGTCGCGGACGCGATCGCCTACATCGTCACGCGAGAGCGGCGGGTCGCTGTCAACGAGATGCTGGTTCGCGCCGGCGATCAAACGTGGTAGTCGCGTCTGCTCGAACGCGAGCTCATGCCTGAGTACCGCCGCGAGGCCGACTACAGCGCCGTGCCCCGCGTCGTCTTCACCGACCCGCATGCCGCATCGGTCGGCACGACCGAGGCACGCTTCAGCGCCACCGTCCCGGTCTCCGAGGCGGCCAAGACCGCCACGTACACCCGCGCCTACGCCGAATCCAACGGCTTCCTCACGTTGCTCAGCGACGGGCACGTGCTGACCGGCGACAGCGGCACGGCATGCGACCGGAGCATGCTCGTCAAGCGGTGTCACGGATCCGGTGGCCGCATGGTCCAAGTGTGCGAACCGATCCCGATCTGTGGTGAAAGAGGTGGATCATGAGCATTTCCTGCTGGCGAAGACCAGCCTCATGGGCACACGTTGGTGGCCGAGGCCGGGCCGCCCAGGACGCGTCGGCTCCGGCCCCGATCGCCGGCACCCCCTGGGGGAGTGCGTGATGAGTCATGGCATCAGAGCGCCGCAACAGGCGGGCAGCGGTGCACAGCCTCCTGACCCGCCTCGTCCGGTCCCGGCCGGTGGGCCGGAACCTGGTGCGCCGGCCGAGACCGAGCCGGGTGCGCGCCGCTTCGGGCTGGGTACGGCGTCGGCGCTGGTGGTCGGCTCGGTCATCGGCACCGGGGTGTTCGGTCTGCCCTCTGCCTTGGCGCTGTTCGGACCGATCTCGCTGGTGGCGTTCGTGCTCGTCACGATCGGTGCGGTCGCGCTGGCGCTGACGTTCCGCGGTCTCGCGGTGCGGCTGCCCGGTGCGGGTGGCCCCTACGTCTACGCCCGTGAGGCGTTCGGTGAGTTCGCCGGGTTCCTCATCGCCTGGAGCTACTGGATCACCGCGTGGGCGGGGAACGCGGCGATCGTCGTGGCGTGGGTCGGCTATGTCGAGGTGTTCTGGAACACCGAGCACGAGGTCGGGTGGTCGATCGTCATCGCGCTGACCGGGCTGTTCGTGCCGGCGCTGGTCAACCTGATGGGACTGCGCAGCTTCGCCGCGTTCCAGGTCGTCACGACGGTGCTGAAGTTCATCCCGCTGCTGTTCATGGCCACCATCGGCCTGCTGTTCATCAACACGGCGAACTTCGGCGACTTCAACGCGAGCGGGACCTCCTGGCTCGGCGCGATCAGCGCGGCCGGCGCCATCGCCCTGTTCAGCTACCTGGGCATCGAGACCGCCTCGGTCGCCGCAGCCCGGGTCCGAGACCCGAGGCGGAACGTCGGCCGGGCCACCGTGCTGGGCACCCTGGCCTGCGCCGCGGTCTACCTCCTCGGCACCGTCGCCGTCTTCGGCACCGTGGCGCACGACGACCTCGTCGCCTCCACCGCGCCCTTCTCCGACGCGGCCAACGCCATCTTCGGCGGTGAGTGGGCGGGGGCCACGGTCGCCGCCGCGGCCATCGTGTCCGGCTTCGGGGCGCTGGTCGGCTGGACCCTGATCGTGGCTGAGATGCCGCGGGCCGCGGCGCGGGACGGGTTGTTCCCGGCTCGCTTCGCCCGGCAGAACCGTTCCGGGGTTCCGGCGTTCGGGATCGTCACCTCCACGCTGCTGGCCGCGGGGCTCACCGTCGTCAGCTACACCAGCTTCGAGCAGGTGTTCATCACCGTCGTGCTCTTGTCGGTGCTCACTTCGGTCGTCCCGTTCCTGCTGTCGGCCGCGGCCCAGCTGTACTGGCTGCGCACCGACGGCAGGCGGCTGCGGGTCAGGCATCTGGGTCGCGACGTCGCCGTCTCGGCACTCGCGCTGGCGTTCGGCTTCTGGGCCCTGGCCGGGAGCGGCTACGCGGCCGTCTACTACGGGACGTTCTGTCTGCTGCTCGGCGTGCCCGTGTACGTGTGGGTCAAAGCCCGCCGCGGTGTCTACGGCGAGACTCCGGCGGTGGCGCGATGACCACGGAGCAGGTCGCGTTGCGGGTCGGCATCCATTCCGAGATCGGCCGGCTGCGCGAGGTCATCGTGCACCGGCCCGGTCTCGAGCTGGATCGGCTGACCCCGGACAACGCCGGAGCGCTGCTGTTCGACGACGTGCTCTGGGCAGATCGTGCCCGCCGCGAGCACGACGAGTTCGTCGAGCTGATGAGAGGCCACGGCGTGCGAGTGCACCTGTTCGGTGAACTGCTGGCACAGGCGCTCGCGACGGACGCCGGTCGAAGCTTCGCCGTGGAACGTGTGTGCACCGATCAGCGGTTCGGACCGGCGCTGGCCCGAGAGCTGCGGGCGCTGTTCCTGGACACCGACCCGGTCTTGCTGGCCGACCACCTGATCGGCGGGGTGGTGAAGTCGGAGATCAGCCTGTCCGGCAGGGCCGGCGTCGCGTGGCAGAGCCTCGGCACCGACGACTTCGTGCTCCCTCCGCTGCCCAACACGTTGTTCCAACGCGACAACGCGGCGTGGATCGGACGGGGTGTGGCGGTCAATCCGATGGCCAAGCCGGCCCGCAGCCAGGAGTCGATCAACACTCGCACCGTCTATCGGCACCATCCGTTGTTCGCCGGCGCCGACTTCGTGAGCGTCTACGGCGACGACGACCTCGATCACGGCCGGGCCACGTTGGAGGGTGGCGACATCCACGTCATCGCCGACGGCGTCGTCATGGTCGGGATGGGCGAGCGCACCACGCCGATGGGCATGGAGATGCTCGCCCGGCGGCTGTTCTCGCTTGGGCTGGCCCGCCGCGTGCTGGCCGTCGAGCTGCCCAAGGCGCGCTCGACGATGCACCTGGACACCGTGCTCACGATGGTCGACGTCGCCACCTTCGTGGCCTACCCCTACTTCGACCAGGCCGCGGCCCGAGTCTGGCTGCTCACCCCCGACGGGAACGTCCAGCACCGGACAGGGCTGGCCGGCGGCCTGCGCGAGGCGATCGAGGACGACAGCGTCCGCGTCCTCACCGCCGTGGGAGACCGGCGCGAGGCCGAGCGGGAGCAGTGGAACGACGCCGACAACTTCCTGGCGATCTCTCCAGGAGTGGTACTCGGCTACGAACGCAACACCGCCACCAACGCCATGCTGCGCGAGCACGGCCTTGAGGTCATTCCGCTGGCCGGCAGCGAACTCGGCCGCGGACGCGGCGGCGCCCGGTGCATGACCTGCCCCATCCTGCGTGACCCCCCCTCTCTGGGAAGGAGTCGTCATGACCCGCTCGTTGCTCACCGTGACTGACCTGGGCCGCGAGGGTTTCCTCGAACTGCTCGGCCGCGCAGCGGCGCTCAAGGAGGCCAGGAAGGCCGGCCGCGAACGACCCGCACTGGCCGGCCGCAACATCGCCCTGGTATTCGAGAAGAACTCCACCCGCACCCGGTGCGCGTTCGAGGTGGCCGCCTACGACCAGGGCGCCCACGTCACCTACCTCGGACCGTCGGGATCGCATCTGGGCCGGGAGGAAAGCGTCGCGGACACCGCGCGGGTGCTGGGTGCCCTGTTCGACGGGATCGAGTTCCGCGGGTTCGCCCAGGAGACCGTCGAGGAGCTGGCCAGGCACGCCGGAGTGCCGGTCTGGAACGGGCTCACCGATGAGTGGCACCCGACTCAGATGCTCGCCGACGTCCTGACGATGCGCGAACACCAGCCCGGCGAGGTCGAGGCGATCAGCTACTGCTTCGCCGGCGACGGTCGCGGCAACATCGCCCGGTCGCTGCTCGTCACCGGGGCCATGCTCGGCATGGACGTACGCATCGCCGCGCCCCGCGAGCTGAGCCCTCCAGAGACGCTCGTGAAGGAGGCCGAGCGCCTGGCGCTGGCCAGCGGCGCCCGGATATCGGTCACCGACGACCTGGCGAGGGCGCTCGACGGCGCGGCCTTCGTCTACACCGACGTGTGGGTCAGCATGGGCGAGGCCGACTCCGAGTGGGACCGGCGCGTCCCGCTTCTCACCCCCTACCGGGTCACGGCGGAGGTGATGGCCGCCACGGGCCGTCCCGACACGCGGTTCCTGCATTGCCTCCCGGCCGTGCACGACACCACTACCGAGCTCGGCCGGCGGATCCACCAGCGCTACGGACTCGCCGGGGCCGAGGTCACCGACGAGGTGTTCGAATCAGCCGCCTCCGTCGTCTTCCAGCAGGCGGAGAACCGGCTGCACACGATCAAAGCCCTGCTCGTCGCGGCGCTGGGGGAGTGACATGCTGCTCGTCGTCGCGTTGGGCGGCAACGCCCTGCTCGAGCGAGGCGAACGCCCGGATGCGGGGGTGCAGCGGCAGCATGTGCGCTCCGCCGCCCGGGCGCTGGCCCCGCTCGCGACCGAGCACACGCTGGTGCTCTGTCACGGCAACGGGCCGCAGATCGGGATGCTGGCCGTCGAGAGCGAGAACGACCCGGCGCTGACCCACCCGTTCCCGCTCGACACGCTCGGCGCCCAGACCCAGGGCATGATCGGATACTGGCTGGCACAGGAACTGGGCAACGCGGGCATGGCCCGGCCGGCCGTCACGATAGTCACGCAGACCGAGGTCGACGCGGACGATCCAGCATTCCGCTCTCCCACGAAGTTCGTCGGTCAGAGTTACCCGGAGCCGGTGGCCCGCAGGTTCGCGCTGCAGCACGGGTGGACCGTCGCCAGGGACGGTGGCGCCTGGCGACGGGTCGTCGCGTCGCCGCAGCCCCGCCGGATCATCGAACTACCCACCATCCGGCAACTGGTGGCCGGCGGCACGACCGTGATCTGCGGCGGCGGGGGCGGAGTGCCGGTCCTCACCCGGGACGGCGGGCGATTGGAGGGCGCTCAGGCCGTCGTCGACAAGGACCTCACGGCGGCGTTGCTGGCGATCGAACTGGGAGCCGACCGTCTCGTGGTGCTCACCGACGTCGACGCCGTACGGCGTGACTTCGGCACTCCCCAGGAGCAACCGCTGCCCGCAGCGGACGTCGACGAGTTACGCGCCATGCGGTTTCCGGCCGGGTCGATGGCGCCGAAGATCGACGCTTGTATCCAGTTCGTCACCGCGACCGGACGGCCGGCCGCGATCGGAGCGCTGCGGGAGGCGTCCGCAGTGTTCGCCGGCACGGCGGGAACCACTATCACGGCGCAGGCCGATCCAGCAGGCGTGCCGAGGAGGACAGGATGATCATGTTCGACACCTTCACCGCATCGGGAGCTTCTTCATTGATCAAGCCTTCGTGATCACTACCCTGGCACCCCACGATCGTGGGGCCAGGGACGGACCAGGGTCTCCCCGGGCGCGATGGAGGGGTCCCAGCAGCGACCGTGAACGCAGTGGCACCACCGGAGATGCTGTGTGAGGGGCGCGGAGACGGTGAGCATCAACCTGTCGCAGTCTTACAGAGACGACACCGGGCAGACCAGCGACGCGGGCTCCACGGTTCCGGCCGGGCAGGCTGATGCCGGCAGGAATCCTAGGTCGCGGCTGCACGGCCGGCAGTTTGAGTGCACGACGCTGGACCAGCTCGTGGCGACGGTGCAGGCCGGCCACAACTCGGTGCTGGTCCTGCGCGGTGAGGCCGGCATCGGCAAGACGGCGCTGCTGGGCGTCGACCTGGCCGCCGCGGCCCCGGCCGCAGCGGAGGGACTCATCACCATCGGCACCCGGCTGCGGTCAGATCGTGTTCGCCTCCACCAGCGCCAGTGCCGCCCTGCCGCTGCTGCTCAAGGCCGCCAGCCGGCTGAAGCCGCTGGACGCCGGATTGGCCCGCGAGGCCTACCATGACGCGCTGCTCGCGGCCATCATGGCCGGCCGGCTGCCGAACGGCCCTCACCTGGCGGACATCGCCAGGGCGACGCTCGCCGCACCACCGGGGCCGCCACCGAAGCGCAATGATCTGTTCCTGAACGGCGTGGCCGTGGTGGCCACTGAGGGCTGCCCGTCGGGCGTGCCGATGGTGCTGCGGTCCCTGGAGTCCTTCCGTGACGACGAGATCTCCAGGGAGGAGGGCCTGGGCTGGCTCTCGTTCGCGTGCCGCGTCGCTCATAACGTCTGGGACTTCGACAGATGGTCGGTGCTCTCGGCGCGATTGGTCGACCTGGCCCGCCAGACGGAGGCTCTGCCGGTGCTGCCGTCGGCTCTCCATAGGCTCGTGTGCAATCGCGCACTCGCCGGCGAGCTCGCCGGCGCCGAGGCGGTGACGATCGATGAGGTGACAGGCAGCCGGTTCTTCGCCCAGTACGCGGCCTTGGCGCTCGAGCCGTGGCGGGGGGCTGTGAGCACACGGCGGAGCTCGGAGGAGCGTTCATCAGGTCCTTGAAACGGTGCCGCTACCGCCGGACAAGCATCAGGGCACCGAGCCGTGATGGCTCGGTGCCCTGGCCGGATCCTGCTAGTGAAGGCTCGCTCTCGCGGCCTGCTTGATCACGTGTGTGATGGTCCTGGGGTCAGTCATGAGGCCGAGGTGGCCGGCGTCGTATTCGATGATGGTGGAGTGGGCTCGCTCGGCCATGGTGCGTTGGGCGCTGCGGGGGATGATCCGGTCTTTGGTGCCGATGAGGTTCCAGGATGGGATCGTTTGCCAGGCGGGGGTTCCTGAGGGCTCGTTGAGTGCTCCGAGTGTGGCCGGTCGCTGGGTGGCGGCCACGATGGCTTTGTCGTCGGTGCTCAGGCCGTTCGCGAACGACGTCATGATGGTCGGCGTTTTGAGGTACAGGTCGGTGTCGGCGGTGGGCGGGAGGGTGGGGGGAACGAGGTCGAACACGGTGGTGGGGTCGGGGACCGACAGGGCGGAGTCCGGTCCCGCGAGTGAGGTCGCCGATTCGCCGGCGTCGGGTGCGAAGGCGTTGATGTAGACGAGTGCCTTGATGGTGGGGTTTCCGGTCGCCGCGTTGGTGATCACGGCTCCTCCGTAGGAGTGGCCGACGAGGACGATCGGTCCTGTGAGTGTTTTCAGGAAGGCTTGCACGGACGCGGCGTCGCCCGAGAGTGAGCGCAGCGGGTTGGCGATCGCCCTGACGGTGTATCCGTCGTTCTGGAGCCTGGGGATGACTCGATTCCAGCTCGAGGCGTCGGCCCAGGCTCCGTGCACGAGCACGATGGTGGGCTTCGCCGTGTGCGACCGGCTGCCCTGGGCGGCGGCGCTCTGCGCGGGGTTGAGGCTCGCCAGGATGAGAGCGACCACAGCGAGAGCGGGCACCAGGGTCAAGGAGCGTCTCTTGGCGCGGAGGATTACGCGAGTGGGGGGACTGGTCATGGTTTTGTCCTGTTCCGTATGGGATGGGCGGCTCCGGCGGCCGGCAAGCCCGAGATGGTTCGTGCCGAGGACACATCAGTCAGCGTGTCAGCCGGAGTCGGAGTCGAGCGCGTGAAGTCGACTCGTGTGTAAGACCGGACACCAGCCCCGCCGTGTGACGCCCACCGCGTCGACGGAGGCACTTTGACCGTGTCACGGAGGTCAGGCCGGCGGCGCGGGCACGATGGCGCTCGTCATCATCGGCTTTCACGTCTTCAACCTGTTCACCGTCCGTCACCCCACCCGCGGCCTGTTCCACCGAGAGCCCTGCCGGAAGTGTCACGCCATGGGTGACCACCCGGTCTTTAGCTGCGGAACGTATCCGATTCGGTGCGGTGGCGAGAGAGGCGGACCATGCGGATGACACATCGCCGGAGATCGGCTTCTCCGGTTTCCCCGGCCCACGGCGGGTGGTCGGGGCGGCGGGAGGCGGCGGGCCATGACGGGCCATGAGGGGACCCGCGCACCGTCGCCGATCCGGCCGGACGAGGGCCTCGAACCGGTGGGCTTGCGCGCCCTGCCCCGTCCCGTGGCCGCGGTGGTCGGGGGCGGGGGAGTGCTCGGGGCCGCGCACGTCGGCGTGGGGTATGCGTTGGAGCAGCGCGGATTCATCCCTGATCTGATCGTCGGAACTTCGGTGGGCGCTCTCAACGGGGCGATCATGGCCGCCCACCCCGGCCGGGCCGCAGCCTGGTTGGATCACGTGTGGACCCGGCTGCGTCGCCGTGAGGTGTTCCCGCTCGGCTTCCTGTCCTCGCGGTCCAGCATCTTCGCCGACAGCGGCCTGCGCCGGCTGATCGCGCAGGCGGGGTTACCGGCCCGGATCGAAGAGCTCGAGATCCCCTTCACCGCGGTGGCGACGGATCTGGCCACCGGCGCTCAGGCGCTGCTCGACCACGGAGATCTCGAGTCCGCGCTGCTGGCCAGCGCGGCCATCCCGGGAGTCCTGCCTCCGGTGGATCGGGAAGGCCGCAGGCTCGTGGACGGCGGGGTGATCGCCTATGTTCCGGTTCGAGCGGCCCACCAGGCAGGGGCGGCCAGCGTCGTGGTGCTGTCGGTCGGGCCAGAAAGCTCGCGGCCGCGCCCGGCCGACCCTCCCCGGTGGGCTGGCGCGGTCGCCGCCCGGGCCGGGATGTTGCTCACGCGCCAGCAGATCGAACGCGATCTGCACGAGGTGTCTCGGCAGATTCCGACCGTCGTGGTGCCGACCGGCATCGAGATCTGGCCTGCCCCATGGGACTTCCGGCACTCTCAGCGGCTGATCGTCACCGCTGCCCATGCGGCGGGCCGCTTTCTCGACGGGTTGCGCGTCAACGGGCCCGGCTTGTACCGGGCCGATGATCCTGCCGCGACATCCGCCGGCCGGAGCAAGGCGCGGCGCGCTACCGGGGCGGGGGCCGGCCAGTGAGCGCCGTCGCGTTCCTCAACATCCCGATGCGCGGGAACGTCACCTCCCGAGGCTGACCGGCCGCCGGCCGATCCGCCGATGCCGGTCACGATACGGGTGATCTGGTGCGGTCGATGGCCGTCTTCTCGGCCTGGCGCGGCGATTTCGCGGAGGCCACGTCGCTGAGGGAAAGGCGATCGCTGCGGCGACAGGGACCCGCCACGCCCCCACCGGAGCCGTGATGCTCGCCGGATTCCGAGGGGCGGAAGCCGAGGCCATCCCGCTGATCGAGGGCGTGATCGCGGATGCCCGAGCTACCGGTCATGGGGTAGGAGTGCGATTTCCGCAGTGGGTGGCCGCCATCCTCTACAACGGGCTCGGCAGTTACGAGAAAGCCCTCGCCGAGGCGCAAGCCGCTCAGGAGGCGCCCCTGCATATCTCCACGTGGGCGCTTCCCGAGCTGATCGAGGCGGCCAGCAGAACCGGGCAGACCGAGCTGGCCGCGGAGGCGTTCCGCCGGCTGGCCGAGACGACCGGCATCGCCCCGACCGACTGGGGCAGGGGATCTATGCGCGTTCACGAGCGCTGCTCAGCGATGGCGAGGACGCCGAGCGCTGGTATCGCGAGGCGGTCAACCGGCTGAGCCGCACCGGTTTTCAGCCCGAACTCGCCCGCGCGCATCTGCTCTACGGTGAGTGGCTGCGCCGCGAACACCGACGGACCGATGCGTGAGCGCAGTCGCGCACCGCGCGCGACATCTTCGCCGCAATCGGGATGCAGGCGTTCGCCGGGCGCGCCAGCCGCGAACTGCAGATTACCGGCGAAACCGCACGTAGGTGGATCGCCATCACCTCTCGCCACCAACTCCTGGAGGCTCTGCCCGGCAGCGGCGGCGACCACGCCGCGGTCACCCCGGCCAGCAGGACGGCGGCGACGTCGCGCGTTCCAGCCCGCCCCGCATCGGTCGCGGTCAGGCCGTGGCCAGCCGTTGGCGGGAGCGTATGCGGCGGCGCTCCTCCGGGGTGGTGCCACCCCACACGCCGTCCGGTTCGCCGGTGCTCAGGGCCCAGTCGAGGCAGGCCGCCTGCACGGGGCAGGCGTGGCAGATGCGCCGCGCCCGCTCTTCGGGATGACCGGGATGTCCGTCCCACGTGATCGGGAAGAACAGGCTGGGGTCCGTGTCCTGGCAGGCGGCGCGGGCGGCCCAGTCTCGAGGGGATCGGGCGTCCCGGTGCTGGTGAATCTGCTGGGTGGTCATGATTTTCACCTTGTGAACGATGGGGTGATTCTGTTGGCTGGGACGGCGGCGAGGGCCTGCACGACCGTGTCGTACATCGGGCAGGAGGTCTTGCACCCGGACCAGCCGCCGGCGTCGGTCGATCACCTCGACCCGGTTCAGCGCGGACAGGCCGACGACCACGCCGCCATCGTTGGCGGCGTGCCCGGACAGGCCATGCCCTCCGCTGCGCGCGGTCACGGGCCGGTCCCGATCGCGGGCGAAGCGCAGCGCGGCGACCACCTCGGCGGTGCTCTCGGGAAGCAGGATGAGCGCGGGTTCGGCCACCCTCATGTGCGTGGAGCGCAGCAGGAATACCGAGGATCCTCGGGAGTGACGATCTTGCCTTCCAGTTCGGGCGGGGCGGTGGACAGGTTCGGCATCACGGCCGCCCCCGCATCTGGTCCCGGCCGGTGGCGGGCCGGAACGGGGCGCCGTTCTCCAGCTCCGTGATCGCGGCCAAAATGCCGCGCATCCCCACCTGCGCGCGCTCAGTCTCGATGGGATCGAGCAGCCACTCGCCGACAGGCAGGTCTGGGGGGTTCTGCGAGTGGCTCACCTCGGCCATGGTCAGCTCGACCGCGACCACGGCCTTGAGCTCGTGCAGAAAGTTGCTCTCACCGATGGGACGACTCATCTTTCCTCCGAAGGGGTTCGCCCGACCAGGCGAATGAACGTGCGAGGGGCCGGCAGGTGAGTCAGGCGCCGGATGGGGCCCAATCGGCGCGGCCCGCCGGGGATCACGCACGGGGTATCACTTCTGAACGTGGTCGACGGCGTCGAGGATGGCGGCGGCCACGGCGTCGGGCTGGGAGACGATAACCGCGTGCGAGGCGCCGGGAATTTCGCGGGTGCTGCGGGAGCCGGCGCGTTCGGCCATGAAGCGCAGGGCCGCGGCCGGGATGTTGAGGTCGCGCTCGCCGTGAACGAACCAGGACGGGATGGTGCGCCAGGCGGGTTCGTGCGCGGTCAGGGGTCGGTCAGCGCCCGTTCGGTCACCGGCCGCTGGGTTTGCCCGGCACCGCCGGCCACCCGGTCGACCCTTGTACGCAACTACTTGCCGTTCGTGTCGAGCCAGTCCCGGTGGCGATTCTGCCCAGGGGGGCGCCGTCGTTCACCGGCACCAGCGACCGCTCGCTCAGTTCGCGCTGAAGTAGCGTGCGTGCGGGACGGCGGCCCTTTCGAACGACGGCGAGTCCGACACGTCGACGACCACCTGCGCACCCGCCAGCACCTCGGCCAGCCCCTCGCCGGTCAGTGTGTCGACGCCGGTGTCCGGTGCCGCCGCCACCGCCTCATGGCCGTGCTCGCCCAGCTTGGCCACCAGCTTCGACCCGATCAGACCGGTCCCGCCAACCACTACGATCTTCATACCGATTCTTCTCCCTGTCCGCCGGCGGCATCCGTTGCCAACCGGGTCACCAGCTGAGACCGGGCAGCCTCCGGGCCTGTGACAGTCACTACTCGGCGAGCTTTCCGGCGGTCGAGACCTCGCGCATGAGCGCCGCGATCTCGGCCGGAATCGGCGGGATGGCCTCTCCTTCCACGGATCCGGAACCGGACCACACCTGGAAGCCGGCGAGGTCCGGGTGCACGCCTACGTCGTCGATGCGCGCCTCCACCGCGGTGAGTTCGGCGAGGCCTTTCAGCAGGCCGCTCTCGTCATGCACCACCCCGGCATGCTCCGTCATGATGTCGCGCAGGGCTCGCTGCAGTGCCCGCACGTTCTCGGGGCCGTCGGCGGCGAGGAGTCCGTCCACCTCCGCCCGTGCCGCGCCGAGCGCCTCGCGTACAGGCCGTCGACCCCCGTGCCGTGGTCCTCCGGCCGCACCCACACCCCGCCCATCGAGTAGTGCGCGGTCGGCGCGATCTCGATCGGCGCCTTGGTGATGTCGAGCATCTGCAGTTCCAGGAGGGTCTGGTAGACGCGAGGCGGCCGCGGCCAGCGCGACACGGTCGCGCGTGGACAACTCCATCCGCTCCTGGTCGTACCGGGACATGAACCGTTCGCCGAGCTGGTTGCGCAGGATTCCGCCCTCGCCCCGTGCCGCTTCGGACACGAGGGTGACGGGCCGGCTAGCTGGCCCGGCAGCCGGAGTGCTCCTGGATCAAAGCGGGTTCGAGCTGACTGCGCGAAGTGATGTCCAGCTTGGCGAAAATCTTGCTCAGGTGGTACTCGACCGTGCGCGGGCTCACGAACAACTGGCTGCCGATCTCGGAGTTGGTGAGCCCCTTGGCGGCGAGCCGCGCGATCTGCCCTTCGCGCGGGGTGAGATCGGCACCCGCCGGTGCGCCACGCTGCGCGCTCTCCCCTGTGGCCCGCAGTTCCCGCGCCGTACGCTCGGCGAAGGCCGTCATCCCCATCGTCGAGAAGAGCCGGTACGCGGTACGGAGCTGCTGGCGCGCTTCGAGCCCGCGCTGTTGTCCGCGCAGCCATTCACCGTAGAGGAGATGGGCTCGGGCCAGGTCGGGACGCAGCCGCGTACGCCCCAGCCGCTCGATCGCCTCCCGATACAGCTCCTCGGCCGCACCCTCGTCGCTGACCAGTGCCCGCGCCCGTGCCACGACCCCGGCGGCCCAGTCGCCCCGCCCTGCCTGGGCACTACGCGCGAGCTGCTCGACGGCTCGGCGGGCGAGTTCGTGCTCGCCGCTGCGGACGGCGGCCTCCACCAGCTCGGCGGGAGCCCACTGGCTCGGGGCACCCGGTGCGGGCGGATCTGCGCAGGCCCGCTCGGCCGCGTCGAGTGCCAGGTCAAAGCGACCCAGACCGTTGTACAGCATGGCGCTGGCCCAGTCGGCGACCGTCAGCCCGGCTCCCTCTCCGCGGGCGGCGGCCTCGTCCGCGATCGTCCGGATCAGCGCTTCGGCCTCGGCTTCGTGCCCGCGCCACGCGGCCAGCGCGAGCGCGCCGATATCGGTGACGCGCAATCCGGTCGCCGCGGTGATCGCCTGCACTTCGGCGCCCAGCGACTCCGCCTTCGCGAGCTCGCCCTCGAAGAGGTGCACGGTGATTCGCGAGCTGAGGGCCAGCGGCAGTTCCGCGAGCGCGCCGATGTCACGCGCCAGGGAGAGATGGCGGTCGGCCAAAGCACGGCAGGCATCGTCGTCCCACAGCGCCACGGCGCCGGTGAACGCCAGCCAGAGCCGCCGGAGCTCCTCTCTGGTGGAGACCGCGTGATCGACGAAGGCGGTCACGGCGCGGCGCAGCTCCGGCGCCGCAGGGTCTGGGCCGGCGGTGAAGAGCAACGCCAGTCCGTCGAGGAGGAAATCCTGCGGACGGGCGGGTTCCGGTGCGGCGGGTGCGGCTTTTACGGCTGCCGCGGCGGCACACAGGTTTGCGTCGCCGACCGCCATCCGACCGGCGAAGATCGCCGCGGCCAGAAATTCCAGGTAGGTGTCGCGAGCCAGTGCCGGGTCCAGCGGCTCGAGCTGCCGCGCGGCGTCGAGCAGCATCCGAGGAGAGGCGTCCCCGCGGTTGGCGGTGAAGGCGATCTCGGCCTGCAGCAGGGTCGCCCGAGCACGCTGCCTTTCGTCGAGCGGCCCCGCGAGCGCCATCCCGACGAGCCCCGACGCGGCGTCCGGCGCGCCGGCCTCGTGCTTGGCCCGGGCGGCGGCCAGGGCGCGTTCCGCACGGCGGGCCGGTTCGGGGGTCAGCTCGGTGGCCCGCTGGAGGAACGCGGCCACCGCGGCCAGGCCGCCTCGCGCCTGCGCGCGCATGGCTGAGCGCTCCAGATCGGCGGCGATCTGCTCGTCGGCCTCGGCCGCGGCGTGCGCGCGGTGCCAGGCTCGGCGGTCGGGCGCGACATCGGCGTCTGTCGCCTCGGCCAGCGCGTGATGCGCCCGCCTGCGTTCGGCCTTTCCCGCGGCCCGGTACACCGCCGTACGCACCAGCGGGTGGCTGAAGCGTACGCGGGTGACGAACTCGCACAGGTCTGCTGCCACTGCGGGGGCCGCCGCGACAGCGCCGATTCCGAGCCGCGCCGCCGCCCGCCACACCAGGACCAGGTCACCGAGCGGGTCGGCGGCGGCGATCAGCAGCAGCAGGCGCGTGTCCGGAGGCAGCGGCTCCAGGCGCCGCAGGAAGCCGTCCTCGATCAACGTCGGCGGCGCCTGGACGTCCGGCAGGCCGAAGCCGCCCGCGAGCTCGGCGGGCGCCATTCCGTCCAGCAGTTCCAGCAGCGCCAGCGGATTGCCGTGCGCTTCGGCGACGATCCGCTCCTGTACCGGCCGGTCCAAGGGGCTGGGCAGCACCGAGCGGATCAACGCCAGCGCCTCCTCGTCTCGCAGACCTCCGACCACCAGCTCCGGCAGGCCGGACAGGTGGCGTGCCTCATCGCCTCGGACCGCGAACACGCACGCCGCCTTGGTGGTGAGCCGGCGCGCGACGAACGCGAGCACCTGTGCCGAGGCGTTGTCGAGCCACTGCGCGTCTTCGATCACGCACATCAGCGGTTGTTCGTCAGCCGCGTTCGCGAGCATGGTCAGGACGGCGAGGCTCACCAGGAACCGGTCGGGCGGCGGCCCGGAGCGCAGGCCGAACGCGATGCCCAGCGCGTCGCGCTGCGGCTCTGGCAGCCGGTGGAGCCCCTCCATCAGCGGCGCGCAAAGCTGATGCATCGCCGCGTACGGCAGCTCCATCTCATACCGGACGCCCGCCGCTCGCAGCACACGAATGCCGCCGGCCTGCGCGATCAGGTATTCGAGCAGGGCCGACTTGCCCACGCCCGGCTCCCCGCGCAGCACCAGCGATCGGCTCTCGCCCGAGCGGACCGCCACCACCAGCTGGTCCAGCGTGTCACACACGGCACGCCGGGAGTTCAACACGGGGACGAGCCTGCGGTGGACAGGACGCGGGTCCCGGGAACGTCGTGCGTGGGACAAGGCCACATCGCGTAAGCCGGTCAACGTGGTCCCCTTTCTGCGGGATCTGCGGCAATGAGTGCTTCGAGTGGCAGCAGCGCCGAGCCGGTGGCCACGGCGTCGCCCCCGAACTTGGCGACCAGCAGCTGGAACTGGTCCCCTGGCCTGGACAGGCTGTACTTCTTGACGGCGGCGGTGATGCGCTCGCCCAGTGACTCCATGAGCCGCAGGCCGACCCAGCCGCCGATGACGATGCGTTCGGGGTTGGTCAGGTTGACCATGCCGCCCAGCGCGACCCCCAAGCAGTCGATGATCTCGTCGACGATCGTGCTCGCGGCGGGGTCGCCCTGGTGCGCCGCGGCGATGAGCGCGCCGATGGCGCGCCAGCCGGTGCCCTCGAACACCCCTCCGGTGTCCTTCCAGGCTGACAAGATCGCGTCGGAGCCGATGTAGGCCTCGACACACCCCCGGTTGCCGCACCGGCAGAGGCGGCCACCGCGCTCGATCACCATGTGCCCCCACTCCCCGGCGCTGGAGCGTGAGCCGTAGGCCACCTGGCCGGCGCTGACGATGCCGAGCCCGACGCCTCTGCCGAGGAGGGCGACCAGGGCGTGGTCCGCGCCGCGGGCGCTGCCGAACCACATCTCAGCCCTGGCCTGCATCTTCGCGCCGTTCTCGGCGAGGACGGGGACACCCCCGAGATCGCACAGGGAGCGAACGGGGACGGGCGGCCATCCGAGGCTCTGGGCGTAGAGCATCTGGCTCCCGTCCGGGGCGGTCTCGACCACGCCAGGCAGGCCGAGGCCGACACCGAGCAGGGTCGGCCACCGCTCGGCGTTGCGGCCGCGCAGTGCCCGCAGCGCCTCATGGATGTCGTCACCTATCTGTTCCGGGCTCTCCTCTTTGGCGCCGCCGCGGAACTCGCGGTCGATCCGGTGCATCGCCAGGTCGAACAGCTCCACCGCGACGCCGCGCTCACCGATGTCGGCCCCAATGGTGATCGCGCTCTCGGCGCGAGGACCGATGAGCGTGATCGGGCGGCCTCCGTGCGAGGACACCGATCCGCGCTCCTCGACGAGTCCCGCGGCGATCAGCTCGGCGACGAGATTGCCGGCCGAGGCGGTGGACAGGCCGCTGTCCCGTGCGATGGTGGCCCGCGTGGTCTCCTGGGCGAGGATCACCTGCTTGAGCGCCAGTGCCCGATTCCGCTGCCGCAGGGTGGTGACCGTCGACACCTCTGGAAGCGAGAGCTTGGGCCTTCCGCTTCCGGGTTCGCCGCTCATGATTCCTGCTTCGATTCTGTGACGGTCACGTTGAGTGCGCGCAGCCGCGCGGTCCTGGTCGCACGGGCCACCAGCCGGTCCTGTCGCCAGGAGATCTCGAACGCGTCCGGCTCGTCGGCGTCCGCCTGCCACCCGCAGGGTCGGATGTCGAGAGGGAAGTGCAGCTCCTCCCCGGTGTGGACGGTCATGGGCATCAGCTCCGCCTCCGCGTACGGCCGGCCTGAGGAGCGGTGCCAGATGCCATTGCCGCCGAAGCCGGCGAACCGGTCCCGGAACAGCGGGGACTCGTCGATGAAGCCCCACGCGGGGATCCGCAGCGGGGCGCGCCCGAACACGGCGTTGACGACCTCCGGGCGTCGCCCGCAGGCCGGCAGCGTGACGGCGTCGAGGAAGTCCTGCAGGATGGCCCAGGCCCGGTCGGGCTCCATGCTCGCGCGCGGGCCGGCGATCAGCTCCCAGCCGCGCGGCGGCTCGGCGGAGACGGGGGAGGTCAGGGTGTCGAGCTTCTTCCACGGCCAGAAGTTCCAGCCGATTTCGTGCTGCTCGTACAGACGGTGGGCGGTGTAGATCCACTCCGGCGTGTTCTCGCCGCCTTCGCCCATGTAGATGGGCAGTCCGAGGCGGTCGCGTACGTCGAGGTACTCCTGGATGCTGGAGCGGTCGGGCGGGCACCAGTACCGGTGGAACTGCAGCGCGGAGTTGGGGTCGAGCACCTCGGTGAAGATGGACCAGTTCGTCGCCCAGTGCGAGCCCTCGTAGATGATCAGGTGGTTCGGGTCGATCGCACGGATCGCGGCGGTCAGGTCGCGGTAGAGGGCGACGAGTTCGGCCTGGTAGATGTGCTGCCACTCGTTCGGCAGCGGCTCGTTCAGCAGGTCGTAGCCGAGCACGACCGGGTTGTCCCGGTAGCGGCGGGCGATCTCCTCCCACAGGTGGATGGTCAGCCGCCGGTAACGCTCGTCCATGAACAGTTCGGGCTTGCCGTTGGGGGAGTCGTCGATGTTGGTGCCCGTCTGCCCGCCCGGCGCGCCGTGCAGGTCGAGCAGCACCCACAGGCCGTGGGTCTCGCACCAGCGCAGAAGGTCGTCGATGTGGGCGAACCCGCCGAGGAAGGCGCCGTCGTCGTTCACGAGGCCGCGGGAGTTGAGCGGCAGCCTGACGTGGTCGAAGCCCAAGCCGGCGATGGCGGCGATGTCCTGCTCCGTGATGTACGTGCCCCGGAACCGGGCCCAGAACTCGGCGGCTCTGTCGGGGCCGACAAGGGATTGCACCCGTCGCTCGATCTGGCGGGCCGAACTCAATTCGTCACCGAACTTCCACATGTAGCCCTCGGCGAGCAGCCAGTTGCCGAGCCCTACGCCACGCAGCAGCAGTGGGGCGCCGGAGCCGTCGACCAACCGGGGGCCGTCGGCGCGGACGAAGCCGGTGAAGCGATGTGTCATGAACATCCTTGCTTTCGTGTTATTTGAGGCCGGACAGGGTGAATCCCCGCACGATGTGGCGCTGGCAGATGATGAAGACGATCAGGACGGGCACGACCATGAGGGTCGAGCCGGCCATCTGGAGCGACGGGTTGGTCGCGATCTGCCGGTTCAGCAGCGCCAACCCGACCGACAGGGTGTAGAGCCGTTCGTCGCCCGCGATGAGGAGCGGCCACAGGAGGCTGTTCCAGGCGCCGATGAAGGTCAGGATGATCTGGACGGCCATGATCGGCCTGGACAGCGGCAGGACGATCCGCCAGAAGATCCGTGCCTCGCCGGCCCCGTCGATGCGCGCGGCCTCGATCATCTCGGTCGGAACGGTGGACATGAACTGCCGGAACAGGAAGACGCCGAACCCCGACACCAGCCCGGGCAGCGCGATGCCGATCAGGGTGTCGGTCAGTCGCATGCCGTTGAGGATGAGATAGGTGGGAATCATGGTCACCTGAACCGGGACCATCATCGTGGCCAGCACCAGGAAGAACAGCACGCCACGGCCACGGAAGCGGAATTTGGCGAACCCGTAACCGGCCATCGCCATCAGCGGCACCCCCGCCATGCTGGTCAGCACGACCGCGATCGTGTTGACCAGGTAGCGGCCGAAGTCCAGCTCGCCGAACAACCGCGCGAAGCTCTCGAACGTCGGCTCCTGCGGCAGCGGCAGGGGCGGGTGAGCGACCGACTCAGAGCGCGGCTTCACCGAGCCGGAGACCATCCAGAGGAACGGGAACGCGGTCAGCAGCGCCCCAGCGCCGAGGACGGCGCCGATGACCGCGGTCAGACCGCGCGCGCTAGCGAGCCGCATCGAACCTCCGCGCGCGCACCTGCAGGAGGGTCACCCCGGCGATGATCAGGAAGAGCACCAGGGTCCCGGCCCCGGCGTAGCCGAACTGGCCGGCGGAGAACCCCTCCTGGTACAGGAACAGGGACATGCTGGTCGACTCGCCGAGCGGCCCGCCCTTGGTGAGGACGAACGGCTCGTCGAAGAACTGCAGCCAGCCGATGACCGTGGTGACGGCGACGAAGAGGAACGCGAACCGCAGCAGCGGGATCACGATCGAGACGATCTTGCGTGCTCCCGAGGCGCCGTCGATATCCGCGGCCTCCAGGTACTCCTGGGGGATGGCCTTCAACGCGGCGAGGAAAATGATGATGTTCAATCCCGTGCCGCGCCAGACGGCGACGAACGCGACGGAGAACTTCACCAGCACCGGGTCGCTGAGCCACTGCGCCGGCGGCAGCCCGGCGAACGACAGCAGATGGTTGAGCAGGCCGAACTGCGTGTTGTAGATGTAGCCCCACACGAGCGATACCGCGACGATCGCGGTGACGGCCGGGACGAAGTAGAACGCCCGCAGCGCGCGGAAGAAACGGTTCTCGCTGCGGTGCAGCAGCAGCGCGACGGCGAACGAGATGACGATCACGGCAGGGACGCCGAGCAGCGCGAAGATCCCCGTGTTGGTGAGCGCCTGCCAGAAGCCGGGGTCGGCGAACAGCCTGCGGTAGTTGTCCAGGCCGACGAATTCGATCGCGGACCGGTCGACCAGGCCGGACAGGTTCAGGTCGGTGAGGCTGACCGGCACCGCGATCAGGATCGGCAGGACTCCGAAGGCCAGCAGCAGGAGTACGGCCGGGGCGACGAAGGCGTACGGGGCGAGGGCGGGTTTCATGGCGGGCTCAGCTCGCCGGCGTGCCGCTGGTCGCCGCGTACAGGCCCTGGAGGGCGGTTTCGCGGTTCGCGCCGGTCAGGACGATGGAGTTCAGCGCGTCGAGGAGAGCCTTCCCGGTCTCACCGTCCCAGTTGGGCACCGGCGGCAGCGGCTTGGCGTCCTTCAGTTGCCGGGCGTACACCGAGACGAGCGGGTCGGAGGCGAGTTTCGGGTCGGCGAGCGCGGCCTTCGTCACCGGGAGCTGGTCGTCGAGCTCGTACCAGGTGAGCTGGGTCTGCGGCTGGGAGAGGTAGGCGAGGAGCTGGAGCGCGCCGTCGCGGTTGTCGGTGGAGCCCCAGACGCCCAGGTTCGAGCCGGCCAGCAGGGAGGTGTGGGCGGCGCCGCCGGGAATCGGGGCGACCGACCACTTGCCGTCGAGCTGCGGCGCCGCCTCGGAGAGCGCGCCGGCCAGGTAGGGGCCGGAGACGAGCATGGGGATCGCGCCGGAGACGAAGCCCTGGACCTGGTCGAATTCGGTGTTGACGGGGACGCTGCGGTCGGCGTACATGCCGGTGTAGATGTCGACGGCCCGGTGGAAGGCGGGAGTGTCGAAGTCGACCTGGCCGTCGGCGCCGACGATCGTGCCGCCCTGGGTCCAGGTCATGATGACGGGCAGCGCGTTGTCCCACTGCGGGATGTAGAAGCCGTACCGGCCCTCGCCTCGGCCGGCGAGCGTCTTGGCGTACGCTCGGACCTCGTCCCAGGTCGCCGGAGGCCTGGTGAGGCCCGCGGCGGCGAGGAGGTCGCTGCGGTAGAACAGCACGCGGGTGTCGCTCACCCATGGGACGCTCACCTGCGCGCCGCCGGCGGCGGACGTGGCGACGCCGTCGAGGAAGTTGGCGGTGGCGAGACCGGGATGGCTTTTCAGCATCTGGTCATCGAGCGTGAGCAGGGCTTTCGAATCGGCGAACGTACGCAGCTTCGACAGGCCGATCTGCAGGACGTCGGGTCCCTGGCCAGAGGCCACGGCGGTGGTGAACTTCTGGTCGGCGGAGTCCCACGGGATGGCGACGGCGTCGACGGCGATGCCGGTGCGGTCGGTGAACGGCTTGACGAGCTGCTGGAATCGGGCCGCGCTGTCACCCATGATCCAGACGGTCAGCTCCTTGGCTCCGCCGGATGGGGAGCCGGAGCAGGCGGCGAGTGTGAACAGGGCCGCGACGACGATCGGTAATCGGAGTCTCACACACGCCTCCCGTGTGTTTTCTAATTGGCTTAGCCTAAGCCGTAGTCAAAGTACGTCCAGAGGATGCATCATCGCAACTGTCAGAGGTCAAGGAGGGGCCCGATGAACCGCCGATGGTTATCCGCCGCATTCACGACAGCGCTCACCGCCGCGATCCTCGCCGCATCCGCCCGCCCGGCCGCCGCGCTCGATGCGGGCGACTTCCTCAAGGTCAGCGGCTCGGTGCTGAAGAACGAGTCCGGTACGGGGGAGACGGTCGGCCTGCGGGGCACCAACCTCGGCGGCTGGCTCGCCCAGGAGGACTGGATGTCGCCTCTCGGGGAGTTCGCGCTCGTCAGGACGGGTTGGACCGCCACGGCCTCGGCAGGGAACGCCGCGCTCGCCCTGGACGGCGACGACACCACGCGCTGGACCACCGGCACCCCGATGAACGGCTCGGAATGGCTGCGGGTGGACCTGGGCGCGATCTCGCGCTTCAACCGCGTCACCTGGAACTACACCGACTTCGCCGGCGGCGACTATGCCCGCGCCTTCCACGTCGAGGTCTCCTTGAACGGCTCGACCTGGACGACCGTCTCCACTGGGGCGGGTAGCGCCACGAGCACGGTCACCACCGCCGATTTCGCCCCGGTAACCGCCCGATACGTACGGGTCAATCAGACCGGCAGCGCCGCGGGGGACTGGTGGTCGGTCGGTGAGTTCAACGTCTTCAACGATGACGCGTCCTTCAACCGCTCCCAGTGGACCGCCTCTGCCTCCGGCGGCGTGGACATCTCTTACATGATCGACGGCGACGTGGCCACGCGCTGGAAGAGCGGCGCCGACCAGACGCCCGGCATGTGGGTCCAGCTCGACCTCGGGGCCAGGATGACCATCAACAACGTCACGCTCGACACGGCCAAGAACGACGCCGCCGAGGGTGACTACCCGCGCGGCTACACCGTCCAGCTCTCCGACGACGGGTTCACCTGGGCACAGGTGGCCTCAGGCGCCGGCACGGTCAAGGCCACGAACATCAGCTTCCCTCCTGCCGCGGGCCGCTACGTGCGTATCACCCAGACCGGCGCCGGCGACAAGTGGTGGTCGATCGGTGAGCTGAAGGTCGCCCTCAACAAGGACGACTACGGCCTGCAGCTGGCCCTCGACCAGCGGTTCGGCGCGAGCGGCGGGCAAGCGATCCGCGACGCCCACGAGGACACCTGGATCACCGAGGCGGACTTCGACAACCTCGCCGCGATGGGGCTGAACTACGTGCGCCTGCCGATCGGCTGGACCACGCTGCTCAACACCGACGGCAGCTGGAGGTCCGACCCGTGGAGCAGAATCGACTGGGCGGTGGAGGAGCTGTCGAGCCGCGGCATCTACACCCTGCTCGACCTGCACACGGTGCCGGGCGGCGGCTGCCCGTGGGGCAGTTGCGGGCGTATCGGCCCCAATCCGAACGGGTTCTGGGGCACCTCGGACTACCAAGATTGGGTGGAGGACATCTGGGAGGCGATCGCCACCCGGTATGAGGGCAACCCGGCCATCGCCGGCTACGACCTGATCAACGAGCCGCTGCTGGACTTCAACGAGGACGCCGACGACGTCGCGCAGAAGAGCGCCTATTACGACCGGCTCTACGACGCCGTGCGCGCCATCGATCCCGACCACGTCATCGTCATGGGCGCGTTCTTCGGCTACAGCGCCATCGCCCCGCCCGCCACCTACGGCTGGACCAACGTCGTCTACGAGCTCCACCCGTACGACATGCCACACGGCGCTGACTGGAACGCCCAGAACCAGCTCGTCACCGACCAGCTCAACGCCTTGCCCGGCCTGCTGGCCAACCCCGGTGTCCCGGTACTGTTCGGCGAGTACTCCCTCTACTACTACGACGACGTGTGGGCCCGATGGATGGCCGGCATCAACGCCCGGCAGCAGTCCTGGTCGAGCTGGAGCTACAAGGTCAGGGGAACCGACGCCGACGGCCAAGGCTACTGGGGCCTGTACTACAACCGCCCCGCCCCCGTGCCTGTGATCAACAGTGACGGCTCCGCCACCTTCGTCAAGAAGCTCCAGCGCTTCGCCACCAGCACGTTCACGCAGAACGAACGGCTGGTGGCGACCGTCGCCAAGTACGCCGGAGGCCTGTCGACCTTCAACCCGATCGCCATCGGCAGGACCGCCTGGACGGCCACCGCCTCCGGCACAGGCGGCAGCGGCACCCTGTCGGGCGGTATCGACGGCAACAGCACGACCAAGTGGAACAGCGGGGCCGACCAGGTCCCCGGCCAGTGGTATCAGATCGACCTGGGTGCCACGCAGACGATCGCCATGGTGACGGTGCAAACTCCTGCGGCATCGGCCACGACCGACTACATGCGCGGCTACCGGCTGGAGTTCTCCACGAACGGCAGCACCTGGACCACGGTCGGGGCCGGCATCGGCTTCGGTTGGAAACGCTCGATCTCCGTCACCCCGCAAAGCGCCAGATACGTCCGGATCACCCAGACCGGGACGTCCACCTACTGGTGGTCGATCGACGAGGTCACGATGTACTCGTCTTACTGACTTCCGCGGATCGCTGGGGACCGGGGTGAACGGGATGCCGTGCCCGTCGTGCCCGTCCCCTGATCGGGCACGACGGGCCGTCAGTGGCTGTTCCAGGAGCGGTGGATCGCCTCGCGGATCCGGTGCCTGGCCGGGGGCGGGACCTCTCCGTTGCGCACTGGCGGCGGCGCGGGCGGGACCGGGAGGGCAGGCGGTGCGTGCTTCGCCTTCTCCTCGTCGGTCGTCGGCCGTTGGACCTCGGTGAAGCCGCCCTCGGGCCCGCGTACGATCCTGCCCGTCTCCACGCCGTGTTCAATGGTGTGCCTGTCACGCGCTTGCAACCCCAGGCAGAGCCGGCGGGTGACCACGAACGCCAGCACCGGCCCCACCACGAACGCCACCCGGAAGATCCACGTCGTCATGTTGAGCGAGATGTTGAAGTTGACGGCCAGAATGTCGTTGGCCCCGGCCATCCACAGCACCGCGTAATACACGATCCCCGCCACCCCGATCCCGGTCCGCGCCGGCACGTCGCGCGGCCGGTCGAGCAGGTTGTGCACGGCCCGGTCACCGGTGACCCACCGCTCCGCGAACGGATACAGCGCCAGGCCGGCGAACAGCAGCCCCGGCGCGATCAGCGCGGGGATCAGCACACTCATGGCCACGGTGTGCCCGAACACGGTGAACTCCCACGGCGGCATGAGCCGCAGCGCGCCTTCCAGGAACCCCGTGTACCAGTCGGGCTGGGAGCCCGCGCTGACCGTGCTGGGCACGTACGGCCCGTACAGCCAGATCGGGTTGATCTGGAACATCGTGGCCAGCAGCGCGACCACCCCGGCCACCCACAGGAGCAACGCCGTCGTCTTCGCCAGGAACACGGGGTAGAACGGCTCCCCACGTATCAAGCGGTCGTTCAGTCCCTTCGCCCGGAACTGCGTGTGCGTCTGCCGCCATGTCAGCACCACCGCGTGCAGCGGTATCAGAACCAGCAGGAGGCCCGGAACGAGCAGCACGTGCAGGCTGTAGAGGCGGGCGATGATGTCGTCGCCGGGGAACTCCCCGCCGAACAGGAACATCGCCAGGTAGGTGCCCACCAGCGGCACCGACACCGTCACCCCGTGCAGGATGCGCAGCCCGGCCCCGGACAGCAGGTCGTCGGGCAGCGAGTAGCCGAACAGCCCGTTGAGCATCACCAGCCCCAACAGGACCACGCCGATCAGCCAGTTCAGCTCGCGCGGCTTGCGGAAGGCGCCGGTGAAGAAGTTGCGCAGCAGGTGCGTCACGATCGCGGCGATGAAGATCAGCGTGGCCCAGTGATGCATCTGCCGTATCAGCAGGCCGCCGCGCACTTCGAAGGTGATCTCCAGCGAGGACGCGAACGCCTGGCTCATCGTGACGCCGCGCAGCGGCGCATAGACGCCGTTGTAGACGACCTCGTCCATGGACGGCTTGAAGAAGAACGTCAGGAAGACACCGGTGACCAGGACGACCACGAAGGCGTACAGGGCGATCTCGCCCAGCAGGAACGTCCAGTGGTTGGCGAAGGCCTTACGCATCGCCTTGTTCAGGAAACCGGCGCCGCCGAAACGATCGTCCAGCGCCGTGGCCAGTGACCCGATCTTCATCGTCACTCCACCCACTCGGTTCGCATGTCATAGCAACGACCGGATGAAGCTGCGCACTGTGACGTTTGCAGGTGTACAGGCGAGGCTGACGCCGTGCCGGCCGGTGACCACACCGGGTTGGCCGGACAGCGACAGCCCCGCCTCTCCCGGGGAACTGGGATACGACGTGGCGCTGATCGTCGCCCCCACCCGGCGCTGACAACCATCCACTCGCCTGGAGAGGCCACCCATCATGAACACGAATACTCGGTCATCGGGACGTCGGGAGCGCCATCCCTGCTGAAGCTGTACCTGAGCCGTGGAGTCCTGGCCGTGGCGTGGGCCGCGGCGTTCACCTTCGCGCACGACCCCATCGACGCCCTCACGATCACCTTGCTGGTCGTCTGTCCGCTGATCGACGCGATGTCGTCGCTGATCGACCTGCGTGCGTCCCCGGACGGATCAGAGGGTCGCCTGACGCTGTTCAACGGGCTGATCAGCGCCCTGGCCGCTCTCGGCGTCGGCCTGGCGGGAGCGGGCGAGGTGCCGGCGGTGCTGCACGTGTTCGGTGCCTGGGCCGTCGTCTCCGGTGCGGCGCATCAGGGCCGCACCGCATGGAACCGGGTGCCCTTGTGCGATCAGGCGAGGTCGGCGAGGTCCTCCTCCGTGAGGGTGACCGACCGGGCGGCCAGGTTCTCCTCCAGGTGAGCTATGGAACCGGTGCCCGGGATGGCCAGGGCGACCGGGGAAAGGGCCAGCAGCCAGGCCAGGGCGATCTGCTGGGTGGTGGCGCCGTGCCGTTCGGCGACCTTGACCAGGCCGGGGTCGTTGATGTCGGCATTGCCGCCGCCCAGGGGGAAGAAGGGGACGAACGCGATGCTGGCCTGCGTGCAGGCCTCCAGGACGGCCGTCTCGTCACGGTTGGCGATGTGGAAGTTGTTCTGGACGGCCGCGACAGGGGCGATCGCGCGGGCTTCGGCGAGGTGGCCGGCATCGACGTTGCTGAGGCCCAGGTGGCGGATCAGTCCCTCTTCGCGCAGCGCGGCCAGCGCCTCGAAACGTTCGGCGAGCGACTCGCCGTGCGGGGGCTCCATCGCGCCGATGCGCAGGTAGACCAGGTCGAGGCGATCCAGGCCGAGGCTCTGGAGGTTGGCTTCGACCTGGGGCCGGAGGTCGGCGGCGGCGGCCTGGCGAAGACCGCCGGGACCGAAGACCGGGCCGACCTTGGTGGCGATGACCAGCCCGGCCGGGTACGGGGTCAGGGCCTCGCGGATCAGGGAGTTGGCGCGTACGGAGCCGTCCTCGCTGCGGTAGAAGTCGGCGGTGTCGATGTGGTTGACGCCGAGCTCGACGGCGCGGCGCAGGACGGCGCGGCCGGACTCAGGGTCGCGGGCCGGTCCGCCCCAGCTGCTCTGGGGCAGGCGCATGGCGCCGAAGCCGAGCCGGTCGATCGTCAGGTCGCCGCCGAGGCGGAAGCGGTTCGTCATGTCTCTCCTCGTGATGTGGTGGCTGCGGCAAGCCGGATCGTCACTACGTGCAGCCACCGGGTCTGGCCGGCCCCTGTGATCTGTCACAACGACAGACCGAATCGGATAACTGTCCGATACGAGGGAAATTACCGGACAGTTGTCCGGTTGTCAAAGATGGAATGCGGGTTGCGAGACCGAGGGTGGGCGCCGAGTGGCGTGGCTGCCCGGTACCGGCGGGACGACCCGGGAATCGGCATGCCGCGAGAGCTGCCCGCGCGGAGCGAGCGGCCGTCACCGCCGCCCTGGGGCTCCTGCGCGCAGTCCGTCCATGATGAGGTCCAGGAGCCGGGCGGTGCGGGACTGCCAGTCCCCGTGGACGTCGATCTGCCAGATTCCGGCGATGGCAAGGAGGAAGTCGTCGGCGGTCACGCCCGGGCGGATGGTGCCGGCCTCGTGGTTGGCGTTGAGCAGGAGCTCGATCGCCGCGACCACCAGCGCGTATCCCGGCTTCGACGGGCCCCCCGTCGCGGTGGTGGCCTGGCGCAGCGCGTCGGCCAGGCCGGCCTTGGCCATGGCGAAGCGGGCGAGACGGTCCATCCATTCACGCAGGGCCTGGTCGGGTTCCCTGTTCTTGAGCAGTTGGGTCGCACTGTCGGTGAGCAACTGGACCTCGTGGCGGTGAACCTCCAGGACGAGCGCCTCGCGATTGGGGAAGTTGCGGTAGAACGTGCCCTGCCCGACGCCCGCCTTCTTGGCGATCACGCTCAGCGGGACGTCCGTGGAGCGCGCCAGCTCGACCAGCGCCACCTCCAGGATGCGCTCGCGGTTGCGCTGCGCGTCCGAGCGCTGAGGCGCGTCGTTCCTCGACTCCACCAGTCCTCCTCTCAGACTCATATCCGAACCGCTTGCTAACCGGACATCTGTCCGCTACGTTGCTGAGTACCGGACGATTGTCCGCTTATGCCACCATAGCCTGCCGACGCGTTCGGCGCGAGTGGCCGATGGCGGGTGCGACCGGCATTCGTTCCTCCACATCCCTTCTGTGCACGACGTGGCATCGTCCCATCTTCCGCTACGCGTCGTGCACCCCTTTTCGCCCCAGAGAGATTGGCAGCGACATGACCGGCACCCGCCTCCTGCTCCGCAACGGCCACGTCATCGACACCGAGCCCGAACCTGTCGCCCGCGCCGGCACCGACGTGCTGATCGAGGGCGACCGGATCGCCGCGGTGGGGCCCGGGTTGCCGGCCGACGGCGCCACCGTCATCGACGCCACCGACCGGATCGTGCTGCCGGGCTTCGTGGACACCCACCGGCATCTGTGGGAGACAGCGATCCGCACCGCGACCGTGGACATGGACCTGGCCGGCTACATGGGTGTCGTCATGGGCCAGTACGGGCCACGGTTCCGCGCTCCAGACGTGTACGCCGCGACCCTGGCCGGAGCCTTGGAGGCCCTGGACGCCGGGGTCACCACCCTGATCGACTACTCGCACGCGCTGCACACCCCCGAGCACGCCGACGCGGCCGTCGACGCCCTGCAGGCGGCCGGGCTGCGTGCGGTGTTCGGCTACGGCTCACCCTTCATCGGCGGCGGGAACCCCGACGACGTACGCCGGATCCGTGTCGCCCGCCTGACCGTCGACGACGCGCTGGTCACCATGGCGCTGGCCCCGGGCGGGCCGTCGTTCACACCGATCGAGCAGGTGATCGCCGACTGGCGGCTGGCCGACGAACTCGGCCTGCCCCTGACGATCCACGTCAGCGCCGGCCCGGTCGCCACGCGGCCGATCTCCGCCCTGCGCGAGCACGGCCTGCTCCGCGCGAACACCCTCTACGTGCACGGCAACTCGCTCGACGACGACGAACTGAAACTGATCGCCGAGTCCGGCGGCACCGCCTCGGCCACGCCCGCCTCGGAGGCGCAGATGCGCGTCGGCGCCCCCGTGGCCGGCCGGCTGCGCCGCGCCGGCGTCATCACCGGCCTCGGCGTCGACGCGGTCGCCTCGCTGCCCGGCGACATGTTCTCCGTGATGCGCGCGGCATTGCTGGCCAGCCAGATCGCCGACAACCCGCCGCTGACCGCACCGGACGTCCTGAAGATGGCCACCCTCGACGGCGCCGCAGCACTGGGCCTGGCCGACCGGATCGGCTCACTGCGCCCCGGCAGGCAGGCCGACGTCATCCTGCTGCGCCTGGACGACCTCAACATGCTCACCGCCGAACGCGACCCGATCGCCGCGGTGGTCACCGCCGCGAACCCCGGCAACGTCGAGACCATCCTCGTGGCCGGGCGGATCGTCAAAGCCGCCGGCAGCCTCGTGCACGGCGACCTCGCCCAGGCCGTCCAGGCCCTGCGCACCACCGCCGCCGCCGTCAACGCTCGCTAACCAGATCTATCAAGGAGAACCGTCATGCGTGCACTGCACGTCCCTGCCGCCGGAGCCCCGCCCCAGCTCGGCGACCTGCCCACCCCGCAGGTGGCACCCGGCCACGTCCTGATCAAGGTCAAGGCCGCCGGGCTGAACCCGTTCGACAACGTCATCGCGGCCGGCCTGATGGCGGACCGGGTGCCGCACGAGTACCCGTTGATCCTGGGCCGGGACGCCGCCGGCGTCGTGGACGCGGTGGGCGAGGGCGTCGACCACGTCAAGCCGGGCGACGAGGTGTTCGGCCATGTGCTCTTCGCCCCGCCGGTCCAAGCCGGCACCCTCGCCGAGTACGCACTACTGCCTGCCGCCACGGTCGTGGTCAAGCCGGCGGGGCTGGGCTTCGCCGCCGCCGCGGCGCTGCCCCTGGCCGCGGCCGCCGCCTCGGCCGCCATCGACCACGTCGACCCGCAACCGGGCCAAGTCGTGCTGATCAACGGCGCCACCGGCGGCGTCGGCCTGTACGCGTTGCAGCTGCTGGCCGCCCGGGGCGTGACCGTCGTCGCCACCGGCACGGACGCCGACGCCGTGCCGCTCACCGCGCTCGGCGCCACGACCGTGGTGGACTACACCAGCGGATCCGTCGCCGACCAGGTCAGGGCCGCCTACCCCGACGGCGTCGACGCGCTGATCAACCTCGTCGGCAGTACCCCCGCCGAGATCCCGCTCGATGCCGTCCGCAAGGACGGCGCGGTCGCCACCACCACGATGGTTCCCGACGCCGGCATGTTCGCCGCAGCCGGGCTCACCGGCGCAACCGTGTTCGCCCATCCGATCCGCGAGACCATCGCTCCGCTCGCCGAGCAGGCCGCCGCCGGTGCCCTGGCCATCGATGTGCACACCGTGCTCCCGCTGGAGCGGGCCGCCGAGGGACTGGCCACCCTCGCCGCCGGCAAGGCCCGCGGCAAGATCGTTGTCACTGTCGGCGACTGAGACCCCATCAACCCACATCAGACAGAAGGAGTTGTGTCATGGCTGGACGTTGACCGGCAGGACCTCCGTCGTCACGGGCGGCGCCGCCGGAATCGGCCCGCCACACGGTCACGACTTGGCGTGCACCACACCGGCTGCAGCTCGCCAGGGCACCTGTCGCCGCGGCCCCGCCCATCTCGACGCGCTCCTGCGTCTTCCGCCTGATCAGCCATTTCCGTCCGGACTACTTCATGGGTGCACCCGAACGCGCGGGCGAAGCACTGGCCAAAGCCGCCCTGGGCACCGTCACCCCACCACCAAGCCGGATATATGTCTCCCTGGTCAAGGGCGAAGTGACCTTCCCCGACCCTCCGACCTGGCACGAAGCGATGAAGCTCGCGACCGGCTGTGGCGCGGAAGCACGACCATGGCCGGCATCCGATAATGCCGCGACCCAACCGTGCCGCCCGACGATCCATCGCAGCAGATCCGCTGCGTTCACCTTTACGGCCGGAACGCTTGCGTCCGTTGTCGGACCACGGAACAGACCGTGGTTGGCACGGGTGATCTGACCGGCAGGACGGCTCTCGTGACCGGAGCATCGCGTGGCATCGGGCACGCGATCGCGGCTGGCCACCGCCCAGGGATCAATCATCACTCACTACCGCGAGGCACCCACTGATCAGGGCGAACGGCCCTTGAATGCGCTTCATGACAGTTTCGTCAACGACAGGCCGACATCGCGCCGGACAGGAACAGCGGCCTGCGGGTGCGGACCGGGCCGTCTGGGTGGCCGTCGGGAGGCGGGACAGCCTGGTAGGAGACAGGCAGGCGCCGGGACCTACTCCTGCTCGGTGAGCCGGGGCCGCCGGAGGATCACCTTGGTGGTCTTCGCGGTGTAGGCGCTGGGGGCGTCGTTCCAGTCGGCGAGCAGGGTGGTGACACGTTCGGCGGGGAAGCCGGTGCGGTGGACGAACTCCAGGAGGTCGGGGAGGGTGGCGCGGGCGTGGGAGACGCCTACCCGGAGGGTGATGTCGGTGGCGTACATGTGCATGAGGGGGATGCGGGTTCCGGCGGCGAGGTAGTAGCCGACCGCTGTGCACACGCCGCCGGGAGCCGTCGCGGTGAGCGCTCGGCGCAGGCCTGGGGCGCGTGAGGTGGCCTCGACGACGACGTCGTAGGCGCCGCGGGTGGTGCCGGCGAGTGGCCGGGCTTCGGCGCCGAGGGCTTCGGCGATCTGGCGTCGCCCGGGGTCGTCGTCGAGGTAGTGGACGGTTGCGGCGTCGTGGGCGGCGGCCAGGCCGGCGGCGTACAGTCCGATGCTTTTGGCGCCGCCGCCGAGGATGAGCACGGTCCCCCCTGGGCGTTGGGTGAGCGGGGGGACGACGGTTCGCCAGGCGTCGGCGAGGTTGTCGCCGGCCGCGGCGACGCGGAGCGGCGGTACGCCGTCGGGGACGGGGACGAGCATGTGGTCGGCGTGGGGGACGCGGATCTGGTCGGTGATCATGCCGCCCCACGGGCCGCCGGCGGCGCCGAAGCCGTAGGCGGCGAGGGTGGCGCGGGTGGTGGTGGCGCATTTGGAGGTGAGGCCGGCCAGGCAGCGGGGGCAGGTGCCGCAGGAGACCGCCCAGGGGACGACGACGGTCTGGCCGGCTCGGATGTGTCGCACGCCCGGGCCGACGGCGACGACTTCGGCGACGCATTCGTGGCCGATCGGGAAGGGCCCCTGAAAGGGGATCTTCCCGCAGATGGTGCCGACGATCGGGTCGACGAGGCCGAGCGCCATCCCGGCTTGGAGTGCTCGCGAGACCGGCCGGTGGAGCGGGAGGGTGTCGCCGTCGCAGCGGCCGGCGAGGAACGGGCGGACGATGGCGTCGCCCGGTTCGGCCAGCCGTGGTGCGGCGCGTTCGCGCCAGGCGAGGCGACCGCTGCGCAGGAAGACGAGCTCACGCACGCTGTCGTGGGTCATCGCGGCTGTCGCAGGCTGGGGAACAAGGCCTGGGCCTGCTCGGGCGCGGGTGCGAGGAAGACAGCTCCGGCTTCTACCAGCGGCGTGCCGGGGTCTGCGGCGGCGGCGATGCAGGCCCAGCCCATCAGCTCGTCCAGGAGCATGGCGCTGACGCCGCCGTGGCCGTAGCCGGGCGGGCCTTCGTGGGCGAGGCCGAGGGAGCAGCTCCCGACGGCGGCAGGGTGGTGAGCTCTCGCGCCTGCTCGGCCGCCCGGTACAGCACCTCCTCCGAAGCGCCCGTGCTGACGGCGGCCTCGGTCAAGGCTTGCGGGGCCCGGCCCAGCCGGGAGATCGCCGCGCGTCGCTCGTGCGTCGTTTCGGTGGACAGGTGGTCGGTCAGCACGGATTCACCCCTGGGGAAGATCACGGACGAAGACGGGTTTGAGGTGGCGTTCGGGAAGAGCGGCGGGGAGTTCTTCCCAGTCCAGGACGGTGGAGACGACCCGGCCGGGATCGACGCCTCCGGACCGGGCGAGGTCGAGGGCTTCGGGGAGGTGGGCGCGGACGTTGTCGCGGGCGACGCGGAGCGTGACGCCGGTCAGGTACATGTCCAGCAACGGCAACCGGCCGGGACGGAAGTGATTGCCCGCGCTCTCGCAGACACCCTCAGGAGTGAGGCAGCGCAGGGCGAGAGCCAGTTCCTCCACGCGGCCGGTGGCCTCCACGGCCAGGTCGAAGCCGTGCGGGACCGGCTCGATCGCCTCGGCGGTGCGGGCCCCGTAACCGGCGGCGAGCTCCCGATGGACGGGGTCGGGATCGACATACAGGACATCGCCGGCGCCGAGCGCGCGGGCGATGTCGCACACGTACAGGCCGATGCTGCCACGGGCGATCACCAGGACCCGGGCGGCCGGCCGGGCTCGCAGGTGCGGGGCGACGAGACGGTAGGCCAGCGGCCAGTTGTCGCTGGCCGAGGCCATCGCCACCGGGTCGAGCCCGGCGGGCAGCGGCACCAGCATCGCGTCCGCGTAGGGAACGTGGACCAGGTCGGAGAACAGGCCGCCCCAGTGCCCGCCGATCGGGGCGCCGTACATGGCCATGTACGGGACCGCCGTGCAGTGGGCGGTCAGCCCTGCGGCGCAGCGCTCGCAGTGGCCGCAGGAGATCGCCCAGGGGACGACGACGAGGTCGCCGGGTGTCACCCCGGCCGCGTCCGCGGCGTCCACGACTCGGGCGACGCATTCGTGGCCGATGGGGAACGGCGGCGCGATCGGTCCGTGTCCGGCCAGGATCGCCGAGTCGACGTCACAGGTCGTGGCGGCGACCGGCGCCACGATCGCGGCCCGGTCGGAGGTCAGGACGGGGTCTGGAGCCTCGCGCCACTCGACCGTTCGGCGCGCCACATAGGTGAGCTCACGCATCCGTCTTGCCCGTGGCCAGGGCCTTCAGGTCCGCGTACCGGATGACCGATCCGCCCGCTCCCCAGGTGCCGTCGGCCTGCTCGTGAATCAGCACCCACACCCGCAGCGCGTCGGATTCCGTCAGCCCGGCCGCCCGCAGAACGACCTGCGTCGCCTCCTCGACCAGGCCGCTCCTGCGCCGGTCCGACAGCGCTCCCTCCGGGACGGTGACGTCCACGCGGAACCGTGGCAGATCGTCCTCGGCGGTCGTCTGCGCACCCGAGGGCAGTTCGTTGAGGTAGCTCCACGCCTGGGCGCGGAAGAACGCCGTGTCCGGGGCGCCCTCCCAGCGCAGCAGCACCCGCGCTAGTTCCCGCTGGACGTCGGATCGGCCCTGGCCGGTCAGGGCCCCGGCGGGGGTGGTGAGCTGGATCACCGGCATGAGGTGCCTCCTGGCGAAAGGGGTGCGGCATCCGGATTATGACGTTCGTTATAACCGCGACTCACAGTAGGCTATAACGAGCGTCATATTCAATCGGGGGTGCCAGATGTCACGGCGGGAGCCGCGGTCACGAGAGCGGATCATCATCGGCGCTGCCGACCTGATCCGGCGGCGCGGCCTGGCCGGGAGCACGGTACGGGACCTGGCCGCGCACTCCGGCGCGCCGCTCGGCTCCACCTACCACTACTTCCCGCGCGGCAAGCAGCAACTGGCCGCCGAGGCCGTCCGGTTCGCCGGTGACCTGGTCACGCGGGTCCTGGAGCGGGAACTTCAGGCCGGTCCGGTGGCCGGGCTGCGCGCGTTCCTGGCCCTGTGGCGGCAGACGGTCATCGACAGCGACTTCGGGGCGGGCTGTCCCGTCCTGGCCGTCGCGGTCGAGGAGCCGCCGCGCGAGGGCGATCCCGAAGCGATCACTGCCGCCGCCGAGGTCTTCACCAGGTGGGAGGGCCTTCTGGCCGCGTCGCTGCGCGAGCGCGGCACTGCGCCCGGGGATGCGGCGCGGCTGGCCACCCTGATCGTCGCGGCCGTGGAGGGGACCGTCGCGATGTGCCGCGCCAAACGCGACATCCAGCCCTTGGACGACGTCGCCGCCCAGTTGGAGATCCTCCTGGACGCGGCAGCCGCGAAGTGACCGGGAGGGGGACGGTGGCCATCCTGAGGGCCACCCACCCCGGCCGGTGCCCGCTCCTCGGCCCCGTCAGGAGGCGAAGCCGAAGTAGGCGGCCAGCTCGGGGGGCAGATCCGTGGGGTCGGGCTGGAAGATCTCCAGGAGGAGACGGTCGGGGCCTTCGGCCATGGCGTAGCGAGCGGTGGGCTCGCATCGGATGTCAGTGACCGAGACGCCCATGGCACGCAGGCGTTCGACGACGGTCTCGAGCTCGTCCGTCTGGATGCCCAGGTGGTGGACGGTGGAGCGCTCGGTGGACCTGGGCGGCTGGTCGTAGAGGTGGATACGGCCGGTGCCCACGGTGAGGAAGACGTTGCGGGCGCCGGCGAACTCGACGTCGTAGACGACCTGGGCGCCGAACCCGTCGCACCAGAAGGCGATGGTGGTGTCGATGTCGCCGGCCATGAGATGTGCGTGGTGCAGGTTGATCATCAGGGATTCCCCGGGGGTCGACGTAGGGGCGGACTTCAGGACAAGGCGGCGCGGATCGTAGCGGCCCGTTCCGGGGTGAACACGCCCGTGTTGAGTAGGTCCAGGATCGACGTCACCCCGCCTCCGGAACCCCAGCTGCCTTCGTCGATCGTCCGGAAGTTCACCCACCAGGTGGGAGCTGGAACGTCCACCTCACAAGCCTCGGCCATCGCCGCGAGGATCCGCTCGATCACCTCGGCGCGGACGTCCGGGTTCCAGTCGGCATCCATCACCGCGACATCGATGTGCATGACGTCCTGGCCGGAGTCGGCGGCCAGGACCCCGCCGATGGCGATCATGTCAGCGGCGCGCTCGACGAAGTGCACCTGGAAACCGACCCGCGCAGCCTCCATGAACTGCCCGATCTCCGGCACCAAGACGGCATCCGTCAACGTCCGCGCCAGCGTCCGGCGCTGCTCTACAGTCAGCCGCCCCGCCGTCGTATTCACCGTGATCACCGTCACTGCAAACCCCTCTATGACGCTCGTTATAATTCTAAGCGTAACCATAGCAGGCGAACCGCTGACGCAGCCGAGGCCGGCCCTCCGCTCGCCGGGGAGCCCCCGGTGCTAGCACCCGAGGCCGCAGCGTGAGCATTCACCCCGACGAACAGCTGCTGGCCGAACACGGCCTTCAAGATCGGATACTGACGCCGGCTGCTGCGGCGGCCTCGCGCTGCGCCCCGAGTGGCGGTCGCGTATCGCATGGCGATCTCCTCGGTGATGTCGACAGCAGCACCAGCCTGAGGGCATCGGCGCGCCCGCAACGGGCGCCGTGTTCTGCCATCGCGGATGGTGTCGTGAACGACGGCGAAGCGGGCCCGAGTACGGGGACTTCGGCGACGAGGAAGATCGTGTCCTGGTCCTCCTGCGGGGTCACGAGATGCCGTACTGGCGGATCTTCCGGTAGATCGTGGCTCGTGACATGCCGATCGCCTTCGCGGCTTTGGTTGGGTTCTCCTGGTTGTCCCGCAACGCGTTGACGATGGCGTCGCGTTCGAGCGCCTCGATCGGCGTGAGCAGCCGGTGGCTCGCGGACCGGCATTCCGGTGGCAGGTCGGCGACGTCGACGACGCCTTTGGGACGGTGCTTGATCGTGGTGGCGAGCACCCCGCGCAGTTGGCTCACGTTGCCCGGCCAGTCGAGCCGGGCCAGCTGTGCCAGCGCCTGGGGCGAGCACATCAGCTGGTCGTCCTTGGTCAGCTGCCGGAGCAGGTGGTGCACGAGGTCGGGCAGGTCGTCGATGTGGTGGCGCAACGCGGGGACTTCGACGGTGCGGGGGAAGATGGACCGCAAGGGCGCCACGGCGTCGGGCGTCCGCAGCGCGATGACCACCCGCGCCGCGTCCCACGTGCGGTCGGTGAGCAGGTCTGCCGTCGCCGACGCCTGCTGATCGGACAACCGCTCGGCGTGCCGGAGCACGACCGTGGCGCCGGGTGTGGTCAGGTCCTCGGTCAGGGTCTCGATCCAGCTGTCGAACTCGCCCGCGGCGGGCGGCTGAGTGACGCGGAAGTGCCTGCCCGGCTCGTGCTGCTGGTGCACCGCACGTAGCAGGGCGAGCTTGCCGGCACCTGTTTCGCCCTCGATCGCGAACCAGTCACCTGTGGCGAAGCACGCGGCGGCCTGCTGGACCGACCGCGTCCACGCCGGGCCGGTGCCCGCCAAACCGGGTGGGTTCATCCGGTGAGTGCGGTGCAGCGAGACGCCGCCCGCCAGTGGTGCCGGAAGCCGTTCGACCCGGATGCGGAACACGCCACCCGCGAGCCCGGAACCCGTCGACGCAGGGGAGTAGCGCAGGTGGGCCGTGCGCCCGCTGGGCAGCTCGACCGTCCGCAACGCGTGCCGATTGTCCGCGCGCATCGTGTCGACCGCGTAGCCGATCAACGTCTGCTGCTCGGCGGGGTCGACCAGTTGCCGGAGTGCGTCGTTCATCATGACCACGTCGTTGTTCAGCGCGAGCACCGGCCCCGGCGACCGTTGGCAGATCTTCATGTATTCGTGCACCAGCGCGAGTTCACGCATGCCGGTCTGGGCGTGCAGTTCCGCCTCGATCTGGCGGGCGGTGGACGCCGCCAGCGCGATCAGCAGCGGTCCGGGCGTATGTCGCCACGTCGTGATGTCCAGGATGCCGATCACCTTGCCGCGGACCGGGTGCCGGATGGGCATACCCGCGCAGGCGAACTGTCCCAGTTGACCCGCGTAGTGCTCGCTCCCGTCGACGAATGCGGACGATCCGCTGGAGATGGCGGTGCCGATTCCGTTCGTGCCGACGAATTTCTCGGCGTAGCTGAAACCGGGCGCCAACTGGACCGCGTCGAGGGCTTCGCTGATCTGGAAGCTGGAAACCCGCCGATCGAGCACCAGCCCGGTTTGATCGGTGAGGATCGTGCTGACCGCTTCGCCGCGCAACTGTTCGTGCAGCATGTCGAGGATGGGGGCCGCGCCGCGCGCCAACGGCGTTTCGAGATCGGGATCGCGGATGAACGGGGCGAGGATGCGATCCGCCTCGACGTTGTTGTCCCGCGACCGCTCCCAGGACGCCAGGATCGTCCGCCTGACGTGGGGACCGCGCTCACCCGCGCCGCTGAGGAAGCTGTCGCGGGCGTGGCTGATCTCGGCGTGGTTAGTGGCCGTGGGTGCGGGCTCCGCGGATCCGCTGCTCAGCGCCTTCGCCACGGGAGCCTCCCTGGATTGCCGTCTCCCCAAGAGTAAGCGCCGGGCGTGTGACCGGGATCTCAGATTGAGACGGTAACACTCCCGTAGCCGCGGTGTCATGAGTCAGCAACCCCGCGTCAACATCCCCGCTCGTGGATGACGGCGTTTTCGCCACGGTCATCGGCCGGCGGCGCCGAATCCCGTGTCGAGAGAGGACCACGCAGTGAGCAGACAGAGTCTGAGCAAGGCGCACGAGAAGATCACGGAATTGTCGTGGGAACCGACGTTCGCCACCCCGGCGAAGAAGTTCGGCACCGACTACAAGTTCGACAAGTCGCCGAAGAAGGACCCGCTGAAGCAGATCCTGCGCTCCTACTTCCCGATGGAGGAGGAGAAGGACAACCGGGTATTCGGCGCGATGGACGGCGCGATTCGCGGGAACATGTTCCGGCAGGTCCAGGAGCGCTGGATGGAGTGGCAGAAGCTGTTCCTGTCCATCATCCCGTTCCCGGAGATCTCGGCGGCGCGGGCGATGCCGCTGGCGATCGACGCCGTGCCCAACCCGCAGATCCACAACGGCCTCGCGGTGCAGATGATCGACGAGGTCCGGCACTCGACGATCCAGATGAACCTCAAGCGCCTGTACATGAACCACTACATCGACCCGGCCGGGTTCGACATCACCGAGAAGGCGTTCGCCAACAGCTACTGCGGCACCATCGGCCGCCAGTTCGGCGAGGGCTTCATCACCGGCGACGCCATCACCGCGGCGAACGTGTACCTGACGCTGGTCGCGGAGACCGCGTTCACCAACACGCTGTTCGTGGCGATGCCGTCCGAGGCAGCCGCCAACGGCGACTACCTGCTCCCGACGGTGTTCCACTCGGTGCAGTCCGACGAGTCGCGGCACATCAGCAACGGCTACTCGATCCTGCTGATGGCGCTGGCGGACGAGGACAACCGCCAGCTGCTGGAACGGGACCTGCGCTACGCCTGGTGGAACAACCACTGCGTCGTGGACGCGGCGATCGGCACGTTCATCGAGTACGGCACCAAGGACCGCCGCAAGGGCCGGGACTCCTACGCCGAGATGTGGCGGCGGTGGATCTACGACGACTACTACCGCAGTTACCTGATCCCGCTGGAGAAGTACGGCCTGGTCATCCCGCACGACCTGGTCGAGAAGGCGTGGGACCGGATCTACAACCAGCACTACGTGCACCGCGTCGCGCAGTTCTTCGCGACCGGGTGGCCGGTCAACTACTGGCGGATCGACGCCATGACCGACGCGGACTTCGAGTGGTTCGAGCACAAGTACCCCGGCTGGTACGACCAGTTCGGCAACTGGTGGGAGGCCTACAACCGGCTCGCCTACCCCGGCAAGAACAAGCCGATCGCCTTCGAGAACGTCGGCTACGAGTACCCGCACCGCTGCTGGACGTGCATGGTGCCCGCGCTGATCCGCGAGGACATGGTCGTCGAGAAGGTCGACGGCCAGTGGCGCACCTACTGCTCGGAGACCTGCCACTGGACCGACGCGGTGGCGTTCCGGCCCGAGTACGAGGGCAGGGACACCCCGAACATGGGGCGGCTCACCGGCACGCGGGAGTGGGAAACGCTGTACCACGGCCAGGACCTCGCCGACATCATCTCCGACCTCGGTTACGTCCGGGACGACGGCAAGACCCTCATCCCGCAACCGCACCTCGACCTCAGCGACCCCAAGAAGCTGTGGACGCTCGACGACATGCGCGGCATCCCGTTCGGCAGCCCGAATGTGACCCTCAACGAGATGACCGACGCCGAGCGCGAGGCGTGGGCCGCCTCCTACCGGGCCAACCCGAACCGGACGCCGTCGGGCGTGTGACCGACGCCGTGCCAGAGCGAGTGGGCAATACACATCACCCACTCGCGCTGCACGGGTCCCGAACCCACGTCGAAAGGGCGGCAAGGCGATGAACGATCAGCACAAGGTGCGTTTCGAGCCCGTGGGCATCGAGATCGAGGTGTCCGAGGACGAGACCGTTCTCGACGCGGCGTTCCGGCAGGGCGTGATGCTCATGCACGGGTGTAAAGAAGGCCAGTGTTCGGCGTGCAAGTCGTTCCTGCTCGACGGCGACGTCCAGATGGACCGCTACTCGACGTTCGCGCTCGCCGACTACGAGAGCGACGAGGGATATGTCCTGCTCTGCCGGTCGCACGCCTACTCCGACCTGCAGATCGAGCTGATCAACTTCGACGAGGAGATGATCCACTCCGGGCTGCCGGTGGTGACGGTGAGCGCCGAGATCGTGTCGATGACCGACCTGAGCCGCGACATCACCCGGCTGGTGCTGCGGATCGTGGAGGGGGAGCTGCGCTTCTACCCCGGCCAGTACGTCGACATCCGGATCCCGGACCACGACGAGCACCGGTCGTTCTCGATGGCCGCGCCGGCGTCCCCGGACGGGACGCTCGAGTTCATCATCAAGCGCTACCCCGGCGGTCACTTCTCCGGTCTCCTGGAAGGGCATCTGGACGTCGGCGACAAGCTCGACGTGACCGGCCCGTACGGGACGTTCACCCTCAAGGCCTCCTCGGAACGCAGGCTCGTGTTCGCGGCCGGTGGCGCCGGGATGGCGCCGATGCTGGCCCTGTTGCGGCAGATGGCCGAGAGCCGAAACGAGCGCGAGGTCGTCTTCTACTACGGGGCGCGCACCGAAGCGGACCTGATCTCGCTCGAGGACATCGCGGAACTGCGGGAACGGTTGCCGCAACTGACGTTCGTGCCGTGCCTGTCGGAGTCCTGGCCCGAGGACTGGAACGAGGCCACCACCGGCTTCGTCCACGACGTCGTCGGCCGGCACGAGGACTCGCTGCCGTCCTGCGACGTCTACCTGTGCGGGCCGCCCCCGATGATCGACGCCGCACTGGGACTGCTGAGCGAGGTGGGCGTCCCGCGGGAGCAGATCCACTTCGACAAGTTCACCATCACCGCCGAATCCGGCAACGACTGACCGCCCGCCGCACCACCAGGAAAGAAGGCTGTTCATGAGCACGCCAGCCAAGGAGAAGAAGCAGCACCAGGCTCCCGTCAGCTTCCCGAAGCCCGAGTTCACCGGCGCAGAGGCGGGGATGCTGGACTTCCCGAGCTCCAACAGCAGGTCCTACAACTACTTCAAACCGAAGAAGATGCGCGCCACCGTTTACGAGGACGTCACCACCGACGTCCAGCCGGATCCGGAGCGGCACCTCACCCAGGGCTGGATCTACGGGTTCGCGGACGGCGAAGGCGGCTACCCGCTCGACTGGACCGCGCTCAAGAGCGGCAACTGGCACGCCTTCCTCGACCCGAACGAGGAGTGGGAGCAGACGATCTACCGCAACAACGCCAACGTGGTGCGGCAGATCGAACTCAACCTCCAGAACGCCAAGGAGGCCGGCGCCTACGCGCACTGGTCGCCGACCTGGACCCGGTTCGTCGCCGAGAACGTCGGCGCCTGGATGCACGCCGAGCAGGGCCTGGGCATGCACGTCTTCGTGTCCGCGCAGCGGTCCGCGCCGACCAACATGATCAACAACGCGATCGCCGTGAACAGCGTCCACCGGCTGCGCTTCGCGCAGGACATCGCGCTGTACAACCTGGATCTGAGCCAGTCCCTCGAGGCCTTCGACGGCGGCGCGCACCGCGCCACGTGGAAGGACAACCCGTCGTGGCAAGGGGTTCGGGAGAACGTGGAACTCCTGACCGCGGTCGAGGACTGGGCCGAGGCGGTGTTCGCGACCAACGTCGTGTTCGAGCCGCTCGTGGGTGTGCTGTTCCGCAGCGACCTCGTCATGCAGATCGCGGCGCGCAACGGCGACTACATCACCCCGACGCTGATCGGCGCGGGCGAGAACGACTACACCCGCGACCTGCGCTACACCCGCGCGCTGTTCTCGCTGCTGGCCGGCGACGCCGAGCACGGCGAGCAGAACAGGTCCGTCATGCAGGGCTGGCTCGACAAGTGGGTGCCGGTCAGCCGGCGCGCCGCGTACGAGCTGCAGCCCATCTGGTCGCAGCCTGCGGACCGGGTGGTCACCTTCGCGGACTCGTACTCCGCCGCGACCGCCGATTTCCAGACCCTGATCACCGACCTCGGCCTCATCGCGGCGAAGGAGCAGTGAAGTGACCTCTTCTGCGAGTTTCGACGTCAACCGGACGTCGTCCAACATGTGCGGCGTCACGCTCATGAACAACCAGAACGGCTACGTCGTCGCGGAGGTCATGGGCGCCAAGGACGGCATCGTGATCTCCGAGTACCCGTCGATGATCCGCGTGGACGGTCAAAACAAGATCGTCTTCGACTACCAGGAGATCTCCGAGGCCCTGGGCACGGAGTTCGACGGGTCGGACTTCGAGGAGATCATGTCGACCCACTACGGCCGCATGGTCCACCTCGACGACAAGACGATCATGTTCGCCAATCCCGAGGACGCCGCCGAGTACATCGGCTTCGATCTCACGCCCGTGGAGTAGAGGAGATCCGAACAGATGTACACCAAGGACGGCGAGGACTACTTCATCGTCGATTCGCACATCGCCCTGTGGGACGGCCGCGAGCAGAACTGCCGCAACATCCACGGCAAGCAGTTCATCGACTGCTTCTACGACTACCACAAGAACCTGAGCCCCGAAGACGCCGTGTGGCCGTACGACGAGTACACCTACTACGGCGGTGAACGCCTGATGAAGGACCTCTTCACCGACGGCTACGTCGACCACGCGATCTTCCAGCCGGCCTACCTGGGCGACTTCTACCGCAACGGGTTCGGGCAGACCGAGGAGGCGTGGGCGCTGACCCAGCGGCATCCCGGCAAGCTCACGTACAACCACAACTTCGACCCGCGCAACGAGCAGGCCGGGCTCGACCGTCTGCGCGCGGACGCCGAACGGTTCGGGCTCAAGGGAGTCAAGCTCTACACCGCCGAGTGGCACGGCGACTCCCGCGGCTACAAGCTCACCGACCCGTGGTCGTACCGGTACCTGGAAGCCTGCCAGGAGCTGGGCATCACCAACATCCACGTGCACAAGGGACCGACGATCCGCCCGCTCGACCGGGACTCCTTCGACGTCGCCGACATCGACGCCGTGGCGACGGACTTCACCGGCCTCAACTTCATCGTGGAGCACGTCGGACTGCCGCGCCTGGAGGACTTCTGCTGGATCGCCACTCAGGAGCCCAACGTCTACGGCGGACTGGCCGTCGCGATGCCGTTCATCCACACCAGGCCGCGCTACTTCGCCCAGATCATCGGCGAGCTCCTCTACTGGATCGGGGAGGACCGGATCATGTTCTCCAGCGACTACGCGCTCTGGACGCCGAAGTGGCTGATCGAGAAGTTCGTGGACTTCCAGATCCCGGCGGACCTGGACGAGTACGCGCCGCTCACGACCGATGTCAAGCGGAAGATCCTCGGCCTCACCGCCGCCCGGCTCTACGATCTGGCTGTACCGGAAGGGCTCGCGTCGAAGATCCCGGTGGAGCCCGCGGCCGAGGTCGCGGTGGGTGCGTCGGCGTGATCGCCCAGGACCCGCGCGGTGCGGTGGTCACCGCGTTGAGCACCGTTCGGGATCCGGAGCTGGACGAGTCGATCGTCGACCTCGGATTCGTCACGGAGACCACCGTCGTGGGCGGCCGCGCGGAAGTGCGGCTCCGGCTGCCGACGTACTTCTGCGCGCCGAACTTCGCCTACCTCATGGTGGCGGACGCCTACGACGCCGCGATGGCCGTCGAGGGCGTCGACCACGTGTCCGTCGTGCTGGAGGAGCACTTCGCCGCCGCCGAGATCAACGCAGGCGTCGCGGCCGGGTCGGGCTTCGTCGGCTCGTTCCCCGGGGAGGCCGTGGCCGAACTGCACGACCTGCGGCGCAACTTCCAGCGCAAGGCGCACACCGCGTGCCTGGAACGCGCCTGCCGACGGCTCATCAAGGACGGCTGGACGGTCGAGGGGTTGTCCCAGGCGCACCTGGGAGATCTGCCGGACAGCCCCGAACGCGCCAGCCTGCTGCGTCGACGCGCCGACATCGGCCTGCCGGTGGCAGCCGACTCGCCGGTGTTCGTCGACGAAGGTGGCGAACCGGTGCCGGCGGAGCAGATCCCGCTCCGGCTCCGGTTCGCCCGCACCGTCCGCGTGAGCATCGAAGGCAACGCGCACTTCTGCCGCGGCCTGCTCACCACCCGCTACCCGCACGCGGCCGCCGACCAGCGACCCCGTCACCCGGAACAAGAGGCATCGGCATGAAGGCCGTCCAGCTCGGGAAGTACCACGCGGCGCCGGAGTTGGTCCACGTCGCCGATCCGGAGATCCACTCGCCGCTGGACGTGATCGTCCGGATCGGCGGGGCCGGTGTCTGCAGAACCGACCTGCACATCATCGAGGGCCAGTGGGCGAAGAAGTCCCATGTGGATCTGCCGTACACGATCGGCCACGAGAACGCGGGCTGGGTGCAGGCGGTCGGCAGCGCCGTGACCAACGTGGCCGTCGGCGACGCGGTGATCCTGCACCCGCTGGTGACCTGCGGGCTGTGCCGGGCCTGCCGCTTCGGCGACGACGTGCACTGCGTCAACTCCTCGTTCCCCGGCATCGACACGGACGGCGGGTACGCGGAGTACCTGAAGACGACGGCACGGTCGGCGATCCGGCTCGACGACTCGCTCGAGCCGGCCGACGTGGCAGCGCTCGCCGACGCCGGGCTCACCGCCTACCACGCGGTGGCCAAGGCGGCCCGCGTCCTGCGCCCCGGTGACAAGGCGCTGGTCATCGGCGCGGGCGGGCTCGGCCACATCGGCGTCCAGGTGCTGCGCGCGTTGTCCTCGGCGGAGATGATCGTGGTCGACCGCAACGCCGACGCCTTGGCACTGGCCAAGCAGCTCGGCGCCGACCACACCGTGCTCGCCGACGGCAACCAGATCGAAGCCGTCCGGGAGCTGACCGGTGGAAACGGCGCCGAGGCGGTCATCGACTTCGTCGGCGAGGGCGGCGCGATCGAGGACGGTGTCGCGAGCCTGCGCCGCAACGGCAGCTACTACGTCATCGGCTACGGCGGCTCCCTCAATGTGCCGACGATCGACATCATCTCCACCGAGATCAACTTCATCGGCAACCTGGTCGGCTCCTACAACGACCTCGCCGAGCTGATGGCCCTGGCCGCCCAAGGCAAAGTCACCCTGCACACCTCCACGTACGCCCTGTCCGACTTCGCCAAGGCCCTGGACGACCTCGACCGCGGCGAGGTCCGCGGCCGGGCGATCCTCGTGCCCTAGATCCCCGCAGCCACCACCACACACCCCGGAAGAAGGACGTCATGGCCAAGGATCTGCGGTTCAACGTCGAGGCGCGGCAACTGCTGGAGACCGGCGTGAACGCGCTCGCCGACGCGGTCAAGGTCACCCTCGGTCCCAAGGGGCGCAACGCCGTCATCGAGAAGCTGGTCGGCGCGCCCACGATCACCAACGACGGCGTCACCATCGCGCGGGAGATCCAGCTGCGCAACCCGTTCGCCAACATGGGCGCACAGCTCGTCAAGGAGGTGGCCACCAAGACCAATGGTGTGGCGGGCGACGGCACCACCACCGCGACCGTGCTGGCGCAGGCCATGGTCCGCGAGGGCCTGCGGGCGGTGGGCGAGGGCGCCAACCCGATGCTGCTCAAGGTCGGCATCGAGGCCGCCGTCGAAGCCGTGCTCGACCGGTTGGCCGGCGAGGCCAGTGAAGTAAGCGGCCCGTCCGATCTGGCGAGCGTGGCGATGTTGTCGGCCAACAACGACCGCGAGATCGGCGAGGCGATCGCGTCGGCGATCGGCAGGGTCGGCCGCCGCGGTGTCGTCACCGTCGAGGAGTCGCCGACGTTCGGGCTCGACGTCACCTACGTCGACGGCGTCGAGATCGACAACGGCTACATCTCGCCCTACATGGTGACCGACCGCGAACGTATGGAAGCGGTCTTCGACAACCCCTACGTGCTCCTCACGTCGGAGAAGATCACCAAGGTCCAGGAGCTGATGCCGGTCCTGGAGCAGGTCACCAGGTCCGGTCGCCAGCTGCTGATCTTCGCCCAGAACGTCGAAGGCCCGGCGCTGGGCATGCTGGTGGCCAACAACGTTCACAACACGTTCCGCTCGGTCGTCGTGCGCGCGCCCGGTTTCGGCCATCGGCGCGTCGCCGAGCTGAGCGACCTGGCGATCTGGATGGGCGGCCAGGTGATCACCTCCGACGCCGGCCTCGCCCTGGACACCGTGCGACTCGACCAGCTGGGCCAGGTCCGCAGGGTGACCGTCACCGACAGCACGACCACGCTCGTCGGCGGCGCCGGCCCGGACCGCGAGGTCTCCGCGCGCATCGAGCAGCTCAAGACGGAGTTCGAGCGGGCCGCCAACGACCACGACAGGGACGCTCTGCAGGCCCGGATCGCCCGGCTGTCCGGCAGCGTCGCGGTCATCCACGTCGGCGCGGCCACCGGCGTCGAGCTCACCGAGAAGCAGCACCGGGTCGAGGACTCACTGTCGGCGACCAGGGCGGCGATCGAAGAGGGCGTCGTGGCGGGCGGCGGCTCCGCGCTGGTGCAGGCGGGCGGCGCGATCGACGCGCTGGAACTGCCGGGCGAGAAGGGGTTGGGCGCCCGGATCGTGCGCGACGCCCTCGCGGAACCGCTGCGCTGGATCGCCATCAACGCGGGCTACCACGGGGACGAGATCGTCGACGCCGTCAAGAACCTGCCGACGGGGCACGGGTTCAACGCCGTCACCGGCGAGTTCGGGGACATGTTCGACTTCGGCATCATCGACCCGTTGAAGGTGACCCGCTCCGCCCTGCAGAGCGCCGCCTCCATCGCCGCGCTGCTGCTGACCACCGAGACGCTGATCGTCGAGGAGGTCGTGGGCAATCCTGGCGCGATCCACGCACCCGGATTCGGTGACCTCGCAGAAGGTCTCGTGCGGCCGTCGAACATCCCGTGATGCTCGGCCGGACCCGTCAGGAGTCGACATGAACCCCCCACTGCCCCCCGCCGACGCGCACGTCGCTTACGCGCCGCCCGCTCCTGAGCAGCCCGGTGTCGACCCGAAGACCGGCCACGGGTTCCTCGCCCGCGGCCGGTTCCTGGGGCTCATCGGCCCGGCCTTCGTCGCCGCGGTCGCGTTCGTGGATCCCGGCAATGTCGCCACCAACGTCAGCGCCGGCATCGACTACCGCTACATGCTGATCTGGGCGGTGGTCTCCGCGTGTCTGATGGCCATGTTCGTCCAGTACCTGGCGGCCAAGCTCGGGCTGGCGACCGGACGCAGCCTCGCCGAGGTCTGCCGTGACCAAACCTCGACGCCGGTGCGGTTGGGGCTGTGGCTGGTCGCCGAGGCTGTGGTGATCATGACCGACCTCGCCGAGTTCGTCGGTGGCGCGGTCGCGTTGAACCTGCTGTTCGACATCTCGCTGTTCAACGGGGGGCTCATCGTGGCAGCGGCCACCATGGTCATCCTGCGGGTGCGCCTGCGCGGCCGGGAGGGCTTCTCCGCCGTCGTCGTCGGGCTGCTGTTCGTGCTGGCGCTCGCGTTCCTCTACCTGGTGGTGAACTCACCGCTGGATCCGGTCGCCGCGGTGTCGGGTCTGGTGCCGAGCCTGCCGGACTCCCGCAGCGCGCTGCTCGCGTGCGGCATCATCGGTGCCACCGTGATGCCGCACGCGGTGTTTCTGCACTCCTCGCTGATCGGCGGCCTCTCCCCGAACCGGCAGGGCACGCTGCGCACCCAGGCCGTCCTGCGGTTCCTGCGCCGCGATGTGGTCATCGCGTTGGGCGTGGCCGGCGTGGTGAACCTCCTGATGCTCCTGGTGGCGACCTCGTTGCCCGCGGGCACCGGCGACTCGCTCGTCTCGGTGCACGCGGCGTTCCTCGACCGCTCGGGGACGCTGTTCGCGGCGGTCTTCGCGGTGGCGCTGCTCGCTTCCGGGCTCGCCTCGGCGTGCGCGGGGGTCTACAGCGGTCAGGCGGTCATGCAGGGATTCCTGCGGCGCAACAGCAGCGTGTGGCTGCGCCGGGCCGTGTCCTCGGTTCCCGCACTGGTCGTCCTGGCGCTGGTGACCGACCCCACCGAGGCGCTCGTGTTCAGCCAGGTCGCACTCGCGTTCGGCCTGCCGTTCGCGCTCGTTCCCCTGATGATTTTCACGGCTCGCCGTGACCTCATGGGTGCGTTCGCCAACCGCGTGCGGACCACCTTCTTCGGCGTCGTCGTCACGACGATCGTGTTGGCGCTCAACGGATTCGTGATCATCGACCTCGTACTGACCGGCTAGTGCCGGTTGATGACAGGAATGCGTGTCCGGTGACCGAATCGGCCGAGTCGCGGCGGGCGGCCCCGCACAGTCCAGATTGGAGCACCATGACCGGCAAGTCTTGGCAGCAAGCGAGTCTCGACGGACTCGCGGCGCTCACCGTCGATGCCATGCCCGCGGTCGAGGCGCTCCTCCTCGACGACATCGCTGAGTACCTGATGGGAGCCGGACCCAGGCAACCCCCGTACACCGTCGAGCACGGCAGCCGCGTCGTGAGCGCACTGTTCGGCGCGATCGTCAACTCGGCGCGGTTCGCCCCGTCGGAGGTGCCTGCGCCGACGCCGGAGATCACCGCCGCGCGTGCGCAGATTGTGCGCGGAGCCCACGACTTCGCCACCCGTGGCATCGGCGGGATCAGCCGGCTCGCCAAACGCGTGATCCCGGCCGCATTGGGGGAGCTGGAGACTCACCAGAACTCGCCAGAGAAACAGACCTGCCTGGTTTTCTCCTATGCGCTCCTCGCCGTCGCGTCGGGGCCGCGCAACCTGCTCGATGACGAGTCCGCCATCGGAGTCATGCAGATCTTCCAGGCATGGGACGCGGTTCTCGGGCAGGGCGTAGTGCTGCCGTGGCGCCGTGAGGCCGCATCCGGTTGAGCCGACCACCTGGCATCGTCCAGGAACGGGAGAACGCGTTCCCTGTCCCGATGCCGGCCGGCGGAGACGGCGCGCTGCCGGTATGCGGCATCCGCGGCGCCACGTCACGCCGCACGAGGTCTCCAGCATTCGGCGCTGCCCACGTCCCGGATCGCCTCCCGCGACGACACCGAGCGGCACGAACGACGAACTGCTGTGCCTCCAGCGCCCGGACGAGGGTCGCACACGCAGGATTGGGGCAAGTAGTCGGCGACGGGACGCCACCAGCGTCGCGGTCGCGTTGCTCACCTCCGGCTTGCCCTCGTCGGGGTCGGCAGCCGGGCGGATCGTGATGTACGGCCTCCATACTCCGGCAGATTCGACACCCGTCCCCCGGCTGACACTGACGCCGCCGGGGTCGCGGCCACGACCGCCGCAATCAGCGCGCGGTCGCCGCGAGGGTCACCAGGCCGACGACCATGACCGCCGCGCTGGTCACCAGGAACGCCGGGTTGTGCGCGCTCCACCAGCGGATCCGGACCTGAACCCAGCCGGGTACCTCGTCGACCCGGACCAGCCGCAGCGCTATGACGTTCAAGATCGCAGTACCGAGGCCGAGCGCGCCCAGCCGTGCCACGGCTTCCGCGAGCGTGACCAACTCCATACAGGCATTCAACCCCGTCACGTGGACGGCGCGCGTCTCACCATGAGACAACGGGCCTCAACCGAACGATCACGACGGCTACCGGCGCAGTAAAGATCAAGCTCGTGCCCCGCAGAGGCGCGGGACGGTCCGCCCCGGCCAGCCGGGGGCAGGCGCATGGCGCCGAAGCCGAAGCTGATGTCCGACACCTCGGCGCCGGCGGGTAAGGCGATCACTGAGGCGAAGCCGGAGCTGTGGAATTCGGCTTCCTTCGGTTGCGGCGATGCCAACTCAGGTATCAAGGCGCAGCAGGTCACCGCGGCTTGGAACGCCCAAACCCTGCGTTGGGGCAATCAGCCGTCGACCACCAGCAGCGGCGAGGTGGTCGCCAAGGACCCGGGCGGACGCACCCCGTCGACCACACCCGCGCCGTTGGCCGGTGTACCACACCTGCCTGGGGACTGCCGCAGGACAACAAGAACACCTGGCCCTACAACCTGGTGAACAACGTTCGTCAGGTCAGGAATATCCCGGGCGACGCCGACGTCCCGGGATCAGATCCGCTGACCCGTCTCCTGGGCAAGAAGAACGCTGATGAAAATCGGAAGAAGTTCAACTGGGAAAGGCAGTCGACGGCCATCGGACGAAGGGCGAATGCGACCTGTACCACTCGGCGTCGAACCCTAGTCTGAAAGGAGTTCAGCACTGCACCCGGACCGGTCTGCAATGTGATGAGTTCCCTTTCTCCAGCACGCACGAAGGAAAAGCAGGAAACGGCTGTTCCGTCAGGCCCATCAATGGCCTGCAGAACAGGAACCACGGATGGACTCGGCTCAGAATCTTCTATTCGAGGACCAGGCTCGCCGACGAAGACCCGTCCATGATGAGAACCAGGAGTTGAACCTGACCTCGGCCAGTTCTGATACGGGATAATCGCCCCCTCCATGAAATGCCGATCCGAAGGAGCGTCATGACTGATCCTGATCCGGCAGGATGGTCTGGTGTCGATGGGCGTGGATGGGCTGATCTCGAGGCGATCCGCGTCAGGCTGGAAGCGGGTGCCGACCCCAACTCGGGCGTCTACGCCTTCGGCAGTTACGAGGGGAAGCCGCTGCACCTCGCGGCCGAATGGGGGACTCCTGAGACGGTGGCCGAGGTGGCCCGTCGCGTCGACGACGTCGACGCCGAGTTCGACGACCGGACCGCCCTGTGGACGGCTGTGTTCGCCCACCGCCCGGACAACGCCCGCGCCCTGGTCGCCGCCGGAGCGGACCCATGGCGGCCCATGATGGCCGGATGGTCTCCTGGGCGGCTCGCCCTCGCCGGTCCGACGCCCGGCCTGTTCCCGATCCCCGCTGGGCACCCCGGCCTGACCCCCGACGAGGCCGCGACGGCCGCGGAGGCGCAACGGCTGATCACCGCGCTGGAGAACGTCGACGACTACATGGGTGTGGCGTGCGTGGCGGATGTCACCGCGGCTGAGGCTGCGCGGCGGCTGGACGCCCGGCCTGCCGACGACACCGCCATCGAGGCGGTCCTGGCTGATCCTTGGGCCGATCCCGATGCCCATCTGGGAATCGTCGGAATCACCGACGTCCCCGGCGGATGCGTCGTCATCCAACCCTGGGGATACGTGCCCTCCACCCCCGAAGTGACCTTGCCACTGTCCGAGGGAACCGTCTGCTACAGCCTGTTCGCCAATCCCAAGAGCGGCAACCAAGGGCTTGTGAGCCGCGATGGAGCGATCGAGGAGTCCGACACACATCCCGGCCGCGGCGACGCCGGTGGACACCTGACGGCTGATGAGATTCTCGCCGAATACCTCTACCAGGGCGAGGCCGTGGCATATTTGTGCGCCATGGCGGGACTGCGACTGCCTGACGCGCGGGCCGTCGTGGGCCCGCCGGATCTGTGGTTGCGGCTGCCGGAACGAGACCGCTGAGCCGGATGGTCAAGCTCGCGACGATCCCACGATCGCCACAGGCATCGGCCGGCTGCCCGACAGCGAGTCGCGAGTTCATGCCCGCGATGTCGTAGTGTGGTTGAGTGGATCTGTAGCGTTATGCCTGTCTAGTGGGCGCGGGTGTGCTGGGATGGCGGCGTGAGTGAGCGCAAGTCGAACGCGAGCGACTCATCCGATGAGCGGTGGGCCTTGATCAAGCTGGTCATCACAGCCTGAAAGGCGGCGCACCCCTCGGCCAGCGGCCACCAGGGCAGATGCGACATGCGGGAGATCGTCAACGCCATGCTGTACCAGAGCGCACCGGCTGCCAGTGGAACATGCTGCCTCATGACCTGCCTGTACGACTCTGCTGGTCAACTCGTGTGGGTGCTGGCTGGTTCGTGATCTGACGGCTTCTGTCCTTGATCACGCGTGTGGGAGCAGCCCTCGTCTTCGTCTTGGCTGCGGGATGGATAGAGGTAGCCGTATCGATGCAACCCAGGCCGTGGCCGGAGCCGGCGCCGGGGGTGTTGGACGTCATTCGTTCTGACCATGGATCGGGTTCTGAGCGTCACTGCGGCTGAGGACGCTGCCCGATCATGAGGTCCTTGTTGCTGTCCTTGGTGCGCAACGTCACCGTGAGCATGTCCAGGAAAGGCGACGGCCTCCCCGGACGCCTGGGTGAGGTGACGGAGAGGGCCGTGATGACGTCTCCCTGCCGTGACGACGGCGGCGAACGGCACGTTCACCATCACCGACACCCCACCCGAGGCAGGTGACACCACCTGCACCGCCACCTAAGAAGGCAACACGAACTACAACGGCAGCACCGGCAGTATCGGACAGCCGCCGTTCATAGTGACTGTGCACTCGTTGCGACGCGTTCCACATGCCGGGCAGGCGGCCTCCACGGTGCCGGTCCTGGCACGGATCTGCACCGTGGCTCCCGACCGGGACACTCGTCGACGCACACGCCGGTCAGGTGAGGGAACAAGACGGCGACCTGCTCCTCGGCACTAGGCCGGATCCTCACACACAGCTGCTCTTGGACCGGCATTCTGCGCGACGGAACCGGGGCATACGCTCACCACCCAAGGCAGCCAGGTGACGCACTTAAACGACAAGCTGAGCAGCGGGATCAGGTGGAGGTCGAGTCAGCCTGCTCACAAAGCGACGGTGGTCTTCTCCAGGATGTCGGCCAGGCGCGTGTAGTCGACGTCCTGCCCTTCTACGATGTCGACGGCCTTGCGTTCCCCTTTGCCCAGTGCTCGGATGAAGCCCTTGACCACAGGGATGTCCGTGGCGTTGAACACCATGAATGACACCTTGTCCCGGGAGACCGCTATGACGGCCGCGAAGTGGCCGTTCTTGAGGAAGTGCGGCTTGCCGTATTGCAGCCGTTCCTCGACCGTGGGAACGGTCTCGTGGACCATTGCGCGCAGCTTCTCGCAGACACCGATCTGCCACGGCGCGGTGTTGTTGATGTACTGGGTGACGTCGTCGTTCATGCCGTTCTCCAAATGTCGTTTCCGCAGGTTGCTTTGCGCAGGTCCCTCTTGGGGAGGCATCGCGTTCACGCTCGTCCCAGCCCGCGGCAGCGGCTCGCGGGTAAAGATCTTTGCCTCCCCGGCACCTGTTGTATCAGTCGACGAGGGCTCCGCAGGAGATGTTCACCTGCGTGGAGGTGATGCTCCTGGCGTGTTCCGACGCCAGGAACGCGGCGACTCGGCCGACATCGTCCAGGGTCGCGGCTCGCTTGAGAAGCGTCGCGTCCACCATCTTCTGCTTGTAGGGCGCTGTCTCGGGAAGGTCGGGCAGGGAATCGGGGATCCCACCGGTACGCATCGAGACCACGCGTACGGAGTGCGGGCCGAGCTCGCAGGCCCACTGGCGGCGCATGGCCTCGATCAGGTCGCAGCCGACCTGTACGGTTCCCAGGCCGGGCGAGGAGTTGGCCGGGTCTGAGCCGCCGAAGTGCAAGATGACTCCCGAGCCCTGCTTGACCATGTGCCGTGCGGCGGCCTGGGCGGTCAGCAGAAACGAGCGCGCCACCTTGTCCATCGTGCGGCCGAAGTCGGCGACGGGCATGTCGAGCAGCGGCACGAACAGCGCGTCCTGGGAGATGACGTTGACCGAGACATCGATGCTGCCGGTCTGTGCCGCGATGGAGTCGACCCAGCCGTTGACGGCGCTCTCGTCCAGGGCGTCCACGATCGCCGTCTCGGCCAGGCCGCCCTGGCGGCGGATGTCCGCGGCGACGGTGTCGAGCTTGCCGGGAGTGCGGCCGGCGAGGAAGACTCGCGCTCCCTCGGCGGCGAAGCCCCGCGCCATCGCGCCGCCGATGGCGCCGCCGCCCCCATAGATCACCGCGGTTTTGTTCTCCAGAAGCATGTTCGTCTCCGTTCGTCGGTTCGATGGCTCGAATCTAGGGACGGCACGGCAGGGCGGGCATCGGTCCTACGACTGCTCTGACAGATCCGCTGATCAGGACGGGCGGCGACGGGAACGGCGTACCGCAGGCCGGTCCGCGGCGGGTGCCGGCCATGGTGACGAGTAAGTAGGTCGACTGATACGGCTCACAGCTCGAGCTGGGCGAGCTCCATCCTGCGGGTCACGCCGATCTTCGGATAAGCCCGGTAGAGGTGATGTCCCACGGTGCGCGGGCTGAGGTACAGGCGCGCCGCGATCTCCCTGTTGCTATACCCGGCTGCGGCCAGTCGCACGACCTGGAGTTCCTGTGGGGTCAGCCGCTGGAGCGGGTCGTCGGCCTGGGCATGGGCCACGGGCCTGTCGCCGAGGACCGTCAGTTCGGTGCGGGCACGCTCGGCCCAGCGTGCCGCGCCGAGCCTGGCGAAGGTGTCCTCTGCTTGCGCCAGAGCGGCGCGGGCCTCCGAGCGGCGGCGCTGGCGGCGCAGCCATCCGCCGTAGGCGAGACTGGTCCGCGCGAGTTCGTACGGCCGGTCGGGGATGAGCCGCAGCGCGGCGCGGTAGTGACGTTCGGCCTGGTCGCCGTCGGCGAGCAGGGCCTGGCAGCGCAACTCCAGAGCCTTGCCGACGTCATTGTGCCCGGCCCACGCCGCCAAGGCCGGCAGGTGTCGTCGGGCCAGGTCGGCGCGTCCGCTGCGGACGGCGGCTTCGACGTGATCCGGTACGGCCCTGATGAGCAGATCGTGCCGGGCAGGGCCCCCGCATGCTTCCTCGAACCCGTCGAGCGCCTGCTCGAAACGTCCCTCGGCGAGATCGAGCAGGCCCACGCCCCACGAGGCGAGGGCCGCGTTGGTGGGGTGCAGGGCAGCGTGTTCACGCACCTCGCCGGCCAACGCACGGCACTCGGCGGCGTCGCCGATGACCGCGGCCAGCCAGGCCGCGATGGCCTTCAGTACGGTCACCTGCATGTCCATGCCGATGTCGGACGCCAGCGAGATGCCCTGAGCGAGGTCGGCCTGAGCGCCGCGGAAGTCGCCCCGCAGCAGCCGGCCGATGGCCAGCGGCTCCAGTACGTACGGAAGCCAGCCGAGCGATCCGTCCGCCCTGACGTCTGCCGCCAGCGACTCAAGCACGTCCGTCGCCGCCACGTCGTCGGCGGTCAGCAGCCCCATGAATCCGGCGATCACCCGCTCAACGAAGTCCTGGACGGTTCCGGTCCGGGCGGCCTCGACCAGCGCGCGCATGGGCACGACCGCCGCGCCGAAATCGCCGTCGGCGTGCCTGCCGTACCCGATCAGGGCCGCCACCACGGGCGTCAGCGCCGCGTCCGAGGGCAGCCGGACGGTCTCCAACTGGGCGACGGCTTCTTTGACGAGATCGTGGGCGCACGCGTCACGGGCCGCCCACACGGCCTCGGTCAGCATGGACACCGCCCGCTCCGGATGGCTGCCGATGATCAGCATGGCGCCCTCCAACGCCAGGGCTGCGTCGGCGGCCGGTGAGGTGCTTTCGTAGGCCACCTGCGCACGCACGTAGGTGGCCTCGGCGACAACAGCGGCCCTGCCGGTCAGCGCAGCGGCCTCGGTCGCCAGCCGGGTCGCCCATTCCGGGCGGCCGGCGTCGTAGGCCGAGCGGGCCGCGCGGACCATGCGTTGTGCCTTGCCCTCCTGGCCGGTGCTGAGCCGCGCGGCCCGCTCGTACGCCAAAGCGACCGCCACCGCCCCGCCGCGATGTCGGGCTCGCTCGGCAGTGTGTTCCAGCTCGCCGGCGACTTCATCGTCGGGGCCGGTGGCCGCGGCGGCCCGATGCCACGTGCGGCGGTCGGAGTCCCCCACGAGCGACAGCGCACCAGCCAGGGCTTCGTGTACGGCGATGCGCTGATGATGAGGAGCGCTCTGATACACGGCCGAGCGGATCAGCGGATGACGGAACTTGATCTCGTCGGCTGACGTGATGACGAGACGGGCCTCCTCAGCCGGACCGAGATCGACGAGTGACACACCGAGGGCGACGCCTGCCCGCAGGACCACATCGAGTTCGCAGGTGCCGTCGGCCGCCGCCAGCAGAAGGAGCAGGCGGGTGGCCGCGGGAAACTCCTCCAGCTGGGCCCGGAAGGTGTCCTGCACGCGTCCGGCGATCCTCAGCGGACCGACCGGCGTAACCAGGCCGTCCCTCGACACGCGGGAGAGCTCGATCAGGGCCAGCGGGTTGCCGCCCGCCTCGTCCAGGAGCCTGTCGCGCACCGGAACAGTCAGCTCGGGCGCGCATTCCGCCAGCAGTTCCACGGCGGAGTCACGGTCCAGCCCGTCCAGCCGCATGACCTCGATCCCCGGCGTGAGGAACGGTTGTGCGGTGTCCCGTACCGCGAATACCATCACGATCGGATCCTCATGAAGCCTGCGCGCTGCGAACAACAACGCGTCCGAGGACGCCCGATCCAGCCATTGAGCATCGTCGATCAGGCACACCAGCGGCCGCCGCGCGGCAAGATCCGACAGCAGCGTCAGCGTCGCGGCGCCGACGAGGAACGGGTCGCGCACCGGAACCTCAGCCAGACCGAACACCGACCGCATGGCGGCCGCCTGCTGGCCCGGCAAAACGTCCAGCCGGTCCACGAACGGACGCAAGAGCAGGTGCAGTCCACTGAACGGTAACTCGGCCTCGGTCTCGATGCCGGCCCCCCGTAACACCCCCATCCCGTCCGCGACCGACGCCAGATCCTCGAGCAGGGCCGACTTGCCGACCCCCGCCTCACCTCGCACGACCAACGCCCCGCTCCGCCCTTCGCGGGCCTGCGCAAGCAGCGCCTCCAAACGGCCGCGCTCAAGGCGGCGTCCCATCAGCATGACGGCACAGTAGCGCCCACGCCACCCGCCACAGTAGTGATCATTTGCCCATGACCGAAGCCGACAACACCCCCAGCGAACCCGCCGACACCCCCAGCGAAGTCCCACAGCCCAGCGTGAACCCCCTTTGGGTGTGCGCGATTGCACTGATGGTCATCACCGCGTTACTCTTCGCCCACTTCGGGTTTTCCATAGCGCGAGGCCTCGACGGCCAATACCGCATCTTGGAGGAGACAGAAACGGGGCTGATCATCGACACGCCCGGCGGCCCCGCCGCGGTTTCAGCGTGATCTGGCGTGGAACCCCGGGCGTTTACTGTTTACGCCCGGGAGGAAACGACAGCGCGGGAGGGCCCCCAGGCCCGAGCGGTGCTCTGCCAGTCGGTCTCTGTGGGTAGCTCAGCCTGGCCGCTTCTGGTTCTCGATGTACTCCTTGATGATCGACAAGGGTGCCCCGCCGCAGGACGCGGCGAAATACGAGGGGGACCAGAAATGGCCGCCCCACAGATACCGGCGGATGTGGACCGGAAACTCCTTGCGCAGCAGC
>NZ_JBITMD010000037.1:0-94203 GCF_044465905.1 Nonomuraea sp. NPDC049480
CCCCAGGCTCGCCGCACTGCGTTGAATGGTCGCGCTCGCACGGGGCTCCGCTGGTCACGCAAGCTACCGCTCTCCGCCCCAGGCTCGCCGCTCCGAAGTAAGGTCGGGGACATGCTGCGCATCGGAGCTCATGTCGATCAGGACGACCCCGCCGCTCACGCCGAGGAGGTGGGGGCCGAGGTGGTGCAGTTCTTCCTCGGTGATCCCCAGGGCTACGACAAGCCCGTGCTGCCCGCCAAGGCGGTCGAGGGCGTGGACATCTACATCCACGCGCCCTATCTGATCAACGTGGCCACCACCAACAACCGCATCAGGATCCCCAGCCGCAAGCTGCTGGAGCAGCACCTCAAGGCGGCCGCGGGGCTCGGCGCCAAGGCCCTGATCGTGCACGGCGGCCACGTCAACAAGAACGACGACCCGCAGACCGGGTTCGACAACTGGCGCAAGGTGTTCGAGCGCATGGAATGCCCCATCCCCGTGCTGATCGAGAACACCGCGGGCGGCGGCAACGCGATGGCGCGCAAGCTGGAGCGCATCGCCCGGCTCTGGGACGCGCTCGACGGCTTCGACGTCGGCTTCTGCCTCGACACCTGCCACGCGCACGCGGGCGGAGAGGAACTGGTCGACCTGGTCGACCGAGTCAAGGCCATCACCGGCCGCATCGACCTGGTCCACTGCAACGACTCGCGCGACGAGTTCGACTCCGGTGCCGACCGCCACGCCAACCTCGGCCAGGGGAAGATCGACCCCGAGCTGATCCTGGCGGTGTGCCGGGCGGCCGCGGCGCCGGTCGTGGTGGAGACGCCCGCCGCCGGACAGGCGGACGACATCGCGTTCCTGAGGAAAAACCTCTAGCGAATGCACACAGCCTGTGGATAACTTCCCTGGATTACCGAGACGAAGAAACGGGTATAGGCATCAGCCCGCCCACGCGCCACTCAGGAACCGGGCCGTATTGACCAGCATGAGCGGCCCGGAAATCAGGGCATAGAGCGCGATCACCCACGCCCGCCTGGTCGCGACCTTGGCCACCAGCACCCACAGCGGGAACCACAGCACCAGCGAGCGCGGGATCGACAGGTAGTACGCCGACGTCATCAGCGCCGCCGCCTGCGCCCCCGTGTAGACCAGTTCGCTCCACCTACGCAGCACGAGCAGCCACACCAGCACGGCGACGGCGACCACGGCTCCGGCGATCTCCATGCGGAAGGCCACCGCGAAGTCGTCGACCCCCATGGCCGAGCGCCAGGTCGTCTTCCACGCCTCCCACGGCCACTCGAACTCGCGCCCCCAACCGGCCTCCTGCGCGTGCTTCCACGCCAGCCAGTCGCCCGACCTGCCGTAGTGGTAATACGAGTACGCCACCAGCGGCATGAAGGGCACGACCAGCCACCCGGCCCGCCGCGGTGCCTCCCTGCTCGCGAAGAACTCCACGACGAGCGCCACCGCCAGGAACAGCCCCGTGATCCGCACGCAGGAGGCCCCCGCCGCCAGCAGCACCGCCTGCGGCCACTGCCCCTGCCTGGCCGCCAGCCACGCGGGGATGGCGAAGGCCAGGAAGAGCGACTCGCTGTAACCCGCCGACAGGAACACCGCCATCGGGAAGACCAGCAGCGCCAGCACCGCCATCCACCCGTTGGCGCCCTCGAGCTCGGCCAGCCTGGCCAGCGCCACCATGGCCACCGCGCCGGAGACCAGCGAGATCAGCACCCCGGCCGCCGACCAGTCCGGCACCACGAGGTGCACGACGCGCAGCACGGCGGGCAGGCCGGGGAAGAACGCGGGCAGTCCGTCGTCCGCGGGCCTGCCCGGCTCGCCGTCGTAGCCGTACTGGGCGATCGTGATGAACAGCCCGGCGTCCCACTTGCGCCACTTGTCGGCGTACTCGCCGAGCGTCACACCGAGCAGTGTCGCCACCAGCAGCCCGGCCCGCGAGCCGAACCAGAGCAGCAGCGCGTCCCGGGTGGCCGAGCGAGTGATCATCGAATGACGGACGCCAGCGTGAACCGGTCAGGCGCGTCGTCGAAGACGCCGCCTCCCTGATCGTCGACGTCGGCCTGCCGCACCACGTCCTTGTCGGGCCGCAGGATGTCCCGGACCACGAACGCCATCATGATCGCGATCGTGATGATGCGTCCCCAGACAGCGGTGAAGTACGTGTCGTCACCGATGCCCAGGTCGTCCCGGTCGAGCGGAGACTGGGAGAGCAGGTAGAGCCAGATGGCCACGAAATACCAGACCTCGGCCAGCTGCCAGAGCACCAGCGGCTTCCAGTTGGGCCTGGCCAGCACCGCGAACGGCACCAGCCACAACACGAACTGCGGCGACCACACCTTGTTCGTCATCATGAAGGCGGCCAGCGCCAGGAAGCAGATCTGCGCCAGCCGCGGCCGGCGCGGTGCGGCCAGCGTGAGCACGGCGATGCCCAGGCACAGCAGCGCCAGCGACAACATGCCGAGCGTGCTGACATCCCACTCACCGAGGACCGGCCAGCCCTTGTTCTGGAAGAACAGCCATGGCGAACCCCAGTCGATCCCCCGCTCCTCGGAGAAGACGTAGAACCTGCGCCACCCCTCCCAAGCCAGGATCATGAACGGCGCGTTGACCACGATCCACGCGACCGCCGCCGAGACCATCGTCACCAGGAACGGCCGCCATCGCCCGGTACGCCACGTGAGCAGGAACAACGCGCCCACGAACATCAGCGGGTAGAACTTCGTCGCGATCGCGAGTCCCAGCAGCACCCCGGCGAACACGTGCTGACGCCGCGCCCAGGCCAGCAGCATGCCCATCGACAGCGCGCCGGCGACGAGGTCCCAGTTGATGTACGCGGCCAGCACCACGGCCGGCGAGATCGCGTACCAGAGCGCGTCCCACCGCCGCGTCGGCCCGGCCACCGCGGCCATCAGCAGGACGCCGATCACCAGGCAGATGCCCAGCAAGATGACCGTCAGGTCGTAGAACCTGACCGCCTGCGCGACCCTGTCGATCTCCAGCGCCCGGGCGATCCAGCTGATCACCTGCATGACCTCGCCCAGCACCACCGGGTATTCGACCTGCTTGTCGAAGGGCACCTGGGCGAAGTAGGGGTTCTGCTCGTACAGCTGCCGGTCGAAGTAGAGCGGGTAGATGTCGGTGTAACAGAAGTTCGTGTACGTGGACACCTGGTCGTTCCAGCCCCCGGTCCGGCACGGCAGCCGCACCACGTACGCGAGGGTCGCCCCCAGGGCCGCGATCAGCCCCAGGGGGAGGAACGGCACGGCACGCATCATCAGGGGGACGCGTGCCTCGGTCGTCTTCACCAACCCTCTTCCCGCCCCGTGGGCCGCGGAGCGGGCGCCAGGCCGCCGCCGAACCCTCCGTCGTCGCCGCCCTGCGGGAACCCGTCGTCGGTGTCCTCGCCGATGCCGTCGTCACCGGTGGTGCCGTCGTCGCCGGTGGCACCGTCGTTGCAGGGCGGGAAGAGGCAACCCTGGTCGCCGGTGGACGGGTCATCCTCGGCGAACGGGTCCTCGTTGGTGAACGGGTCCTCATCGGCACTGGGGGTGGGCGAAGGCGTGGGCGTGGGGCTCGGCACGATGTTCTGCGGCTGGCCGTAATCGGCCTTCTGCGGGAACTGCTCGATCGGCTTGCCCTCGTGCGCGAGCAGCATGAACTTCTGCCAGGCGGCGGTGGGCGGACCGGCGCCCTCGAACTCGAGGGACACCTCGTAGGGCCTGGTGTACGGGTTGTTGATGTTGTACTTCTTGCTCGGCTTGCCCTTGGGCGTGATCGGGCAGTTGGAGTGGATGGGCGGGACGACCGTGCCGTCCTTCCTCCGGCACTCCTCGCGGTAGAACCCGACCGCGGCGGAGTACTGCGGCGTGTAGCCGACGAACCAGGCGCCGTTCTCGTCGTTGTTCGTGCCGGTCTTGCCGGCCGCCGGGCGGCTGCCCAGCCCCTGGCCCCGCGCGGTGCCTCTCTGGAGCACGGCCTGCATGGCCACCGTGGCGTCGGCCGCGACGCCTTCGTCGATGACCCGCTTGCTGACCCGCTGCTCGGGGTAGACGACCTTCTTGTTGAGCTTGACTTCCTTGACCACGTGGTAGCGGGTGTACTTGCCGCCGTTGGCGAAGATCGAGTAGCCCGCGGCCTGCTCGACCGGGGTCACCGGAGCGCTGCCGATGGCGAACTGGTACTGGTGGTCCGCGATGTCCTTTTCCATGTCCTTCTGGTTGAACCCGGCCGCCTCGACGAGGTTCTTCACATCGTCGATCTTGTTGGGCAGGGCGAAGGCCATGGAGACGAACGCGGTGTTGACCGAGTCGGCGGTGGCCTTGACCACGTCGACGGCGCGGCCCACATTGTGGCTGTTCCTGAGGCCGCGCTCGAAGCCGGGGATCTTCTCCGGCACCGTGTCGCTGCCCGGCACGTAGCTCTTGAGCGAGTAGCCGGCCTGGAGCCAGGCGGCCAGCACATACGGCTTGAACGCCGAGGCGGCCTGCTTCTTGGACTCGAAGGGCTCGTTCCACGGGTCGGTGATGTAGTCGGAGCCGCCGTAGAACGCCACGACGCGCCCGTTACTCGGGTCCACCGCGGCCAGGCCGGCGTGGAACTCCTTGTTCATCCCGCTCATGGTGGTCGTGACGGCTTCCTTCGCCGCCAGCATGAGCCTCCTGTCGAACGTGGAGATGATCTGGTAGCCGCCGCTCTCGATCTCGTCGGAGGTGAGGCCGCGGGCCTCCAGCTCCTTCAGCACCTCCTCCACCATGTAGCCCTTGAGGCCGCCCAGCACGTTGGTGTCGCGGTACTTCTCCGTCTTGGGGAACTGGGCGGTCTGCTTGAGCTGGCCGTACTTGTCCGGCCAGAGCTCGGCCATGTTGTCGATGACGTTCTTGAAGCGGGCCCTGAGCGCGGGCTCGTCGGCGTCCCAGTTCGGCTGCTGGATGCGCGCGGCGAGGTAGGCGCTCTGCTCGGGGGTCAGCTTCGCGGCGGTGACATCCTTGCCGAAGTACGCCTTCGCGGCGGCCTGGACGCCGTAGGCCCGGCCGAAGTTGACCGTGTTCAGATACGTCTCGAGGATCTTGTCCTTGGACATGGTGTCGTCGAGCTTGACGGCCACGAAGATCTCGTTGACCTTCCGCTTGATCGACACTTCCTGACTGAGGCCGTCGAAGTAGTTGCGGGCCATCTGCTGGGTGATCGTCGAGGCGCCCTGGAGCTGCTGGCCGGTGGCCGTCATATACAGGGATCGGATCATGCCGGGGATCGAGATGCCGGAGTCCTCATAAAAGGTCTGGTTCTCGATGGCGATCGTCGCGTCTCTGACGGTCTGCGCCATCTGCGTGAGATTGACCTTCTCCCGCTTCGTGCCGAGCCGGGCGATCTCCCTCTTGCCGTCGTTGTAGTAGATCGTGCTCTGTTGCGCGGTCGCCTCGTCCTGGGTACCGGTGGGCACCGTGGTGTTGGCGTACGCCACCATGATCATGCCGAAGAGGCCGGCCACGAGCACCACGATGCTGGCCACGATGATCTTCCAGCTCGGCACGAACCTGCGCCAGCCGCCGCGGTTCTTCGTCGGCGGCCCAGGCGGACCAGGAGGCTCCGGCGGACCACCCTGCGGCTTCCTGCGCGAGCGCCGCGGGCTCTCGCTGATCATGGTCTCTTCGTTACTCACCGTGTGCGTGTCCTGGCGAGCTCGTGAGCGCGAGCGCGGCGGCGGCTGCTCGCCGGGCTGCGGAACCGGGGCGTCACCCCGGGGTGGCGAAGAGCCGTCGTACGGCTGCGCGGCCATGGTGCCCGTCTGCTCGAAGGCCGCTTCCGGACGACGCTGCGGCTGTGCCGAACCCATGGGTGCTTCGCCGGTTTGCGGTGGAGAACCCTGGGGCACAGAACGGGATGAGCTGGAGCGACGGCGCCTTCCCGGGCGGGCCGTCCCCTCATTCATGCTGTTACTCACACGTCCTCGCACTGTCGTCGGAACAAAAAACGGCGGTGGGCGTGAGGTTTCTCGCCGCCCTCGGTCTTCACGCTTGGCCGAAGAGGTCAGGCGGTCCGTTCCCGAGGACGTACGAAACCGTCAGGTGGTTCCAGGAACAACCTTGGCAGACCTCGACGACGTACACCCGGAACTCATCGTAATCATGGGCCATGGCCGCGAGTTCCGACGCGACCTTTGCCTGTCCGGCATGCCGTCCGAGCGCATCCCCGTAGACATAGGTCACGTTGGTGACGTTCTCCCTTTCGCACACCGGGCAGAGGCGTTCGGTCGGCTCGCCGAAGTGGCGTGCCGCGCGAAGGAGGTAGGGCTGTGCGTCGCAGATTTCGCCGCGCGAGGTGCGCCCGGCACGCAGAGAGCGGACTACCGCCTTTTTCGCGAGACCGTAATCCACCACCCTTCGCTGTGACCACATGAGCGCCAGACTACGGCGTTTCAACGGATCATCCCAACGACTCAGCAAATCCATAGATTGCCGCGATATAGCAGCCCGACGTATCCTGGGGATGTATCGGCTCGATACATCGACGCGAGAGGGGGCGGTTTCCGATGGCCGGCGGACAGGGCAGGGTCTTGGAGCTGGCCGTGCTCGGGTCGCTGCACGAGACGCCGCTACACGGTTATGAGCTGCGCAAACGGCTCAACGCCCTGCTGGGGATGTTCCGCGCGTTCTCCTACGGGTCGCTGTATCCCTGTTTGCGGTCACTTCTGGCGCAAGGCCTCATCGCGGAGGAGCAACCGGCTCCCACCACGATCGTCGGCGGCAGATCGAAGATCGTTTACAAGCTGACCGCCGAGGGGAAAGAACGGCTGCAGGAGCTGCTGACGCAGGCCGGGCCTTCCGCCTGGGAGGACGAAAGCTTCGGTGTGCACTTCGCGTTCTTCCGGCACACCGAGGCCGAAGTGCGTCTGCGCATACTCGAAGGCCGCCGTAGCCGGCTTGAGGAGCGGCTCGACGCCGTGCGGACGGCGCTGGCACGCACCCGGGAGCGCCTCGACAGTTACACGCTCGAGCTGCAGCGTCATGGGCTCGAGTCCGTCGAGCGCGAGGTGCGCTGGCTGAACGAGCTGATCGCAACGGAGCGTCGGGCCTCATCCGAGGAGAGGCCCGAAAGAGATACCACGTCAACTGATGAGTAAGGGAGCGAGTGCGATGGGTTCGGTTCGCGTGGCCATTGTCGGTGTCGGCAACTGCGCGTCGTCGCTGGTCCAGGGCGTTCACTACTACAAGGACGCCGACCCGGACACACGGGTCCCGGGCTTGATGCACGTGAGGTTCGGCGACTACCACGTCGGCGACGTCGAGGTCGTCGCGGCGTTCGACGTGGACGCCAAGAAGGTCGGCCGTGACCTGTCCGAGGCGATCGTCGCCAGCGAGAACAACACGATCAAAATCTGCGACGTGCCGCCCACGGGGGTGACGGTCCAGCGCGGCCACACCTTCGACGGCCTGGGCGAGTTTTACCGGGAGATCATCGAGGAGTCCGACGAGGAACCCGTCGACGTGGTCCAGGTGCTCCGTGACAACGACGTCGACGTCCTGGTCTCCTATCTTCCGGTGGGCTCGGAGGATGCCGACCGCTTCTACGCGCAGTGCGCCATCGACGCGGGCGTGGCGTTCGTGAACGCCCTGCCGGTCTTCATCGCCTCCGACCCGGAGTGGGCCAGGAAGTTCACCGAGGCCGGGGTGCCGATCGTCGGCGACGACATCAAGTCGCAGGTCGGCGCCACGATCACGCACCGCGTGCTGGCCAAGCTGTTCGAGGACCGCGGGGTGGAGCTGCTGCGCACGTACCAGCTCAACTTCGGCGGCAACATGGACTTCATGAACATGCTGGAGCGTAAGCGGCTCCAGTCCAAGAAGATCTCCAAGACGCAGTCGGTCACCTCGCAGATCCCGCACGAGATGGGCAAGGCCGACGTCCACATCGGGCCGTCGGACCACGTGCCGTGGCTGGACGACCGCAAGTGGGCGTACGTGCGGCTCGAGGGGCGGTCCTTCGGTGACACGCCGCTCAACCTGGAGTACAAGCTCGAGGTTTGGGACTCGCCGAACTCGGCCGGCATCATCATCGACGCGGTGCGGGCCGCCAAGATCGCCCTCGACCGGGGGATCGGCGGGCCGATCCTGTCGGCGTCGTCGTACTTCATGAAGTCGCCGCCCAAGCAGTTCTCGGACGACGAGGCTCGGGAGTACGTCGAGAAGTTCATCAGGGGTGAGGTCGAGCGCTGACCGCCGCCTGGCCCACGGCGCCGTACCCGCTGGTCGGGTGCGGCGCCTGTTTTTGCGGCGTTCAGAGCGGCCTGGGAGCCCCCGGAAGGGTCAGAGACGGGCGGCCGGGGGCAGTTCGGCTGCCGGGGCGGGTCGCCAGGTCAGGGGGTCGGAACCGAGCTCGGTCAGCAGGGGGACCTGTTCGCGGCACCAGGGCGAGATCGCCAGCAGGCCGTTCTGGACGCCTTCGGCGAACTCCTTCCACGGCATCCACCGCGTCTTCCCCACCTCCTCCGGATTCGGCACCACAGGTCCGTCCACGACGACGCGGTAGACCGGGCAGAGCTCGTGCTCGACGATGCCGTTGGCCATGACGGCACGGTAGGAGAAGGCGGGCAGTATCAGGTCGGCCCGGTCGACGGCGATCCCCAGCTCGTACGACAGCCGCCGCGCGACGGCCCGGTCCACCGCCTCCCCCGGCAGCGGATGACCGCAGCAGCTGTTGGTCCAGACCCCCGGCCACGTGACCTTGTGGTCGGCCCTTTTGGTGAGCAGCACGTGGCCTTCAGGATCGAAGACATAGCTGGAGAACGCCAGATGGAGCGGGGTCTCACGGCCGTGCACCGATGTCTTGGGCGCGGTGCCGAGCGCGTGGCCGTCGCGGTCGACCAGCACAACGTGTTCCTCAGTCGTCACGCTATGAAGCGTACGAGATCATGACGACCGCTGGGAACAGGCGACCCACCCGCTGCGCGGACCTCCCCCGCATCCTATTGGACGGCCGCTTGGCTAGGCTGGCGGCGTGTCATTTGTCGCCGATCTCCGCGTCGTCCTGCGTGGCAGGGACTTCAGACGGCTGTTCGGCACGCGGCTGGTCTCCCAGTTCTCCGACGGGATCTTCCAGTTCGGCGTGGCCGGATTCGCCTTCTTCAGCCCTGAGAGCCAGACGACCGCACTCCAGGTGGCCGCTGGACTGGCGGTGCTGCTGCTGCCGTACAGCATCCTCGGCCCCTTCGTCGGCGTGTTCATCGACCGCTGGTCGCGGCGTCAGATCCTGGTGGTCGCCCCCATCGTGCGTGGCGCGCTGCTGCTGGTGGCCGCGGGGCTGGTCGCCGCCGACGTGCCGGACGCGGTGTTCTACGGGGCGGCGCTGGGCGTGCTCGGGGTCAACCGGTTCTTCCTGGCCGCGCTGGGCGCGTCGCTGCCGCACGTGGTGCCCGCGGAGCGGCTCATGGCGGCCAACGCGGTCACGCCGACGTCGGGCACCGTGGTGACGTTCATCGGCGTGGGCGTGGCGGTGCTGCTGCGGAAGGTGTTCGGCAGCGACGACTTCGGCGTGGCGCTGCTGCTGATCACCTCTGGCGTGGTGTTCGGGCTGAGCTCGCTGGTCGCGCGCACGATGGACCGCAGGCTGCTCGGCCCCACGTACGACCCCAAGAGGCCGCAGGCCCGCCAGGCTCTGCGCAATGTGGTCGTCGGCCTCGTGGACGGCGCCAAGCATCTGGTGAGCCACCGCGTCGCCGCCGCCACCATGGGCGCGATGGGCGCGCACCGCTTCTTCTACGGCATGGCCACCGCGCTCGGCATCATCCTCTACCGCTACTACTTCTACAACGGCGACGCCGATGCCGCGCTGGGAGGTGTCACCCTGGTCGTGGCCACCTCCGGCGTCGGCTACTTCCTGGCCGTGATCATCACCCCGTACGCGACCGAGCGGTTCACGATCGAGCGCTGGGTGCCGATGGCCCTGTCCGGCGCCGGGGTGCTGACGGCGGCGCTGGTGCTGCCCTTCCAGGAGTGGGGGCTGCCGGTGGCCGGGTTCGTCCTGGGCGTGGCCGGGCAGAGCGTCAAGATCTGCGCCGACACCACGGTCCAGCGCGACGTCGAGGACATCTACCTGGGCCGGGCGTTCTCGATCTACGACATGCTCTTCAACGGCATGTACGTCCTCGCCGCGGCCCTGTCGGCGGCCATCCTGCCGGCGAACGGCAAGTCATACCTGGCCGTCGTGATCGTCTCGCTCGGCTACCCGGCGGCGGCGCTCGGCTACCGGTTGATCACCCGCCAAGGTCGTCCGACCTCGACCACTCCAGCAGCGCCTCGGTAGCCGCCTCCTTGCCGATCATGCCCTTGTCGAGCCTGAGGTCGAGCAGGAACTTGTAGGCCCGTCCCACCACCGGCCCGGGACCGATGCCCAGGATCCGCTGGATCTCGTTGCCGTCGAGCTCGGGCCGGATCTTGGCCAGCTCCTCCTCGTCGGCGAGCCTGGCGATGCGCTCCTCGAGGTGATCGTAGGTGCGCGACAGCGCGACCGCCTTGCGCTTGTTGCGCGTGGTGCAGTCGGCCCTGGTCAGCTTGTGCAGCCGGTCCAGCAGGTGCCCGGCGTCGCGTACGTAGCGCCGCACGGCGCTGTCGGTCCACTCCCCCGTGCCGTAGCCGTGGAAGCGCAGGTGCAGCTCGACCAGCCGCGCGACGTCGGCCACCACGTCCTTGGGGAACTTCAGCTCCGCCATCCGCTTCTTGGTCAGCTGGGCGCCGACCACCTCGTGGTGGTGGAACGACACCCGTCCGCCCGGCTCGTGGCGGCGCGTCTTCGGCTTGCCGATGTCGTGCATGAGCGACGCCCAGCGCAGGATCCGGTCCGGCTTGCCGTCCTCCTCCTGCGCGATGGCCTGGTCGAGCACGGTCAGCGTGTGGTCGTAGACGTCCTTGTGCCGGTGGTGCTCGTCTATCTCCAGGCGCAGCTTGGGCAGCTCGGGCAGCACGTGCGCCGCCAGGCCGGTCTCGACGAGGAGTCGCAGCCCCTCACGCGGGTAGGCGCCGCAGATGAGCTTGTCGAGCTCGTCGCGGATGCGCTCGGCGGAGACGATCTCGATCCGCTCGGCCATCGCCGTCATCGCGGCCAGCGCGCCCGGATCCACGGCGAACCCGAGCTGGGACGCGAACCTGGCGGCCCGCAACATGCGCAGCGGGTCGTCGTCGAAGGAGCGCTCCGGCGTGCCGGGCGTGCGCAGCAGCTTGCCGGCCAGGTCGTCGAGCCCGCCGTACGGGTCCGTGAACTCGTGCCCCGGCAGGCGCACCGCCATCGCGTTGACCGCGAAGTCGCGCCGCTCCAGGTCGGCCTCCAGCGTCTCGCCGTACATGACCTCGGGCTTGCGGGACTTCGGGTCGTACGACTCGCTGCGGTACGTCGTGATTTCGATCAGCCAGCCGCCCTTGCGCAGGCCGACTGTGCCGAAGTCGATGCCGATCGTCCACACGGCGTCGGCCCAGTCCCTGACCAGCTCCAGCACCCGCTCGGGGCGGGCGTCGGTGGTCAGGTCGAGATCGTTGCCGCTGCGGCCGAGCAGGATGTCGCGCACAGGACCGCCGACGAGGGCCAGCTCGTGGCCCTTGGCGACGAAAAGGCGGCCGAGCTCGTCGGCCACCGGGGCGATCTTGCGGAACAGGTCGGTCATGGCCCGCTGCTGGCTTTCGGTCAAAGTTGAGTCGGACAAACCGGGTCGGGTCCTTCGTCGGTCTGAACTTCCGGAACATATCCCCCGAGCCACACCAGGTCCGGGTTACCTTCGGTCAAGGGACCGTCGGGGGCCAGGGCAACAAGGCTAGGAGGTCTATATGAAGGACGCCCTCGCGATCCACCGCTGGCTCCTCGCCCACCAGGTCCATCATGAGATCGTACGCCTTCCGCGCCCCATGACATGCGCGGACGAACTACCCGAGACGCTCTCCGCAGCGCCCGGGAGGTGCCTGATGGTCACGGTTTTCGAGGTCGCCACCAGGATCGGGGGCGAGGCCGTCGTCGCGGTCGCCTCCTCGGTGGCACATCCCCCGCGCCCGGGAGCCGTAGGTGGTCTGCTCGGCGTGCGCCAGGTGCGACCGGCCCCGGCCCACGTCGTCAACGCGGCGACCGACTACGCCGACGGGCTGGTCTGCCCGCTGCTGCTGCCGGAGTCGTTGCCGATGCTCATCGACGACCGGCTGCGGGCCGACACGGAGGCCGTCTTCACCGCCACCGGCGAACGCCACACCGCCCTCAGTGTTCGGGCGCTCGACCTGCTGACACTCCTGCCAGGCAAGATGGTCGACCTGCGCAGCCCACGACCGCGAGGATCACGTGAGGCGGTCGCGGGGCGGCACTGAACCCGTACCATTGCGGGCGTGCGTCGTCGTACTCCAGCTCGGGCGTCCGCGTGATCCGTAAGGCCACGCTGCTCGCAGCGCTGTCCGCCGCGTTGCTCGCCCCACTGGTGGCGGCGACGCCGGACACGGCTGCCGCGAAGGCGAGCAGGCAGGGCATCAGCCTGTCGATCGCGTCGATCACACCGGACGTGCCCGACAGCCAGACCGATGTGATCAAGTTCACCGGCACGCTGCGCAACGACACCGGCGCGCCACTGTCAGGGTTGCGCGTCCGCCTGCGCTACACGGGGCAGAAGTTCACCGACCGCGCGCTCATGGCGGCCTACGCGACCGACCCGAACCCGGCGACACTCCCGGGCAAAGCCTCGTTCAGCTCCGCGATGGACATCCCGCCTCTGGCGGCCGGCGCGCAGGCACGGTGGGAGTTCACCGCGACGCCGGTGCAGCTCGAATACCGCTCGTTCGGGGTCTATCCGATCGCCGTCGACGTCGCGCAGAACGGCATCCCGGCGACCCAGGTGGCGCCGCAGCGGACCTATCTGACGTACGCGCCGCCCACGGTGCCGAAGGTGCCGCGCAACAAGCTCGCCATCGCCCTGCCCGTCATCGACCAGCCGCATCGGGCGACCGACGTCAACCCATCGCCCGACGCGAAGGGCGCGGCCCTGTTCGTTGACGACAAGCTGAGCCAGGCGATCACCGGAAAGGGCCGCCTGGCCGACATCGCCCGCATCGCCCAGGTCGCGCCCAGCGAAGCCACCTGGTTCATCGAGCCCTCGCTGCTCGACGACCTGTCCATGATGACCAAGAACTACCAGGTCAAGGCCAAGGACAGCGTGACGGCCAAGCCCGCCAACACCGAGGCCGGGCAGTGGCTGACGGCCATGCGCACCTCGCTGGCCGACTCCCCCGTGGTCGCGGTCCCGTACGCCGATCCCGACATCGCCGCGCTCGCGCACAAAGGGCTGGACGACCAGACCAACAAGGCGATCCAGCTCGGCGGTCAGAAGGCCAGGGCGCTGCTCGGCCGCAACGACGTGAAGACCACCGTCAACTGGCCGGCCGCGGGCGTGCTCGACGCCGACGCGCTCGACCTGCTCTCGGTCAGCGACGACAAGGTCAACAAGGTCCTGCTCAACTCGACCAACCTGCCGCCGCAGCCGCCCGTCGCGTTCACGCCCGACGCCGCCTCGACGATCGACTCGGTCAACGGCCCGGTCACCGCGCTGGTCGCCGACCCCGAGCTGAGCCGCCTGTTCGAGCCGGCCGGCCCCACGTCCGTGCTGCTCAGCACGCAGCGCTTCATCGCCGAGACTGCCATGATCTCCGCCGAGCCCGGCCAGACCCAGCCGAGGTCGCTGGTCATCGCCCCGTCCCGGCGCTGGGACCCCAACCCGGCGCTCGTCTCCGCCCTGATGAAGACCGCGGACCGGCTGCCGTGGCTGCGGCTGACCACGCTGGACTCCATCAAGCCGGGCAAGGCGTCGGTTCCACGTGCCGGCCTGACCTACACCGAGCAGGACCGCAAGGAAGAGCTGAGCGCCAAATACCTGACGCCGGTCAAGGACCTCGCGGCGAAGGCGCAGCTCACCTCCCTGATCACGAAGGCCAGGACGCCGTCGAGCTTCGACGCGGCGGTGCTCAGGGCGACCTCGTCGGCCTGGCGCAACAGCACGCGCATGGGCCGCGCGGTGACCAAGCTGGTGGACTCGGCCGTCGTGGAGCGGATCGACAGGGTCCAGATCACCGGGACGGGGCCCGACCGGCTCCGCACCCTGGCCGGCACCAACGGAGTCGTGCCCATCAGCGTGAAGAACTCCCTGGGCACCGACATCGCGCTCTACATCGACGTCCGGTCGAACGACCCCGATCTGCTGCAGGTCGACTACAGCCAGCAGGAGCCGATGACCATCAACGCCGGGCAGAGCGGCATGGTCCAGGTGGAGATGAAGGCCACCCCCGGCACCAGCGGCGACGCCACGGTCACCGTCCAGCTCAGGACCGCTGACAACAAGGCGTACGGCAAGCCGCAGCGGCTGACCATCCGCACCACCGGCTACACCGGCATCGCCTCCGTGATCGTGGGCGCGGCGCTCACCGTGATGCTCGCCGCCGTGGTGCTGCGGGTCCTGCGGCGCAGGTCGGAGCGGAAGCTGGCGCGGACCGCCAAGAACCGGGAGAGGGCAACCGTATGAGCCGCATGTTGCGTGCCAGCGCCATCATGGCGGCGGGCACGATGGTGTCCAGGGTCACCGGGTTCGTGCGGACCATGGTGCTCGCGTACGCCATCGGCACGGCGGCGCTGGGCGACTCCTACAACGCGGCGTACGCGATCCCGTACAGCATCCTCGACCTGCTGCTCCTCGGCGTACTGAGCAGCGTCGTGGTGCCGATGATCGTCCGGGCGCAGCAGCACGATCACGACGGCGGCCGGGCCTACGAGCAGCGGCTGCTGACGGTGGCCGCAGTAGCGCTGATAGGCGTGGCGGTGGTCGCCGTTTTCGCCGCGCCGCTGCTCATCGACCTCTACACCGACTGGGCTCCGGGCAGCAGGAAATACGAGGTCGCGGTCACGCTGGCCCGCTTCATCCTGCCGCAGCTGGCCTTCTTCGGCGTGGGTGCGGTGGCGGGCGCCATCCTCAACACGCACGATCGCTACGGCGCGCCCATGTGGGCGCCGGTCCTCAACAACCTGGTCGTCATCTGCGTGTTCGTGGCCTACGCCGTGATGACCGGGTCCCGCGGCCCCGAGATCGAGCTGGTGACCGACGGCGAACTGGCGCTGCTCGGTCTGGGCACCACGGCCGGCATCGTGGCACAGGCGGCCGTGCTGATCGTCGCGTTGCGGCGGGTCGGGTTCTCCTTCGTGCCGCGCTTCGACGTGTGGAACGCCCGGCTGGGCGAGATGGCCAAGGCCGGCGTCTGGACGATCGGCTACGTCATCGTCACCCAGCTCGGTTTCGTGCTGACCACCAACCTGTCCAGTTCAGCGGGCAATGTGGTGGAGGGGCACGGCATCACCCCGTACACACTGGCGTTCCAGCTCTTCCAGCTGCCGTACGGCATCATCGGCGTCTCGGTGATCACGGCCATGTTGCCGCGGATGAGCCGGGCCGTCGGCGAGGGCCGCTTCGACGACGTGCGCAGCGAGTTCGGGTCCAGCGTGCGGCTCGTCTGCGCGCTCATGATCCCGGTGTCGCTGCTGCTCATGGTGCTCGGCCCGGCGATCACCGTGCCCATCTACGCGCACGGGGCCACCCCCATCGCCGACGCCGTCTACATCGGCAACGTGCTGCAGGTCTACGGGCTGGCGCTGGTGCCGTTCTCGGTGTTCCAGCTGCTGCTGCGGGTTTTCTACAGTTTCGGCGACACGCGGACGCCGGTCTTCGTCGGTGCGGGCACGACGGCGGTCAACGCGGCGCTGATGGTGCTGTTCTACATGCTGTTGCCGGCCCGTTACGCGGTGATGGGGCTGGCCCTGGCCTACGCGATCGCGTACGGGCTGGGCGCGGTCCTGTCCTGGTGGCTGGCCAGCCGCCGGGTCCAGGGGCTCGGCGGATGGGCCATCGGCATGGGGCTGACCAGGATGTACCTCGCCTCGCTGCCCACGGCCGTGCTGGCGCTGACCACGGTATGGATCGTGACCCAAGTGTTCGGCGGGCTCCATTTCGGCAATTCGTTGATCGTTCTGGCCGTCGGCGGGGGCCTTGGCCTGCTGCTGTACCTCGGTGTCGCCCACAGAATGCGCATACCGGAGGTCAACTCGATCGTTGGGATGGTCGCAAGACGGGTAGGTCGGTAAAGAAACTCGGCACTACGATGGAGTCCGACACGCGCGAATGGAAGCAGGAGGGGCGTGGGCGGATCCACCCGGCATAGCGTGCCTTCGTGGGACACCACCACGCAGGTGAGTCGAGTCATGAGCACGCCCGATCGGCCAAGCGGAGAGAGCCTGTGAGCACGTCGGCCGTCGAACCCGGCACCCGTCTTGCCGAGCGCTTCCGGCTCGAGGACCGCGTCAGCGAGTCCGACGGCGCGACATTGTGGAAGGCGATCGACGAGATCCTGGCCCGTCCGGTGGCCGTGCACACCTTCGCCCCGGACTTCCCCCGCGTCCACGAGGTCGTCACGGCCGCCCGCGCGGCGAGCAGGCTGACCGACCCGCGGCTGACTCAGGTGTTCGACGCCGCCGAGGACGAGAAGCACGCCTACGTCGTCAGCGAGTGGGTCACCGGTGAGACGCTCACCGACCTCCTGTCCTCGGGCCCGCTGGAGCCGGAGCGCGCGGCCGGGCTGGTCGCCGAGGCCGCCGAGGCGCTCGCGCACGCCCACGAGTCGCAGCTCTACCACCTGTGCCTGCGCCCGGCGCACCTGGTGTGGACGACCGGAAACACGGTCAAGGTGCTCGGCGTCGCGGTCGACGCGGCGATGTACGGCCTGACCACCGACCAGCCGGCGCTCGACGACGCCGAGGGGCTGGGCCGGCTGCTGTACGCCGGACTGACCGGTCACTGGCCCGGCGACGAGGAAGAGGGCGGGCTGCCCGCCGCCCCCATGACCGACGGCCACTTCTGCACGCCCCGCCAGGTCACCGCCGGAGTGCCCGGCTACCTCGACGCCGTGACGGTGCGGGCGTGCCTGCCCGAGGCGCGCAAGGGTCAGGGCGCGCTGGCCAGCCCGTCCGAGGTCGCCGCGTCGCTGGCCGACGTGGCCAGGCCCATGCCGATTCCGATCTCCTATCCCTCGACGCCCGCGGTGGCCTCCGCCTCGCACACCGAGGGTCTGGACATCGCGCACCGCCAGCAGCGCACCGTTTCCCGGCCGACGCCCCCACCGCGACGGCCGCCGAGCGGCGGCAGCACACTCAACAGGGTGCTGATGACGCTGGTGGTGCTGCTCGTCATCGCCGCGGTCGGCGTCGGCGCCTGGACGATCGGCCGCAGCCTGGGCAGCCCGACCGAGCCCCAGGCCAAGAGCGCCAGCCCGAAGGCCTCCACCTCGGCCTCGACGCCCGTCCAGACGATCAAGCCGGAAGAGGCTCAGGGATTCGACCCGCTCGGCGACAAGGACGAGAAGTCGGACAAGGCGAAGCTGGCCATCGACGGCAAGCCCAGCACCTTCTGGGAGACCGAGGGCTACACCAGCGCCGAGCTGGGCAACCTCAAGAAGGGCGTAGGACTGCTGCTCGACATGGGCAAGTCCGTTCAGGTCAGTGACGTGATGGCTACGCTCTCCGATGCGGGAGGCGCGACCGTCGAGCTCAGGGTGGGCGACTCGCCCGATCTCGACGCGCTGAAGACGGTGGCGACCGAGAAGAACGCGGCGGGAAAGACCACGTTGAAGCCTGATCAAGCGGCGACCGGTCAGTACGTTTTGATCTGGTTTACGCGTCTTCCGGCAGAAGCGGGCGAGTTTCATGGCACCATCTATGAAGTAGTGGTGCACTCTCCCGGATCGGCATAATCAGGAATCTCTCTTGTGAACTCCCCACCCGAGACACCCTCAGCAGCGGAGCGGCCGGCAGTCACAGACGCCGAGCTGCTGACCGCGCACATCAACGGGGATCCTCACGCCTTCAGCGAAATCGTCAAGAGGCACCGCGACCGCATGTGGGCGGTCGCCCTGCGGACGCTCGGCGACCCTGACGAGGCCGCCGACGCAGTCCAGGATGCCTTCGTCTCCGCATATCGCAAGGCCGCCACGTTTCGCGGCGAGGCGGCCGTCACGACGTGGTTGCACCGCATCGTGGTCAACGCCTGCCTCGACCGGATGCGCCGCAAGTCCGTCCGGCCGGTGGCCGACGACGAGCTCATCGAGGCCGCTGAACGTGAAAGCCCGCTTCCCGACCAGACCGTCGAGCGCGAAGTCTCGATGGAGGTTTCGGCCGCGCTCAAACTTCTGCCCGCCGACCAGCGTGCGGCGCTGGTCCTCGTCGACATGATGGGATATTCGGTCGAAGACGCAGCTCAGGTGCTCCAGGTTCCCAGCGGCACCGTCAAGAGCCGGTGCGCCCGAGGGCGCGCGAAACTTGCCCCAATTCTTTCGCATCTGCGGAACCGAACGGACCTCAATCGCGTCTCATCCGCGAAGGGAGCAGAACTTCGTGACGGGTGATACGCACTACGATCTGGAAATCCTGGCCGAGCTGGCCGAGGGTCTCCTAGACGCCGCCACGGCGCGCCAGGTCCGCGAGCATCTCGCGGTCTGCGACCCCTGCGGGGAGCTACTGGCTGACCTGGCGGCGGTTCGCGAGGTGCTCGCGGCGACTCCCACTCCGGCCATGCCGATGGGTGTCGCACTGCGCATCGACAAGGCCCTTGCGGCCGAGGCGGGGTCTCGGCGGGGAGGTGTCGGCCTCGCGGAAACACCTGACTGGGACGAACTCATGCGGGACGCCCCGTGGGAGCGGCCGGTCAAGGCGCCCGAGCCCGCACGCTCGGCGGCCGGCTCCGAGGAGGTCGCCCCCGAGCCCGCGCGCCTAGGGGTGGTCTCCGACGACGGCACCATCGTCCCGGCCAAGCGCAGATCGTCCGGCCGGCGCCGATGGGCGCTGCCCGCGGTCGCGGCCGCGGCGGCCGCCGCCATGGTCGGCACGGTTGTGGTCTCGACGAACCTGCTCGCCTCGGGCGGAGACGGCGCCAGCGCGCCACGGGTCGTCGCGCTGCCGTCCGCCGACGTGTCCAGGAGCCCGATGATAACCAGGGCGTACACAATGACCGACAGCGGCTACAACTACAGCGACAACGTGTTGAAGCAGCCGCTGGAGAGCCTCTTCGGGCCGATGCCGATCATCCGTGGCGACGACGCCAGCGCCGACAAGGTCGCCAGGTGCGTCGGCAAGGTGGGCGAACGCAGCGGCCTCGGCGCCTTCACGGTCGACCAGGGGCAGTACAACGGCCAGGAAGCCCTCATCGTCGCCTCGTGGAAGAACAGGGCCGCCAAGAAGGTCCGCATCGACATCGTCGATCCGTTCAACTGCAAGAACCTGCGCAAGCCCACCATGGGCCGCTGGTAAAAGTACGCATCGCGGTTGTTGCCGCAGATAGGAGCCCGCGGAAACGCGGGCTCCTTCGTTTTGCCGGGGCGTTGTGGGTAGGGCAGGGAATCACGGCGGCCTAGGATCTGTTGACGCCGGTGCAACAGCAGACGAGGAAGGCGTGGAGCGTTGAGCGACGTTCGTAACGTAATCATCATCGGGTCCGGCCCAGCTGGCTACACCGCGGCCGTCTACTCCGCGCGCGCCGAGCTCAAGCCGCTGGTGTTCGAGGGCTCCGTCACCGCCGGCGGCGCGCTCATGAACACCACCGACGTGGAGAACTTCCCGGGTTTCCCGGACGGCATCATGGGTCCCGACCTCATGGACAACCTGCGCAAGCAGGCCGAGAGGTTCGGCGCCGAGCTGGTCGCCGACGATGTCATCGAGGTGGACCTGGAGGCGAACCCCAAGGTCGTCAAGACGTACACCGAGACCTACTACGCCAAGTCCGTCATCCTGGCCATGGGTTCCGGCTACCGCGAGCTCGGCCTGGTGAACGAGAAGCGCCTGTCCGGCCACGGAGTGTCCTGGTGCGCGACCTGTGACGGGTTCTTCTTCCGCAACAAGGACATCGTGGTCGTCGGCGGCGGCGACACGGCGATGGAGGAGGCCACGTTCCTGACCCGGTTCGGGCGCATGGTGACGGTGGTGCACCGCCGCGACACGCTGCGGGCCAGCAAGATCATGCAGGATCGGGCGTTCGCGAACGAGAAGATCCGCTTCGTGTGGGACTCCGAGGTCGTGGACGTGCTCGGCGACGCCAAGGTCGAGGCCGTGAAACTGCGCAACATCAAGACCGGCGAGGAGTGTGAGCTGGCCACCGACGCGCTTTTCCTGGCCATCGGCCACGATCCGCGTACGGACCTGGTCAAGGGGCAGATCGACCTGGACGAGGACGGCTACGTCAAGGTGGCCTCCCCGACCACCGCGACCAACATCCCGGGCGTGTTCGCCGCGGGCGACGTCGTCGACCACACCTACCGCCAGGCCATTACCGCGGCCGGCACCGGCTGTGCAGCCTCGCTCGATTCTGAGCGCTGGCTGGCCGAAAACGAGAAGTAAGGAGCGCACCGTGAAGGCTGTCACCGACGCCACGTTCGAAGCCGAAGTCCTCAAGAGCGACAAGCCCGTGCTGGTCGATTTCTGGGCGGAGTGGTGCGGCCCGTGCCGTCAGGTCTCGCCCATCCTGCAGGAGATCGCCAACGAGCACGGCGACAAGCTGGAGATCGTCAAGCTCAACATCGACGAGAACCCTGAGGTTCCGCGCCAGTACGGCGTGCTCCAGATCCCCACGATGAACGTCTACAAGGGTGGAGAGGTCGTGAAGCAGATCATCGGCGCCAAGCCGAAGGCCATGCTGCTTCGTGAGCTCGAGGGCATCATCTAGGTCGCCGCTCGCGGCGCGCTTCGCCCGGAAGAGCCCCTCGCGGTTTCGCGGGGGGCTCTCGCATGCGGCGCTGAGTCGCTCTCAGACGGGACGTAGTGCCCGTTCCGGGCTCATGGACCCCAGGAGCCGTTCCAGGGCCACCTCGACGTCCTCACGCCACGAGACGGCGGTCTTGAGCTCCAGCCGGAGCCGCGGGAATCGCAAATGCGGACGAACCGTTTTAAACCCCACAGAAAGCAAATATTCCGCCGGAACTACGCAACTAGGCTCTTCCCACTTGAGGTCGCCGAACGCTTCGATGGCTTTCACGCCGCGCCGCGTGAGGTCTTTGGCGACGCCCTGGATCAGCATCCTCCCCAGCCCGCCGCCGGAGAACTCGGGGATGATGTGCGCCGTCATCAGCAACACGGCGTCGGCGCTGACCGGCGAGGTGGGGAAGGCCACAGAGCGCGGACTGTAGAGTGGCGGGCTGTAGAGCACGAACCCTGCGGGAACCCCGTCGACATAGACGATTTTCCCGCAACTCCCCCACTCCAGCAGCGTGGCGGAGATCCAGGCTTCCTTCTCCAGTCCCGGGTCGCCCGACTCCACCGCACGCTCCCCGCTGACGGGATCGAGCTCCCAGAACACGCACCGCCGGCAGCGGCGCGGCAAATCTTCAAGGTTGTCCAGGGTTATGTTGACAAGCCGGCGCGACAACTACGGCCCCTATCGTTGACCCGGAAAAGCGCGCGAAAACCGCGTCCCCAGGTGGCATCGTAGCTCAGTGAAGAAGACGCCAGCGGACACCACGACGGTCGAGCCCGGTCACGTACGACATGTCCGTCTGGCGTAATCTGGTATTTCCGCCCGATATGACACCTAGGAGGTGGGCCGTGACAGGAGAGCTGGATCACGGTCAGACACCCGCGACCCAAGGGTCGCGCATCGATGCTTACGTCGATCGGTACGCCGCGCGAGCTGCCGGGATGGTCGCCTCCGAGATCCGAGCTCTCTTCGCCGTCGCGTCGAGGCCCGAGGTGGTCTCGCTCGCGGGCGGCATGCCGTACGTCACGGCTCTCCCCCTCGACATGGTCGGCGAGCTGGTCTCCGAGCTCGTCACCATGCGCGGCCCCGTCGCGTTGCAGTACGGTTCCGGCCAGGGTGACCCGCATCTGCGTGAGCAGATCTGCGACGTCATGCGGCTGGAGGGGATCCATGCCGGGGCGAACGACGTGGTCGTCACCGTGGGGTCGCAGCAAGCGCTCGATCTGATCACGCGCATCTTCATCGACCCGGGCGACGTGGTGCTCGCCGAGGGTCCCTCGTACGTAGGGGCACTGGGTACGTTCTCCGCCTACCAGGCCAAAGTGGTCCATGTCGCTATGGATGATCAGGGCATCGTGCCCGAATCGCTGGCCCAGACCATTTACGCGCTGGAGACCGCCGGGGCGCCCATCAAGTTCCTCTACACGATCCCCACCTTCCAGAACCCCGCCGGCGTCACGCTGAACATCGCCCGCAGGCAGCAGGTGCTCGACATCTGCCAGCGGGCCGGGGTGCTGATCATCGAGGACAACCCGTACGGGCTGCTCGGCTTCGACGGCGATCCCATGCGGGCGCTGCGTGCCGACAACCCCGACGGCGTGGTCTACCTGGGATCGTTCTCCAAGACGCTCGCCCCCGGCTTCCGGGTCGGCTGGGCTCTGGCCCCGCACGCCATCCGCGACAAGCTCGTGCTCGCCATGGAGTCGGCCGTGCTGTCCCACTCCTCGTTCACGCAGCTGGCCGTGGGGCAATACCTGGCCACGCAGCCGTGGCAGGAGCAGATCAAGACGTTCAAGGAGCTCTACCGCGAGCGACGCGACGCACTCCTGGACGCCCTCGACTCCCTGATGCCGCCCGAGGTCACGTGGACCCGCCCAGGCGGAGGCTTCTTCGTCTGGGCCACCCTTCCCGAAGGGCTCGACTCCAAGGCCATCCTGCCGCGGGCGGTGGCCGAGCGGGTCGCGTTCGTGCCCGGGACCGGGTTCTACTCGGACGGCAGCGGGGCCCGGCACATGCGGCTGTCGTACTGTTACCCCGAGCCGGACCGCATCCGCGAAGGGGTGCGGCGGCTGGCCGGGGTGATCGAGCAAGAGATGCAACTGCGGGACACGTTCGGGACCGGGTCAGTACGCGAACACGCCGGCGTGGACACACCTGGGCCGGATCTGGCTTAGCGGGTTTCCGCCGCGGGGTCGGCGTCGCCTTGGTCATGCCGGGCGGCACCGGCCCCGCCGCTTTTCGGGCTCGGGGCTTTCGGGCTCGGGGAAGCGATCACCGCACCTCACCCTCATGGAGCTCCGGGAGAAACGCCGGAGGTGGGCGGCTCGGACGGCGGCGCGCGGGAGAATCGTGGGAGAAGCACCTCACGTACACCATTCGCCCCCGGCGCCGGTACGGTTGGACAGCGTGCGATCAGCGGAGGAGATGTGATGAGCGATCTGGGCCACGTGCTTGTGCTGGCCGGAGGCCTCTCCTATGAGCGGGAGGTGTCTCTGCGCTCGGGTCGCCGAGTCAGCGAGGTGCTGCGCGCGGTCGGCGTCGACGTCGAGGCCCGCGACACCGACGCCTCCCTCGTGCCCTCGATCCTCGCCGACCCGCCGGACGCGGTCTTCGTGACACTGCACGGCGGCGCGGGCGAGGACGGCGCGATCCGCTCCGTCCTCGAGCTCCTCAACGTGCCGTACGTGGGCGCCGACCCGGACGCCTGCCGGGTGGCCTTCGACAAACCGACCGCCAAGGCCGTCGTCCGCTCCGTCGGCCTGAGCACGCCGGAGTCGGTCACCCTGCCGAAGGAGACCTTTCACGACCTCGGCGCCACGGTGGTGCTGGGCCGCATCGTGGAGCGGCTCGGCCTGCCGCTGTTCGTCAAGCCGGCCCGGGGCGGCTCCGCGCTGGGCGCGTCGATCGTCCGCACCGCCGAGGAGCTTCCCGCCGCGATGGTCGGCTGCTTCGCCTACGGCGACACCGCACTCATCGAGCGTTACGTCGACGGCGTGGAGGTGGCGGTCTCGGTGGTGGACTTCGGCAGCGGCCCGGTCGCGCTGCCCGCCGTGGAGATCGTCCCTGACGAGGGCGTGTACGACTACGCCGCCCGCTACACGGCCGGGCACACCGAGTTCTTCGCGCCGGCCCGCCTGCCCGCCCAGGCCGCCGCCGCCTGCGCCGAGACCGCGGTCACGGCCCACACCGCTCTCGGGTTGCGCGACATCTCGCGTACGGATCTGATCGTCGACGCCGCCGGCGTTCCCCATTTCCTGGAGGTCAACGTGGCCCCCGGGATGACGGAGACCTCGCTCCTGCCGATGGCAGCCGAAGCGGCCGGCCAAGACCTGGGCGAACTCTGCCGCACCCTCCTCCAAAACGCCGCCGCCCGCTCTCGCCCCTGACTCCTGCCGGCAAGGCTTGGGCCGTGTCCCCATCGGTCCAAGCTTCCCCGCCCGCGAGGGCTTCACGAACCAGCGCCGCCGGCCGTTTCCGGCTTGACGCCGTCAGCTTTTCCATGGCGCCGGCAACTCGTCCAAGTGTGACGCCAGGGATCTGGATCGCACCACAGATCAACCCACCAGTCCGTCCCCTCGGATCGGGCACCGGCAGGTGGCTCTCTCCCTCGACACCTTGAACATGACGCACGGGAGCAACTCCGCGGAGCGCCACTACTCACCCGCGCACACCACCCGCAGTGCCGGCATTGCCCGCCCGCGCTTCCTGTGCCGGACCCGACATCATCCACAGTGGGGCGCTCGCACCGCAACGCGCTCCACTGACCGCCACCAGCGCTTGTCGTCGTTCGGCACCGCTCAGGCCGAGCCGTAGCCGGCTGCCTGGATATCTCAGCGCGCACCGCCGCAGCATCAACCTGCTTGCCCTCCCCCACGTTGGTCGTCGCCGCTGCAACCGCATACGTGAAGGCGACCGATCGAGCGAATCTCCCAACCAGTCGGCAGTCGTAGCCTTACGGTGTGCTGATCGATCCGACGTACCCGAAGAGTTTCGCCAGCGACAACCACGCGGGCGTGCACCCCGACATCCTCGATGCCATCGCCGCCGCCAACCACGGAGACGCACCTGCCTACGGCGACGACAGCTGGACCTCCGCCTTCGAGGTCAAGATCAAGGAGGTGTTCGGCCCAGGCGCGGAGGGCTTCGCGGTGCTCAACGGAGCAGGCGCCAACATGGTCGGCCTGGCACTCATGCTCGGCCGCTACGACGCCGTCATCTGTGCCGACAGCGCCCACATCGCCACCCACGAAGCGGGAGCGGCGGAGCGCCTGCTCGGCGTGAAGCTGATGACGGTGCCCACCGAACACGGCAAGCTTCAGCCGGACGACATCAAGGCCCGTTTGGGCGGCATCGGCAACGTCCACGAAACACAGCCAACGGTCGTCTCCATCTCGCAGGTCACCGAACTCGGCACGTGCTACTCCCCCGACGAGATCACCGCCCTCGCCGACACGGCACACGCGGCGGGCCTACGCCTGCACATGGACGGTGCCCGGCTCGCCAACGCCGCGGCGTACTTCGGTTGCGACCTGAAGACCATCACCGCGGACGCCGGGGTGGACGTCTTCAGCTTCGGCGGCACCAAGAACGGCGCCCTCGCTGCCGAGGCGGTGGTGGTCCTCGACCCCTCTCTGACCGACGCCGTGCCCTACCTCCGACGCCAGTCCCTTCAGCTCGCCTCAAAGATGCGCTTCATTTCAGCGCAGCTCTCCGCGCTCCTGACCGACGACCTCTGGCTCCGGAACGCGGCACACGCCAACCAGATGGCCGCACGCTTGGCGAACGGGATCGCGGACATAGCCGACGTCTCCCTGGCTCAAGCCGTTCAGTCCAACGCCGTCTTCGCCGCTCTCCCACCCGCAGTCACGGAGACCCTTCTCCGCCGCTACTCGTTCCATTACTGGGACAAGGCGGCCGGCATCGTCCGCTGGATGACCGCCTTCGACACGACGTCTGAACACGTAGACGACTTCCTGGACGACATCCGCAAGGCCGTCGCCTCAACGTAGGACGCGCCGCTGCCTGGCCTTGGTTTCACGTGAAACACATCGCCTTCCGCCGCGCCTGTGAGCGGCGCGCACCCCCGCGCGCTCGCCCCTGTTTCACGTGAAACCAAGGCGGCCCCCAACGAACGCTCTTCGGGGCGGGCACGGGGCGTTTCACGTGAAACACGGCCGAGCCAAGGCGCCTACGAAAACACAGCGAGCGATAATGCGTCCCATCTGAGGACGACGCAGCCACCAAGGCCATGCTGCGCGCTAAGAAGGGAGCCGGCGCCGCCGATGGGCAGCATGCCCTTCTCCCGCCCGGCATCCAGTGCGGCGTCAGTCCCTGAGCTGTGAAGCCCCGCGAGCTTACGAGGATGACCCCGGGGTGCGCCCCGGGGAGCCTGGGACCCCGTAAGCGTGGGACCCGTAAGCGTCAGCCCGTGAGACCGTAAGCCCGCGAGCCAAGCCCTCATGGGACCCCCGAGTCCCCGAGTCCCCGAGTCCCCGAGTCCCCGAGTCCCCGAGTCCCCGAGTCCCCGAGTCCCCGAGTCCCCGAGTCCCCGAGGAGCATAGGCCCGCCAGGATCATGGGTCCGCGCCCCGTGAGGCGTGACGCGTGACCCCATGAGGTGTGAGGGTTCTGGAGTCGGTGAGGGGCAGGAGTTCGCAACTCGGTGAGCGCGTGAGCCGGTGCTGAGTGAGAGCGGCAAGTTCCGGGTGACGGGTGACGGGTGACGTGGCGACGACGGATCCACGGAGGCGACGGAGGCGACGGATCGACGCACGGACCCGAGCTGAGCGCGGACCCGAGCTGAGCGACAGACAGACCAACCGAGGGATCTACGCACGGACTCGACCTGAGCATGGACCCGACCGAGGGTGGGGATGTTTCACGTGAAACCGTGCGGCGGGCGCTCAGTCCCCGGCTTCGCGCATCGCCCGGACCGCCTCTGGCGCCATGGTGCCGATGATGCGCTCGAGGTCGTCGATCGTGGCGAACTCAACGACGATGCGGCCCTTGCGGCGGCCGAGGTCGACCTTCACCTTGGTCTCGAAGTGGTCCGAGAGGCGGTCAGCCAGATGGGTCAGCCCGGGTGCCGTGGGCTTGGCCACCTGGCGTTCGCGGGGCGGCTTCGTGGCGGCCTTGGCGCTGCCCATGGCGACGATCTCCTCCACGGCCCGCACCGAGAGGAGCTCCGCCACGATCCGCTTTGCCAGCTGGACTTGCTCCTCGGCGGAACTCAGGCCGAGGAGAGCGCGGGCATGGCCGGCACTGATGATCCCGGCGGCGACCGTGCGCTGAACTTCGGGCGGAAGGTTCAGGAGGCGGAGGGTGTTCGTGATGTGGGAACGGGACCGCCCCACCTTCTGGGCGAGCTGCTCGTGCGTCGCCTGGAAGTCGTCGAGGAGTTGTTGGTACGCGGCCGCCTCCTCCAGGGCGTTCAACTGCTCGCGCTGAAGGTTCTCGATCAGCGCGTCCCGGAGGAGATCGGTGTCCTGCGTGTTGCGGACGATGGCGGGCACGAAATCCAGACCGACCTGCTGGCACGCGCGCCAGCGCCGCTCCCCCATGATCAGTTCGTACTGACCACCACCAACGGGCCGGACCACGATTGGTTGCAGCAGGCCGACCTCGCGGATGGAAGCGGCTAGTTCCTCAAGTCGGTCCTCGTCAAAGATCTCTCGCGGCTGGCGCGGGTTCGGGACGATCGCCTTGAGTGCGACCTCCTTGAAGTACGCTCCCGCAATCGGCTTCGGCCCGGCCTCATCCGTCGATCCGTTGGCTGGGGCCGCCACCATCCCCGTGCCGTCAACGATAGGACCGGTCGGGATGAGCGCCCCGAGCCCTTTGCCCAATCCCCGCCGCTGCTGACTCACTGCGTCTCCTCACCCACCCGGCCGATTCGGGTCACTCCAGGAGAGGTTACCGTCGCGGGCCTAGCGGGGTGCCCCCTCGCCACACACCGTCCTATTGGATTTACACCGACACGGTCACAAATCTGCCCAACCCCTGACCCGTCCCCGGCGTCCTCCCCCCAGCCCTTCATCGCCGCCAACGCTTCCCAAGGCCATGGCGCGGAGAGCACAGTCGGCCCCCGTAGCGCACAAACGGGAGCGGCGCAGTCGCCGGCGCGGAAGCAGGCGGACGCCGAATCGGCAGCCGGAGCCTCACGCTGACGCGACGACATCGCCTACATGGACGCCGGACACACCGACACGGGCGCCGGAGGCCGGAGGCAGGACGCGGCGTAGACGCAAGACGCCGGCGCGGCGGGCCGGGGCACAGGCGCCGGATGCGAAGGCCGGACACGGGCGCGGGCGCCGGAGGCCGGAGGCCGGACGCGGACACGAAGGCCGGACACGAAGGCCGGACACGAAGGCCGGACACGGCGTGGACGCCGGACGCGGGCGCCGGACGCGGGCGCCGGATGCGGATGCAGGCGATTGACAGCATTCAGAGACGGCGGCAGAGGGCACCCACCAGCCGGCTGATCCACCCCCGTGTATCCACTGTCCGGGGCGGGTGCGATTGGCTCCATCCTTCGCGCGGAGGAAATGCCGTCTGCTGCCTGAGCGCGGGCATGGAGCGCCGTGATGCCGACAGTGGACAGTGCCCGTTCCGATGCCTCCGACGAGGGCGTAGCACCCACTACGGTCTCGCCGAGGCATCGTCTGTGGGCGATGCCCACGCACAGATCCGTGCCGCGAGCTGCCACCGCCCGTACTCAACGCTCAGCAACCAGCGAAACAGAGCCCAAGGTGGGCGGCCAGGAACCCTGGGTCATCAGCGCCGGACTCGAACGGAGCAACGTCCCGGCGTGATCGTCAGGCCACGGTGGCGCGGTGTGCGATCTCGCGTGCCGCGTCCATGTAAGCCATGGCGCCACTCGAGCCCGGATCGTACGTCATGACCGACTGCCCATAACTGGGCGCCTCCGAGAGGCGCACACTTCTCGGGATCACGGTCTTGAGGACCGTGTCGCCGAAGTGGGCGCGTACCTCCTCCGCAACCTGCGACGCCAGCCGCGTGCGCCCGTCGTACATCGTCAGGACGATCGTCGACAGCCGCAGCGTCGGGTTCAGGTGGGCCTTGATGAGATCCACGTTCCTGAGGAGCTGGCCGAGGCCCTCCAGCGCGTAGTACTCGCACTGGATCGGGATCATGACCTCCTCGGCGGCCACCAGAGCGTTGACCGTCAGCAGGCCCAGGGACGGCGGGCAGTCGATGACGATGTAGTCGAGGTCGATCGCGTCGTACGCGGCCAGCGCCCGGCGGAGACGGGCCTCCCGCGCCACCAGGGAAACCAGCTCGATCTCCGCACCCGCCAGGTCGATGGTGGCCGGCGCGCAGTAGAGGTTCGGCATGTCCGGGACCTGCTTCACGATCTCGGCCATGGGCAGGTCGTCAACCAGGACCTGGTAGACGTCAGGCACGTCGCCACGATGCTCGGTCGCCAGGGCGGTGGACGCGTTGCCCTGGGGGTCCAGGTCCACCACGAGGACACGCTCGCCATGCATGGACAGGGCGGCGGCGATGTTCACGGATGTCGTGGTCTTGCCGACGCCACCCTTCTGGTTCGCCACCGCGATCACCCGGCACTTCGAGGGGCGGGGCCAGATGCCGTCGCCAACGCCGGGGGCCTCGCCGGTCTGGGCGGCCGTCTGGGTTGCGGATGTTTCACGTGAAACCACTGAGCTGAGCGCCTCTCGTACCAACGGCGAATCGCCGGGGTTCAGGGGGGTCTGGGTCACGATGGCCATCCTTTCAACCAGTGGTGTGCCGGTGCCGGGAATTTGCTGTCGCGACACGCCCATTTCGGGCCAGCCAACCCCGGTTGGACTCTCAGACGGACGGTTGCCTGGCCATCCGAGACCGCATGACGCGACTGGCACAACCGTCACCTCCTTCGTCGCCGCCTGACTCGCTCCGGCGCGCGACCCGCTACCACCCGAACCAATGTTGCAGGCGGCTCGACCTTACCGCGCCCGACGGTCACAAGCTCGGCCGTTCGCGCTCCGCTGGCCTGCAATTGGGCCTCGGCCTCGGCCAGCTCGCCGGCGGCCCGCTCCCCCTTCATGGCGATCAACTCGCCACCCTCGCGGAGCAGCGGCATCGCCCATGTCAGGAGGCGCTCGAGCGGGGCCACCGCACGGGCGCTGGCGACGTCGAACACGCGCTTGCCCACCAGCTCCTCCGCCCGCCCCCGCAGCACCTCGACGTTGTCGAGTTTGAGCGCCTCGACGCACTCCTCCAGGAACACCGTACGGCGCAGCAACGGCTCCAGCAGCGTGACCGTGAGGTCCTGCCGCACGATCGCCAGCACGAGCCCCGGCAGCCCCGCCCCCGAGCCGATGTCCACCAGCTGCACGTCCTGCGGCACGACCTCGGCGACCACCGCGCAGTTGAGCAGGTGACGATCCCAGATCCGCGGCACCTCCCGCGGGCCCAGCAGCCCGCGGACGACGGCGGGACCCGCCAGGAGCTCGGCGAACGTGTTGGCGCGATCCCAAGCCTCCCCGGCGAAGACGTCCCGCGCTATGTCCGGCGGTTCCGGAAGCTCATCGCTCACTGGTCGGTGGCCCTTTCTTGGTGCTAGGTCGTAGCCGGGCGTGAACGCTCTGACGAGGACAGGCGTGGACAGGTCCAGAGCCGGTCCCTACCAAGGCTAGACGGGCGATCACAAGGGAAGACTAGCGGGCTGGTCCCAAGGTGACCTTCGAGCACGCCGCCGTCGTGGTGGGACCATCAGTCACCTTTTGGGGCCATATAGGGATTCAAGTGCCCATATCGGCAAATATCAGTAAATATCGGCCGTGCGCGGCACGTACAAGGATAAAAGAAAACGGCCGCCTGCCGCGCACTCAGGCGGGCAGCCGACCGCATCTCCCAACAAGAACCGCCCGCTCAGGCGGGCATGACCACCACGTACCGGTGGGGCTCCTCGCCCTCGGACTCACTGCGCAGTCCGGCGGCCGCCACCGCGTCGTGGACGATCTTGCGCTCGAAAGGCGTCATCGGCTGCAGCGCCTTCGGCTCGCCGCGCTCCCTCACCTGGTCGGCGACCTCGGTGCCGAGCTTGGTGAGCTCTGCGCGCCGACGCTCGCGGTAGCCGGCCACGTCGAGCATGAGCCGCGAGCGCTCCCCCGTCTGCCGATGCACGGCCAGGCGGGTGAGTTCCTGCAGCGCCTCGAGGACCTCTCCCCCGGGTCCCACCAGCTCATTGCTCTTGAGGCCCACGACGGAGACCATGGCGCGGTCGCCCTCGACGTCCATGTCGATATCGCCGTCGATGTCGGCAATGTCGAGAAGTCCCTCGACGTAGTCGGCAGCGATCTCGCCCTCCTGCTCGAGGGCCGCGAGATCAGGCTTCTGCTCGGCCTCGGTCATGGCCGGCCTCTCCTTCGTGTTCAAGACTTCTTGCTGCCGGTGCGCTTGCTGCGAGGCTGGCGGCTCGGCTGCTGCCTAACGATCTTAGGCTCCGGCGGGGGCGGAGGAGCCTGCTCTTCCGGCGGGGTCTTGCGGAGCTTGGCGATGAGGCCCTGCTTCGGCTGCACGGGGATCACGTTGCCCTTGGCGTCGAACTCGGGCATCGGGTGCCTGCTGTAGAACCAGTGCTGCTGACCGAGCGTCCACACGTTGGTGGTCACCCAGTACATGATCAGACCGAGCGGGAAGTTCAGGCTGAAGAAGGCGAACAGCGGAGAGATGTACATCAGGATCTTCTGCTGCTGCGCCATGGGGTTGTCCGGCATCTGTGCCATGGAGCGGGTGACGCTCTGCCGAACGGTGAGGAACGTGGTCAGCGAGCTGATCGCGACGAAGACGCCGATGACGACCTTCTCGGCAACCTGCGGAGCCCCGAAGAAGGTCGAGGGCAGCGGGGCGCCGAGGATGAGGGCATGCTTGGCGCTGTCGACCAGTTCCTGCGTCATGCCGAACTTCGCCTCGTCCGCCGCGATCGCCTGGAGCACGGTGAACATCGAGATGAAGATCGGGAACTGGGCCACGATAGGGAGGCAGCCCCCCAGAGGGTTGGCGCCCGCTCCTTGGTAGAGCGCCATGACCTCCTGGTTCATGCGCTGCTTGTCGTTCTTGTAGCGCTTGCGGAGCTCCTGGACCTTCGGCGCCAGCTCCTGCATCTTTCGCGACGAGCGCATCTGCTTGAGGAACAGAGGGAAGATCAGGATCCTCATGAAGATGGTCAGCGTGATGATGGTGAGCGCCCAGGTCAAGCCGCTGTTCGGGTCAAGGACCGTACTGTAGGCCTGGTGGATCCAGGCGATGACTTGGGCGACGGCTGTGTACAGCCAGTTGAGCCAGGACAGCTCCACCGAGCTATCTCCCTTGCGTTTCGTGGGACCGGACCGGGCGTGGGGGCACCGGGTCTATACCTCCGGGATGGAATGGGTGGCACCGCCCGATGCGCCGGACAGTCAGCCATATGCCGCGCACCGCTCCGTGCACGGCAATCGCTTCGAGTCCGTATGCACTGCACGACGGGTAGAAACGGCAGCGCGGACCGAGCATCGGGCTGATGAACGCCCGATAGAACCGGATCGGGATGATCAACACCCGAGCGGCGAGGCTCGGCACCCCTTGCGCCTGCTCCGTCATTTCTGTCCACCCGTCGAGGACTCGCGCCGCCTGAGCAAACGATCCAGCGCTGAATCGAGCTCGGCGGCCAGGTGCTCGAATCGCGCGGACGCGGCCGGTGGATTGGCGCGTACCACAAGCAGGCTACCTCGCGGCAGCCAGTCGAGACGGTCCCGCATCAGGTGTCGGAGCCGTCGCTTGACCTTGTTCCGGGTAACGGCGCCACCGACGGCCTTGCTCACCACGAAACCGACTAGCGGTGACTCTTCCCCGGAAATGCCAAGATGCACCACCAGGGTTGGGCGCCCCGCGCGCTTGCCGCGCCGGACCGCCGCTTCGAAATCCTCCCCGCGCCGCATGCGGGATCGATGGGAAAGCACCGTATACGCCTAACGCCCGCCGGCGAGATCCACCGGCGGGCACTCTGCTCCCAACAAGAAACCTGCTCGTTGGACTGCCACTTTACTGTCGCGCCCGGTCAGGCCGCGGTGGCAGTCCACTCTGCAGGTTTCTCATGGTCGGGACGGTCAGGCCGACAGCTTCTCGCGGCCCTTGCGGCGGCGAGCGGCGAGGATGGCGCGACCGGCCCGGGTGCGCATCCGCAGCCGGAAGCCGTGGGTCTTCGCGCGGCGACGGTTGTTCGGCTGGAAAGTACGCTTGCTCACGGGTGGGCTCCAGGCTTGATGATGCGCCCGGTCGGGCGCCTAACACACGAATGGCTTGTCAGGGAAGCAAGGGCACGCGAAATAGCCGTCGCGTGACAAGCCGACCGTCGTACGTTACGGGCGAACACCGCCCCAGGTCAAACCGGACGGGTTATCCACCTATCCACAGGCGGGTTTTCCACGGCCCGGGCGACGTCCACAGTATGTGCACCCAGGTGCCACTAGGCTGTGGACAACGTCTTGAACACAGCTGTGCACAAGGCTACTGTCGGCCCTTCCGGACCCGCCGAAACACTGTGCACAACATGTGGAGATCCTGTGGAGGACCTGGGCACGAAGCCCGGCCGCCACGTTGTGGATGAACGGACCGCTGATCGACCCGGCGGACACGTCATGTGGATAAACGATCGCGGGGGGCCGCGAGAGGGAGGAGGGGAACCGCACTGTGAACAGTGTCGACCTCGGCACGGTATGGGCGAGGGCCCTGGGCAACTTCCTCAACGAGAACGTGCCGATCCAGCAGCGCACGTGGCTGTCGATGGTGCGCCCGATCGCCCTGGCCAACGACACGATCGTGCTCGGCGTCCCCAACGACTTCCTCAAGGACCTCCTCGAGCAGAAGCTGCGCCCGCTGGTGGCGCACGCGCTGTCCCAGGAGCTCGGCCGGACCATGCGGCTGGCCGTGATGATCGACACAACGGCTCCCGAGCAGCCGCCCGGCGACTTTCGTCAACAGCCTGTGGCTCAGAGTTATCCCCAGAGTGTGGAGAGCCAGCCACGTTTTGCACAGCCGGTGCAACCCCAGCACCAGCAGGCTTCCGAGCCTCCGCAGTTCTATTCTCCACAGCCGGAGCCGGACCGGGTATCCACCGAATATCCACAGCCGGGCTTCTCTTTTGAACAGGCGCAGCCGTACACACCCCCTGTGGAGAAAGCGCCGGAACCGGCGCCGAACCGGTGGGAGGCGAAGAGCAACAAGCCCAGCGAACCAGCCAGGCTTAATCAGAAGTACACATTCGAGACATTCGTCATCGGGGCCAGCAACCGGTTCGCGCACGCGGCGGCCGTGGCCGTGGCGGAGTCGCCGGCGAAGGCGTACAACCCGCTCTTCATTTACGGCGACTCGGGGCTGGGGAAGACGCACCTGCTGCACGCGATCGGGCATTACGCCCAGAGCCTGTACGACGGCGCGCGGGTCAGATACGTGAGCTCGGAGGAGTTCACCAACGACTTCATCAACAGCATCCGCGACCACAAGGCCGACGGATTCCGCGGCCGCTACCGGGCGATCGACATCCTGCTCGTGGACGACATCCAGTTCCTGGAGGGCAAGGAGCAGACGCAGGAGGAGTTCTTCCACACCTTCAACACGCTGCACAACGCCAACAAGCAGATCGTCATCTCCAGCGACCGGGCGCCCAAGCAGCTGATCACGCTGGAGGACCGGCTGCGCAACCGGTTCGAGTGGGGTCTGATCACCGATGTCCAGCCGCCCGAGCTGGAGACCCGGATCGCGATCCTCAGGAAGAAGGCCATCCAGGAGGGCCTGGCCGCGCCGCCCGAGGTGCTGGAGTACATCGCCAGCCGCATCTCCACCAACATCCGCGAGCTCGAGGGCGCCCTGATCAGGGTGACCGCGTTCGCCAGCCTCAACAGGCAGGGCGTCGACCTGCAGCTGGCCGAAGTGGTGCTCAAAGACCTGATCACCTCGGAGTCCGACACCGAGATCACCATTGCGGCCATCATGAGCGAGACCGCCGACTATTTCGGCATCAGCATCGACGACCTGTGCGGCACCTCGCGCAGCCGGGCGCTCGTCACCGCCCGGCAGATCGCCATGTACCTCGCGCGCGAACTGACCGAGCTGTCGCTGCCGAAGATCGGCCAGCAGTTCGGCGGCCGCGACCACACCACTGTCATGCACGCCGAGCGCAAGATCCGGTCGCTCATCGCGGAGCGCCGGTCGATGTACAACCAGGTCAACGAGCTGACAATGCGTATCAAGCAGACACAGCGTGGATCTTGACGGTCATGCACAGCCTGTGGAAAACACTGTGGAGCAGCGGAAACGCCGAAAGACTGCGGCCGTACGCCTGGCAATGCCGTGAAAAATCCACCCACAGGGGCTGGGGACAAAGGTGGGGACACCTGGGGAGAACCTGGGGACGACTCGTGGATAACGTGTGGACGGCGTGTGCACAGTCGATCTGGGACTCCAGAAGGGCCACTTTTACCCCGTGGACAACCTGTGGAAACCTCGTGGATAACCCCGGGTTTCCCGTGGACGAACGCACCATGATCTGGGGAAGAGCTGTGGGGAAAGATTCGCCGTCCCCAGGCGCCGAAGTTTCCCCCAGGCTTCGCCCACACCGGCAGTGGATGAAAACAGGGCGGCTGACCAGCCACAACGCTGGTTGTCCACAGTTCCCACAGCCCCTAGTGTGATGACCTCTTATCTCTCTAACTAAGAAACTCAAAGACCCATAGTTGGGGTTCTCCCGGAGCGCGAGCGCGGGACAGTGGATCCTTGAGATCCTTGAGTCAACGACGAAACCAGGAGGCTGATCACCGTGATGTTCCGAATCGAGCGAGACGTCCTCGCTGAGGCGGTGGCATGGACGGCACGCAGCCTCCCGGCGCGCCCGTCGGTGCCCGTCCTCGCCGGCATGCGCTTGGAGGTCACGGAAGAGCAGCGGCTGAAGCTGTCCGGATTCGACTACGAGGTCTCCGCCGAGGTGACGCTCGAGCTCCACACCGGTGAGCCGGGGGTCGTCCTGGTCTCGGGCAAGCTGCTCGCCGAGATCACCCGCGCTCTTCCCGCACAGCCTGTGGATTTCGTGGTGGAAAGCGCCAAGGCGGTCGTCACATGCGGCAGCGCCCGGTTCACCTTGCTCACCATGCCTGTGGAGGACTATCCCTCGCTCCCGGCCATGCCGCCGGCCGCGGGCCGGGTCGGCAGCGACGTGTTCGCCTCCGCCGTCGGCCAGGTCGCCGTCGCCGCGGGCCGGGACGACACGCTCCCGATGCTCACCGGCGTGCGGATGGAGATCGAGGGCGACACCGTGACCCTCGCCGCCACCGACCGCTACCGGCTGGCCGTACGCGAGCTGAAGTGGCAGCCGGGACAGCCCGACTTCGCCGCCATCGCGATGATCCCCGGAAAGACGCTCGCCGACACGGCCAAGGCGCTCGGCACGACCGGCGCGGAGGTCGAGATCGCGCTCAGCTCCGCGGGCGGCACCGGCGAAGGCATGATCGGCTTCTCCAGCGCGGGACGACGGACCACGACGCGGCTGCTCGACCCCGAGTTCCCGAAGTACCGATCGCTGCTGCCCACCGAGTTCTCCGCCCGCGCCGACCTGTCCACAGGGTCGTTCGTGGAGGCGGTCAAGCGCGTGGCCCTCGTCGCCGAGCGCAACACCCCGGTGCGGCTGGCGTTCAAGAGCGGTGAGGTCGTCCTCGAAGCGGGCAGCGGCGACGAGGCGCAGGCCGTCGAGGCCCTGCCTGTGGATTACGAGGGCGAGGAGATGAACATCGCCTTCAACCACCAGTTCTTGCTCGAGGGCCTGGGCGCCATCGATTCGGACGTGGCGCGGCTGCAGATGACCACGTCCACGAAGCCCGCTATCCTCACCGGTGGCAAGCCTGTGGAAGACGGAGCCGCCACGGACTACCGTTATCTGATCATGCCCATCCGCCTGTCAGGCTGAACCTGTCATCGGGGATGATGGAAGCCTCACAAGGGGGTAGAGGACAGTCATGCAGATCGGCATGGTGGGACTGGGCAAGATGGGCGGCAACATGGCCGAACGGCTGCGCCGCGGTGGTCACGACGTCGTCGGCTATGACCGCGATCCCTCGATCAGCGACGTGGAGAGCCTGAAGGACCTGGTCGAACGCCTCCAGGCGCCACGCGTGGTCTGGGTCATGGTCCCGGCGGGCAAACCCACCCAATCCACGGTCGACGACCTCGGTGAGCTGCTCGACGAGGGCGACATCGTCGTCGACGGCGGAAACTCCCACTATGTGGACGACCAGAAGCACGCGGCCGAGCTGGCCGAGAAGGGCGTCGGCTTCGTCGACTGCGGCGTGAGCGGCGGCGTCTGGGGCCTGCAGAACGGCTACGCGCTCATGTGCGGCGGCGACAAGCCCCACGTCGACCGGCTGATGCCGATCTTCCAGACGCTCAAGCCCGAGGGCGAGAACGGCTTCGTCCACGCCGGCGAGGTCGGCGCCGGGCACTTCGCGAAGATGGTCCACAACGGCATCGAGTACGGCATGATGCAGGCCTTCGCGGAGGGCTGGGAGCTGCTCGAGGCCTCCGACGTGGTCAAGGACGTCAAGGGCTCCTTCGCCAGCTGGCGCACCGGCACCGTGATCCGCTCCTGGCTGCTCGACCTGCTGGTGCGGGCGCTGGACGACGACGAGCACCTCGACCAGCTGCGCGGCTACGCCCAGGACTCCGGCGAGGGCCGGTGGACCGTCCAGGCGGCCGTGGACCACGCGGTGCCGCTGCCGGTCATCACCGCCGCGCTCTTCGCCAGGTTCGCCTCGCGCCAGGACGACTCCCCCGCGATGAAGGTGGTCGCGGCGCTGCGCAACCAGTTCGGCGGGCACGCGATCGCCTCGGCCGAGGGCAGCACCGGCAAGGGCGCCGACGCGCCGGGCGCGGACGTGAAGCCTCCGCGCGAGGCCGACCGCTAGTTCGCGTGCCGGTGAGCGCAGAGGCGCGCGTGGCCCACTAACCTTCGTGTGGTGTATGTCGCCCACCTGTCGCTGACCGACTTCCGGTCCTACGCATCCGTGGAGCTCGGCCTGGAGCCGGGCGTCACGGCCTTCGTGGGGCCCAACGGCCAGGGCAAGACCAATCTGGTCGAGGCCCTCGGCTACGTCGCGACGCAGTCCAGCCACCGGGTGGCGAGCGACGCGCCCCTCGTACGCCGGGGCGCCGCGCGGGCGATCGTGCGCTGCGCCGTCCACAGGGACGACCGGCGGGCGCTCGTCGAGCTGGAGATCAACCCCGGCAAGGCCAACCGCGCACGGCTCAACCGCTCCCCCGTGTCGAGGGCGCGCGACGTCATCGGCCTGCTGCGCACGGTGCTGTTCGCCCCGGAGGACCTGGCGCTGTCCAAGGGCGACCCGTCCGAGCGTCGCCGCTTCCTCGACGACCTGCTGGTGGCCAGGGCGCCCAGATTCGCCGGCGTACGCGCCGACTACGACCGGGTCCTGAAGCAGCGCGGGGCCCTGCTGCGTACGGCCGCGCAGGCCCGCAGGGGGACCAGGGGCGCCAAACGCCAGGACAGCGACACCGCCTTTGCCGCGGCGGGCGCGGGTGACGTGCTGAGCACGCTGGAGGTGTGGGACGCCCACCTCGCCAGGCACGGCGCCGAGCTGCTGCGGGCGCGGCTGGAGCTCATCGAGGCGCTGCGGCCGCTGGTGGCGGGCGCGTACGCGGCGCTGGCCCCCACGAGCGCCCCGGCCACGCTGGCATACCGGACCACGTTGTCCACAGGTGGGGATGCGGAAGAGGGGGGTCCCGAGGGTGAAATCCCCGGTGGGCGGGGATCTTTCGATACACAGACGTTATCCACAGACTTGGGGAAAACCCTTGAAGAACGTCTGCGGGAGCGGCTATTGGAGGTTCGCTCGGCGGAGCTGGAACGCGGCGTCACGCTCGTCGGCCCGCACCGCGACGATCTGGTGCTCGGCCTCGGTGATCTGCCCGCGCGGGGCTACGCCAGCCACGGCGAGTCCTGGTCGTTCGCGCTGGCGCTGCGGCTGGCCGCCTACGACCTGCTGCGGGCCGACGGCGGCGATCCCGTGCTGATACTCGACGACGTGTTCGCGGAGCTCGACACCCAGCGCAGGCGCCGCCTCGCCGAGATCGTCGCGCCCGCCGAGCAGGTGCTCATCACCGCCGCCGTACCGGATGACGTGCCGCAAGAGCTGACCGGAGCTAGATTCGACGTCGCGGAGGGGAGCGTGACCCGTGTCAGATGAGGACAACAACCCCACGGCCAAGGGCGTGGCCATGGCCAGGGAGAAGCTCGCTCAGGCGAAAGCCGACGCGGCCAAACGCGGGCAGCTCCCCCGGCGCGAGCCCAGGCGCAAGGCCGCGGGCCCGCGCAGGGAGGGCGGCGATCCACAACTTTTCGGACGCGCCATCGCGGATCTGCTGGCCGATCGCGGCTGGGAGCGATCGGCGGCCGTCGGCGGGGTGTTCGGGCGCTGGTCCGACATCGTGGGTCCTGACCTGGCCGCACACGCCAAACCCGAGTCCTTCGACGACGGTGAGGTGGTGATCGTCGCCGACTCGACCGCGTGGGCCACACAGGTGCGGCTACTCGCGCGCACCCTCGTACGCAGGCTCAACGAGGAGCTCGGCGACGGCACGGTGACGAAGGTCAAGGTCAGGGGACCGCAGAACGCGCCTCGTCCTACGGGAGGGTTGCGGGTGACCGGAAGGCGGGGCCCGAGGGACACCCACGGTTAGGCGCCGAGGGCGATCAGACAGCCGCAGACGCGATAGGCCCCCTTTCCGGAGGGGGGATGCTTGCCTGGGGGCAAAACGAGCTAGCGGGCATCACAGGCGCGTTCATTGCCACCTCCGGCCTCCGGAGGCGGTAGAATGAAAAAGGATTCCGGACACGTCCGCTTGCGTGTCACCCCGGCAGCAAGCCGACTCCCCTGGGTGACCGCGCATCGGGGCACTCACGACGGTGACGGGCACGGCAGGGGCAGCTTTGTACTTCACGCCTCCCCCGCCGCGTGTCCGCGGCAGGAGGATTTCGCAGTTGTCCTACGACGCTAGCTCAATCACCGTACTCGAAGGACTTGAGGCGGTTCGCAAGCGACCAGGTATGTATATCGGCTCCACCGGGGAGCGTGGCCTGCACCACCTCGTCTACGAGATCGTGGACAACGCGGTGGACGAGGCGCTGGCCGGTTACGCCGACAGGATCGATGTCACGCTTCTCGCCGACAACGGCGTACGCGTGATCGACAACGGCCGCGGCATCCCCACCGGCATCCACCCGGTGGAGAAGCGCTCAGCCGTCGAGGTCGTGCTTACCACGCTGCACGCGGGCGGAAAGTTCGACAGCCAGTCCTACGCGGTCTCCGGTGGCCTGCACGGCGTCGGCTCGGCCGTCGTCAACGCGCTGTCCACCGCCATGGAGGTCGAGGTCAAGCAGGAGGGCCACTACTGGCGCCAGGACTACATCAACTCCAAGCCCGTCGCGCCGCTGGCCAAGGGCGAGGAGACGGATGAGACCGGCACCACGATCACGTTCTGGCCCGACTCGGACATCTTCGAGACCACCAACTGGAACTACGAGACGCTCTCCAGGCGCTTCCAGGAGATGGCCTTCCTCAACAAGGGCCTGACGATCACCCTCACCGACGAGCGGCCCGACCACATCAACGGCCAGCCGCGCCGCGTCGAATACCTCTACCAGGGCGGCCTGGCCGACTTCGTGCAGCACCTCAACGCCAAGAAGGAGCCGGCGCACGCGTCGATCGTCTCCTTCGAGGAGGAGGGCGACGGCATCGCGGTAGAGATCGCCATGCAGTGGAACAACTCCTACGCGGAGTCGGTCTACACGTTCGCCAACACGATCAACACGGCCGAGGGCGGCACCCACGAGGAGGGCTTCCGCGCGGCGCTGACGACGATCGTCAACCGCTACGCGCGCGAGCAGAAGTTCCTCAAGGAGGGCAAGGACGACAACCTCACCGGTGAGGACGTCCGCGAGGGGCTGACCGCGATCATCTCGGTGAAGCTGTCGGACCCGCAGTTCGAGGGCCAGACCAAGACCAAGCTCGGCAACACCGAGGCCAAGTCGTTCGTCCAGAAGGCCTGCAACGACCACCTGCGCGACTGGTTCGAGCGCAACCCCGGCGAGGCCAAGGACATCATCTACAAGTCGCTGCAGGCTTCCCGTGCCCGCATCGCCGCCCGCCAGGCCCGCGACCTGACCCGGCGCAAGTCGCTGCTGGAGTCCGGCAGCGGCCTGCCGGGCAAGCTGGCCGACTGCCAGTGGAACGACCCGGAGAAGTGCGAGCTGTTCATCGTCGAGGGCGACTCGGCCGGCGGCTCGGCCAAGGGCGGCCGCGACTCGCGTTTCCAGGCCATCCTGCCGATCCGCGGCAAGATCCTCAACGTGGAGAAGGCGCGGATCGACAAGGTCCTGAAGAACAACGAGGTCCAGGCGCTCATCACCGCCCTCGGCACCGGCGTGCACGACGAGTTCGACATCGCCAAGCTGCGCTACCACAAGGTCATCCTCATGGCCGACGCCGACGTCGACGGCCAGCACATCAACACGCTGCTGCTGACGCTGCTGTTCAGGTTCATGAGGCCGCTGATCGAGGCCGGCCACGTCTACCTGTCGTGCCCGCCGCTCTACAAGATCAAGTGGGACCGCAAGGGTGAGGACGCCTCCTACGCCTACTCCGACAGCGAGCGCGACGCGGTCATCGCCGAGGGCATGGCCAACGGCAAGCCCGACCCGCGGCCGCGCGACAACGTACAGCGCTTCAAGGGTCTGGGCGAGATGAACGCGGGCCAGCTCTGGGAGACCACGATGAACCCGGCGACCCGGCTCCTGCGCCTGGTCACGCTCGACGACGCAGCGCAGGCCGACGATCTGTTCAGCGTGCTCATGGGCGAGGACGTGGAGGCGCGGCGCGACTTCATCATCCGTAACGCCCGCGACGTGCGCTTCCTCGATGTTTAAGGATCTTTACCTGTGACGGACGTGAACACCACTCCCCCGGCTGACCGCATCGAGCCTGTGGACATCCAGTCCGAGATGCAGCGCAGTTACATGGACTATGCGATGTCCGTCATCGTGTCCAGGGCGCTGCCGGACGTGCGCGACGGTCTCAAGCCGGTGCACCGGCGCGTGCTCTACGCGATGTACGACGGTGGCTATCGTCCCGACCGCGGCTACTTCAAGTGCGCTCGCGTCGTCGGCGACGTGATGGGCACCTACCATCCTCACGGCGACACCTCGATCTACGATGCGCTGGTCCGCCTGGCGCAGCCGTGGTCGCTGCGCTACCCGCTGGTCGACGGGCAGGGAAACTTCGGCTCGCCGGGCAACGACCCGGCGGCGGCGATGAGGTACACCGAGTGCAAGCTCGCGCCCATCGCCATGGAGATGCTGCGGGACATCGACAAGGACACCGTCGACTTCCGCCCCAACTACGACGGCAAGTCGCACGAGCCCGACGTCCTGCCGGCGCGCTTCCCGCAGTTGCTGGTCAACGGCTCGGGCGGCATCGCGGTCGGCATGGCCACCAACATCCCGCCGCACAACCTGCGCGAGGTCGCGGCGGCGGTCAAGTGGTATCTGGAAAACCCCGAGGCCAGTGACGAGGAGCTGCTCGAAGCGTCGATCAAGCTGGTCAAGGGCCCCGACTTCCCGACGAAGGCGCTGATCGTCGGCCGGCGCGGGATCGAGGACGCCTACCGCACCGGGCGCGGCTCGATCACCATGCGCGCCGTGGTCGAGGTCGAGGAGGACAAGGGACGGCAGGCGCTGGTCGTCACCGAGCTGCCGTACCAGGTCAACCCCGACAACCTGGCCCTGAAGATCGCTGAGCTGGTGCGTGAGGGCAAGCTCACGGGCATCGCCGATGTACGCGACGAGAGCTCCTCGCGGGTCGGGCAGCGGCTGGTGATCGTGCTCAAGCGGGACGCGGTCGCCAAGGTCGTGCTCAACAACCTCTACAAGCACACCCAGCTCCAGGACACCTTCGGCGCCAACATGCTGGCGCTGGTCGACGGCGTGCCGCGGACGCTGCGCCTCGACCAGTTCATCCGGTTCTACGTGGCGCACCAGATCGAGGTCATCGTCCGCCGGACGCGCTACCTGCTTCGCAAGGCCGAGGAACGCGCCCACATCCTGCGCGGGCTGCTGAAGGCCCTGGAGCGGCTCGACGAGGTCATCGCCCTCATCCGGGCCTCGGAGTCCGCCTCGCACGCCCAGCAGGGCCTCATGGGGCTGCTGGGGATCGACGAGGTGCAGGCGCAGGCCATCCTCGACATGCAGCTGCGCAAACTGGCCGCCCTGGAGCGCCGGGCGATCCAGGACGAGTACGACTCGCTGATGACGCAGATCGCCGAGTACCAATCGATCCTGGCCAGCGAGGCCCGCCAGCGGGAGATCGTCAACGAGGAGCTCGCCGAGATCGTCGGCCGCTACGGCGACGGTCGGCAGACCGAGATCATCGCCTACGACGGCGACATGTCGATCGAGGACCTCATCGCCGAGGACGAGATCGTCGTCACGATCACCCGCGGCGGCTACGCCAAGCGCACCAGGACCGACCTCTACCGGGCCCAGAAGCGGGGCGGCAAGGGCGTACGCGGTGCGCAGCTGCGCCAGGACGACATCGTCGACCACTTCTTCGTCACCACCACGCATCACTGGTTGCTGTTCTTCACGAACAAGGGCCGGGTGTACCGCGTCAAGGCGTACGAGCTGCCCGAAGGAGCCCGTGACGCCCGAGGCATGCATTTGGCGAACCTTTTGGCCATGCAGCCCGACGAAACAGTTATGGAGGTTCTCGACCTACGCGACTACGACGTCGCTCCCTACCTCGTCCTGGCCACCCGCAGCGGCCTGGTCAAGAAGACGCGCCTGTCCGAATACGACTCCCCCAGGTCGGGCGGTCTGATCGCGATCAACCTGCGGGAGGACGACGAGGTAATCGGAGCCCGCCTGGTCTCCGAAACAGACGACCTGCTGCTGGTCTCCAAGGGAGCCCAGTCGATCAGGTTCACCGCCTCCGACGAGGCGCTTCGCCCCATGGGGCGGGCGACCAGCGGTGTCATCGGCATGAGGTTCCTCGAAGGTGACGAACTTCTCGCCATGAATAGGATCGCGGACGGTCAAGATGTGCTTATCGCCACGAAGGCTGGGTACGCAAAACGGACGCCAGTGGAGCAGTATCCAGTTCAGGGCCGTGGCGGTAGAGGGGTGCTCACGGCGAAAATCGTGAGTGCCCGTGGCAAGCTGGTCGGAGCCGTCATGGTCAACCCAGAGGACGAGGTCTTCGCGATCACGTCCGCCGGCGGGGTGATCCGGACGAGTGCCGGCGAGATCAAGCAGTCCGGCCGCCAGACCATGGGAGTGCGATTGATGAATCTCGCTGAAGGCGACAGCGTGGTGGCCCTCGCCCGGAACGCGGAGTCGATGGAGACTTCGGAGGAAACTGAGGAAGACGGGGGAGGAGAGTAGTCCATGAGCGCCCAGGGTGGCCCCGCCAGGACCAAGGCGGCTTCGGGCAACGGACAGCAACCGAACAAGCCCGCAGAAACCGAGATTTTCAACCCGGTCGACGAAGAGCAGGACAACACCTCGCCCTCCAAGGGCAGGCCCGTCCCGGCCAAGGAGGAGCCGCAGCAGCAGTCGCAGCAGCAGCGGCCGCAGACGCCCGCCTCAGGTCCGGCGCCCGCACCCGCGCCTGCGCCCGCAACTCCGCCGGGCCCGCCGGGTCCGGCGGGTCCTCCGGTGGAGGGCAACGACACCCTCCGCGTGCGGCCTTCGCTGGCCACCGAGGCTCCGCCGCCGCCTGCGGTCGAGCTGACGTCGTCGCCGAAGAAGAAGAAGGGGTCCAACGCGGGCGGGGGCCGGCTGCCCCGCAAGGCCCACCTGGTCCTGCGCCGCGTCGAGCCGTGGTCGGCCATGAAGTTCAGCTTCGTGGTCTCCCTGGTGTGCTTCGTGGTGCTGTTCGTGGCGGTGGCGGTCCTGTACGGAGTGCTGTCCGCCCTGGGGGTCTTCGACTCCATCGTGGAGCTGGTCAACCAGCTGGGGCAGGGCGAGCAGGGGCAGAACTCCATCCCGATCGACATTGCCTCGTGGTTCGAGCCGGTGCGCATCCTCGGCTACACCGCGCTGATCGGAGCCGTGAACGTGGTTTTGATCACGGCGCTTGCCACGCTGGGGGCGGTCATCTACAACATCTCCTCCGACCTGGTCGGGGGCGTTGAGGTGACCTTCAGCGAGGCCGAATAAGGGGTGTGTGACGGGCGCTCGCGCCGTGCTCGGTTGGCGAGGACGGCGCGAGCAGCACGCCGGAGGCGGTAAGCTTCTTTCGTCCGAACAACCGGTTCGCCTCTCCCCTGGGGGATACGGTAACGTTCGGTGTGCGCGGGGCTATAGCTCAGACGGTTAGAGCGCTTCCCTGATAAGGAAGAGGTCCCAGGTTCAAGTCCTGGTAGCCCCACAGAGTTTTCCCACTTCATAGGTCGTTTTCCGGAAATCGGAAGACGGCCTTTTGATCGTTTGCCATCAATCTGCCACCAAGATCGTCTGCCGCCAGGCGACAGAGATCAGTCCACATCGACAGTAGGCGACCCTCCAAACGGGCTCAATCGACCTCAAGTTGAGCGCTGACGGTGCCTCGCTCGGTGCTCCTGCTCGGCCCATAGCTGAGCCCGCGATGCAGCAGGATGACCTTGATGGCCTGCTCGACCCGCGTTACGGGATTTGGATCCGCCTCTGGAGCGTCCGCTCGGTCCCAGCCGTAACGGGGTGTCGGCGGCGGGGTGGAGCAAGATGCTCGGTGACGGCTGCTGAACCGCTGGCCACGCGCCGTTCACCAGGCTCGTGGCCATCCCGCTCTTCCATACCAGCATGACGACGAAGTTGGCGGTCTGGATCCAGCCGAGGTCGCCGTTGGCCAGGAAGCTCCAGGGATGGCGGGCCGGGTCGAAGCCTTCCTGGGTCAGCGCCTGGGCCAGGGCGACCGCGAAATCTCTTCAAGCTCTTTCAGGCGCCACGCCGGGCCCTCGCGCGGCTCGTTTCGGTCCAGCGACAAGGAGCGCTAACACACGTCCGGCGGCAGGTGCTCCTGAGCCCACTGTGAGATCTGCTCCAGCGCGGGCATGAGCGCCCGGCCGCTCTCGGTCAGCGCGTAGGCGACCGTGACCGGCGGTCCCTCGTCGACGGTGCGGGCGATCAGCCCCGCCTTGGTCAGCTCGGACAGACGGTCGGACAGCACCGAATCACTGACCCCGCCGATGGCGCGGGACAGCTCGCGGAACCCGGCGGGACCCGGGCTGAGGCTGCCGAGGACGACCCCGCTCCAGCGCTTCCCGAGCACCCGGAAGGCACGCGTCAGCGCCGCGTCACCGCGCTTGCAGGTGTCCGCGTCGTGGGAGGAGGTCGTCGCCATGCCCCTATGCTAGCCGATTCGGTGTCGCTTTGATTTTAGAAGCAAATATGAATAGCCTAGCGACACTTCGAAAGCTAGCGAGGAGAGAGCTGATGACCGAGAATGCTGGCAGGCGGCCGAGCGTGGTGGTCCTGGGCGGCGGGTACGGCGGTCACACGGTGGCCAAGCTGCTCGACGACATCGCCGACGTGACGCTCGTCGATCCCTCGGACTCCTTCATGCACAACGTCGCCGCGCTGCGGGCGCTGGTGGAGCCGGAGTGGCTGGACCGGATCTTCGTGCCCTACCGTCGGCTGCTGGTCAACGGGCGGTTCCTGCGCGATCGTGCCGTGGTCGTGGACGGGCGGCAGGTCACGCTGGCGTCGGACGCGCGGCTGGAGCCCGACTACCTGGTCCTGGCGACGGGATCCTCGTATCCGTTCCCGGCCAAGATCGACGAGCCGGCCGCCGAGACGGCCAAGGCGCGGGCGCGGGAGGCCCATGAGGCTCTGTCCGGGGCGCGGCGGGTGTTGCTGGTCGGCGCCGGGCCCGTCGGGCTCGAACTCGCCGGGGAGATCAAGTCCACTTTTCCCGGCAAACACGTCACCATCGCCGACGTCGCGCCCGACATCCTGACCGGCCCGTACGACCAGGCGCTGCGCGACGAGCTCCGTGCGCAGTTGGACAAGATGGGGGTCGAGCTCAAGCTGGGCAGCCCGCTGCGAGGGTTGCCGGACGCCGCTCCCGCCACGGCCGCGCCGGTCGCGGTCACCACGGAGGCGGGTGAGGAGCTGAGCGCCGACATCTGGTTCCGCTGCTTCGGCGTCACCCTGCACACCGGCTACCTGCGCGGCTCGCTCGCCGAGACCCTGGACGCCCAGGGGCACCTCCGCGTGGACGAGCACCTGCGGGTCCGCGGGCAGGACCGGGTCTTCGCCATCGGCGACCTCGCTGACGCGGACCGGAACATGGCGGGCTACGCCAGGATCCAGGGCGACTTGCTCGCGGCCAACATCCGCACGCTGATCACCGGGGAGGGCGAGCTGACCGCCTACGAGCGGCAGCCGCCCATGGTCGTCGTCCCGCTCGGCCCGGAGGCCGGCGCGGGCCAGTTGCCCGGCTACGACGGCATCGTGGGCCCCGAGGCCACCTCCGAGATCAAGGGCCGCGCCATGTTCGTCGAACGCAGCACTGCCCACTTCGACGTCCCCGACCGCGACCAACCGGCCGCCTGACTCCAAGCCGCGAATCACACCTGGATGCTGAAGATCACGGCGGCACGGAGGGCCGGCCAGGACCAGCAGCGGCACGGCCAGCGGATGCCGCAGGACCGCCGCGCCGTTCACAGCCGCCTGGGCCACCGGACGCACCAGGTCCAGGATCGGCGCCCGGCTACGCCGCCTGGTGCGCCGCTTCGGCAAACAGCATCTCGGGCGCGTTGGACTCCGCGGACGCGAGCACGAAGACTGCGGCACAGGGCCTCATGGTGCTGCTCGATGGGGATCGCAACCCCGAGCTACCAGAAGGCCCTGCCGTTATGCCCCGGCTGCCGAGAGATGACCCGAACAGGAACCGTGTTCGACTGATCAAGCCTGTCGAACGGTGAACGGAAGGCTTCTGAGACACCCGGCCTGGCCCGCATACCAGGGGGGAGAAGGCGAAGCGCGGACGTGCGGGAAGTGGATCTGTTGCCCGACGATCTCATCCGATACCGAGCACCGCGCCGCGTCGGAGTCCGTCGACCATGAGCATGACCGACGGCAGACAGTACGGCAGCGGCTTGGTCACCTTGAGGAATCGCCGAGCTTCGTCCACAGTCCAGGGCCGAACTGTGGAAGGAGAGGGCGAGGGCAGCGTGGTCAGGCGTGCGGGGCGCTGGAGATTCGTTGCGCTGGGTCAGCCCACGATCAGGTATTCCTTGGGCAGTACGTAGCGGCGGTCGCGCTCGCGCAGCGCCAGAGCCGAGCCCAACGTGAGGGGACCGGTCCGGCCGATGAACATCAGCACGATCAGCAGCAGCTGCCCCGCCGCGGGAAGGCCAGCAGTGATACCCAGGGACATGCCCACCGTGCCGAAGGCGGAGATGGCCTCGAACAGCACCTGATCCAGGGCATTAGGGCTGATCACCACCAGGAGATAAGTAGAGATCACGACCAGGCTGACCCCCATCAAAGTGATCGCGATCGCTTGGCGCTGGGCGGTCGCCGGGATCTGCCGGTGGCCGATGTTCACATCGGCGTACCCGCGCATCTCGGTCCACACCATGAAGATCAGTACTCCCAGGGCGGTCACCTTGATGCCACCCGACGTTCCCGCGCTGCCGCCGCCGATGAACATCAGCAGGTCGCTGACCAGCCAGCTGGAGGGGTGGAGCTGGGACAGATCGACGGTGTTGAAGCCGCCGGTGCGCATCACGGCGAGGAAGAAACTGGCCATGAGCTTGTCCCAGTCGGCCAGCGGCCCCATGGTGCGGGGGTTGTGCCACTCGGTGCTCAGGAGAATCAGCGTGCCCATCGCGAGCAGAAAGGCGGTGACGCCCAGGGTGAGGCGGGTGAGGACCGACCAGCGCCGGGGGTGACGCCACTGCCGCCACAGCTCGAACATGACGGGAAAGCCGAGCGAGCCCACCAGTACGGTCAGCGCGATGGTCAGGCAGATCCATGGGTCGGCGGCGAAACGCACCAGGCTGTCGGGCCACAGGGCGAAGCCGGCGTTGTTGAAGGCCGACATCGCGTGGAACACGCCCAGATACAGGGCGCGGCCCAGGCCATGGTCGTAGGCGGTGGCGAACCGGATGCTCAGCACGATCGCCGCCGCTGCCTCGCAGGTCAGGGTGAACAGCACGATGTTGCGTATCACGCGGCGCAGGTTCGGTGTGCCCAGCGCCTTGCTTTCGGCCTGGGCCAGCAGCCGGGCGCGCAGCCCGAGACGGCCCGAGACGAGCAGGGCGAACAACGTGCCCAGTGTCATGATCCCCAGCCCGCCGGCCTGGAACAGCAGGGCGATCACCACCTCGCCGAACGCCGACCACGTCGAGGCGGTGTCGACCACGACCAGGCCGGTCACGCAGACTGCCGAGGTCGCGGTGAACAGTGCGGTCAGCCAGTCGATCGAGCCGGGTGAGGCGGTGGCCATCGGCGTTTTCAGCAGCAGTGTGCCGATGAGGATGGTCAGGGCGAAAACGCCGACCACGACCTGCGCGGGATGCTGGAACTTGCCGAAGAGACCGGCGAATCCGATGGCTGGACCGTCCCGCCATCTTCGTATCCTCATGCCCGGTCTCACTCTCGGTCGGCGTACGCCTACGGCAGTTCGGCGAAGCGTTCGACCCGGTCCGTACGGCCGGAAACAATGATCATGTCGCCATGCCCGAGCTCGGTCTCCGCGGTTGCGTAGGTGAACTCCTCGCCCTGGGCTTTGACGGCCACGACCGTGACACCGTATCGGCGACGCAGGCCAGATTGCCCGAGCGGAATGTCGACGAATTCCTCCGGAGGACGCATCTTGGCGAACGCGAAGTTCTCATCCACCTGCATGTAATCGAGCATCCGGCCGCTGACCAGATGGGCGACGCGCTCACCCATGTCGTGCTCGGGGAAAACCACGTGATGAACGCCGATCCGGCGCAGGATCCGCCCATGCTGCCGGCTGACCGCCTTGGCCCAAATATGGCCGATTTCCAGCTCGACGAGCAGGGAAGCGGTCAGGATGCTCGCTTCGAGGTCGCTGCCGATCGCCACCACGGCGCGGTAGAAGTCGGGCACACCGAGCTGCCGCAAGGCTGCCAAGTCGGTGGAGTCCGCCGTGGCGATGTCGGTGATCTGCCCCGAGAGACCCTGCACGTGCTTGTGATTGTTGTCGATGCCCAGCACTTCGGTACCGCGCTGGGTCAGTTCGATGGCGAGCGCGCTGCCGAACCGTCCCAGTCCGATCACCACCACAGGCTCCCTCTTGCCAACCAACGATGCCCTTCTCCTCCGGTAGCTGGTAGCGGCGGGCGCCGTCTTTCGAGCGGCGGTGGAGCCCACGGCGAGAGGGGCCGTCCCGCCGGCTTCCCCGGCTCGATGGCCAGCCGCAGCCTGAGCAGCGCGGTGCCCATCAGGACAGCTACCCCGAACCTGGTGACGATCACCTGCTCTGGCGGAGCGGGACGTCACTTCCCGTCATCCCGGCGGCGAAGAGCACGATCACGAGGCTCGGCGTCCGACCCGCTTCACCCGGATCGTGCTCTCCACCCTCCGTCATGCCCGGGTCGCTACTGGGGCATAAGGACCTTGTCGATGACGTACACGGTGGCATTGGCCGTCGGAACGTTGCCGCAGACCACTTTCGCGTCGTTGATCGTAAGATCGTCACCCGAGCCCTTCACGGTCAGCTCGCGGCCCTCCATGGTCTTGAGGGTGCCGTCCTCCAGGTCGGCGGGTGCCTTCTTGCCCTCCACCACGTGGTAGGACAAGATCCGGGTGAGCAGTTCATTGTCTGCCATGACCGCGTCCCGTCTCTCCTGCGGGATCGCCTCGAAGGCCTCGTTGTTCGGCGCGAAGACCGTGATGTCCTTGGCGGAGTTCAGGCGGTCAGCCAGACCGGCCTGTTCCACTGCGTCCGCCAGCGTGGACAGTTCGGGGACCTCGGAGATCGCGGTCCCGACCGGCTGGCCGGCGATGCCGGTGAGGGTGTTCTCGATCGCGGTACATCCGGCCCCGAACGGGCTGCCCTCTGGTGAGGGCGACATGTCCGGAGATACCGGCGGAGACACGTCGGGAGAGGGTGGCGAGGGTGCGGGCGAGGCAGCGGATGCGCCGGCGGCGCCGGACATGGTTGCGGCAAGCGCCAAGGCCGCCGCGAGAAGCATGCGTTTCACGGTGATCCCTTCCAGTCCTGTGGATCCCGGCTGTGACCGGTCCACTCCAGGATCGCCGCCACGACCGTGAATAGAGGCCACGACCAGGGCAAACGAGCTCAAGAAGCTGTTGGGCGTCGCCCCGGACGTGGCGATCCAAACTCCCTGACAGGTCTAGAGCGCGCGTGTAGCCACAGGGTCATCCGCGCATTCAAAGAGGTGACGGGGGCTGCGAAGTAGGGGCCGCATGCGCTGGGCCGCCACAAAACCCTGATGGCGATCGGGGCCTCCCGCTTATAGAGATGGGTACGCCGCCGCCCGCATCGCGGCCCCCATCGCCGCCGAGTCGTGGTCAGGCTCGACCCCGTCGACCAGGACCACGTCACCGGGGATGTGGTCGGTACGCAGGCGCAGGATGTCCCGGTAGGCGGGGGAGTCGTACCAGGCGCGGGCCTGCTCGATCGACGGGAACTCGATGATCACCAGCCCGCCCGGCCAGTTGCCCTCGCGCACTTCCACCGGCGCCCCGTGCACCAGGAACCTGCCGCCGAACGGGTCCAGGGTGGACTGAACGCGCTCCAGATACTGGCACACGTCCTCGTGCAGTTCCTCGGGGTCACGCAGGTGGGCGACGGCGTACGCGGTCATGGTCACTCCTTCGTCAGCGGGCCGCGGTCCGGCGGCCTTGACCACCATGCTGCCGACCAGACGTAATGCCGTCGATTACCTCGGAGGTAGCCGGCGGCGGCCGCCTGGTGTGACGGCCGCCGCGAGTTTCCGGGCGGCTGCCTGCGGGCTTCGCTGCGGGCGGCTTTCCGGGCGGCTACGTGCGGGCCGCGCTGCGGTCGGCGGCGGGCAGCAGGCCCGAGTCCGGTGTACTGGTGACGGGGACGGGGTCGGCGAGCTCGCCGACGAAGTGGCCGTCGACGAGGTTGCGGAACGCCATCAGGTGCCACCGGCCGTCGTGCCGGACGAGGCGACCGGCGTAGAGCGAGGTGTCGGGGAACAGGCGGGCGGTGGAGGTGTCGAAAGGGCCGTGGATGCTGGGCCCGGTGACGCTGAAGATTCCCCCGGTGCCGTAACGCCGGCGCGCGTCGTCGTCGAGTTCGTTGTAGCCGCACGAGAAGATCAGGGTGGGGGTGCCGTCCACGACCTCGGCCTGGATGACCTCGATATGGCCGAACCCGGCGTCGGGCTCGGTCAGCGGCTGCTGGACATGCCACTGCTCGAGGTCGGTGGAGGTGCAGTGGCCGACAACGCCGCGGCTTCGCCAACGGCCGTGGTTGGCACGGGCGGTGACGTACATGTGCCAGCGGCCGTCGTCGCCCCGGAAGACGAACGGGTCGCGCCAGGCCTCCTCAGGCCAGGCAGGGTCGCCGTGCTTCTCGTACCAGCGGGCGTCGGCTTCGAGGATGGCGTCCGGTGAGTGTTTGTGCCAGACCTGGAGGTCCGCGGAGGTGGCGACGCCGACGCGCTGGACGTCGCCGCCGTCCTGCCGGGTGGTGCCGGTGTAGAACATCCGCCACTGGCCGGCGTCCCGTACGACGCTGCCGGTCCAGGTGGTCCAGTCGTCGAACGCCGGAAAGTCCGAGACCGCCAGCGCGTCGGGCAGGACCGTCCAGTCCCGAAGGTCGTCGGACACGGCGTGGCCGACGCTCGGGTGGCGGTGGCGGCGGTCGGGATCCCCGAGGCCGCGGGAGGCCCGGAGGTAGAACGCGTGGTGGAGGTCGCCGTCGTAGGCGTACCACGAGTCCCAGATCCAGCTGTCCGCCAGTCGCAACATTGATTTACCCCTTGATTCCACTATTGGCCACGCTGGCCACGAAACTGCGTTGGAAAACGATGAAAAGCACCATGATCGGCAAGGTGACCAGGGTGGTGTACCCCATGATCTGGCCCCATGGCACGCCCTCGGCTGTGCTGGACTGGAAGAAGTAGTCCAGGCCGACGGGGAGCGGCCGAAGGCCCTCCTCCTGTACGACCATCGTCGGCCACAGGTAGGAGTTCCAGATGGGCAGGAAAGTGAGGATGGCGCTGGTGGCGAAGGCGGGCCCGCTCAACGGGACGACGATGCGCCGGTAGACGGTCAGGAAACCCGCTCCGTCGATGAAGGCGGCCTCGTCGATCTCGCGCGGGATGGACTTGAAGAACTGCACGAACAGGAAGATCGAGAACGCGTTCGCGATGAACGGGACGATCTGCACGGCGTAGGTGTTGATCCAGCCGGTGGTGAGCTCGGGCGTCCCGGTGGCGAAGGAGACGTAGGGCAGATTGTTCACCCAGTACAGCAGCGGAAGCGCGAGCGTCTCGAACGGCACGATGAGGGTCGCGATGAGCACCCCCATGACGATGCCCTGCCCGCGCCAGCGCATCCGGGCGATGCCGAACGCGGCCAGGCTGTTGATCACCAGCCCGAGCCCGACGACCAGGAACGCGATGAGCAGCGAATTGGCGTAGAAGCGGGCGAGCGGGACCCGGTCGAACAGCCCTTGGTAGTTGTCGAGCCCGGCGTCGCCCACCGGCAGCAACGCCCGGATGGAGTCGAGGTCTTCGAAGATCTGCAGCTTGTCCTTGAAGCTGGACACGATCATGAAGACCATGGGCAGCAGGAAGGCGAGCGAGAACAGCGCGCCGGCGATGTAGAAGGCGGTGCGTCCGAGGGTCCGGCGGGCCTTGATGGTGGTCATGCGTCCTTCTCCCTGGTCAGCCGGCGCTGGATGAGCGCGACGCACAGCACGAGCACGAAGAACACGAAGGAGATGGCCGAGGCGTACCCGATGCGCTGTTTGCCGTAGCCCTCGGCGAAGGCCTGGTAGACGAGCGTGGAGGTGGAGTCCAGCGGCCCGCCCTTGGTCATGACGTTGATCTGCGTGAACAGTCCCAGCGCGGAGATGGTGATGGTGACCAGGACGAACACGAAGGTGTGCCGCAGGCCCGGCCAGGTGACGGAGGTGAAGGTGCGCCAGGGGCCCGCGCCGTCCATCTTGGCGGCCTCGTACAGCTCGCCCGGGATGGTCTGCAGCCCGGCCAGCCAGATGATCATATGGAAGCCGACGGCCTGCCAGATCGACATGACGACGATGGCGGGAAGCGCGGTGGAAGGGTCGGCGAGGAAGGCGACCGGGTCCCAGGACGGGTAGACCGCCTTGATCGCGTTGTTGACCAGTCCGTCTTCCTGGTAGATGAAGGCCCACAGGATCGACACCACGACCATCGACATCACGACGGGCAGGAAGAACACCGTACGGAAGAACACCCGTCCCCGGAATTTGCTGTTGACCAGGAGTGCCAGGAGCAGGCCCAGGCCGCCCTGGACGGGGACGACGACGAGGGCGAACACGGCGGTGTTGCGCAACGACTTCCAGAACAGCGGGTCGCCGGCGAGCCAGAAGCTGCCGCTCTTGCCGTCGGCGGCGACGGAGTCCGACAGCACCGACATGCCCTCGTAGGGGGTGCCGCTGCCGTTCTTGGTCAGGCTGCGCAGGGCGGTGCGGACGGTGCCCTCGGGTCCGGCGAGCTCGCGGACGCGGGCATCGTCGAGGGTGACCTTCTTGATGCTCAGGAGCTCTTCGAAGTTGGACAGGCCGACCCAGCGGGTGGGTTGCGGCGAGGATAGCTTGGCGTCGGTGAAGCCGAGGCTGAGGGCCAGGGCTATCGGGATGATGAGGAAGATCAACAGCAGGAACATCGCCGGGGCGGTGAACAGCCGTCCCGTCCTGGCCTCGGCCTTGCGGCGGTCGGCGGGCCGGTTGGGCCACCGCCGGGGCCGGTCCCGCATGTAGGTGACGGATCGCTTGGGTCTGCCGCGGGCATGCGTCAGGGACACGTGGACCTCACAAGTGGGGGGGCGGGTCCGGGGCGGGAGCGGCACGCCCCGGACCGGGGCCGATCACTGGTAGTTGTTGTTCTCGGCCAGGTTCTTGTCGATGGCGTCGACGGCGGTGTTCAGCGTGTCCTGTACGTTGGCGCCGGCGATGATGTCGAGCGCGGCCTTCTCGAAGGTCTTGGAGATGAACGGGTAGGCGGGTGTCGGCGGGCGGATGAGCGCGTACTTGCGGGCGAGCGCGATGTAGGTGTGCTCCTTGGTGCCTTCCTTGAACTTCTTGCCCAGCGCCTGCGCGCCGGCGGAAGCAGGAAGGTTGCCGAGCTGCTCGCTGAACGCCGACAGGTACTTGTCCTGCAGCCCGAAGCTGATCCAGCCGTTGACCGCCTCGGGGGTCTGGCAGGTCGCGGACATCCCCCACTGCCAGGAGCCCGCGCCGATGTAGGGCTGCTTGCCCAGGTTGGGCGGCGGCAGGATGAGGGTGTCCTCGTCGAACTTCTTCACCGCGTCCCCGACGCCCCAGGAGCCGTTCCACTGCATCGCGACCTTGCCCTGCAGGAAGGCCGTACGGTCGGCGGACTCCTTGGGGTTGGCCAGCTTGTTCTTGAACAGCCCTTGGAACCACTGGCCCCACTTGACCGCCTGGGGGCCGTTCAGGACGCCCTCGGCGGTGGAGAAGTCGGTGCGGTTGATGAGGTCGCCGCCGAAGGACTGCAGGAGCGGGGCGTAGGCGTAGGGGTACCACTCGGCGGTCCAGCCGGTGCCCAGGTCGAGGGGGTAGTCGTACTTGTCGGAGGCCTTGAGCTTGGCGAGGGCCGCGTCGAACTCCTCCAAGGTCCATGGCTGGTCGATGGTGGGGATCCGGATGTCGTTGTCCTCGAGGATCGACTTGCGCGTCAGGATGCCGAGGGCTGCGTCGTAGAAGCCGACCGAGTACAGCTTGTCGTTGTAGGTTCCCTTGACCCCCGGCAGCAGCGGGTCGGTCGCCTTGGCATCGATGGTCAGCGGCTGGAGGTAGTTGGCGTACGCCCAGCTCGGCATGATCGGAGCGTCGACGTCGAGGAGGCAGGGCAGGCTCTTGGACGCCGAGGCCGCCACGATGGCGTCGTTGTAGGACGCCTGCGGGAACGCCTGGACGGTGATCTCGTACTTGTCCTGCGAGGCGTTGTAGTCGTCGGTGACCTGCTGGACCAGCTTGAGCTCGACCTCGTTGCCGGCGTTGTGCGTCCACATGGTGACCTTGGTCTTGCCACCCGATGCCGCCGCGGCGGAACCGGTCGGCCCCGCGCTCGTCCCGCCGCCGCCGCAGGCGGCGAGCGTCAGCGCACCGGCGACGCCCAAGGCGGCCACGGAGAGATTCCGGGCTACTATTGACATGATCCCCTCCAAGGGAGGCAACGGCTGCGCCGTTGCGTGAGTGTTACTCACCTCCGCGTACTGGCCCTGATCCGACCAGTGCGCGGAGCGGCGACCGAGTCTCGGACGACGAGGCCGCCATTGATCCGGACCTGGCTGACCGCCAGGTCGTCCGCCGACTCGATGCGCTCGATGAGCCGGCCCACCGCCCACTTGCCCATCTGGCGATGGGGCAGCGCCACGGTGGTGAGTCCGGGACGGAGCGCTTCCGACACCAGGACCTGGTCGTCGAATCCGACGATCGACATGTCCTGGGGCACGCGAATGCCCCGCTCGAAGCAGGCCATGTAGACGCCCATGGCCATGCGGTCGGTGAAGGCGGCGACCGCCGTCACCTTCGGGAACTGCTCGAGCAGCCGCAACATGGCCGCGTAGCCGTCGGCGGCGTCGGTGCCCTCGGTCAGGGCGACGCGTCGCGGATCGCCGTCCCATCCGTGGCGCGCGGCGACGTCCTCGAACGCCTTGGTCCGCAGTCTCGTCGCGGGGTACTGCGGGGTGTGACAGATCCAGCCGACGTGGTGGTGGCCGGCGCGGGCGAGCTCCTCCAGGACCTCGGTCTCGCCGTCGTACTCGTCGGGCACCACCCAGTCGATGTCGCGGTCCGGGCACAGCGCGTCGACGAGAACGGTGGGCGCGGGCAGCTGTGACGGCAGGGCCAGCTCCCGGTGGAAGTAGGAGGCGACCAGAATGCCCGCGACCTGGTGCTCCTCCAGCAGTCGCAGGTTCTCGGCGATGGCTTCCGAGGTGCCGACCTCGATGAACAGCAGGTCGTAGTCGTGCTCGCGCGCGGCGGACTGGGCGGCTTCCAGCATCGTTCCGGCGTAGGGCTGGGTGGCCACGCCCAGGCTGAGCAGGCCCAGCAGCGGAGCCGACTGCGTACGCAGGCTGCGGGCGGCGCGGTTGCCACGGTAATCGAGCTCCGCCGCCGCCACCCGGACCCGCTCGGCGGTCGCCTCGGCGACCCGGCCTTCGGCCTTGCCGGACAAGACCAGCGACGCAGCCGCGACAGACACCTCGGCGCGGAGGGCGACGTCCTTCAGAGTGGCTGCCATGGCTCCTCGTTAATCGATTGACGTAAATCGATTAACGGCACAGTACGTCTGTGTATCGGGGACGTCAACAGCTGTTACCACTACGTGACGGAGACCGGATCCTCCATCACCTGACCAGTCCGGCTCGTTCGCGCTCGGCCGGAGCGAGGGTGTGGGCATTGGGGACGAAGGCCACGTCAAGCGCCTACTGCCGCATCAGTACCGCATGCTGGACGGCGTCCGGCCAGTCGCCGGCCGCCGGGCCAGGCGGACACGGAATCCGGGCTCGACGCCGCTCGGTGACGGCGCGGCGTTCGGCCCCCTCGGCCCGCCGGCCCGCCGCTAGACGCCGGCGGCCCGCCACGCGCTCATCGGCGCGGCCACGCGGTCATCGACCGCCACGCGCTCATCGGCTGGCTCGGCCTCCAGTTCCGCCTGGCCGGTCAGAAGCGCCTCGCGTAGTTGGGTGAGCAGCTCCAGCTCGGCGGTCAGCAACTGCGACGGCGCCTGGAGGGGCGGGCTCGACGGCGTCGGCGGCGAACCTCGCCGATGACCGGATCGCGACGCTCCACCGCCGACAGGTAAGCCCGCCGCGCCGCCCCCGGTACCGACTCGCCGGGCGGCCCTGCGACCGCGCGTCGCCGACGGCGCTTGCGCGCGTTGCCGGCGGGGTTGTCGCGGCTGCGGCTGCGGAAGCGGAGGGCCGGTGCCGGCGTACTGCGGTGGGCGCGGCCGGCCGTCGGCGGCGCACGTTCGTCGCTCGTCCTCAGGCCGGCCGACCTGAAAACGCCACCCCGGGCGTACGGGACTGCGTACGCCGAAAGCGTCCGGTCAAGGGCCGGGCGCTGCGGCGGTAGGCCGAAGTCCTACCTCTGGGCCGGGACGGGCGGTACGGCCGGGACGCAGTCCGGTCCGTTCGCGGCCGCCTGCCTCTGGTCGCCGGTTGCGGTTGCGGTGGCGGTGGCGTCGTTCGGGCCGATGGCCTTGGTCAGATGGCCGGGAGATCCGCAGCCGGTGTCGGAGGAGGCGTTGGCGATGCCGACGGCGGCCACTCCGCCCACGACCACAGCCGCGGCGCCGATCGCCAGCGCCACCTTTCGCGGAATCCGCATGGGAAACTCCTTGTCTCGGTGTTTGGTCTGGTCCGGACCGGTTCGGCCTCGGACGCCCTCATTCAGCCAGGCCCGGCATTCGGCCGGCGTTTGGCGAATCCGGAAGCACACCGCCTGCGCCGGGCGACCATACGCGGCCCAAACACCTGATCAGACAGGATGAACGCGCAGGCGGGGGAGCCGTTGAGAAGGGACGGACTTGTGCGGATCTTGATCGCCGAAGATGAGCCCCTGCTGGCGCGCACTCTGGCCACGGGGCTGCGCCGGCAGGCCATGGCGGTGGATGTGGCCGCCGACGGGGCCGCGGCGCTGGAGCGGCTGGCGGTCACCGACTATGACGTGCTGATCCTGGATCGCGACCTGCCCGTCGTACACGGCGACGAGGTGTGCCGCACCCTGGTCGCGGAGGGGGCGCGGTGCCGGATCCTGATGCTGACCGCGGCCCGCACGCTCGATGACACCGTCACGGGGCTCGGGCTGGGCGCCGACGACTACCTCACCAAGCCGTTCCGGTTCCCCGAGCTGGTGGCCCGGGTTCGGGCGTTGCAGCGGCGTCCCTCGCAGACGCGCCCGCCGGTGCTGACCGCCGCCGGGATACGGCTCGACCCGCACACCCAGCACGTCACCCGGGACGACCGGCAGATCCGGCTGACACGGAAGGAGTTCGCCGTGCTGGAGATCCTGCTGAGCGCCCAGGGCGGCGTGGTCAGCGCCGAACACCTGCTGGAGAAGGCCTGGGACGAGCACGCCGACCCCTTCACCAATGCGGTCCGCATCACCGTCCACGCTCTGCGGCGCAAGCTCGGCGATCCCCCCGTGATCCACACCGAGATCGGAGCCGGCTACCGATTGGCCGAGCGATGACGTCCCGGCCCCGGCTGACGATCCGCCTGCGACTCGCCCTGCTGTACGCCGCCACCTCCGCCGCGGCCATCGCCGCGGCGCTGGGCGGCGTCTACCTGGTGATGTTCGGCCTGCTCACCCCGGCCGTCGGCCCGACGCCGCCGATACCGACGAACAGCACCGCATCCGCGCCGGTCCCGCCCGACGGCTTGACTCCCACCCAGGACGCCTCGCAGGTGCTGGACACGCTGTTGCGCGCCTGCGGGGTGGTGCTGCTGGTGTGCTCGCTGGGCGCGCTGGTCATGGGCTGGATCGTGGCCGGGCGCATGCTCGCTCCCATCCGACGCGTCACGCTGACCGCGGCCGGGATCGCGGCGGGAAACCTGCACGAGCGTGTCGCCCTTCGGGGCCCCGATGACGAGGTCAAGGAGCTGGCCGACACCTTCGACGGCATGCTCGCCCGCCTGGAGGCCTCCTTCGACGGCTACCGGCGCTTCGCCGCCGACGCCTCCCACGAGCTGCTCACCCCACTCGCCACGAGCCAAGCCCTTCTGGACGTCGCCGCGGCCTCGCCCCGGGCCTGTGACGTGCCCGCGCTGCTCGCCGACCTGACCGAGGTCAACGCCCGCAGTGAGCAGATCGTCAACGCCCTGCTCGACCTCGCCCGAGCCGAGCACGGCATCATCGCGGCCTCGACGGTCGATCTGGCCGGCTTCGCCCGCGACGCGGTCGCCGTCACATCGGGGGAGGCCTCGCATCGGGACGTGTCGGTGGTATCCCGGCTTGACCCGGTGCCGGTCACCGGTGACCCGACCCTGCTGCGCCAGCTCGTGACCAATCTGGTCACGAACGCGATCCGGCACAACAAGCCCGGCGGCCGGGCGAGCATCACCGTCAGCGCCGACCGCGGTCGGGCCGTGATGACGGTGAGCAACACCGGTTTTCCGGTCACCGAGGACGAGCTGAAGCAGCTGTTCGAGCCGTTCACCCGCGCCACCGGCCGTACCCGTCACGGCTCCGGCGACGGTCCGGGCGGGCACGGCTTGGGGCTGGCGATCGTCCACGCGGTCACCACCGCTCACCACGGCACGCTCACCGCCACTCCCAACCCCGACGGTGGCCTGACCGTGCTCATCACCCTGCCCTTGGACGGCAGGCAATCGTAGAGACGTCCACTCCAGTGCCGATCACTGTGCGAAGGGCAATGGCCGGTGGCCGCTCGCGGTGGTTGTTCCACCTGTTCAAGTCCTGGTAGCCACAGGACCTCGCCTACGAGAGCGACCTCTTTTCCTGATCAGTCGAGGCAGAACTCGTTGCCCTCGGGATCGGCCATCATGATGTGACCGGCGTCGAGCGGGGGAGCGGGCTCGTAGCGCCGGAGCCGGATGGCGCCGTGGGAGACGAGCCGCTCTGCCTCCGCCTCCAGGGCCGCCATCCGCGCGTCGCCCTCGAGCCCCGGGGCGGCCCGCACATCGAGGTGCACGCGGTTCTTGACCTGCTTGCCCTCCGGCACCCGCTGGAAGAACAGCCGCGGTCCGGAGCCTTCGGGGTCGACCACCGCCGAGGCGTTGTTGCGGCTCTCGGGCGGCACGCCCATCGCCTCCAGAGCCTGCTCCCACGACTCGAAGCCCTCGGGCGGGTCCTGCAGCCGGTAGCTGAGGGCCTCGGCCCAGAACGCCGCCAACCCGGCGGGGTCGGCGCAGTCGAAGGTGATCTGAACGTTGCGGGCCATTTCAGCTCGCCTCCTGACGGGTCTGCTGGTGGGTGTGCAGGTAAAGGTCGCGGAGCAGGCACACCTCGGCCAGATGGTGGATCAGCTCGCGGTTGATGTGCAGCACCAGTGCTGCCAAAGGACGCTCGGCGTGCGGCGCCTCCGCCTCCCCGCAAGGGCGGGCGAGGCCGGTTTCGCCGAGGGACTCGACCCCGGCCAGCCACATCGCGTACTCCGCGTCGAGCTGGGCCAGCGCCTCGGTCGCGGTAGCGGCGTACTCGAACGAGTGGTAGTCGGTGGGCGTGCGGCCGAAGTGCGCGGCGTTGCGCATCGCGAGCACGCCGACGATCACGTGCCCGAGTCGCCAGGCGATCGTCGTGAACGGTGGCGGGTCGGGCACCGGCATCGCGAAGTCGATGATCAACGCGCCGGACCCGGCCTGCACCGGTGCGGCGCCGGTGCCGCGCGGGCGCACACTCCAGCAGCCGGGCGCCGGCTCCCAGAAGTACTCCTCGTCGGTGAGCCCGTCGAGGCGTTCGCGCAGCTGCTTGGTCCAGTGCCAGTCGAGCTGTTCTCGGAGCAAAGGGTTCCAGGTCTGGTCGGTCATGGCTTCACCCTCGCGCAAATAGCGGACAGGATCGTTCCGTGATCTGTGGAACGATGAGCGCATGACCGTCGAGGCGACGACCGAGCGGGTGCTGCGGTTGCTGGCGCTGCTGCAGCGCCGGCCGTCCTGGACCGCCACCGAGCTCGCCGCCGAGCTGAGGGTCACCGACCGCTCGGTGCGCCGAGACGTGGAGCGGCTGCGCGCGCTCGGCTACCCCGTGCACGCGACGCCGGGCGTCGGCGGCGGCTACCAGCTCGGCGCGGGCACCCGGCTGCCGCCGCTGCTCTTCGACGACGAGGAGGCGATCGCGACGGCGGTGTCCCTGCGGCTGGCGTCGGGGGGCACGGTCGCGGGGGCGGGCGAGGCGGCACTGCGGGCGCTTGCGAAGCTCGACCAGGTGATGCCGCCCCGGTTGCGTGCCGAGGTGCGGGCGGTGTACGGCGCCACCGAGACCCTGGTCGGCCCCGGGATCGAGATCGACGCGGAGCTGCTGATGACGCTCGCGCGGGCCTGCCGCGACGCCGTGCGGGTGCGGTTCCGGTACGCCGGCCGCGACGGCGGGGAGCGCGAGCGCACGGTCGAGCCGGTGCGGATGGTCGCCACCGGCCGCCGCTGGTACCTGATGGCCTGGGACGTCGACCGCGACGACTGGCGCACTTTCCGGCTGGACCGGATGCGCGAGGTGGAGGCGACGACCTGGCGCTTCCGGGCGAGGGAGCATCCGGACCCGGTCGCCTACGTGCAGCGGGGAGTGACGGAATCGCCGTACCGGTATCTCGCCCGGGTGCGGGTGCACGCCGGGGCCGACCGGGTGCGGGAGCTGGTGCCGCCCCAGGTGGGGCGCGTCGAGGACGATCGTGACGGGTGGTGCGTGCTCGTCGTCGGCGGGGAGGACCTGGACTGGCTCGCCGTGCACGTGGCCAGACTGGGCTTCGAGGCGGAGGTGCTGGAGCCTCCGGAGCTGCGGGAGGCCGTCGCCCGGCTCGCCCGCCGCCTCGCGGCGATGGCGGTTCCGTCGTGACGTAGTGCACCCAGTCGGACTGTGCGATCGCCGCTTGAACGTTCTCAGACGGCCGGTCGCGGTAAATGATCAAGTCGCAAGGATCGCGAGGGTCGCCGCGATCGTCCCGTGAAGCCGTAGCGCGGTCGTCTCCGGGGCCACCCACGTCCCGGCCCGGATCTGACGGTGGGCCGTGGAAGCAAGACTCTCCGTAGCCCGCCCGGGGACGATCCGGCCGCTCCGCCCCACACGTCCGGCGACTGGCCTGCCTTGTAACCATTTTTGCGCTTCTTACCAAGCAGGGGTGTCAACCGACGAAGGGAGCATGGCCGGTGCGTCGTAAACGGGCGGAGATCGCTACAGATCCCGTCGCATTCGAGGCCTTCTACCGGCGGCATGTCGATGCGGTCACCCGGTTCCTCGCCCGCCGCGTCGACGACCCGCACACGGTCGCCGACCTGGTCGCGGAGGTCTTCATCGGGGTGCTCGACTCGGCGCACACCTATCGTCCGGAGTTGGGCAACGAGATCGCGTGGTTGTACGGCGTGGCACGCAACACGCTCTCGGCCGAGAAACGCCGGGCCTTCAAGGAGACCCGGCTGACGAGCCGCATAAGCGGCCGGCGGCCGCTGGCGACCGACGACATAGCCACGCTCGAGGAGCGAATCGACGCGGAGCAGCCCGCCAGGCGGGCCTTCGAGGCCATGGCCGAACTGTCCGAGGGGGAACGCGCCGTGCTCGAACTGGTGGTCATCGACCAGCTGACGGTCACGGAGGCGGCCACCGCCCTCGGCATCCGGCCGGGGACCGCCAAGGTGCGGCTGCATCGCGCTCGCCGGACGCTGCAGCATTTGCCCTTCGTCATGGAAGGAACGCCGGGATGAATTTCGAGGAGCAGATACTCATGGAGCTGAAAGCCGAGATCGCCGCACGCAACGAGCGGCGCCGCCGCACCGGTCGCCGGCTGCTCGCCGGGGCGGCGGTGGCAGGGCTGGCCGCGGTGGCGGCGGTCGCCGTACCGATGCTGACAGGATCGGAGACGCCCGCGTACGCTCTCACGCAGAACTCGGACGGGACGATCAGGGTTTTGGTCAACGAGTTCAGGGACGCCGATCGGCTCGAACGGGACTTGGGAGCGATGGGCGTGACGGCCGATGTCACTTACGTCAAACCCGGCAAGTGGTGCAAGCCGGACCGCGGTCAGATCGTCGGTGGTGACTCGACCACACACGAGGACTGGAGGAAGACCACCTCGTACAAGGCCGCCCAACCCGCTACCAAAGGGATCGAAATCAACCCCCGCTACATCGGCAAGGGCCAGACCCTCGTGCTGGAGTTCACCGAGAACGCGGACCAGACCTCAGGTCCCGAGAAGCCGCGGGCGTTGTGGCAGTTCTCGGCACGCGTGATGTCCGGCCCGGTCAAGCCATGCGTCGTGATCGACAATCCGAGCTGGAACGACCCGGGCGGCCCCGAAGCGCAGCCGCCCGCAGGAAGCTGACGATCGACGACCGGGCGTACTTGCCCGGCCGGTGAACAACTCGCCCGCCGCCGGATCGATCCCGCGGCGGGCGGGGGACAGCGCGGCCCGTGTGAGCACCTGCCGGGAGGTGTCAGGTGTCGCCGCAGTCTGAGCCGTGCATCGAAGGCCGGCGGGTCATTCTCCTTCATCAGACACCCGATGTAGAACACATCAGGTGGACATCATCGAGACCCCTGCCCTGGACCTCCTTCCATTGCGTGTCGAGCATGCCGACGAGATGGCCGTCGTACTCTCCGACCCGGACCTGTACGCGTTCACCGGCGGCACACCACTCTCCGCGCAGGAACTTCGCGATCGCTACGAGCGGTTGGTCGCCGGACCGCCCGGCTGGCGCAACTGGGTGGTCCGGTCGCGGGAAGAAAAGCGTCTGGTCGGATATGTCCAAGCCACCATCGACGGTGAAACCGCCGAAATCGCCTGGGTGATCGGTACGCCGTGGCAGGGCCGCGGCCTGGCGACCGCATCCGCCGAGGCCCTGGTCGGCTGGCTTCTGGAGCAGGGGATCAGCACGATCGTCGCGCACATTCACCCCGACCACGCGGCCTCGGCCTCTGTCGCGGCCTCCGCCGGGTTGCGCCCCACTGACCGGTGGCACGAGGGCGAGGTCCGCTGGGAACGGACTTCCGCCTAGCTGTCCGGGAAGAGCGCCTGCCGGCGGAGCCGGACTTCGGACGGACCGTTGAACGGTGCCAGCGACACCACCGTCTGGGGCGTCCGCAGTCCCTCGTTCGCCGCGAACAGCGTCCGCGCCGCATCGAGGGAAACGTCGTCGCCCGCCACCAGGGAGGCGTGGTCGTGCAGCTCACAGACGGCGTCCGTCATCTCGGTGGAGCCGCCGGTTCCCGCACCCCAGGTGTCCCACAGCAGCGTCTCGACCTTGTTCAGCGCGGCGAGGTCGACCCGCATGTCATGTGCCACGAACCACTCCCCGTACATCGGCCCCTCCTCCGGAGGATGGAGTCCGAACGTCTTCGGGTCCGCCCCGCCTTCCCGGATGGACTGCCAGGCCTTGCCCGCCACCAGGAAGCGGTCACGCGGCACGTCCATCGGGTCGAAGTCGATCTTCCACGCGTCGGCGAGCATCGGGTCGGTGAGTTGCGGATCGGCGAGCACCCAGCCTCGCTCGCCGTCCCAGTACTCGGTCACCACGTGGTCGGAGTGGAACCCGTCGGAGCCGAAGTAGTCGGCGAAGCCGATGCGCAGGCGCGCGGGAACGCCCGCGTGACGAAGGAACGAGCAGTACAGCAGCGAGAAGTCGCGGCACACGCCGATGAAGCGGTGACCGGGCTCGCGCCGCTCGGTCAACGGCGCGGTGTTCCGTTCGACGATGATCCGCAGGATGTCGTCGACATAGCGCGTCTCGGCATCGTTGTGCAGGCGGTCTTGGGGGATGGCATACCGGAACACCGGGCCTTCCAGGCGGTGGATGATCAGGTCGCGAGCTGTGCGGGCAAGATCCGCTGGATCGTCGGGAAGGCCGGCGTAGAGGTGGGAGAGGGCATTGGGCGCGGAGAAGGCGCTCTGAGCGGCATAGAAGGCGGCTTCGTCCGCTGCGAGACGGTTGGATGGCATGGCTGAACCCCAGAAGACGTGGGCTGAATGGTCGACTGCCGGCCGGCGCCCCTTACCGTGTCAAAATCTTCCGTTGATTGTCCAGATTTCCTGTTGGTCGTCCCGGCTGCGGCGGGCGTAGGCGCGGGCCGCGCGGACACGGTCGCCGCAGCGGACCGAGCACCAGTGGCGGCGGCCGTGGGTGCGCAGCAGGTAGCGGTTGCAGGGGGCGGCGCCGCAGGCGGCCAGGCGTTCGGCGTCGGGGCCGGTGAGCAGGTCGGCGGTGTCGGCGGCCAGCGCCGCCAGTGCGTGGTCGACGGCCTGGTCGACGGGGTGTGTTTGGACGCGGTGCAGGCCGCGGGCTTCGTCCCAGTGGAGCAGGGACGCGGTGGGGACCTTGGTCAGAGCGTCGTTCACGGCGCGCACCGACTCCGCCGGGGCGGGGAGCGCGCCGATCCGTGAGGCGAGGAGCGCCCGCACGTGCTCACGGAGCCCACGCAGCCTGGCTGTGCACACCTCCTGCAGGCCGACGCCGGCCGGGGCGAGGTCGTGCTCGGCCAGCCACCGGGTCGCGGCCTCGGGCGTGCCGAGGAGATCGTAGCGGCGGTCGCCGGGCAGGGTCACCGCGCTGTTGGCCAGGTCCAGCGCGGGGTAGCGCTCCGCCCCCGGAGCGGGCGGCAGGACGGCATGAACGGGGTGCTCCATGGATCTCATGTTAGCTGTTGGCGTTTTCCGTGAGGATGCACTACCGTCAATCACGGAAAATCGTTCTGTCTTCCGTGAGGTGCTTCCAATCATGGCCATCGAGCAGGTCCCCGTCCGGGTCTTCGGCGGCCCGACCGCCCTCATCGAGTACGGCGGGCTCAGGTTCCTCACCGACCCGACCTTCGACGCTCCCGGCGACTACCCCCTGGGCGGCGGCCGCTTCCTCACCAAGACGGCCCCCGCCTCCGCCACTCCTGCCGACCTCGGCCGCGTCGACGTGGTCCTGCTCTCCCACGACCAGCACCCTGACAACCTCGACCACTCCGGCCGGGCTCTGCTCGCCGACGTCCCCCTGACACTGACCACTCCGAGCGGCGCGGGCCGCCTGGGCGGCGCCGCCCGGGGCCTGGCGCCCTGGGAGCACGTCGACCTGGACCGCCCCGGCGGCGGCACCGTGACCGTGACCGTGACGAGCGTGCCCGCCTTGCACGGCCCCGAGGGCTCCGAGCCGATCGTCGGCGAGGTCGTCGGCTTCGTACTGACCGGGGACGATCTGCCCACGGTCTACATCAGCGGCGACAACGCGTCCCTGCCGCGGGTGGAGCAGATCGCCGAGCGCTTCGGCCCTGTGGACACCGCCGTCCTCTTCGCCGGCGCCGTCCGCACGGCCGTACTCGACGGGGCGTTGCTCACCATCGACAGCGGCCAGGCCGCCGAAGCCGCCAAGATCCTCGGCGCGCGCCGGGTCGTGCCCGTGCACGTCGACAGCTGGGCTCACTTCACCGAGGGTCGCGACGACGTGGTGGCGGCCTTCACCGCCGCAGGGCTGGCCGACCGCCTGCAGTTGAACGGTTGAGACCGCCTGCCGGCGCACCGCGAGGCGTCTCTTTGTCCACAGGGTGTGCATAGGCAACTTCGCGAATCTGGACGAACGGGATGACCTCCTCTGGTCACGCTCTGAGACCTCGCAGGTCCGGTCTGTGCTGCGATGACGTCTACCTAAGGGCCTCCGCGGCCGAGGCCCCGGAGGTCGCCCGAGGGTGGAGCTTTATCCACAGGCGACACGGGTTATCCACAGGCAGCTGCGGGTCGCGGGGTATCACGCAGTAACAGCAGGGCAAGGGCCGGTACGGCGGCCAGGCTGGTCATCAAGACCACGGCGCCCGTCAGGTCACCCTTGACGAGGAGCGGGGTGATCAGGGCGGCCCCGATGGGCGGAGTGGCCTGCATCATCGTGCGGAAGACGCTGAAAACGCGACCGCGCTGCGACGGCGGGACACGCTCCATGCGCAACGACTGCGCCCAGACCGTCATGGGGGCGCTGAACGTCCCCATGATCAGAAAGGCGGCGGTGACCGGGATCCATCCGGGAGCGCCCAGGAGCGCGAGGATGCCGGCCGCGGCCACCAGCTCGACGACCGCGATCGCGGTCAGCCTGCCGATCCTGGGGCGCCAGGCGCCCGCCGCGAACCCGCCCAGCACCTCCCCCACGGAGAGGGCGGCCATGAGCAGGGACAATGTGGCGCCGTCGCCAGGGAGACGCTCTTTGGCCAGCCAGGGGGCCATCACCATGGTCATCGCGCCTTCGGCGATGTTGAACGCCATGAACGCCAGCGTCGTGCCGATGAGCACCCTGTCACGGAAGACCGGGATTCCCTTGACGGCCGGACGTGGGTGCGGGCGCAGAGGAGTGCGGACCCGGGTCAAGGTGATGGCGAAGCAGGCGTACGTGGAGGCGTCCAGCGCCAGCAGGGTCACCGGGCCCATGGTCGTCAGGAGCGGCGCGGACACGGTGAAGCCGATGATTCCCGACACCGAGTAGCTCAGGGACTCCAGAGCGTTGGCGGCGTCGCGCTGTCCTGGGGTCACCAAGTCCGGAATGGAGGCGGGGACGGCGGCCATGGGGATCATCTTCAGCAAGCCGTACACGGCCGCGACCAGGAAGGGAAGCCATTCCGGAACGGCGCCGGCGGCCGCGGCGACCGGGATCGACGCCACCGCGAGACCGCGCAGGACGCTGTCGGCGATCAGGACCGTCCGCTTGTCGAACCGGTCGAGGACGGGCCCGGCCGCGAGGCCGCCGACCAGGACCGGGGCGGTGTAGCAGACGGCCAGCGCCCCCAGCTTCGCCGTGCCGTTCTGCTGGCCGAGCACCAGCCAGGACAGGGCGATGTAGGTCATGCTGTCGCCCATCACGGACACGGACGCGCCCATCCACAGGCGGCGGAAGTCCGGCCTGCTGCGGAGCAGGCGAACATAAGTCGACACGGGTTCTGTCCTTACGTGGTTCGTAGATACCGCATCGCGTACGACCGCCAGGGCCGCCACCGCTGTGCCCGCGCCTGGATGGTCGGGTCCGCGGGCAGGAGGACGTCGGGGTCACCGAGGGCGCGCACGCGGATCCGGGCCACGGCCTCCGCCGTCACGCCCGGCAGCGCGAGGAGCTCGCGTTCGACCTGGTCGCGGTCGGCCTCGGGGCCGAGGTGGACGGTGCCGGCGAGCAACGCCTTGACCAGGTCGGCCACCGGGGCCGGGACGTCCGCGCCGGCCAACGCCTCCATGCGGGGAAAGGCGTGGGTGAGGGCGGACGATGGTGGCAGCGGGGCGCCGTAGCGCTGGACCAGGCGGGTGAGCAGGGCGCGGCCGGTGTTCGTCTCCTCGTCGAAGATCGAGCGGATCGCCATCTCGGCGGCGTCGACGTGACCCGGCACCCGCCTGCCCGGGGCGGCGGCGATCAGGGGAGCCAGGAACGGGTCGGCGCCGAGGTGGTCGTGGACGTCGCGAGGGTCGGCGTCCAGGTCGAGGAGGCGACGGCAGCGCCGTACCGCGGCCGGGAGGTCCTTCATCGTGTCGAGGCGCAGCTCGCAGGACACGTGTCCGCGGCCCGGACGGAGCGTGACGACGCCCAGGCCGTACGGAAGGGTGAGGGCCCGGCGGTAGGAATCGTCGCCGGCCTCCTCCAGGCCGGGGATCGCGCGCTCGGCCAGATACCCGAACAGGTCGGCCAGGTCCAGGGGCGGGCGGTAGGCGAGGCGCAGGTGAAGCACTCCGTGGGGCTGCGGGCGCGCGGGGCGGAGCGCGGTGGGGGTGGTGCCGTACACCTTGTGGATCGTGTCGTTGAACTGGCGGATCGTGGAGAAACCGGCGGCGAAGGCGATCTCGCCGGCAGGCAGATCGGTGGTCTCCAGGAGGGTCCTGGCGTTGGCCGCGCGCTGCGCCCTGGCGAGGGCCTGCGGGCCCGCGCCCAGGTCGGCCACGAGCTGGCGGCGCAACTGGCGCTCGCTGTAGCCGAGCCGGTCGGCGAGTCCGGTGACGCCCTCCCGGTCCACGAGCCCGTCGGCGATCAGCTGTACGGCGCGGCCGGTGACGTCCGCGCGGACGTTCCACTCGGGGGAGCCGGGCGCGGAGTCGGGACGGCAGCGCTTGCACGCACGGAAGCCCGCCTCCTGGGCGGCCGCGGCGGACGGGTAGAAGCGGACGTTCTCCCGCTTGGGGAGCGCTGCCGGGCAACTCGGGCGGCAGTAGATGCCGGTGGTCACGACGGCGACGAAGAAGCGGCCGTCGAAGCGGCCGTCCCTGCTCCTGAGCACGGCGTAAGCGTCTTCGTCTGCGAGCACGTGCCCCACTCTTCCGCCCGGCGGGCGATGCTCACTAGTGATGATCGGACATCGAGCCTCGTGAGAGACGATGGGCGGCCATGGACATCACCAGTGCCGTCGTCACGCGCTCGCCGACACGCCGATCGGCGGTGCTCTGCCCGGCGCTCGTCCGCAGCGGCGGCCGGCCCGGCTCCCTCAACCGCTATAGAGGCGGATCGAGGACCTCGGCCAGGGCGGCGACGGCGGATCGGGCCGAGCGGATGCGCCCGGTCTGCGCCTCGTCGGTCCAGCCCAGCCGCAGGCCCTCGGCGGCCAGCTCGTCGAACGCGGCGAACGCGGCGAGCTTCTGCCGGATGACCTTGGACCAGGCGTCGTCCTCGATCTGGTAGTAGACGTTCCGCTGCCCGGGTTTGCGCAGCCTGCGGATGAGTTTGATGGACGTCAGGAGCTGCAGGTTCGTGGTCAGGGACGCGCGGCTCGCGCCGATGGCCGCGGCGATGTCTCCGGCCGTCTGCTCCGGCGGGTCGCACGCCATGAGCCAGCCCAGGACGCGGCCGGTGATGGGGGCGAGCCCCCACTCCTGGGAGACGAACGTCGCCACCCGCTCGACCCAGTCGAGCACCTGCTCGCGGCCGGGGCCGTCCTGCGCGGTCATGCGATCAACCTAACGCGCGCCTTCCCACCGGAGACCGACCGGCGTCGGCACGGCGTGAGCGAGGACTCCCGGTTATCCGGCGGCCATCCGCCTGAGCTGCTGCGCCCGTGTCCCGGCGTCCCCCGGCAGGTCGCGCTCGGCCAGCCCGGCCGCGATCCGCTCGCGGAACTCGACCGGCCGGTGGTCGTCGTACTTGAACTTGGCCCGTACCCCCACCACCTCCAGCCGCAGCCCGCGGATCGCCGACAACATCTTGCGGTACGGTCCCTCGTCGGCCGCCACCACGCCGTGATCGCCGTCGGGCTGGTGATGGGCCAGCTGGCGGCGCAGGATCTCCGCCTTGCCCTCCTTGTCGTCCACGATCCGCGCCGCGCACGTGAGCTGGACCGTGGCGTAGTAGCTGGTCGGCACGCCGTTGTCGGGGGAGTCGGACCGCCATGTGGACGGGATGTAGGCGTAGTCGTCGTGAACGCTCACCACCACCGCCGGGTTGGCCTCCAGCGCCACCCAGATGGGGTTGGGCCTGGCCAGGTGGAGCACGATCTCCGCGTCGCCGTCGAACAGGAAGTGCGTCGGCACCACGATCGGCGGGCCGCCGTTCGCGCCGTTGGCGGCCAGCTGCCCGAAGTCGCGGGTACGCAACCAGCTCCGCCACTCGTCTCCCTCGCGAGCCGCGTCCCATGGATGAATCAGCACCGAAACCTCTTTGTATTAGTACATAATGTATTTTGTGCTAGAAAAATACCGGATCACCGGTGGGACCGCCAGCGAGATTGCCGCCGGCGTCGAGGCCGCCGTGTCGGAGGGGCGGCTGGCGCCGGGGGCGGCGCTCCCGCCGGTACGCGAGCTGGCCGCGCTGGCCCAGGTCAGCCCCAACACGGCGGCGGCCGCGTACCGGCTGCTGCGTGAGCGCGGAGTCGTCGAGACCGCCGGGCGGCGCGGTACCAGAGTCAGGCCCAGGCCCGCGAGCACGGCCCGCGAGGACATCCGCATCGAGGTGCCCCCGGGCGTGCGCGACCTGTCCAAGGGCAACCCCGACCCCGCCCTGCTGCCGTCCCTGCATGAGGCGCTCGCCGCCGCGGCCCGCGCGCACCAGGAACGGCCCGCCATGTACGGCACGGACGACGACGAGGAGCTCCTCGCCCTGGCCGGGGCCCGCCTGCGCGGGGACGGCGTGCCCGTGGCGCCGCTGGCGATCACGTCGGGCACCCTCGACGCCGTCGAACGCGTCCTGGGCGCCTACCTGCGGCCCGGCGACGCGATCGCGGTCGAGGATCCCGGCTGGTCGTCCCTGCTCGACCTGGTCGCGGCGCTCGGCCTGCGCCCGGTGCCGATGCGGCTCGACGACGACGGCCCGCTCCCCGGCGAGCTCGACAAGGCGCTGCGGGCCGGCGCGCGGGCCGTGGTGATCACGGCCCGCGCCCAGAATCCGTCCGGCGCCGCCGTCACCGCCGAGCGTGCCGCCGCTCTGCGCGAGCTGCTGGCCGCGCACCCCGGCGTGCTGCTCGTCGAGGACGATCACGGCGACGGCTTCGTGGACGTGTCCCTGCACCCGCTGGCCGGCACCACGGCCCGCTGGATCCTCGTCCGCTCCACGGCCAAGGCCTTCGGGCCCGACCTGCGGCTGAGCGTGATCACCGGCGATCCGGCCACGCTGGACCGGCTGCGCGGGCGGCAGCGGCTGGCCACGGGCTGGGTCAGCCACCTGCTGCAGCGGGCCGTGGCGCACCTGTGGCGTACGGGAGCGGTGGACACCGCGGCGGTGGCGGCCTCGTACGCCGAGCGCCGGGACGGCCTGGTCGCGGCGCTGGCCGAGCGCGGCGTCCGGGCGCAGGGACGCACCGGGCTCAACGTGTGGGTGCCCGTCGCGGACGAGGCCGCCGCGATCAGCTACCTGCTGGCGCGCGGCTGGGCCGCCGCCCCGGGGGCGCGCAACCGCGTCGCCACGCCGCCCGCGCTCCGCCTCACCGTCTCCCCGCTGTGGCCGGACGACATCCCGCCGCTGGCCGACGACCTCGCCGCCGCCGTCCGGCCCCCGTCCCGCGGCCGGTACGGCTAGTCACGCACCAGGCCGGCGCGCAGCGGCGCGAGGAAGAGGCCCGCGTCGAACGCGGTGCGCACGGTCCCCTTACCCAGCGGAAGGCACACACGCCGGAGCCGCAGCGGACGCTGAGCCCGCGCGAACTCGAGGTGCTGCGGCTCATCGCCCGTGGCGCGACCAATCGGGACATCGCCGGGAAACTCTTCATCACCGAGGCGACGGTGAAGACGCATCTGCTGCACATCTTCGCCAAGCTGGCGGTCAAAGACCGGGCGGCCGCGGTGACGGCGGCGTACGAGACCGGCCTGCTCAAGCCGGCCGCCGAGTCGGACCACCACTAGCGTCCGTCGTATCCAGGCCTGTGGGGTGACCACCCCCGACATATGGCCTGACAAACTTCCACAGGCTTCCTTACTTGGAACGCACTAATTTCCGGTAGATGACTCTCTGTGGTCATGTGGAGTGGGGCCGGAGTAGCCGGGGCGGATGCCTCTCGGTCGGACCCCGTGGAGCCCGCTCCCGTGGGGAGACCTGGCCAAACATGAACAACGTTCTGGTTGGGTGTCCGTCTTGTCCCGATACCTGGGGATTTCTGACACAGCAATGTTGCGATCATGGTGACGATTGGTCAACTCTCCCTCATTCTCTGTTATGGTCCCGTCTTGTCCGAAATTGGGACACCCTTTACCTTCCTAGGAGGATCATGAGGCGCACACAGAGGTCCGTCGCCATCGCCACGGCGCTGGCAGCGGCCACCGCCCCCTTGCTGGCTCTCGCGTCCCCGGCGGCCGCTGAATCCACCAAGGCCACCCACTCCACCCAGACCGTCCAGAACCTGCCGCTGGACTGGCTCTCCTTGGACGCGCTCAGCGGCACCCAGCTGCTGCAGCGCGTCAAGGAGTTGCTGGGCAAGGGCTACGTTCCCCAGGCGCTGAGCGTGACGAACGCGGCCAACCCGCAGTACACGTCCGTGTGGATCAAGGACGCCACCAGCAAGGTGAACGTCCTGCAGGGCCTGTCGGCCACGAGCCTGCCCAAGACCATCACTGAGCAGCTGAAGGCGGGCTTCCAGCCCAAGCTGATCACCGGCACCGGCACGGGCGCGGACGCCGTCTTCGCGGTGGTCTTCGAGAAGACCACCCAGCTGGCCAAGTCCCAGCTGAGCATGACCAAGGAGACCTTCGCGAAGGTCAACGCCGAGTTCACCGCCGCCGGTTTCAGCATCGCCTCGCTGGACGTGTACGGCACGGTCGAGAAGCCGCTCTACGCGGCCGTCTGGGTCGCCGGCGCCGCCACGGGCTCCGTCCAGGTGACCCTGGGGCAGACCGTGGAGCAGCGCGGCCAGGAGCTGCTGGCGAAGGCGAAGCAGGGTCTGCGTCCCGTCGCCATGGCCGTCGAGCCGGGCAAGCTCATCACCACCGTGTGGAGCAAGGGCAGCACGACGGGCCTGAAGGAGTACCTGAGCCTGTCCAAGCTGACCTACACGCTCAAGTCCACGCAGCTGAAGGCTCTGGGGTACCAGCCGGAGATCCTGGACGCCGAGGGTGGCACCATCTCGTCGATCTGGAGCAAGAGTTAAGAGCCTGTGGTCCGCCGGATGATCGATCTCGGCGGGTAAGGACTCCGTCGGTCCGCCTACGTCCCCGTATCGGGGAGCCGGCTGTCCGGCCGGTGCCGCCGATGGAGAAGGGCCGCACCCCGCAGAGGAAGATCACCCGCACAGCGGAGCATCCGGTGAAGCCGCGGCCGATGATCGTGAGCTGAGTCCGGCACAGGAAGAGTGTGCCGGACTCAGCTCCACGATAGTGCAGGTCAGCGGCGACCGCCTGCCCGAGGCTCACGCGGCGGCGCGCTCGCGCTGGAAGACGCGCACGCCGGCGACGGCAAGGGGCAGGAACAGCAGGGCGAACACGGTGCCGATCACGTACGTCAGGTCGATCGGGATGAACATCATCCCGACGAAGGCGCCGAGGTAGACCGCGGTCAGCCACCAGCCCACGACGCCCGCACGGGCGAGTCCGGCGCAGAGCGCCAGCAGGCCGAGGAAGGCGAACATCTCGGTCCCGCTCCACAGCGGCATGAAGGCCGACCCGTCCACGGTGTCGGAGATCCGCACCGCGTCCCCGATCGGGAGCTGCTGCCCGATGACCATCCGCCACCAGTCGTCACGTACGGCGCCGGACACGTTCAGGAGTCCCAGCGCGGTGGCCAGCACGCCCAGCAGCGTCGGCCAGCGGCCCTTGCGGCCGCGGACCAGCCCGGGCACCACGAGCGCGCCCAGCGCCCCGGCGATCAGGCCGTAGTGCAGCAGCATCGCCGACAGTTCCGTCAAGAAGGAGTCGCGGGCCAGCGAGGTGACGTAGTCCGCGGTCGAGTTCGAGGCCTGGGGCGGGCAGGCCATCATGCCGGCGAACATCAGCAGGGGGCTGCTGATCAGCGCGGCGCCGCCGACGCGCCGCAGGAACCGGCTCGCGCGGTCGGGGACCACGTCCGCAGGGGGCGCGGGGGTGTGGGTGAGGGGGGTCATGTCGTACCTCCGTGTCTTGTGGCGCTCGATGTCGCCCGGCGGATCCTGGGGCGGATCGTCGTGGTCAGAACTCTCCCGCTCAGGGGCTCATCGGCGCGTCATCCATCGCGCACCATGATCGCTCCCCGCTTCGACGGACCGGGGACTCTGACCGGGTCCGCTGTTCGGCGGATCCCGTGGCCTGCGGGGGTCCGCCATCCGGGGGAGTCGGCCGGTGGAACGCATGGTTACCATCGGTGGCCATGACGATGACCCGGCTGAGGGACGTCCGCCTCATCCCGCTGGTGTTCGGACCGCTGATCGGCTTGCTGGCCGTGATGGAGATCCGGCTCGACGACTTCTTCGGTGACAGCGCCGCCGTCACCTGGATCGCGGGCGTCCTGCTGGGGGCCGGGGTGGTGCTCGCTGCCTGGTACCCGTTGGCCGGTACGATCTTCGCGGCCGTCTGCCTGCCGATTCCCGTGGCCGTGTTCGACGCGCCAGGGATCGGGGGCGCGGCGATGATCGGGATGATCGCGGTGGTCGCGTGGGCCGGCTGGCGCGAGCCGCCCCGGCGCTCGGCCCTGGCGTTCTGCGTCGCGGGCGTGTCCTTCGCGAGCACCTCGCTCGTCATCGGGGAGTCGCTGTGGGAGTTGTTCTTCATCGCGGCGATCCTGCTGCCCGGCTGGTGCATGGGGCTGCTCGCCCGCCGCAGCGGCGAACGCGCGGCCGAGCTCGCCGAGCTCGCCGCCGCCCTCGACGCCGAACGCGAGGCGAACGCCCAGGCCGCGGTCGCGCAGGAGCGTACGCGCATCGCCCGCGAGGTGCACGACGCAGTCGCGCACTCGGTCAGCGTGATGACGCTGCAACTGGGCGGCTTGCGCCGGCTGCTCGCCGGCCGCCCGGCCGAGCAGGAGATCGTGGCCGGTCTGGAGCGTCTCGGGCGCCAGACGGTGGAGGAGATGCGCGGCCTGGTCGGCATTCTGCGCGAGCACGTCGACGGCGAACGGCCGGCGCCCTCGCCGTCGCTGGCCCGCGTCGGCGAGCTGATCGCGGATGTCCGCGCCGCCGGCCTGCCGGTGACCCTGGACTCCCCGGAGGAGCCGCCCCAGCTGCCGCCGGTCCTGGACCTCACCGCGTACCGGGTGCTCCAGGAAGCCCTGACGAACGTGCTCCGGCACGCCGGCGAGGTGCCGACCGCGGTCACCATCGACTACACCGACCGTGCCCTCACCATGGAGGTACGCAACGAACCCGGCGCGCAGGCTCCCCCGGAGCAGGGCGCCCGGCGCGGCGGCCACGGGCTGGTCGGCATGCGTGAACGCCTGGCGATGGTGCAGGGAACCCTGCACACCGGCGCCGAACCGGACGGCGGGTTCGCCGTACGCGCCCGGTTCCCCATTCCTCGCACATGGTAGGAAAAGCGACATGGCAATCTCGGTAGCGCTTGTCGACGACGAGGCGATGATCCGCGTCGGCCTGCGACTGGTCCTCAGCGGCGAGCCGGACATCGAGGTCGTCGGCGAGGCGTCCGACGGCGTCGAGGCCCTCGACCTGGTCGCGCGCACCCGGCCCGACGTCGTGCTGATCGACGTGCGCATGCCGAGGATGGACGGGCTGGAAGCGTCGCGGCAGCTCGTACGCGACCACTCCGAGAGCAAGGTCATCGTGCTGACCACGTTCGACGAGGACGCGCACGTCGCCGCGGCCCTGCGTGCGGGCGTCAGCGGCTTCCTGCTGAAGGTCGCCCCGCCCGAGCACCTCGTCGAGGCCGTCAGGACGGTGGCGGCCGGTGGCGGCCTGCTCGACCCGGCGGTGACCTTGCGCGTGATCGCCGCATTCGCCGGCCAACCGGACCCCTCCCGCGGCACGAGCCGGGCGGCCGAGCTGGAGTCGCTGACCAATCGCGAGACGGACGTACTGAAGCTCCTGGCCCAGGGCCTGACGAACACCCAGATCGCCGCCCGGCTCTACCTGGGGGAGGCGACGGTCAAGGCGCATCTGTCCCGGGTACTGATGAAGCTCAATCTGACCACCCGCGTCCAGGCGGTCGTCTTCGCCTATGAGAGCGGCCTGGTCCGTCCCGGCGAGAACGGCCGCCCCTGAGGTGTTACTGTGCGCAACCCGTTGCGCACAGTAACGATCCGACGCGTGAACCATATGGAACGCGCCACTGGCGCGGTGACCCATCAACGGCACCCTGGGCATCCAACGGGTTCCTGGTCAGGCGTGACACGGAAGGTAGGGAATCAGAGCGCGCAACACCTCGGCGGCGTGCCGGGCAGCCGTTTTCTGCAGGGCATCGTTCTTGTCTCTGTCCGAGTAGTCGGAGACCCCGCGGATCACCACCCATCCATGCATCTGGGACGAGTTACCGCGCTCGTGGAATGCCTGCGCCAGGCCGCCGGCTTCCATGTCGACCACGGAAACCTTGTCGTTGTAATGCTTGAGATATCTTCTGATCTCAGATTCGGCGTCCGCGATTACGGCGTCGCCGGTTCCGATGATGCAGGGAATGACGTGAAACCCTTCGGCGGATTCGTCATCACTCGTGAACCGGGCCGGTTCGCCGTAATCGATGAAGAAGCTGTTGACGGCGTTTCCCACCATGGCAGGCGTCTCGCGGTCCTCGCCTCTGCGCTGGATCCCGGCAGCCGTTTCCTTCCGGAGATCGTAGTAGACGGCTCGCGTTCCGATGGCGACGTCGCCCGCTGAGATGTCCGGATAGAATCCGCCCCCGATGCCGACGAGGGCGACGACAGCAGGCCGGAACGTCTCCCTGAGATTCTCGAAGGCGACCATCGTCGATCGTTGGCCCTGGCCCAGCGAACGGATCATCGCCACCCTGGTGGCCGAGCCTCGGAGGCCGACCGTTCCACGGAAGAAGGGCAGTCCGTTCACGGGCTCACGTTCGAGTTCGAGGGCTGTTATGACCGCCCTGGCCTCCGATTCTTTGATCGTTATCACGCCGACGTCCGCCCGCCTGTCCACCCCCGCCTCCGCCCCGTGTCGGTGGATGACTGTGGCGCCCTCACCGACCGCGGAGCCGTTGACGGTCATGGGGCCGCCCTGATTGACTATTCCGCTGTTCCAGAACTGCCCGGTCATGCGTGGCCTCCTCCTGCTGCGCTTCCGAAGGATTCGGGTAGGTCGATTCTCACCTGCGCATGGGGACCGACCGCGGAGCCGTTGACGTTCATCGACTCGCCGAGGTTCATGATTCCGGTGTTGATGATATTGGTGGCGCGCTCCTCGAACTCTGAGATGTCGACACCCTTGTCGCGCAGGAACTCTGTCGCTGCTTTCAGCAGACGATCCTCGATGAGCTTCACATGGTCAGAGATGAGCGTTCGGTCGAGTTGGGCCGACTCCCACGGCATGCGCTTCTCTTCTCGGACGCTCAGCTTCGCTCCGATCCTCACGCCGCGTTTGGCATCCAGAACGCGGGTGCGTCGCGCGCGGAACGCGCCGAGCAGAATGGCGGGGACGTGGATCAGACGCCACGACCGCATGGTGTCGGTGAGAATGTTGGTAATACCTCGTACCGCCGCTCGGAGGACGGCTCCAGGCCTGCGCTCGCCGTACTCGTCGAGAACGTGATAATCGTCCGGCGTACGGGTCAACGCGCACGCGGCGAAATCCAGGCTCAGTGCGCGACCTTTGACCGTGGTGCGCACGAACACCGTTGTGACCAGCTCGCCGACGACCGACGTACGGATCTCAAGGAAGTGATGGAACCGATCGAACGGCCGGTCGATTATTTCGTTGATTTTGTCGGCGGACGGCTCGCCGAGCAGCCAGTCGCGTTCGGAGGGCACATCGGCTTCCGCTATGAAGATACGGTCGGCTTTTCTGAAGTCGGGAAGGCTGGTGGCGTCATCCGCTCCGTCGAGCCGTTGCATCTCGTCCTTCAGGTGGATGACCAGCTCATGTGCCTTGAACGGGAGAGGGTAGAATTCCCGGTCCGCCATGCTGCCCGCGCCTTTCTGCAACAAGTGGATGCTGAGCGGCGGGCTCCAGCGATGGATCAGCCGTCCGGCCCCGACGAATGGCTTGCGTGAGTCGTCGAGAGCCAGGATGTCGCGGAAATTCTCCGGTTGCGGCTCCTCCTTGGGCGGCCTGCGATAGATGACGTACGGGTGGTACTGCTGTTCGTTGATCGTCTGATATCGGCGGCTCTTCGGCGCGGGCAGACGGCCCTTGGCCGTTCGGTGCAACGCGATGCGTTGGGCGGCGCCGCAACCGCACGCGACGACGGCTATCAACATCCCCGTGATCGTCGCCTGCTGCAGCAGTTGCGTGAGAGGGATGCCCGCCATGCCGGAGATCACGGGAACGGCGACGACCAGGACGCCGCTGCCGATCCAGGCGAGTTTCATCGAGCGGAGCTGCGCGGCGAGGTCGTTCGACTGGCTGCGCCAGCGGGCGCGACGCAAGAACCGGTCCGCGCGCTCTTTCACCTTCAGCGGCAGGGCGACCAGTGCGCTTCTGACGGCGGTGGCGAGACACCAGCACAGGCCGAACAATGCCGCCACGGCGACGGTCGCCGCGGGTGTCCGTACAAGGCCGCCGAGGAGGACCGAGAGGGTCAGTATCCACCTCAGGGTTTCCAGGCACCACGCCCGCCAGGCGTGGACGACCACCGGCACCAGATCGAAGCCGTAGGAGGGCGCGACCATGTGCTTGGAGTCGTTGTACACGCGGCGGATGACCATCTCGCGGAAGTCGCGATCAAGGTAAACGCCGGCACAGAGGTACCGTGTCGCCCTTGAGTCGACTGCCCCCGTGCCGTTTTCTGGACGTACCATGCGCGATCGGGCCATGAGCCCTCCCCGGCAGCCATTTAGGTAAATCTGACCATAAGTCGGTCGCGACTTAGAGTCAAGTAGACCTTTAAATGGTGGGTATGGCAATGAGCAAGACAGTCCGCCGGCGCCGCCCACCCGCCTCCCTGATTGCCGCGGCCGTGGATCTGGTGATCTTCACTGTGCGCGATGGCCGCCTTCAGGTGCTGCTGATCGAGCGCGGCAACACGCCCTACCGGGGCCATGCGGCACTGCCGGGCGGGTTCGTGCGCGACGGTGAGACGCTGGACGCGGCCGCCCGGCGGGAGCTACGAGAAGAAACCGGAGTCGTCGGCGACAACCTGCACCTGGAACAACTGCGCGCTTACGGCGAACTCGATCGTGACCCACGCGGACGCGTCATCACCATCGCCTACCTCGCACTCGGCCCCGATCTACCTACGCCCGAGGCGGGAACCGACGCATCCGCCGCCCACTGGACCCCGGTCTCCACAATCCTCCACGGGCGGGTCGCACTCGCCTTCGATCACGAGGAGATCCTCCGCGACGGGCTGGAGCGGGCCAGGTCGCACCTCGAGCACACCACGATCGCCACCGCCTTCTGCAGGGAGCCCTTCACCATCGCCGACCTGCGCCAGATCTACGAGGCGGTGTGGGACGTCGCCCTTGACCCCAGCAACTTCCGCCGCAAGGTCATGAAGACCGAGGGCTTCGTCGTCCCCATCGGTGAACGACGGCTCCCCGATGTCGGCCGCCCGGCCGCCCTGTTCCGCAGAGGGCTCGCCGAGACACTCACTCCACCGTTGACGAGATCGTCCACGGCATCGGCTTCCGGGAGGGGACGCCGAGCACGGAAAGCCGTAAAATTTCATGCCACAGAGATTGATGAAGAGAACTTTCAGAGTTATGTTCATGATCGACCCGTTCGCTCCCGTGGACGGTGAGATGTCGACATGTCCCCTGACGGTGGCCTTTCCCCCGCCCGCCGAGGTTGATCACCATGACGCCAACGTAGTTCTGTCGCCACGAGGGCTCATCGACATCAAGGAACTGGGCGCCCCAACCGCATCCCCCATACGCACCTGTTCAGAGAGGTGAGCATGCCCACGACCGGCAGCCCGACCTGGCCGAACACCCTCAGATCCGCGATCACTGCCCTGTTGCTCGCTCTCGCGGCAGCGCTACTTCCCCAGCCCGCCTCAGCGCAGGGCACCGGCCTCCTGGCGGTGCCCCACAAGAGCCCGTTCAACTGCGGGAAGACCTTCTACGCCAACAACTGGTCTCCCGGCCACAACCCATCGGGTTCTCTCGACTGGCAGGACTACGGGGGCGATGACATCAACGGTGAAACTGTGCGCGCCACCGCTTCCGGCACCGCGTACTTCTACGACGCGGGAAGCACCAGCTACGGCAAGTGGATAGAGGTCCGTCACAGTGACGGCAGCAGAACCCGCTATGCCCACCTCGCGACCATGGTGCGGTCAGCCGGAGGCTCAATGGGCGTCAGCCAGGGCACCGCGATCGGAACGGTCGGCTCGACGGGCGGCTCCAACGCCCCGCACCTGCACTACGAGCAGCGGACCTCCAGCGGTGCGGTGGACACCAGCCCGACCGTTGACGGCGTGACCGTGTCGTTGGGCCAGAAGAAGGCCGTTACCAGCACCAACGCCTGCAGCGGCAACCCCCACACCCCCGAGGAGGTCTGCGGCAGCGGTTACGCGGTCATCGACTCGGCCGGCCTCACCGGTGGTACCACCTACCTGCTCTACAACTCGGGTAACGGCTACAACTGCGTCGCGACGCTGAAGACGACGAATGTCGGCTCAGCGTCGTCGATGTCGGCCTTCCTGGAGCCGCAAGGGGAGAGCCGGACGACCGACTCGGGCAGCTACGGCTATTACGCGGGGCCGGTCAGGCGCGACGCGGCCGGACAATGCGTCAAGTGGGGCGGCTCGATCGGCAGCAGCTCATACACCAGCCCCTTCGAACACTGCGATTAAATCTATCTGTACCTAAGCAAAACGGACATCGGCGTAATCTCGTCGCATGCCGGCCGAGGCTGGGCGGCGATCCGATGGAAGCCGAAGCCGCGTCCGTCCGGCAAGCCCGGGCGGACCGTGGCTGAGAACCGCGTTGCCGGGGCCTGACTCCTCGCTCCTGGGGGAGTGCTGCGGAAGAAATCGATCAGCAGTTCTACCGGTCATCACCGGCTCGCATGGCGAGTGCCGGCAACTGTTCACACCCTGACGCATTTGGGTGATCGGTCGTTGAAGGAACCGTGGAAGCGTTCTTCCGGCGACTGTTTTCCCGGCAGCGCAAAGACGTCAAGGCCCACCTCCCGATCATGGGAAGTGGGCCTTCGACGTGCGGTGGAGCCTGCTGAGACAGGCGCAAGGCGGTAGATGGTCACGACCGTGGTCGCCGCCGCGCAGGCGACAGGGTCAGGGAGCGTTTCGCCGGCGTGCAGGAGTGGAAGAGGTGCGGCTGACTGTGCCCCGCGGCTCTTGACAGCGCCTGTAAGGTGCTCGAAGTGCCTGACCAGCATTCGCGACAAGGGTGATTCGTATGTCATACCCCTCCCATGATCGCTATGACCGCCGTCCCGAATCGACCCGGCCGAGAGTGAATCCCGCGCGAGTGTGGGGAGGCGGCGTGGCCGCCGCCGTGGTGGCAGCGTTGATCGTGGTGGTCGGAGTCATGATCAGCAAGCGGCTCCTGGGCATCCGCGTGCTCACCCCCGACGGGGCATCCGCCTACGGCAGCGCGGCGACCACGGGATATGCGATCTCGGCCGCCGCTGCCGCACTTGTCGCCACGCTGCTGCTGTACATCCTCATGCTGTCGACCCCCGAGCCGACCAGGTTCTTCGGCTGGATCGCCGGGCTCTGCACCGTCATCGTCACGATCCTGCCGTTCATGTACTCCGCAGACCTCATCGAACAGCTCGCCACGGCGGCCATCAACCTGGTCATCGGCATCGCCATCCTGTCGCTGCTGGCGTCGATCGGACGTACGGCCATCGAGCACGTGCCGGATCCGGGACCGTACCCGTACGACCAGCCCCGCGGGCGTGAGCCCCGGCCATACGAACAGCCCGGCTACGAGCGATCCCGTGGCTACGAGCCGCGCGGACATGAGCGCCGAGACTACGACCAGTAGGGCTGATCGGGACCATCAGTCGGTGTACTCGACGACGTCGAGCTCCACCCCGCCCGCGGCGTGCTCCACGAACTCCTTGCTGGTACCCGCCACAAATGGCCTGACCGACCCGCTGAACCTGAGTGGTCAACGCATTAGTCTGATTCCAGGACGACTCGGACGGAGGCGGACGCAGATGAGCGAGACCGATCCGCACATCCACGTCGAGCAGAAGGTGGTGCAGGCCAGCGCCGGCGGCCGCAATATGACCGTGTCGTTGCTGGGCCTCGTGCCTGATTCACCGAGTGTCGTCACCACCGGTTGCGGACTCCAGGTGCCCTATGCGATGACCTCTCCTCGTCCGGAAAGCGTCACCTGCCTTCCCTGCCGGGAACACGCTTCCCAGGAGCACCTGCGTTTCGCCGAGCAGGTGGAGCGCCTGAGCCGGTGGCCTGGCGGGCCCGTCACCGGCGACGAGGCGGCCAAGGCCGCGCAATGGGCCCGGGACCTCGCGAAGAGGTTCTCCGGCTGGCCATGACTGGTGGGCCGGCTCGTTTTGGCGGGCGAGACGATGTTGTCCTGGTGGTAGTCCTGGACTGCGCCGATCTGGATCGGTCCGCGGCGTTCTGGTGCGGGGCACTCGGCTACAGCGCTGAGTCAAGCTCGACGGGGCGTTATCGGCGATTGCTACCCCCAGGAGGGAACGGCGTTGAGCTGCTGTTGCAGCGGGTTCCAGAGCCGAAGGTGACCAAGAACCGGATGCATCTGGATCTGCGCGTGCCTGACCTGGAGACGGAGGTGGCCAGGCTGGTGGCCTTGGGCGGGCGGCGCACCACTGACAGTCCCGTCGAGGAAGACGGCTGGGCTTGGTATGTGCTCACCGATCCCGACGACAACGAGTTCTGTGTGTTGCAGCCATCAGAGAAGCTCGCCGGGCCTTGATCACGACGTACGCCGAGGACCCGTTGGCCGCCGCCCTCATCCTCAGGGAGCGATCAGAACCGGAGTCCCCAGAGGCAGTCCTGCCAGTACCTTGAGCGCGCGAGCAGGCACCCTGATGCAGCCGTGCGTGACCGCCTTGCCGAAAACCTTCCGGTCCGGCCAGCCGTGGAAGGCGACCGTGCCGGGACCGCCGCCGAAGGTGTCGAGCGTCTGCGAGTGCGTGCCGAGTGGCAGGATCAGCGGGCTGTAGGTCTTCTTCTTCGGCGACATCAGGGCCAGCAGGAAGGTCCTGCCCACCGGGGTGGGCGTCTCAGGGCCGCCGACGGCCACCGTCCAGGTGCCGAGCTTCTTGCTCGCGTTCATCACGGTCAGCTGCCTGGTGCCCAGCTTCACGATGGCGCGGTAGCGGCTGCGCGCCTTCTTCAGGCCCTTGGCCTTGATCCAGCCGGTCACGTGGTTGGGCTTGCTGGGCAGGAGCACGCGGTACCAGCCCTTACGGGCCCCCACCACCGGGACCCAGGTCTGGCTGCCGAGCTGCTTCGCCGGGAGGGTGGCGGCGGGCTTGCCGCCGGGCTGGGCGTAGACGGCCACCGTGCGTGCGGGGTGGACCACGATGCCGCTCAGCTTGCCGTACGTGTCGGTGTCCTGCGGGAGGCCGCTCAACTGCGTGAACGTGGTGGCCTTGGGGAGTGCGGTCGCCATGACCGAGGCGCCGGCGGCGAGGGTCACGGGCGACGCGGCAACGGCCCCGGCGGGGATCGAGGCGACGAGGCTCATGGCGACGAGCGCGGCGCCGATGAGTCGGCGGGGGGCATCGAGCGGCACGATCGGCTCCTGAGGGTTCTAGTGCACATACAACACGAACGCGTAACCATCTGGCCTGGTAGATAACGGTTTGGAACGATTGAAGACTCTCGGCCAGCGGTGTGACATTTTTACACATGTGAGCCGTTTGAGGCTCTTGGTATCTCATACACCTCGAGGTGCGCTCGTGACACCCCCCAGACTCTCCTCAGTCCGTCGCTGGATCACAGCGGCACTCACGCTCGCCGTGGCCGCGCTCGCGGTCCTGGCCATCTCCAATACGGCCTCAGCGGCACCTGGCGACAACGGCGACGTCAAGATCCACAAGTGGACGACGCCGGAGGACGACCGGCGCGACGAGCCGCACGTCTGCGTGTTCTATCTGGTCGGGTTCAACTTCGACGCGGCCGAGCAGGTGAGTTGGGAGATCAAGTCCTGGCCGCCCACGGGTGACAAGACCACGGTGAAGAGCGGCACCCTCGTGCTCGACAAGGACGGACATGGCCGTACCGTCGACATGACCCTGCCGGACGGGCACTACAAGCTGTTCTGGACCTTCGCGGGCAAGAAGGGCGCGCCCAAGCACAAGGTGTTCTGGGTCAAGTGTGAGTCCACGCCGACGCCGACGCCCACGCCGTCCCAGACGCCGACGCCGACGGTGACGCCCTCCCAGACGCCGACGTACACTCCGACTCCGACTTCCACGCCCACTGCGACGCCCACGGTGACCCCCACTCCCACGAAGACGCCCACCTCGACCCCGAAGCCGAGCTACACGCCGACTCCCACCCACCCCGGCCAGCGTGATCACGGGACGGTGACCCACGACTGGATCGAGTGGGACGAGAACGTCACGCAGACGCAGGACGAGCCCAAGCCCGCGCCCACTCCGACGCCGGTGAAGACCAACATCCCGGTCACTGGCTGACACGAGACACCGAACGACGAGGGCCCGGATCAACGCGATCCGGGCCCTCCGTCGTATCTCAGCTCCAGACGAGCATGCGCAGCGGATCCGCGAGCATCGCGTTCAAAGCCCTCCAGAGGCATCTCGCAGGCGCCGGTGATGATGCGGGACGCCGAACCGTCCGCCAATGGCGCGCCACCGGCGTGGTCAACGGCTCCTCCGCCGTGATCGCCGTGGTCGACGACCGGGTGGTGGGCCTCCTGGTGCTCGGGATGCGCGGGGGAAAGATCGCGTTCGCGCACGGCATGGCCTCCCCGAAACGGCTCGGCCGTCTCACCGCGGTGTGGTCGGAGCAAGAGCACGGCGCACCGATCATCGAGTCCTGGTGACTGACGTCACGTAAGAGCTCTCGTCAACGCCAATAGGGCCGCCCTGAGGGTTCGAGGAGTTCTCAATCCTCCTCGGCGAAGACGATCTCGCGGCGCTTGCGAATCGTCGGGAGTACGGCGACGACGAGCGCTGCCACGGATAGGGCCAGGAGCACCGCGGAGATCGGCCGGGTCAGGAAGACCGACGCGTCGCCACGGGAGATGATGAGCGCCCGCCGCAGGTTCTCCTCGAGCAGGGGTCCGAGGACGAAGCCGAGCAGCAGTGGCGCCGGCTCGCAGCCGCACTTGATCAGGATGTAGCCCAGAATCCCGAAGAACACGATCGCGTAGACGTCGTACGCGTTGAACCCCAGGGAGTATGTGCCGATCGCGGCGAACAGGATGATCATCGGGAACAGCACCTGGTACGGGATGCGCAGCATGCGCACCCAGACGCCGATCAGCGGCAGGTTCAGCAGCACGAGCAGCACGTTGCCGATCCACATCGACGCGATCAGGCCCCAGAACAGCGCCGGTTCGTCGGTGATGACGTTAGGGCCGGGGGTTATGCCGTGGACGATGAAGGCGCCGACCATCAGTGCCATGACCGGGTGGGCGGGCAGACCGAGGGTGAGCAGCGGGATGAACGACGTTTGCGCGGCGGCGTTGTTCGCCGACTCGGGGCCGGCGACGCCCTCGATCGCGCCGTGCCCGAACTCCTGCTGCCGCTTCGAGATCCGCTTCTCGACGGCGTACGAGGTGAACGAGGCCAGCACGTGGCCACCGCCGGGCAGGACGCCGAGCGCGGCTCCGAGACCGGTGCCCCGCAGGATCGGGCCGACGATCCGGCGCCGGTCCTCGCGGGTCGGCCAGAGGTTCTTCACCTTGCTGATGACCGCCGTGCGGGTCTGCTCGTTCTCCAGGTTGCGCAGGATCTCGGCCACCCCGAACATGCCGACGGCGACCGACACGAAGTCGATGCCGCCGTACAACTCACGCTGGCCGAACGCGAACCGGGGCGTGCCTGTGTAGGTGTCCTGGCCGACCGTGCCGAGCAGGACGCCGAGCGCGATCATCGCCAGTGCCTTGAGCGCCGAGCCACGCGCCAGCGCGATCGACACGATCAGGCCCAGCAGCACCAACGAGAAGTATTCGGCCGCGCCGAACTTCAACGCGACGCGGGCCAGCGGCGGGGCCGCGACGGCCAGCGCGACCGTGGCCACCGTACCCGCGATGAAGGATCCGACCGCGGCGGCGGCCAGCGCCGCGCCGGCCCGGCCCTGCCGGGCCATCTCGTGCCCGTCCAGCGCGGTGACCGCCGCCGACGACTCACCGGGCAGATTGATCAGGATGGCGGTCGTCGAGCCGCCGTACTGTGCGCCGTAATAGATGCCGGCCAGCATGATCAGCGCCGTCACCGGCTCGAAGCTGAACGTGATCGGCAGCAGCATCGCCACCGTCGCCGTCGGCCCGATGCCGGGCAGCACGCCGACCGCCGTCCCGAGCAGCACTCCCACGAAGCAGTAGAGGACGTTCTGGACCAGGAGGGCGGTGGAGAAGCCCAACGCGAGGTTGTCGAGAAGTTCCATGCCTCAATCCGGATGCCGCGTCAGAACCCCAGCCATGGGCCCCATAGCGGGATCCGCAGCTGAAGTCCGACGACGAAGATGAGTGTGCCGGCCACGGTCAGCCCGGCGGTCACGGCCACGGCCGTGACCAGCCGTACGCGCGAGCTGGCCAGTGTGGTCAGCAGGGCGGTCACCGCCGACGTCGGTACGAATCCGAGGCCGCGGACGGTGAATCCGAAGAACAGGACCGCGACCACGATGGCGGCGACCGCACGCCAGGGGATCGGCCCGAACGAGATCACTTCGCCGGCGATGAGTCCCTTGATGACGATCGCCAGGCCCAGGGCGGCCACGGTCGCGCCGACCAGCAGCGGGAAGGCGCCGGGGCCCATCCGCAGCGGGGTGCCCAGCTCGTAGCCGAGCGACCCCACCACGAATGCGCCACCGATCAGGACGAAGATTCCCCCGGCGAGGACGTCGGGGAAGGACCGGCGGCGCTCCACCTCAGGAGGCCTTGACGCCGGCGTCGGCGATGACCTTCGCCCAGGTGCCGAGCTGCTCTTCGAGCTTGGCCCGGTGTGCCTGCGGGGTCGCGTCCTCGGCCGGGACCGGCGCGGTGCCGAGCTTGGCCATCTGGTCGATGACCTTCTGGTCGGCCAGTGCCACCTTCAGCGCCTCGGTCAGCTTCTGGACGACCTCCTGCGGCGTGCCCTTCGGGACGTAGAGACCGTGCCACACGCTGACCTGGAGCTGGGGCAGCCCGGCCTCGGTAGTGGTGGGCACGTCGGGCAGGCTCTTCACCCGCTCCGGCGTGGTGACCGCGTACGCCTTCACCTCGCCCGCGGAGATCTGGCCGCTGGTGTTGGTGGTCTGGTCGCACATGAAGTCGACCTGGCCGCCGACGAGGTCGGTCAGCGCGGGGCCGGTGCCTTCGTACGGAACCTCCTGGAGTTTGACCCCGGCGGCGGTCTGGAACAGCAGGCCGCACAGGTGAGATGCGGCGCCGATGCCGGCGTTGGCCAGCGTGACCTTGTTGGCGTTCGCCTTCACGTAGGTCACGAGGTCCTTGAGCGTCGCGGGTGCGAAGTCCTTGCGGGCGACGACCGTCATCGGCACCTCGGTGACGAGCCCGACCATCTCGAAGTTCTCGAGCGGCTTGTAGCCCAGGTCCTTGTACAGGGCGGGCGCCGTCGACATGCCGATGTGGTGCATGAGCACGGTGTAGCCGTCGGGCTCGGCCCGCGCGACCTCGCCGGCGCCGACCGTACCGCCCGCGCCCTCGACGTTCTGGACGACGATCTTGCCGCCGAGTTTGGCGGCCATCGGCTCGGCGATCATGCGAGTGACGGTGTCCGTCGGGCCGCCCGCGCTGAACGGTACGACGAACGTGATGTTCTGGTCCGGGTAGCCTCCGCCGGTAGGGCCTCCTCCGCCGGTGGTGCCTCCGTTGCCGGAACAGGCGGCGACGAGCGAAACGACGCCGATCGCAGTGATCATCCGCGCGGCGATCCGATACCTGCTGGCCGTTCTCATATCGCGACCTCCTCGTCAGCGCATGCGCCATTTTTCGGTGAGTGCGCCGCATCAGTCTCGGCTGGCAGGGACGCGGATGGTGTCAGAGGAATCCCAAGGAATGCGCCGGGTGTCAGAGAAATCCCAAGAACTGAAGGGCTAACACGAGCATCGATCCCCGCCGTACAATCCGGTATGCGGATCACCATCATCGAAGATGACGACCGCGTTGCGCGGGGCCTGGTGACCGTCCTGGCCCAGGCGGGTTTCGAGGTCCACCGCATCGCCACCGCCGCCGAGGCCGTGCGTGCCGCCCCGTCCGATGTGGTCCTCGTCGACCTCGGTCTGCCCGACGGCGACGGACTCGACGTGATCCGCAAGCTGCGTGACCACCCGGAGACCGCCGTCATCGCCGTGACAGCACGATCGGAGGAGCACGAGCGGGTCCGTGGCTTACGCGCCGGCGCCGACGACTACATCGTGAAGCCGTTCGGCATCCCGGAGTTGCTGGCCCGGATCGACGCCGTCCTGCGACGCACCCGGGTGGCCCGCGCCATGAGCCACCCGGACGAGCCGCTCGTCCTCGGCCCGATGCGGATCGGCGTCGGCACCCGCGAGGTCACCGTTGACGGCACGCCCCTGACGCTGACCCGCAAGGAGTTCGAGCTGCTCCTGCTGCTGTCCCGGCGGGCGCCGAACGTGGTGAGCCGCGACGTCATCCTCGACCAGATCTGGGGCGCGACCTGGGAGTCCTCGAGCCGCACCCTGGACACCCACATCGCGGCGTTACGGCACAAGCTCGGGCCGGCCGTGCTCATCCGCACGATCCACGGGGTCGGCTATCGGCTCCTGGCCGACCGGCCGGAGCTGATCGGCTGACACGCCGTGCACCGTCGCCTGCTCGTCGTCCTGGTGCCCCTGGCGGTGCTGCTCGTCGCGGCGCTCGGGGTGCCGCTCAGCGTCACCGTGGCCGAGCGGGAGATGCAGGAGACGTACGTCGACCGGCTGAACGACGTCGGCCGGTTCGCGTCCCTGGCCGAGACCGCGCTGTCCACCGGGCGGACGGAGGCGCTCCAACAGGAGCTGGCGCGCTACCACGAGCTGTACGGCATCCCGGTCGCGGTGATCGACACGTCTGGCACGGTGCTGCTCGGACCAGCCGGTGCGTACCAGGAGGCGGCGCGGGCCGAGCCGGCGTTGCCCAGGATCGTGACCGCGGCTCTGGCCGGGGCGAGGCCCGAACCGTCCGGGAAATGGGCGCCGTGGGACGACTCCGCACTCGTGGTCGCGGAGCCGGTGGGCCGGGACAGCGAGGTCGTCGGCGCCGTCGTGACGATCTCCGACCTGTCGAGGACGCGCCATCGCATCCTCGTGCGATGGGCCCAGCTCGCAGGGCTCGGACTGCTGCCGTTGATCGCGCTGGTGGCCGTCGCCTGGCCGGTGTCGGCGTGGGTGCTGCGGCCGGTGCGGGAGCTGGACGCGGCGAGTTCGCGGATCTCACAGGGCGACCTCACGATCCGGGCGGACGCCGAGGCCGGCCCGGCCGAGCTGCGGCGGCTGGCGGAGTCGTTCAACACCATGATGGACGCGGTCGAGAACGCCGTGGAGCGGCAGCGGGCGTTCGTGTCCGACGCGTCGCATCAGTTGCGCAATCCCCTGACCAGCCTCCGGCTGGCCGTGGAGAGTCTGGAACCGCATCTGCGCGCGTCCGGCAACGGGCTGCAGGTGTACGACGTCGCCGTCGACGAGCTTAAGGCGATGCAGCGGCTGCTGAACTCGCTGCAGGCCAGTGCGCGGATGGAGAGCATACGGACGGCGTCGCCGGTGGATCTCGACGCGGTGCTGGCCACCCGGGTGGACCGGTGGCGGGCGTTGACGGCGACGGCGGGGCAGACACTGGCGGTCGACGTGCCGCCGGGGCTGCGGTTGCTGGAGCCGCCGGGCGGACTGGGCAGCATCCTGGACGAGCTGATCAGCAACGCGTTACGGCTGTCGGACGCGCAGGTGGTGGAGGTAACCGCCCAAGTCGTCCCCGGTGGTGCGGGCGCCGTCCCCGGCGGTGCGGGCGCTGGACGCGGCGACGCCTCCGCGGCCGGAGGCGTGGTCACGATCGCCGTCCGTGACGACGGCCAGGGGATCGACGCGTCCGAGCGGGCACAGGCGCTACGGCGGTTCTGGCGGTCGCCGCGGCACCAGAACGTGCCCGGGACCGGCCTGGGACTGGCGATATGCGCCGACCTGGTGGGGGCGGCCGGGGGCGAGCTGCGGCTGGAGGAGGGCCTGCCACGTCCGGACGGGTCAGGGCACGGATTCGCCGCGGTGGTCGCGTTGCCGGTCGTTCCGCGGGTGGCGTCGTCGTCCGGCGCCCCGGCGCCGTCGCCGGTCTGAGGACCCGGGCTCCGTCGCTGGCCTGTCGCTGTCCCGGGTCAGCGCTTGCGATCGCGGAACCAGTTGGCCGCGCCCGGATGGAGCGGGATCGATGCGGTGGAGATCCCGGTACGCACGTTGATCTGCCACGCTTCGGGAACGGCTTCGGCGTCGTCGCGACTGGCGGAGGTGATCGTGCCGGTGTGCGTGAAGATTGTGTCGGTGATGGCGTAGACCAGGTCATCGGGCAGGTCGTTGCGCACGAGAAGCACGTTCGGCACAGCGACGGTGCGGGTGGCCGGGACGCCGGCGTAGGCAGTCGCGGGGATCATGGCCGGCGTGTACGGACCTGGGAACGCCGTGAAGAGCGCGTCTGCCTGTGCGTCCAACGGGATCAGCCGGATCAGGTGTCGCTGCGCCAGATCTGTGATGGCGGGTGTCGGGACGCCGGTCAGGGAGAACATCGCGTCGATCTCGCCGTCGCGCAGTGCCGCCGCCGATGCGGCCTGGCTGAGGTACTGACTGTCGGCGTTCACAGGGCCGAGCTTCAGAACCCGCAGCGACGTGAATTCGGTGCCTGAGTCGCGGGCACCGAGGGATATGCGCTTGCCCTCGAGGTCCCGGAACTCGTCGATGGCTGAACCGGCCATGACCACGAGATGCAGGTGACTGTCGTAGAGCCGGCATACCGCCGAGAGTCCCTCGGGCGCGCTGCCGTCGGTCGTGATCAGCGCGTCCAGGCTCGTCAGCCCAAGGTGCACCTCGCCGTTCCGCAGCATCCGGATGTTGTCGGTGGACGCCCCGCTCGGCACGGTGGTCAAGGTGGCGCCTGGCACGTGCTCGGAGACGTGTTCGGCCAGCGCACCGCCGATGCGCCGGTACACCGCGCCTGCGGGCCCGGTGGCCAGTCGCAGGTGGACCTTGTCGCCCTCGGGCTGCTGGGAGCAACCGGCGAGCAGCCCTCCGGCGGCCAGGAGCACCGCCCGCCGGCTGAGCCGTAACTCCGGGTTCACCACCATGCCGAGATGATACGGACGGTGGGCGTCGTACGACGTCGTCTCGGTCACCGGAGCCGCCCGCACCCTCAAAATCGGCCGCTCCACCGCCTGCGCCTCCGAGGCGGTGGTAGGGCCACCTCTACCACCGTCCTGGGGTGGTCTTCATGGTGTCCTCCGCTGAGCGCGGCCAGACTGATCAAGGAAGTTGGCCAAGCGCCCAATTGACTGGAGGATCCCCTTGCGTGTTCAGGTGAACGGCACGTCGCTGTACGTGGACGTAGAAGGCGCGGCCCTGGAGCCGGACGGCTACGCGATGCGCGAGAAGCCGACCCTCCTTCTGCTGCACGGCGGCCCCGGCCATGACCACTCGATTTTCAAGCCCGCCTATGCTCAACTGGCCGACCTGGTCCAGATCGTCTACGTCGACCAGCGGGGCAACGGCCGCAGCCAGAACTCCGACCCGGCCACCTGGAACCTCGACCAGTGGGGCGACGACGTGCGCGCCCTGTGCGACACGCTCGGCATCGTCAAGCCGATCGTCCTGGGCTGGTCTTGGGGCGGAGCCGTAGCCATGAGCTACGCCTCCCGTCACCCCGGCCACCCGGCCAAGCTGATCTTGCAGAGCACCGTCGCCCGCTGGGATCTGGACCGGATCGTCGAAGGCTTCCGTGCCGAGGCCGGAGAGGAGGCCGCCACGACCGCCAAGGCGTTCCTCACCGAGGGAACCCCGGAGACGTTCGCCGCCTTCGGGCGGCTCTGCGCCCCCGCCTACAGTCCCGACCCGAACTTCCCCGCGGAATCCGACATCCAGGCCATGGCCCGCATGATCCCGAACCCCGGGCTCACCATGAGCTTCATGTCCACCGCCCGGTTCGACCTGACCGCGCGCCTGGCCTCCATCCGGTGCCCGGCGCTCGTCGTGGCCGGTACCCGCGACCCCATCACGCCGCTGTCCACGGCGCGGGAGATCGTGGACGGCCTGCCCGGGGCGCGCCTGGAGGTGTTCGAACGCTCGGGCCACTTCATCCCCGACACCGAGGGCGAGCGGTTCTTCTCCCTGCTGCGCTCCTTCATCACGGTGTGATCTCCTTACCGTCTCGCGACGGCACTCTCGTCCCCTCAGGCAGCAACGCGACCAGCGGCTCGTCGAGACCGACCGCGCCTGTCGCGGCCAGCTGCGCCAGAGTCAGCGCCGTGAACACCTTGGTCACCGAGCCGATCTCGAACACGGTGTCGGCGCCAGGAGCGCCTCCCGTTTGTCCGGAGCCTCGGATCTCCGTCGACTTTCCCGCCACAGCGGCAACTACCACGCTCACATGCCGTGCCGTGAGCAGGCCAACGGTCTCCTCTACCAGACTGCCTAGATCTGCCATATCGGACAATCTAAGAGATCGGCCATCGCCGCAGGCGACATAGCATCTGGCACCCGATCGTTCCGGACAGTGGAACGTGCGGTGGACGCCACGCCGGCCCAGCCAGCCAGATGCCCAGACATTCGCCGGCTCCCTGCTCCGAAGAGCGGGACTGTACGGTCTTCGGTGTAACTCCTGATCAAGGAGAACGCACCTGATGAGTACTGTGATCCAGGCATCGACGGAGATCGACCTGGAGGACG